>JAZRWK010000009.1:0-49908 GCA_045599665.1 Candidatus Cryptobacteroides sp.
ATCAAGTCATTGATCTTTCGCAGGAGATGGTCCTGAGGAATCAGCATATCATAGAGAACAGCATGCTCACTGAACTGCAAAGTGCCTTGAATTGGTAACATAACCCATTGATTTACAATAGTTAAGTTACAAAAAATCGAGGAGATATCCAAATGAATTGAACATCTCCTCGATGATTTTTAGAGAGACCTCAAAGGGACTTTTTCAGCGCCCTCCGATCGGAAGCCTCTTTTTTTATCATCATGCCAAGTCTAGAATCTTTCTCCCCAGATCTTAACGCACATATTGTAGCCGTTCTTATCAAAATCCTTGAGCTGCATATAGTTGAAAGGATAGTAGTCATTCTCGCCCCAGTAAGCCTCGCACATTTCCGAGAAGTACTCGAAATCGTCGTTCATGCAGTAGGCAGAGGTTGTCTTTGTCCACTTGTCTTCCGTGTTGTAGCTTGCATCGGTCCTGTACCAGATCTCCTTGTAGATACCGCTGTTCTTCGCAGCCTTGTAGGCGTTCATGATCGTAGTGTTTGAACTTCCGCCGAGACCCTGGTCATGGTAAAGATGACAGAGTTCATGGAACACCATCATAGGCTGGTTCCTTGAAGTCCAGTCCACATACCAGTCATAATTGGTGATCTCCACACACTTTTCCTTGGCAGCAAGACCTCCATATGTCAGGCCGCTGCCGGCTCCCCTGTGGTACCACGCCGCACTCGAGTTCTTCTCATTGTGCTTCTCCATCCAGATAGGATTCTTCTGCATCACTTTGAGGATATCTGCAGGAACGAAGGTCATGATCTTGTCAAGGTCGCTCTTCATGCGTGAGACAGCCTTCTGCGCGCCCTCTGTCTTTACGACATCATTCTTCACCTTGAAAGTGAAACCCTTGTACTCATAAGTAGCATAGCCGTCCTTGTCCACTGTATAGGCAGGCTCGGCCACGCCTGTTCCATGTCCATTTCCGTCGCCCTTGGCTGGATCATACGGTTCATCCTTGCCACAGGCCACAACTGCCGTGACGACAAACGCCATCAGCAACATTCTAAAAGTTCGTTTCATGCTGTTTGTGTTTTATTGGTTATAATCATTCATTTACTTCCAGATCTTTTCCATCAGTTCATAAGCCACCGGATCGAAGTTCCTGAGGTCCCCTTTGTCATATGGGAAATAGTCGTTCTCACCCCAGTAGGCCTCACACATCTCCGCGAAGAACTCGAAGTCATTGTTCATACAGTAGCAGTGCTCCTTTTCGGACTCATGGTAAGTGGTCTCCGTCGCAGCGGTGGCAGCGACGTCTCCCCTTCTCCAGTAGGTCTTGTAAAGACCCTTCTCTTTTGCATTGAGATACGCAGCATGGATGTTCATGTTGCTGTTTCCGCCGAGGCCCTGGTCATGGTAGAGATGACACAGCTCATGGAGGACCATCATAGGCTGGTTCTTTGCTGTCGTGTTGACATACTTCTCGATATTGGTGACCTCAAGACACTTGCCCTTGGCGTCGATGTCACCTATGGAAGCAGGATAGCCTGCCGATGTATGGTACCAGGCCGCGCTTCGGTTATGGACATTATTCTCCTCCATCCAGATGGCCCTTGACCTCATCACCTTCAAGGCCTTGCCCGGGATCATGGAACTGATCTTCTCGAGGTCATCCATCATCCTTTCGATTCCTTTCTGTCCATATTCAGTCGAGATGTAGCTCTCCTTCATCTTGAAGGTGAAGCCGCAGTACTGATAAGTTGCATATCCATACTCATCTACCGTGTAAGGCATTTGGGCAGCAGGGCGGCGAAGAAGGCGTTCCTGAGCATAAGAGACAGAGGACACTGTCATAAGGAGGGTCGCAAGAAGTATTCCGAGACTTCTGGCCATGATACCGAGACTTCTAACCATAATTATCAAGCTTTAAATCATTGGCAATTTAGAAATAATAGGCCATCTTTGCAAGATAACTCACCAAATATGGACAAGAAGACAATATACCTTGCCGGAGGATGCTTCTGGGGTGCAGAGCACTTCTTCCAGCAGATAGGCGGAATCCTCGGAACAAGGACGGGATTTGCCAACGGAAACACCGAGAACCCTACATACAAAGAAGTCTACACAGACACCACCGGTTTCGCAGAGACAGTAAGGATTGAATATGATGCAGACAGGATGCCGCTCGGGAAACTGCTCAACCTGTTCTTCATGATCATCGACCCGACAAGCCTCAACAAGCAGGGCGAGGATGAAGGAACCAGATACCGCACTGGAATCTACTACACTGACGCCGCAGAAATTCCTGTCATACAGAAAGTCTTTGCCGAGCAGGAGGCCAAAGTCAAGAAGGAGATGCTTGCAAATGGCGAGGAGCCTAAGCCACTCGCTGTGGAAGTCGAGCCTCTGCGCAACTGGTACAGCGCCGAGGACTACCACCAGGACTACCTCAACCGCAACCCTACAGGATATTGCCACCTTCCTCTGAAGACCTTCGTCTATGCCAAGCTTCTCAGCGAGCTTGAGCTGCTTCTAGGAGATGAACCTGATCTCATCGCAAGAATGGCGAATACAGTTGCCATGATCCATGGCCGCATGCATTTCTGGTGGACCGGATTCTATATCGTCAAGCCTCGGATGGAAGGCGAAGGCGAGGAGCTCGTACTCGGACCGTTCCAGGGCCCGGAGGCATGTTTCCGTATCAGGAAAGGCCGCGGAGTCTGCGGCACGGCGTGGGCAAGGAACGAGACCGTCGTAGTGCCCGACGTACACGAATTCCCAGGCCACATCGCCTGCAGTTCTCTCTCCCAGAGCGAGATCGTCGTTCCTGTCTACGACAAGGCGGACAACTTCGTAGCCGAGCTTGACATCGACAGCAAGGAACTTGGAACTTTCGACAGGACAGACAAGGAGTGGCTCGAGATGATCGTCAGGCTCATCTGTCTCCAGTAATCAGCTCATCTACCTCCTGTAACAGAGACTATTCAGAAAAAACAACATACAGAAATGAAACGTATATTCATCACAGCATTGACCATCATGGCGATGACAGCATGTACCACAAAAGAGAACCCGTTCCTCACAGAATGGGACACACCATACGGAATTCCTCCGTTCGAGAAGATCAGCGAATCTGACTACATCCCTGCGATCAAGGCAGGAATCACCCAGCAGCAGGGCGAGATCCAGGACATCATCGACAACACTGACGAGCCTAGCTTCGACAACACCATCGCGGCCCTCGACCGCTCCGGATCCATCCTTGCGAAGGTTGAAGGCGTGCTTTTCAACCTCTGCGAGACTGACGCCACCGACAAGCTCAACGCTGTCGTGGAAGAGGCTACCCCTATCATCACCGACTGGGACAACAGCATCTACATGAACGAGGACCTCTTCAAGAAGGTGAAGGCTGTCTATGACGCACAGGAGAAGCTCAATCTCAGCAGCGAGCAGAAGATGCTCCTCAAGCAGACCTACAGAGGCTTCGCACAGAACGGAATCGCTCTTCCTGCCGAGCAGCGCGCAAGGCTCAAGGAAATCAACAGCGAGATCTCGATGCTCCAGCTCAAGTTCGGCAACAACCTTCTCGCAGAGAGCAACGCCTTCGCCGAGAAGTTCGGCATCTCGGTCTCAGACTATCCCGAGACCATGGCAGCCACATCCGACCGCCAGCTGCGTGAGGATATGTTCCGTACCTATTCGATGCGCGGCAACAACGGCAACGAGAACGACAACAAGCAGGTCATCCTCGACATAATCAGACTCCGCATCGAGAAGGCACAGCTTCTTGGATACGACACTCCTGCCGCCCTCAGCGACGAGGACAAGATGGCGAAGGATCCTCAGACCATCGATCCTTTCCTCCAGTCAATCATTACCCCTGCGATCCGCAAGGCAAAGGAAGAGATTGTCGACATGCAGGAGATAATGGACCAGGACATCAAGGCCGGCATCCTTCCTGAAGGATCGAAGATCCAGGCATGGGACTGGGCCTACTACGCAGAGAGGGTACGCAAGGCAAAGTATGCCCTCGACGAGGACATGACCAGACCTTATTTCCAGATGGAGAAGGTACGCGCAGGCGTATTCGCTACAGCGGCTAAGCTCTATGACCTCAATTTCGAGCAGCTTACTGATATCCCTGTATACCATCCTGAGGTAGAGGGATTCAAGGTGACAAGAAAGGACGGAAGCCTCGTCGGCATACTCCTCACCGACTACTTCCCACGCAGTACCAAGAGAGGCGGCGCATGGATGAACAACTTCCGCAACCAGTATGTGACCGTAGCGGGAGAGGACGTACGTCCTATCATCGTCAACGTCGGAAACTTCGCCAAGCCGACAGCAGACAAGCCCGCTCTCCTGAGCATCGACAACGTGGAGACCATGTTCCATGAGTTCGGCCATGCCCTCCACGGACTCCTCAGCGAGTGCCGCTACAACGGAACCAGCGGAACCGCAGTACCTACCGACTTCGTGGAGATGCTCTCCCAGATCAATGAGAACTGGGCGTTCGAGCCTGAAGTCCTTGCAACTTACGCGACACATTACCAGACCGGAGAGGTCATCCCTGCAGAACTTGTGGAGAAGATCAGCAAGGCTGGAACCTTCAACCAGGGCTTCATGACAACAGAGCTCGCAGCAGCGTCAATCCTCGACATGAAGTGGCATGAGCTCACATCCATCTACGTCGACAAGGACTGCGAGTGGGCATCCGAGACCCCTGCACCAGGCAACGCCGAGCTCAGGGTTATCGACCCGATGAAGTTCGAGAAGCACGTATGCGAGGAAATGGGCCTCATCGACGAGATCATCCCACGCTACCGCACCACCTACTTCAACCATATCTTCAACAGCGGCTTTGAAACGACTGAGCTCGTGGCTGCTGCCCTGCTCGACATGGAGTGCCACATGCTTGACAACTACGACAACTTCGAGGCTGGTGCCTTTGAGCAGGCCGTGGCCGACAAGATTGGGCTCATTCCTCAGATAGCCTTCCGCTATCGCAGCACCTATTTCAACCATGTGTTCAGCGGCGGCTATGCCGTTGGCTACTACAGCTACCTCTGGGCAGAGGTCCTCGACCAGGACGGCTTCGAGCTCTTCCGCCAGAGAGGCATCTTCGACAAGGCTACAGCCAACTCACTCAAGGAGAACATACTCAGCAAGGGTGGCAGCGACGAGGCCATGGAGCTCTTCCGCAGATTCCGCGGCGCAGATCCTGACTTCAACGCCCTTCTCAGGTCAAGAGGACTCGAATAGGCATGGCAGACAACTATCTGGAATCAAGATATGAGGCGGTCTTCGGCAAAGGTCCGAAGGCCCCTTCTGTAAAACAGCGCCCGTCGCTGGACACGCTTCTGGCAAAGAACAGGAGCGTCAGGGGCTACAGGAAGGACTATGTGGTCCATGAGCTGCAGCTCAGGACCATGGTAAGTGTGAACTCCAGGATACCATCTGCCATGAACCAGCAGGCCCTGCGCTTCCACCTCGTGACCAAAGGTCCCGAGGCCGACATAGTCAACGCCAACATCAAGCTGGGAGCAGCCCTTCCCGAGCTGAATCTTCCATTCCCGGGAACGGAGCCCGAGGCATTCATCATCGTCGCTTCCGAAAAGGAGGAAAGCAGTTTCCTTGACATAGACCTCGGAATCTCGCTGCAGAGCATGCTCCTGAAGGCCGTGGAGATGGGTCTGAACGGAATCATCGTAAAGAACTTCAACCCATCGAAGCTGGCAGAGGAGCTCGGTATGCCACAGGGCATGAGACCGCTCTGCGTGCTGGCAGTGGGAAAGAGCATCGAGCAGATCGAGACCGTGGAGGCAAGACCAGGAGACTCCCTGAAATACTACAGGGAGAACGGCATCCATTACGTGCCGAAAATCAAGTCTGAAGACCTCATATTCTAATTCAGTTTTGCTATATTTGTAAGATATAAACGACAATCTAATAACACACAATAATGTCACTTATTGAAAGCATCATCGCGCGTGCCAAGTCAAACAAGCAGCGCATCGTGCTCCCTGAGTCACTCGAGGAGCGCACAATCACAGCAGCCGACATGGCAATCGCAGACGGACTCGCTGACATCATCCTCATCGGTAACCGTGACGAGATCCTCGCCTATGCTGACAAGCTCGGCCTCAAGAACATCGCCAAAGCGACCATCATCGACCCTGCAACTTCAGAGAAGACCGCAGAATATGCAAACCTCCTCTATGAGCTCCGCAAGAACAAGGGCATGACCCCTGAGAAGGCTGCTCAGCAGGTACTCGACCCACTTTATTTCGGATGTCTCATCATCAAGAGCGGAGATGCTGACGGACAGATCAGCGGCGCTCTCTCGACAACCGGTGAGACCCTCCGTCCTGCTCTCCAGATCATCAAGTGTGCTCCTGGCATCAGCTGTGTCAGCGGCGCCATGCTCATGATCACCCAGACTCCTCAGTACGGTGACAACGGCGTCCTCGTGTTCGGTGACGTCGCAGTGACCCCTATGCCAGATGCTTCCCAGCTCGCACAGATCGCAGTCTGCACAGCTCAGACAGCCAAGAGCGTCGCTGGCATCGACCCTAAGGTCGCAATGCTCTCATTCTCTACCAAGGGTTCAGCAAAGCACGAGGTAGTAGACAAGGTAGTCGAGGCTACAAGACTCGCAAAGGAACTCGCACCAGACCTCAAGATCGACGGCGAGCTCCAGGCAGACGCAGCACTCGTACCTTCAGTAGGCAAGAAGAAGGCTCCAGGTTCTGAGATCGCAGGTGAGGCCAACGTACTCGTAGTACCTTGCCTCGAGGTAGGTAACATCGCCTACAAGCTTGTCCAGAGACTCGGCAATGCAGACGCGATCGGACCTATCCTCCAGGGTATCGCACGCCCGGTCAATGACCTCAGCCGTGGCTGCTCGGTAGACGACATCTACAAGATGGTCGCTATCACAGCATGCCAGGCAATGGACGCGAAGTAATAACAGACATTCCCCACCACTTATGAAGCTTAACAGACTCACCCCGCTGCTGGCTGTAGCAGCAATGGTTTCCTGCAGCGGCCCCAAGTCGCCTCAGGACGTCCTTACGGTAAACGACAGGAAGATCGACAAGATCATCGCACAGATGACTCTCGAAGAGAAGGTCGAGATGCTCCACAGCAAGACAAATATGTCTTCAGAAGGAGTGCCTAGACTCGGTATCCAGGACATCAAGTATGCCGACGGTCCTTTCGGTATCCGTGAGGAAGGTGTGCCTAACGGTTTCCAGTCGGCAGGCTGGGTAACCGACTCAGCCACATACTTCCCTACCGGTTCTGCACTTGCAGCGACCTGGTCAGAGGAACTCGCCCTCAAGTATGGACATGGAATGGGCAAAGAGGCAAGGGTAAGAGGAAAGGATGTCATCCTCGGCCCTGCCATCAATATCCAGAGACTTCCTGTAGGCGGACGTACATACGAGTACCTCAGCGAGGATCCTTTCCTCGCTGCCAGACTCGCAGCCAACTACGTCAAGGGAGTACAGGAAGAAGGAACTGCAGCCTGCATCAAGCATTTTGCACTCAACAACCAGGAGACCAACCGAGGCAGCGTCAATGTCATCGCCGACGAGCGTGTCATGAGAGAGATCTACCTCAAGCCTTTCGAGGCTGCGGTCAAGGAAGGCGGCGCATGGGCTGTGATGCCTGCATACAACAAGGTCAACGGCTACTACTGCTCCGAGAACGAGCATCTCCTCAACGAGATTCTCCGCGGAGAGTGGGGATTCAAGGGAATCACTGTGTCAGACTGGGGCGGGACCCATTCTACAATGGGAGCAGCTCTCCATGGTCTTGATGTCCAGATGACCGGCGACACATATCTCGGACCTGCCCTCATCGACTCTGTCAAGACAGGTGCAGTCCCTGAGAGCGTAGTAGATGCGAAGGTAAAGGAACTCCTCCGTCTCCGCTTCACCGTCGAGGCCATCCCTGAGGATGAATGCAACCTTGCTACCGCATCCCAGCCTGAGAGCCGCAAGACAGCTTACGAGGTGGCTTCAAAGTCTATCGTACTCCTCAAGAACAGCAACGATTTCCTCCCTGTCAGCAAGGAGGCGAAGAAGATTGCCGTGATCGGTCTCAACGCGACCCTCAACACCCAGTCAGGCGGTATGGGCGCAGGTGTGAAGTCAGTCTATGAAGTGACCCCTCTCCAGGGACTCCAGAACCGCGCACAGGAAGGAATGGAGATCGTCTATGCTCCTGCATACAGGAACTTCATGGGCAGATACGGAAGAAATGCCAGGAACGCTGCCAAGACAATCGACGAGGCTGTCGACCCTAAGCTTCTCGAGGAAGCACTCGAGGCTGCAAAGGGCGCCGAGGTCGTATTCTTCTTCTGCGGAACCAACAAGAGCATCGAGACCGAGGGCTCTGACCGTACAGACATCAAGCTTCCTGTAAGCCAGGAGGAGATCATCCAGGAGATCTACGCTGTCAACAAGAACATCGTCAGCGTCATCATCTCAGGCGGCCCATGCGACCTCCAGGTAGTGGAGAAATATTCCAAGGCTCTCGTGCAGGGCTGGTGGAACGGCCTTGAGGGTGGCAACGCTCTTGCAGACGTGCTCTACGGAAACATCGCTCCTTCAGGAAAGCTTCCTTTCACTTTCCCTGTAGCGCTTGAGGACTCTCCTGCGTTCGCACTCGGCAACTTCCCTCAGAACGAGGAAGTCCAGGGCGACCTCTTCGGAAACCAGTACCGTCAGGACATCGGTGGCCAGCGCAGAGCCAACATCAGAAGGTCACCTGACGCACACTACTCAGAAGGCATCTTCGTAGGTTACAGATGGTTCGAGACCAAGAACCTCCCTGTCATGTACGCGTTCGGACACGGACTCTCATACGTATTCTTCGAGTACGGACAGCCAAAGGCAAACAAGGACAGCTACAAGATGGGCGAGACCATCAAGGTCAGCTTCGACATCAAAAACACCGGTACCATGGAAGCAGACGAGGTGGCGCAGCTCTACGTGCGTTGGCCTGAATCCCGCGTCGAACGTCCTTTCAAGGAGCTCAAGGCTTTCAAGAGAGTGACAGTCGCTGCCGGAGAGACCAGCAAGGTGACACTTGAGATCCCTGTCAGCGAACTCCGCCACTGGGACGAGGCCCTCAACACATGGGCGCTCGAAAGAGGACCTGTCTCACTCATGCTCGGAGGTGCTTCCGACGACATCCGTGAGATCATCGACATCCAGATCAAGTAGAAGTCCAGCAACGTCTTTTGCAACCCGGTTGCACAAACGGCATACTAAATTTGTATGTTGTAAAGAACCGGGGAATGAAAAGGAACATTATCATACTGATGGCAGCCTGCATGTGCATTGCAGGTTGCCATCATTCATCTACACACTCACACGAAGGTGAAGAACACCATGAGGAAGGACATTCCGACGAGATAGAGTTCAGCGAGCAGAAGCAGGAGCTCTTCGGGATCGGCACCGAGGTGGTGAGTGCCGGACCTCTGGCGAAGACGATCAAGGTCGGCGGTCAGGTGCTTCCGTCGATAGGCGACGAGGCTGTGGCAGTGGCGCCCGTATCAGGTACCATAGTCATTTCAGGCAAACTGAACGAAGGCAGCGCAGTCGCCAAGGGAGCATCCCTCGCGGAGATCTCGACCAAGGGTCTAGCCGGCGGTGACGTCATCG
Organism: Candidatus Cryptobacteroides sp.; assembly: GCA_045599665.1. Classification (GTDB taxonomy): domain Bacteria; phylum Bacteroidota; class Bacteroidia; order Bacteroidales; family UBA932; genus Cryptobacteroides. Next base: position 9,650 of record JAZRWK010000009.1, read on the forward strand.
CAATGGCGAAGTCGGCCTACGAGATCGCCAAGACAAAGTATGAGAGAGACAGGGATCTGCTGGCAGACAACATCGTTTCCCGCAACCATTTCGAGCAGAGCGAGCTTGCCTACGAGCAGGCAAAGGCCGAGTATGAGGCGCTCGTTTCCGATACATCGGCAGACAAGACCAACGCTACCGTCAGATGTCCGCTGGGCGGCTATATCAAGGAACTCAACGTCACCTCGGGTGGATATGTGGAGGCAGGCACGGCTATCGCCACCATAGCCCAGAACAAGACCCTCCAGCTCAGAGCCGACCTTCCTGAACGCTATGCTGCGGAGCTACGTGACATCAGCGACGCGACATTCCGCAGCGCCACAGGCGAGGTGCTCAGCATAAGCGGCAACGGAGGACGTCTGGTCAGCTACAGCCGCAGCGTACAGGACGGATACATTCCTGTCATCTTCGAGTTCCCTAACCGCAGCGGAATCATCCCGGGAACATACACTGAGGTCTGCCTCAGGACCGCCGCCAAGGAATCTGCAATCAGTGTCCCTGCAGGAGCCATAATCGAAGAACAGGGGATCTACAGCGTATTCGTAAGGCTTGACGAGGACTGCTTCGCAAAGAGAGAAGTCAGGATCGGAGGCAGCGACGGGATCAGGACAGAGATACTCAGCGGACTTACCGAAGGTGAGAAGATAGTAAGCGAAGGTGCCATGCACATAAAGCTTGCGTCAGTCGCAAGCGCACCGGCAGGACATAACCATAACCATTAGGCCGCCATGCTCAACGCCATCATCAGATTCGCTCTTGAGAAGCGCCTGTTCATACTTGTGCTGGCCGTACTCCTGATCTTCGCAGGAATCTACACGACCAGGACAATGGAGGTAGACGTCTTCCCTGACCTCAACGCCCCGACCGTCACGGTCATGACAGAGGCCGAAGGAATGGCTCCGGAAGAGGTCGAGAGGCTTGTCACCTTCCCTATCGAGACCTCGGTCAATGGTGCCACGGGCGTACGCCGTGTGCGCAGTTCATCGGCCACCGGATTCTCAATCGTCTACATCGAATTCGACTGGAACACAGACATATACCGCGCCCGCCAGATCGTGAGCGAGAAGCTCGCGATGCTTGGTGACCAGCTCCCCGCAGGAACAGGTCAGCCTACACTTGGACCACAGTCGTCCATACTTGGAGAACTTCTTATCATCGGACTTACAGCGGAGAATACCTCGACGACAGACCTGCGCACAATCGCAGACTGGACAATCCGTCCCCGACTCCTCTCCACAGGAGGAGTCGCACAGGTGGCAGTCATCGGCGGCGAAGTGAAGGAATACCAGGTCCTTCTCGACACAAGACGCATGAAGCACCGCGGAGTGTCGATGGACGAGGCCCTGGACGCAGTGAGGGACATGAACCGCAACGCATCAGGAGGCACTCTGTACCAGCACGGCAACGAGTACATCGTACGAGGAGTGATCGCCACCTCTGACCTTGAGCAGATACGCAATTCTGTCGTAAAGGTCAGCGAAAGCGGGAAACCAGTCCTGCTCGGCGACATCGCAAAGGTACAGACAGGCCCTAAGACCCCTAAGCTCGGAAGCGCGTCTGCAGAAGGGAAACCGGCCGTTCTGCTCACAGTCACCAAGCAGCCTGACGTCAGCACAATCAAGCTTACAAGACAGATAGAGGAAGCCCTGGAGGAGATGAAGGAAGGTATGAGCGAGGACATCCAGGTCAATACCGATATCTTCCGCCAGTCTTCATTCATCGAGAGCTCGATCGACAACGTCGAGAAATCCCTCCTGGAGGGAGCCCTTTTCGTAATCCTCGTACTCTTCATCTTCCTGATGAACTGGAGGACGACAGTCATCTCCCTCGTCTCCATCCCTGTCTCAGTCATCATCGCCCTGCTCAGCATGAAGGCTATGGGATTCACGATCAACACAATGAGCCTCGGAGGTCTCGCAATCGCCATAGGCTCGCTTGTGGACGACTCCATCGTCGACGTAGAGAACGTATTCAAGCGCCTCAGAGAGAACAGAGCCCTGCCACCGGAGCAGCGCCGAAGCGTAATCGAGACGGTCTACGAAGCCTCACGCGAGGTACGAATGCCTATGCTCAACTCTACGCTCATCATCGTGGTCTGCTTCCTCCCGCTCTTCTTCCTCTCAGGAATGGAAGGCAGGATGCTCAAGCCGCTCGGCATCACCTTCATGATCTCTCTCTTCGCATCGACCCTCGTCGCCCTGACCCTCACACCTGTGCTCAGCTCATATCTGCTCAAGGGAAAGGACAAGGAGGACAAGGAACCATGGTTGGTGCTCCGCCTGAAGAACGTCTATGAGAAAGCCCTCGGATGGGCAATCAGGCATAAGGCAGGCATTCTCAGCGCTACCGGAGCGATGCTCATCGCAGCGCTCATCATATTCTTCAACCTCGGAAGAAGCTTCCTTCCTGCATTCAACGAAGGATCGTTCACCATCTCGATAAGCTCGGTTCCCGGAATATCCATAGAAGAGTCGGAGGCCCTCGGCCATCAGGCGGAGATGCTCATGCTTGAGATTCCCGAGATACAGACCGTAGGCCGCAAGACAGGACGTGCGGAGCTTGACGAGCACAGCTTCGGAGTCAACACTTCAGAGCTCGAATGCCCTTACATACTCAAGGACAGGTCAAGGGCTGAACTGACCGAGGAAGTAAGGCAGAAGCTTTCAGTGCTTCCAGGAGTAAACGTAGAGATCGGAGGCCCTATCGCCCACCGCATCGACGAGATGCTCTCAGGCACCAAGGCGAACATCGCGATCAAGCTCTTCGGAACCGACCTAGGTCGCATGTACTCTATCGGAAACAAGATCAAGGAAAGCATAGAGGACATTCCAGGTCTTACTGACATAATGGTCGAGCAGCAGGTCGAAAGGCCTCAGCTCAACATCGTCCCAAGACGAGAGATGCTCGCACGCTATGGAATAACCATGAGCGAGTTCGCCGAGACCCTCGAGGTGCTCCTCGAAGGCGCCGTCGTGGGACAGGTCTACGAAGGCAGCAAGGCATTCGACCTCACAGTCAAGGCCGACGACGGCGGAACAAGGGATTTCGACATGGTGCGCGACCTGATGGTCAGCACCCCGGGCGGAAAGATGGTTCCTCTGAGCAGCGTGGCCGACATCGTCTCGTCCAGCGGTCCGAACACCATCAACAGGGAGAACGTAGAGCGCAAACTGGTCATCTCCTGCAACGTTACCGGAGGAGAGCTCAGCAAGGCTGTCGAGAGCATCAGAGAGGCAATCAAGGAAGACGTAGTCCTTCCTGAAGGCTACCACGTCGAGTACGGCGGCCAGTTCGAGAGCGAGGAAAGAGCTTCAAGGACGATCGCCCTCGTCAGCATCTTCTCGCTGCTGATGATCTTCTTCCTTCTCCTTGCCGAATTCCACGACGTCACCCAGACCCTCACCGTACTGGTCAACCTGCCTCTCGCCCTCATCGGCGGAGTGGTCGCCATACGCCTGAGCGGAGGTATCATGAGCATACCTGCGATCATCGGATTCATCTCGCTCTTCGGCATCGCGACCCGAAACGGAATGCTTCTGGTAGACAGGTACAACGTCCTCAGAGCGGAAGGCCTTCCTCTTCTCGAGGCCGTCAGAAGGGGCTCGCTCGACCGTCTGAACCCTATCCTGATGACAGCGATAACCTCAGGTCTGGCTCTCCTGCCTCTCGCCCTTGGCGGTGACCTTCCTGGCAACGAGATCCAGAGTCCTATGGCCAAGGTGATAATCGGCGGCCTCTTCAGCTCGACTCTGCTCAACGCCTTCATCGTTCCGACTATGTATATCCTCACAAACCGCGACAAGAAATGAAAAGACAGCATATCCTGACAACTACGGCCGCCTACGCAATCATGGCCGTCATCATGACCATGGTACCCTGCCTTACCGCCGGTGCCCAGACAGCACCGGCCCAGGTGCCAGGCCGTCCTTCAGCTGCCATGGACCAGGTGCCAGGCCGTCCTTCATCTGCCATGGACCAGGTGCTGCGCAGCATAGAGGAGAACAATCCTTCGCTCAGGACTGCCGCAGCCGAGCTCGAGGTCCAGAAGCTCGAGAACCGTTCAGAGGCTCTTCTGGAGGACCTGGAAGTCGAGTTCAACTATCTCTGGGGGCAGAACGCCGAAGTCGGCCAGAGACATGACCTGAGCGTCACGCAGAGCTTTGACATCCCTACACTTTTCGGAATGAAGGCAAGACAGGCCGGAGCACTTGACTCGCAGGCTGCACTGCAATACAAGGCAGAAAGGCTGAACATCCTGAAGGAGGCCCAGTCGCTCTGCATCGAGGCGGTCTACTGCAACAAGGTCAGGGCAGAATACGATGTACTTCTGGAATATGCGACAAGGCTCTACAATGCCACCTCGCGCGAGCTGGAGATGGGAGAAGCCAGTGTGATGGAGCTCAACAAGGCAAGGCTCAACCTTACCAGCGCAAAAGCCCGCGTAGCACGTACAGACCTCGAAAAGGAGAACATACTTGCGTCGCTTCGGGTACTCAACGGAGGAAAGGAGATCGTCCTTGACAGCGAGGACTACGGGGATGGCATGCTCCCTGCTGAGTTCGAGACATGGTTCGCGCAGGCCGCTGAGGCCAATCCGGTGATCGCCTACGTAGCAGAAGAGATAGCAATCAGCAACAGCAGCGTCAGGATAGACAAGCTCTCAGCCTTGCCAAGACTGACCCTTGGATACATGTCCGAGATAGGCCACGACGAGAAATACAGAGGTCTCACGCTGGGCGTAGCCATCCCTCTGTGGAAGAACACCAACAAGGTACGCCAGAGCCAGGCAAGGGTCTCTCTTGCAAAGGAGAAACAGGCCCAGGCAGAGCAGGAGTTCTACAGCAGGCTCCGCAGCGAATACGACAAGGCTGTAAGCCTCGGCCAGATCAAGGACGAGTACATGCAGTCTCTTGGCGAGGCGGACATACGCGGAACTCTGTTCAAGGCACTGGACCATGGTGAGATCTCCATGATCGAATACATGACAGAGATAGACGTCCTTTACCAGATACTTGAGGAGTACCTAAGCGTCGAGCGAGACTACATACAGAGCCTCGCCGAACTCAATGCGGTATTCCTTTAGTCCTGCGTGGCAGAGAAATGGGGGCACCTGCATGGCAGAGAAATGGGGGCAGAAGATCCTCTTGTGGATGTCAGAAGTTTCTCTTGTGGAGGACTGTAGGATCCATCTCATCCAGGCTCTTCACACCGGTCTTGGCCATGACGCCTGCAAGTTCCGCTGTCATCTGGCTGATACGGGCAGCTACTGCCTCCGGACCATCCTTGAGACAACCCATCAGGTGACGGCCTACTGATACGGCGGTAGCGCCGAGGGCGAGAGCCTTGTAGGCATCCACTCCGCTCTCGATTCCGCAGTCCACGAAAACAGGAATCTGGTTCCCGACGACCTCGATGATATCCTCGAGTGCCATGAGCGGCGGGAGCGCATATGGTACCATTCCATGGTGATGTGACACGACTATTCCCGCGCAGCCGGCCTTAAGGCATTTCTCGGCGTCGCGTGGGCTGAGCACTCCCTTGGCGATGAAAGGCACTCCAGCAGCCTGCACGAACTCCGCGAGCTCCTCAGAAGACTTTGCCTTGAGAGGGAAACCGTCGCACACATCGTACTGGCCCTCCGGGCTGAACGGATGGTCGATGTCCATTCCCACTGCAAAGCAGCCAGCCTTCACCGCATGCTCTATCTTATGGAAGACAAGCGCATTGTCCGCATGTGGCTTGATGACCTTGATCGTCCTGGCGCCGGTTGCGACTATGCCCTCCAGCTCCTCGTCCGAGCCCATTCCTACCCAATGGACGGCATTTGCCTGGGCAGCACCTGAGGCATAGACCTCCATGCCGTCAGGAACGGTATTGAAAAGATGGGACAGCGCCGCCGTCATTATAGGGGTGCTGAAAGTCTCGCCATAGAGGTCCAGCTTTGTCGAAGGCACTGCCGAGTCGAGATAGCGAGGCTCGATAAGCAATGAGTCAAAGTACTGCCTCGTCAGTCTGTCTGCGTTTGATGTATATTCCATATGCATTTTGAATTTTTCGCCCTACCACCTTCGATTTTGCAGGCTGTAGGGTCAAAAAAGCTAATATCTGTCCTTAACATACCTGATAAAAGCTAATATCTCCTTAACGTACCTGATAAAAGCTAATATCTGTCCTTAATGTACCTGATGCTTGCAAGATAGGCCTCGTCGTCGGCAAGGTGTTCGATGATCATAGGCATGGATTCCGATTCCTTGTCGGCCAGGCTGATGAACAGGCCTATGTCGAGACTTCCCTCTCCGCAGGCGCATTCCTGAAGCTGGAAGGTGTAGTCAGGCAGAAGTCTGACGTCCTTGAGATGACAGCTGACTATCTTTCCACCAAGCTTGTTGAAGCATTCGTGGAGGAAGCGGTCGTTGAAGAAGTAGCGCTCGGGCGAGGTCACCATGTTCACGACGTCAAGATGGACTCCGAATTCCGGTCTGTCGACCTCCTCGATCAGGCGGAGATACTCGTCCGGGCCGCTTGGAATCATCCATGGCATCGACTCGATCGAGAACTTGGTCCTGACCGGGTGCACCGCGTCGATGACTTCGCGCACCTTCGCGACAGCTAACTCCCATGCTTCTTCGCTGAAATTGTCCCTGTAGCCGCCGTCCCAGCGCGGGCCGTAAGGAGTGCCGATGACGTTCACGCAGCACTTCGCACCTATGCGGTCGGCCATACGGAGCTGTCCGATGGCATATTCGGTCATGGACTGACGCTCCTGTGGATCAGCGGCGAGCATGTTCTTCCAGATTCCAACTTCCGCGATCACCAGACCGGCGTCGTCCGCAGCCTTGGCGTAGGCGTCGATGAGCGCAGGATCGGCTTTGCAGTCAAGCGGGAATACGACTGAGCCCAGTCCAAGTGAGACATGTCTTGCGGCCCACTCCTGAGGAGTGCTGTGGCCAAGGGGTGATGATGTTCCGAGAAGCATAGCTTTATTTTCTGATTGCTGAGAGATTCTGCCTTAGCTGTTCCACGCTGCTGGCGCCGACTATCACTGAAGAGACTTCCTGGCGCTGGAGTATCCAGCGGAGAGCATACTGAGCCGTAGAGAGGCCTTCTTCCTTCGCCTTGGCCGCCACATCGCGGATGAAGTCGAAGTATCCAGGTGTAAGGTCACGTTCCTTGTCGAGGAAGGTCGAGCGCACCATCCTGGAATCAGATGGGATGCCATCCAGGTATCTGTCCGTCAGGAGTCCCTGGTTGAGAGGAGAGAAGGCAACGTAGCCCACTCCCTTGTCCGCACACTGAGGAAGAATGTCCTGCTCGTTTGCGCGGACCATCATATTGTATTTGCCCTGGTATACGATGCATGGGGTGTCATGGGCAGCGAGGTATTCATATGCCTGAGCGGCCATCTCGGCGGGATATTTCGAGATTCCGACGTAGAGGGCCTTGCCGGAGCGGACTATGTCCACCAAGGCCTGAAGGGTCTCCTGGAGAGGAGTTCGAGGATCAGGACGGTGGCTGTAGAAGATATCCACGTAGTCAAGTCCCATGCGAGTGAGGCTCTGGTCAATGCCAGCCATGAGGTGCTTGCGTGAGCCCCATTCACCGTACGGGCCGGGCCACATGTCGTGTCCCGCCTTAGTGGCGATCACCATCTCGTCGCGATGGGTACGCATGCTGTCCGCCATGATCCTGCCGAAGCATTCCTCCGCGCTTCCGTAAGGAGGGCCGTAGTTGTCGGCCAGATCGTAGTATGTGATGCCGTTGTCAAATGCGAAGTGGACGATGTCCCTGCATCTTGAATAATCAGAAGGAAGGCGTTCCTCCATCAGTTTCCCGTCAGGTGTGAAGCTGTATCCGAAGTTATGCCAGAAGCCCAGCGCGATCTCGCTGAGCATAAGTCCTGACTTCCCGCAATAGCGGTAGTTCATCGATTCGTATCGTGGTGCCGTAAGCCTGTAGTTTTCCATCTCAATGACAATCAGTCGTTTTCACATATACAAACTTAAATCATTTTCTCCAGAACCTTGATATCTGCATCTGGGAACATCTCCAAGACATGGTCAATGATTCTTTGTCTTGATTCCTCCGGAGATCCGAGGTTGGAGATCACAGGTGCAGCGTCTTCTTCCTCTAATCTCCATGCCCACGACGGTGTCACCTCATCAGCAGGTCTGTCAACATGGCCCGCGGGACTCAGGGAACCTTCACCCCAGAACTGTTCTGGAGTAGTATTGGAACTCAGCTGCCATCCGGAATAGACAAGGTCCGGACCTCGATAGACTCGTTCAAAATCCCCTGTCAGGCACCATGTACCCATCTGGAGGAAGGTCAGGACCGTGTCGCTGACGTTTTTCTTGACCGGAGATCCACTGTGTTCAGACAGGACCCGTCTCAGCTGCCTCGATTCAAGCGATCCAGCCTCCAGGATTGCGTCATAGGCCGGCTTAGCCAGGATTCCCCCATGCTCGACCTTGTATTTCGGAAGGCTGCGCCTGTAGTTCATCAGTTCGCGGTACCATCTCTCCGTAGCGAATGCCGCCCGTCCCCCAAGGAACTTGCCATAGGCCATTCCGGAGCGGACCACATCGATCTTCCAGTCCCATGGTCCCAGGACTCCGTCAGCGTCAAACCAACAGCCCGGGGCTGTCATCTCCTCGATGGACCAGCCATGGACAGGATTTCTGAAGAACGGGATCAGCCCCATCCTTCTGACGATTTCTATCATTGCATCCGGACCATCAATCTTCCTAAGCATGCTTAAATATAGTGATTATTTCAATCTGTGGCGTTCTTTCATTGATTTTTGTGTATTTAATGTTTAAATTTGCCGCCTGACCCCAGCGTACTCATGGAATCAGATTGCCACCGACAATTATTAATCACAAAACATATTCACTTTTTCATGAAAAAGCTTAGTACTATCGTCCTCATCGCATCTGCAGTGCTGATGAGCGCATGCGGTCCTAAGGACCCAGGTCTCAAGGACGCTTACAAGAACTATTTCAAGATGGGTGTCGCTGTCACTGGTCGCAACGTCAGTGATTCAACCATCTCTGCAATGATCCTCAAGGAGTTCAACAGCATCACTGCTGAGAACTGCATGAAGCCAGGTGAGCTTCACCCAGCTCCAGGCGTATGGAACTTCGAGGAGGCTGACAAGATCGCTGATTTCTGCCGCGCTAACGGCATCAAGATGCGTGGTCACAACCTCGTATGGCACAGCCAGTTCGCAACATGGATGTTCCAGGCTCATGACGCAAACGGCAATCCTATCGTCGAGCTCGACGAGAAGGGTGACACCGTATTCGTAGAGCAGAGAGTATTCGGCCGTCGTCCTCGTCCACAGGGACAGCCAGGACAGGCTCCTCAGGCAGGTCAGAGACCAGCTATGCCAGCTATGGAGACCGTAATGGTTCCTAAGTATGTAGCTGCTTCAAAGCAGGAGTTCTACGATTCACTCAGATCTCACATCCACACTGTAGTAAACCGCTACAAGGACGTCATCTACTGCTGGGATGTAGTTAACGAGGCTATGAGCGACGCCAACAACATCGATGCTTCTTACGAGGATTCATTCCGCAAGTCACAGGCTTACCAGCTCTGCGGCGACGAGTTCATCAAGAACGCATTCATCTGGGCTCACGAGGCTGATCCAAAGGCAGGTCTCTTCTACAACGACTACAGCGCATGGACTCCTTCAAAGAGAACCTATATCTACAACATGGTCAAGAAGCTCCAGAGCGAGGGTGCTCCTATCACCGGTATCGGTATGCAGGGCCACTACAACATCTACGACAACCCTACACTCGAGGACTTCGAGACAGCTATCAAGATGTATCTTGAGCTCGTAGACGACCTCCAGATCACTGAGTTCGACATCCGTATCAACGAGGAAGCAGGCGGACAGCTCCAGTTCAGCCGTGGCGAAGGCCAGGTTTACACTGATGAGATCCAGGCTAAGCAGCAGAAGAAGTACGCTGACCTCTTCGAGATCCTCCGCAAGTACAAGAACAACATCTCTTGCGTTACTTTCTGGAACGTCAACGACTCAGTTTCATGGCTCGGCGCTAACAACTTCCCTCTCCTCTTCGACAAGGACAACCAGCGCAAGGCTGTATACTACACAGTACGTGACTTCAAGAAGTAGTAGATGCTTCTTCGATAAATACAGAGGATGACCGGCCGGTCATCCTCTTTTTGTTTACGGATTTTTGCTATATTCGTAAAACATAAATCACAATCAATGAAAAAGATACTTGCACTTGCCATTTTCGCCGTCCTCACATTGAGCGCACAGGCGCAGCAGAAGGAACCATTGAAGGTCTCCATCCTCGGAGATTCATACAGCACATTCGAAGGCTATATGGAGCCTTCATGGAACAAAATATGGTACTTCCCCGAGAACAGTACCGTAAGCAAGCCTAACAACGACGTCACCCTCGTCAGCCAGACCTGGTGGTACCAGGTTGTCGAACAGATGGGCTACAAGCTGGAGAAGAACAATTCCTTCTCAGGCGCCACAATCTGCTACAGCGGATACAAGAGACCAGGAGAGTCATCGGACTATTCCGACAGATCTTTCATCGGAAGAGCCGGAGACCTTGGACATCCTGACGTCATCCTCGTATGCGGAGGAACCAACGACTGCTGGAGCTATGCTCCTGTCGGAGAATACAAATGGAAGAAATGGACCAACGAGGACCTCTACTCATTCCGTCCAGGCATGGCAAAGATGTGCAGCGAGCTCAAGACTCTCTACCCTTCTGCCCGCATCGTCTTCATCCTCAACTCGGAGCTTCGTGACGACATCAACGAATCTGTACACACGATCCTCAGGCACTACAAGATCGAATGCCTCGACCTTCACGACATCGACAAGCAGAACAACCACCCTTCAATCGCCGGAATGAAGGAATTCGCAAAGCAGGTAGTGGAGTTCCTCAGACGATAATCCTTGCAGTAAATACCACATAATGAAAAGAATACTCACATTCCTGTCCCTCGCTGCTTTCTCTCTGACAGCAGGTGCCGTAGAACTGACAAGAGCCACAATAACCGTAGACAGGAAACAGCCCGCCCTGGTAAGCAAGGCTGCGGAACTTCTTGCCGAAGACATCGAGAGGGTCACGGGATTCCGCCCAGCCATAAGCAGCAAGATGCCTAAGGAAGGAGCTGCCATAGTCATAAAAGCAGACAGCGACGCAGTCGACGGATGGGAGCGGTTTGTCATCCGCACTGACGGAAACACCCTCACCATCATCGGTTCCGACGCCCGTGGAGCAGCCTATGGAGCGCTCCATGTAAGCGAGAAGATAGGTGTGAGTCCATGGTACTGGTTCGCAGACATACCCGTCATCCACAAGCAGGGAATAGACTATGTCGAGAACTATGAAAGCAAGACCCCGTCTGTCAGGTATCGCGGTATGTTCATAAATGACGAGGACTGGGGTATGTACACCTGGGCATCGCGCAACTACGAGAAAGAGCTCGGGGACATAGGCCCGAAGACCTACGAAAGAGTCTGTGAACTTATCCTCCGCCTAAAGGGAAACATGCTTGCACCGGCCATGCACAGCTGCACGGGAGCCTTCTACAGCCACCCGGAAAGCCAGGTCGTCGCAGACCGGTACGGTATCATGATAACCACCAGCCATTGTGAGCCGCTTCTGTTCAACAACGCCTCCCTCCTCGAATGGGACAAGGACCGTGACGGAGAGTGGAACTACCAGACAAACAAAGACGTGATCCTTGAGAAGCTCGAGAACAGGGTACGCCAGACCGCCCAGTATGACAACATCTATACGATGGGCATGCGAGGACTCCATGACGAGGCCATGAGAGGACCTGTCGACAACACCGAGCGTGCACGCACGCTTGAGAAAGTGTTCGCGGACCAGAGGTCCATCCTGAACCGATACAAGGTAGGTAAAGGAAAAGCCGCCAGCGTAGAGGAAGTACCTCAGATATTCGTCCCATACAAGGAGACACTCGACATCTACGATGCTGGACTTGAGGTACCGGAAGACATCACCATTGTCTGGCCTGACGACAACTATGGATACATCAAGCGCGTTTCCAACGCAGAAGAGCAGAAACGCAGCGGCGGCAGTGGAGTCTACTACCACCTCAGCTACTGCGGCATTCCTCATGACTATCTATGGCTCCCGTCCACCCCTCCGGTCCTCATGTACCGTGAACTTACCAAGGCATACAAGGCCGGGGCGGACAGGTACTGGCTTCTCAACGTCGGCGACATAAAGCCGCTCGAGTTCGAGATACAGACGTTCATGGACCTTGCATGGGACATAGACACATATGATGAGAAGAGCGTCAACAACGCCCAGGCGGAATGGTTCGGCAGCATCTTCGGTCAGAACTACATTCCTGCCTTCCAGGACATCCTTGACACCTACATGCATCTTGCATGGCAGCGCAAGCCGGAGTACATGGGATATGAATATGAATGGGACAACGCTGAAAGAAGCCGTCTGCACGACACTGACTTCTCCTTCACGGAAGATGGTGCATCCGCCCTGCGCCGAATGGCTCAGTACGACAGGATATCGTCTCTGTGCCAGAACATAGAGGAACGGCTCCCGGAACAGTACAGGCCTATATTCTTCGAGTTGCTGGGCTACAGCGTCCATTCTGCATGCCAGATGAACAGGAAGTTCCTCTGGGCGCAGGAAAACCATGAAACCGGATCCCAGACAGCAGCTGCAGCGTGCCGTGCGGCCAATGACAGCATTAACAGTCTCCTGGACAGGTACAACTCCATCCTTGACGGTAAATGGGACCAGATGATGTCAGAAGTCACACCTGGATACACAGCCCTTTACCAGAACATGCCGGAGCTTGTAAGCGAGCCGACAGACAGGTTCAGACAGCAGCCGGAGGAGTTCCATGAGAGATTCGCAGGAAGGGTCGAGCTCGAGGAATTCGGCACCCCACTTATCAAAGGTATGGGAACTGACTGGAAGGTTCTCCCCGTCGACAGCAAGAAGACAGCAACCATCAATACCGGCAGGTCAGAGACTCTTGAACTGTGCGTGTCTGTCGTTCCCGTATGGCCGCTTGACAGCGATGTCAGCAACCGTTTCAGCGTCAGCGTAGACGGAGGTCAGCCTGTGATCTGCGAGAACAAGTTCGAGGAATGGTCGAAGGAATGGGAACTGCAGGTTCTTGAGAACCGAAAGGAATTCATCCTGAAGTTCGATATCGACCCTACAAAGAAGTGCCACACCATCACCGTCGACCCAGTCGACCCAGGACAGCTGATTCAGGAGCTGACATATCGCAAATATTAATACATCGCTTGCGATATATGTTTATTTGTCTTACCTTCGCCGTAGAGAAACATTAAACACTATGGCAGCAACAGCAACTGAGAAACCATGCGCAAACTGTAAGTTCCGCGCGAAGTATGACAGAGAACCTAAATCACTACTCGGCCGCTTCTGGAGATGGCACATCAACTTCTGCCCAGGCTGGAAGGGATACATGGAGTCTGTCTCAGAGGAAGAGAGAGCTTGCTTAAAAGAGAAATACAACCTCAAGTAGGCCGTCTGTTTCCCCTCACACTACCATACAGAAGATTCTGAAATAATCAGGCATTATTTTGTAGTTATTATTTGGTCATGTACAGGCACGCTGGATCAGCGTGCCTGTACTGCATTTGGGGTAAACCAGGTGGCCCTTGATAATCCATGTATGATAATTCCCCATGATAAGAGCCGTTTTTTGCCCTACCACCCCAAAATTCGAGGGGTAGTAGGGCGATTTTCTTGCGAACTCCCCAATGGGATACTTTTCGGGATACTAAAACGAAAAAGTGGCTCACAGTTACCTGTAAGCCACTTTTGCGCGGAGAGGGAGGGATTCGAACCCCCGGACCCGTGAAGGTCAACAGTTTTCAAGACTGCCGCTATCGACCACTCAGCCACCTCTCCAGTCCTTAATGGATTTCTCCATCGGGATTGCAAATATAGCACTAAAAACTCTATCTACAAATTTTTCTTTGATTTTTCTTCACCATCCTCTGCAGCAAAGAACTTCCACTGGAAAAGGATGAGATAGAAAGCACCGACTGTGACGCAGCTGTCTGCAAAGTTGAACACCGGTTCGAAGAACAGGGTTCCACCAAGGAGCGGTACCCAGTCAGGCCATGTGAACAACGGGAAGTAGAACATGTCCACTACCTTTCCGAAGAGGAAAGGTGCGTAGTGTCCGCCGAAAGATGCGACTTCGGTCATCGTGGACTCCGAGAACACCAGTCCATAGAAAAGGGAGTCGATGATGTTGCCGAAGGCTCCGGCGGTGATGAGTGTAAGACCGACAAGCACCCCGACAGGTACCATGGTCTTGTCCTCATCTCCCTTGCGCGCCTCAGGAGTGCCGCGACGGCAAAGACCGGCGATCCACCAGCAGAGCAGTCCGCAGAGGACGATTCTGAATGATGAAAGCAGGAACTTGCCGACTGCGCCGCCGAACTTCATTCCGAATGCCATTCCCTCGTTCTCGATGAAAAGGATCTGGAACCAGTTCCCTATTACGCCGAAGTGCTCTCCGAGGGACATGTTGGTCTTGATCAGGACTTTGATGACCTGGTCAATGACCACTAGGATTACTCCCAATATGAGGAGCTTCTTGCTGGTAGACAGTTTCACGCCAGGTTGGGATTATTTCTTTCCGAGCTTGGCAAGCTTTTCCTTAGCCTCGACGGTAAGGGTTGCGTGAGGTACGAGACGAAGGCGTGCCTTAGGGATGAGCTCGCCTGACTCACGGCAGATGCCGTAGGTCTTGTTCTCGATACGTACGAGAGCTGCCTCAAGGTTCTTGATGAACTTGTACTGACGCTCTGCCTGCTGGCTTGCCTCCTCCTTCGAGAGCTGTGCTGCTCCGTCATCCTCGACTGTCTTGAAAGAAGGAGTAGTATCCTCGATGTCGTTGGAGCCATTATGCATGACGATGCCACGGAGATGCTTATACTCGTCCTTGGCCTTTTTAAGCATTTCTTCGATAATAGCGCGGAACTCTTCGAGCTCCTCGTCGCTGTAGCGCTTCTTTACTTCTTCTGCCATAGCTGATAAAGAGATATTAGATCTTGCTGATAGTTAAATTGATGGAGCCTTCGTTCCACTCGACTGCCACAGCATTCTGCGGTGCGTCGTCTGCTGAGACTGATTCAATCTCAGAAAGTGTCTGCGAAGTGATATATTCATAGTAGGCATCCACTGCCTCTGAAATCTCGAAGAATTCGGCATCCTTGGCGAAGATCTCGACCTGTACCCTGTCAGTGACCTCGAATCCGCTGTCCTTGCGGAGATTCTGGATCCTGTTGATGAGTTCGCGGGCGATACCCTCCTTGCGGAGTTCCTCGCTTACCTCGATGTCAAGGGCAAGTGTAAGAGGACCGTCGGTAGCGACGAGCCACCCTGGCATGTCCTCTGAAGAGATCTCGTAGTCTCCAGGTCTGAGAGCAACCTCTCCTGAAGCAAGGCTTACGATGTACTCCTTACCCTCTGCCTCGGCAGCCTGGATCGCGTTGATGGTGTTCTGGTCGAAGGTTCCGAACGCTGCGGCAATCTCCTTCATCTGCTTGCCATAGACCTTACCGAGAGTCTTGAAGTTAGGCTTGATCTTCTTGGTGATGATGCCGGTTGTGTCTGACATGAACTCTGCCTCCTTCACGTTCACCTCACCGAGGATGAGGTCCTTGACGAGCTCGAGCTGTGCCTTGACCTTCTCTGACATCACAGGGATGATGATCTTTGAGAGCGGCTGGCGCACCTTGATGTTCACCTTGCGGCGGAGTGCGAGCACCATTGACGAAGCTCTCTGGGCAAGAGACATTCTCTCCTCGAGATCCTTGTCGATGACAGTCTCGTCTACCTCAGGCATGAGGACGAAGTGGACTGACTCAGGGCCGTCCTGTACGAGGTCCTTGTAGAGGTGGTCTGCGTAGAACGGAGCGATAGGAGCTGCGAGGACTGCGATGTCCTTAAGCACTTCATAGAGTGTCTGGTATGCGCTGAGCTTGTCCTGGTTCATCTTTCCGCCCCAGAATCTCTTTCTGCCAAGACGTACGTACCAGTTGCTGAGGTTGTCGCATACGAAGTCCTGGATCATTCGGCCTGCAGAGGTGATGTCGTAGTCCTCGTAAGATGCCTTGACGTCCTTGATGAGAGTATTGAGGAGGGAGATGATCCATCTGTCGATCTCAGGACGCTGCTCGTAAGGGACTGCAGGTGCTGCAGGGTCGAAGCCGTCGACATTCGCATAGAGCGCGAAGAACGAGTATGTATTGTAGAGAGTTCCGAAGAACTTCCTTCTGATCTCATCCACGCCTGCCTCGTCGAAACGGAGGTTGTCCCAAGGCTGGGCGTTTGTAAGCATATACCATCTGAGTGCGTCTGCACCATACTTGTCGAGCTCCTCGAAAGGATCGACAGCATTACCGAGGCGCTTGCTCATCTTGTCTCCGTTCTTGTCGAGCACGAGACCGTTGGAGATCACCCTCTTGAATGCAGGTGTGCCGCTGATCATGGTATGTATTGCGTGGAGTGTATAGAACCAGCCACGTGTCTGGTCAACACCCTCAGCGATGAAGTCTGCTGTAGTGCCGAACATAGGCGAGTCGATTCCGCGGAGTCCTTCCTGCGCGAAAGGCATTGCGCCTGAATCGAACCATACGTCGATGAGGTCTGTCTCCCTAGTCATCTTGCGACCAGACTCTGAGACGAGGAAGAGCTCGTCGACATGAGGTCTGTGGAGATCGATCTTCTCGTAGTTCTCAAGAGACATGTCCTTTGGATCGAAGCCCTTCTCCTTGAGAGGGTTGGATGCCATGATTCCTGCCTCCACAGCCTTCTCTACCTCTGCGTAGAGTTCAACCACTGAACCGATGCACTTCTCTTCCTTTCCGTCCTCAGTACGCCAGATAGGGAGCGGTGTTCCCCAGAAGCGGCTTCTTGAGAGGTTCCAGTCCTGGATGTTCTCAAGCCATTGGCCGAAACGTCCTGTACCTGTGCTCTCAGGCTTCCATGTGATCTGCTTGTTGAGCTCGACCATCTGGTCCTTGACAGCTGTAGCCTTGATGAACCATGAGTCAAGAGGATAGTAGAGTACAGGGAGGTCGGTTCTCCAGCTGTGAGGATAGTTGTGGACGTGCTTCTGGATCTTGAATGCGCGGCCGTCGGCCTTGAGCATCATGCAGAGATCCACGTCGAGGGTAGGTGCGTCAGGATCCTCGTTGTGCTCGAAGTATCCCTGATAGCCCTTCTTGACATATCTTCCCTGGAACTCGGCGTATGACGGATCCACATTCTCTGCGACATAGTCCGCATCGAGGTCCTCTATCTTGCAGAAGCGGCCCTGACGGTCCACCTGAGCCTGTGGGTTGCCATCCTTGTCGACAGGCATGATGCCTGATATTCCGAAGTTTACTGCGACCTTCTTGTCGTCTGCACCGAAGGTAGGTGCGATATGTACGATACCGGTACCGTCCTCTGTTGTGACATAGTCACCTGAGATCACACGGAAAGCGTCTCCGTCCGGCTTGAACCAGTTGATGAGCTGCTTGTATCTGATGCCTACGAGGTCTGAGCCCTTGAACTCACCTTCGAGTATCCTGTAAGGAACGACCTTGTCACCCTGGCTGTAAGTCATAGGAGCATCTGCTCCCTTTGCGTTGAACCACGCGCCTACGAGCGGCTTGGCAACGACGTAGACAGCCTCTGTACCTGTGTATGGGTTGAAAGAGAGGACTCTCACATAGTCGATGTTAGGGCCGACGCAGAGAGCTGTGTTTGAAGGGAGTGTCCAAGGAGTAGTGGTCCATGCGAGGAAGTATACAGGGAGGGTCTCGCAGTCATAGAGCTTCTGTGAGTTCTCGTCCTTGATGACCTCGAACTGGCAGGTCACGGTAGTATCTGAGACATCCTTGTAGCAGCCAGGCTGGTTGAGCTCATGGGAGCTGAGGCCTGTACCGTCTGTAGGAGAGTATGGCTGGATTGTATAGCCCTTGTAGAGAAGACCCTTGTCGTAGATCTTCTTGAGGAGATACCAGAGTGTCTCGATGTAGCGGTTGTCGTAGGTGATGTACGGATCGTCCATGTCCACCCAGTAGCCGACGCGCTCGGTCATGGTCCTCCACTCCTGAGTATACTTCATCACCTCCTTGCGGCAGGTGTCGTTGTACTCAGCGATGCTGATCTTCTTGCCGATGTCCGCCTTGGTGATACCGAGTTTCTTCTCTACTCCAAGCTCCACAGGAAGTCCGTGGGTGTCCCAGCCTGCGCGGCGGGCAACCTTGTATCCTGTCTGGGTCTTGTAACGGCAGATTGAATCCTTGATCGAACGTGCCATGACATGGTGGATGCCTGGCTTACCGTTTGCCGAAGGTGGTCCTTCGAAGAAAATGAATTCAGGCGCGCCTTCCCTTATCTCAAGGGACTTCTCGAATGCCTGCATCTTATTCCACTTGTCGAGTACCTCTGATCCGATACCGACCAGATCCAATCCTTTATACTCTTTGAATGTCATATTTTTTGTCTAATTTTGCGTTCTCAGCACACTGCTGTAATAATCTTGCAAATATACGCATTTTCCGCCTTTATCGCAAAACCGATATGAGCACCCTGGACATCATAATAATTATCTGCTTCATGCCGTTCCTCATCCAGGGACTGGTGAAAGGATTCGTCGTGGAAGTCATCTCTCTAGTGTCGGTGTTCGTCGGTGCGTGGCTGTCCTTCCGCTTCTCCAACGTCGTCTGCGAATACATCGCCCCATACCTGGAAGTCTCGGACAAAGTCCTGCACGTCATATCGTTCACCTTGATCATGGCAGCTGCGATCCTGGGCCTCTACCTGGTCGGACGCCTGGTCCACGGACTGGTGAAGATTGTCATGCTCGGATGGCTGGACCGTCTGCTCGGAATAGCACTGTCGCTGGTGCTGGGCACCATGGTCATAGGACTCGTGATAATGCTCTTCAACACTCTCAACACCTCTTTCGGGTTTGTGAGCGAGGAGACATTGGCGGAATCAGTGCTCTACACCCCTATCAAGGACATCGCCTATACGGTGTTCCCATATTTCAAGGAACTTCTGTTCAAACAATAGAAAAATGGCAAGAATAATCCTCATCGAGACATCCACCGCGATGTGTTCAGCCGCGCTTGCGGAAGACGGAAAGATCAGCGCTTACAGGGAAGACGCCGACAGGGCGCACGCATCACGCCTCGCACCTATGATCGACGATATCCTCAAGGAGAGAGGTCTGGGTGTCAAGGACTGCGACGCTGTCGGAGTCTGCATGGGCCCGGGCTCGTACACAGGCCTTCGCGTAGGCGTATCGACCGCCAAGGGACTTTGTTTCGGAGCTTCGCTCCCGTTGCTTGCCACCGGATCGCTCGACACCCTGGTATGGGCGGCGATCGACGAGAACATGGTTCCTGAAGGCTGCAGATACATCGTACCTATGATCGATGCGCGCAGGATGGAGGTATATACCGCCGTCTTCGCCCCTGACGGAAAGCAGCTCAGCGAAACCGAGCCGAAGATCATCGATGCAGAGAGCTTCGCAAAGGAACTCGCGGAAGGTCCGGTCCTCTTCATCGGAGACGGCGCGAAGAAGTGCAAGGAGATACTCGCCGGGCCGAACGCACATTTTGCGGGAATCTATCCTGATGCACGAGGAATGCTCCAGCCGATCATGGCTGAATACAACGGAAAAAGGTTCAAAGACGTTGCGTACTTCGAACCTTTCTATCTTAAGGATTTCGTTGCTACAGTGAGCAGGAAAAAGCTTTTCTAGAGAACTGACTCAAGATATTTCCTCAGGGTGGCATCGTCGCTGATGTTTGCATCAAGCACGATGTCGCCATCCTTGATTATGTAGATGAACGGAACTGAAGGGACATTGTAGAGTGTCACCGCCGGGCATGATGCGCCGAGGCCGTCACATACGTTGGTCCACTCCAGCTTCTGGTTCCTGACTGCTGAAGCCCACACGCTCTTGTCGACGTCGAGGGACACCGCATAGATGTCAAGACCTCTGTCGTGGTACTTCTCGTAGATAGGCTTGATTGTCTCAAGGTTGAGCATCTTCTGGTCTGCGGCATCAGCTGTCCAGAAATAGAGGATGACCACCTTGCTTTCAAGAGATGAGAGGGCCACCTTGTTACCGTTCACGTCCGGCAGCTTGATATCAGGGAAACCTGTTGCTGTAGAATTAGCTACCATAGACTGAAGGTTGAGGTATGAAGACCTCAACTTCGCCTCTTCCTCAAGTGCCTTGACATACTTTGAATCAGGATACACTGTCTTGAGGGAATCTACCATGCTGTTGAAATGGAGAGCATCTGTGCTCTGGCTGAACAGGTCGAGGTTCTCTCCTACCTTCTGATAAAGAACAGGGATGACTGTAAGCGAGTGTGAGTTCTGCATGATATAGAGGACTCTGTCGCGGTAGTACGAGATATACTGCTTAGCGAGATCCTGCCTTACCTGCATTGCGGCAGCTGACTCGGGATCGAGGTCGGAAAGCTTCGCGGTAGTTGCAGCAAAGCTGTTGGCAAAGTCAGCCTCGGCCCTCTCGACTGCGATAAGCTTCTCTGTCTCTGCTGAACCCGAGACAGAATAGTTTCCGAGTGTGTCGGCTGTCACCTTCACATTGTCGCCCTGCTCGAGAAGGAGGGATGCGATGCGCTTGTCACCGTGGAAGAGATATATGAACTCAGGCTGGCCCTTCTGCACGTCGAGTGCATACTTGAAGGCACCTGAAGCATCTGTCTTCACTGTATCAAGCACCTTATACCTGTTCACGTCAAGGAGCTTGACGATGACCTCAGACTGAGGAGCGTCAGCAACGACGCCTGAGACCTTGGTAGACTTGCCGCACGATGCCACCATGAGCACACAGAGGGCAGCGGCAAAAAGTGAATTAAAGTTTCGCATATTCTGTTAGAATTGAGTCTGCAATCTGTTTCATTCTCTCAGGAGCAGGAGAGAGCTTCTCCTTCCTGAAGTCCATGTCACCCTCCGTGTTGAGAGGAACAAGGTGGATGTGTGTATGAGGAACTTCCATTCCAAGCACGGCTACGCCGACTCTCTTGCAAGGGACAGCGGCCTTGAGAGCGATGGCAACCTTCTTCGCGAATGCACAGAGACCTTCGTAGGTCTTGTCGTCAAGGTTGAAGATATAGTCGTCTTCCACGTGCTTAGGGATCACAAGTGTATGACCTTCAGCAAGCGGGCTGATATCAAGGAATGCGTAATAGTCTTCGTTCTCTGCTACCTTGTAGGAAGGAATCTCGCCCTTGGCGATCCTGGTGAAGATTGTTGCCATGTCCTTAGAGAGAGATGTCGAGGATTTCAAACTTGATGATTCCTGAAGGAACCTTAGCCTCTACGACCTCACCCTTCTTGTGGCCGAGGAGAGCCTTGGCGATAGGAGTGGTGACTGCGAGCTTGCCCTTTGCGAAGTCAGCCTCTGTCTCGCCTACGATGGTGAACTCCATAGTCTGCTTCGCAGCGACATTGAGCACCTTGACCTTGTTGAGGAGCTGAACCTTGTCTGTACCTACGAGTGACTCGTCAATCACCTTTGCGTTAGCGATGGTGTTCTTGAGATTCGCGATCTTCATCTCAAGCATTCCCTGTGCCTCTCTGGCTGCGTCGTACTCCGCATTCTCAGAAAGGTCGCCCTTCTCTCTTGCCTCCGCGATAGCGGCTGCGATGACAGGACGCTGTGCAAGTGCATCAGCGAGGTCCTTGTTGAGCTTGTCAAGGCCTTCCTGTGTCATATAATGAATTTCTGCCATATGAAGTCTGTGTTATCTGTGTTATGATAATTAAAAAGGAGTCCTGCCTTCTGACAGAACCCTATGAATGCAAATATATAAAAATCTTTCTTTATTTCCTCGCCTCTTCCCTGTCTTTCTTAAGTTGCTCCTTCAACTCCTCAAGGTCAGTGAAACGTATCTCGTCCCTGATCTTGCGAAGGAATGTGACACGCATGTCAAGACCATATATATACTCATCAAAGTCGAATATATTCGTCTCGATACTTATCGCGCTGGTATTGCTGACGGTAGGTCTGTTTCCTATGTTGCACATTCCAAGGAACTTACCCCCAAGAGTCTCCACTTCGACCTTGTAGACGCCATTGGAGGGAAGAAGTTTCAACGGTTCATATAGCTGCATGTTCGCTGTCGGGAATCCTATGGTCCGACCAAGCTGGTTGCCTGCGATCACGACGCCATGGATGTTATAGCCGTAGCCAAGCATCTGAGCTGCGTCCTCAACCCTGCCCTCCGAAAGGAGGTTGCGGATCTGAGTCGAGCTGATCACAGTACCTTCAGGGATGGAAACGCTGTCGGTCCTGATGACGTCAAGGCCCGCGCCTTCAGCTATTTTCTGGATTTCGTCAGGAGAAGCAGGATTCCTGCCCATCCTGTTGTCATAGCCCAGAAGGATGGCTGTGCCCCCAAGTCTCTCCTTTATCACATCGCGCAGGTACTGCCCGGTGGTGAGCTGGGAGAATTCCCTGGTGAAGCTTATCACCTCGACATGGTCTACACCAAGCGAGGTAAGCAGCGCCTTTTTCTCCTCGAGGGATGTAAGAAGCCTGAGGTTCCTTGCACCATTCTGCAGCACGTTGCGAGGGTGGGGCCAGAAAGTCACTACCATGCTCTCTTCCCCACGCTCACGCGCTGCCTCGACAAGTCGGGCAATAACAAAACGGTGCCCGAGATGGACACCGTCGAAAAATCCGGTTGCTACAACCATCTTACGAGTCCGAAGTCCTGCCTGTGTGGCAGCATAGGATTCTGTGCGAAGATTCTTGTCGCTACCTGATACATACCGGTCTTCTCTGGAAGTATCTCGGTCTGATATGTCGCAACGCCATCCTCGAACGAAACGCACTTGAACTCGCTCTTTGCCTGGATGTGGAGCTTACCCTTCTTGTCATATGTACAGAAGAGCATCTCAACTCCGATATCCTCTGGCTTGAGCTCTGCAAGATTGATCTTCACCTCGCTCTGGAGACCACGCGATGGTGAGAGGTTGTATGTATCCTCAGGCTGGGTGTACGAGAGGACGCTGATATTGTTCCACTGCGCACGTACCTGATCCTTCCACATAGCGATTTCCTTAGCCTCCTTGTAGTTGTCAGCTGAAATCTTTGCAGTTCTCTCTGCCTGTGGATCGTAGTACTGGTTCACATAGTCTGTGAGCATGCGGTTTGTTGTAAAGTGACAAGCAACCTGAGCGATTGTATTCTTCACGTAGCTTACCCACTCTGCAGAGATACCGGTCTTCCTGTCGACTGCATAGTATGCAGGTGCGATCTCGCTCTCGATAGTAGCGTAGATTGTAGCTGAATCGAGCTCGTTCTGGTGTCCCTGGTCGTCGTATGTCCTCTCCTGTGGAAGCATCCAGCCAGCACCTGGCTTGTAGCCCTCTACCCACCATCCGTCAAGGACAGAGAAGTGCATTACGCCGTTCATTGAAGCCTTCTCACCTGAAGTACCTGATGCCTCCTGTGGACGTGTAGGGTTGTTGAGCCATACATCCACACCCTGTACGAGGCGCTTAGCGACTGTGATGTCATAGCCTGGTACGAAGACGATCTTGCCGATGAACCTAGGCTGCTTTGAGATCTCTACGATCTGTCTGATGAGATCCTGACCGGCACCGTCAGCAGGGTGAGCCTTACCTGCGAAGATGAACTGTACAGGCATGTTAGGGTTGTTGACGATCTTGTCAAGTCTCTCAAGGTCGCTGAAGAGGAGTGTAGCTCTCTTATAAGTTGCAAAACGACGTGCGAAACCGATGGTGAGGACGTCATCGCGGAGAGTCTCCTTGATTTTCACGACCTGTGCAGGAGAGTAGTGGCCTGCTACAGATGTATCAGAGAGTCTTTCCTTTACAGTCTTGATAAGGTCAGCCTTGAGGACCTTCCTTACATCCCATACCTCCTCGTCAGAGATATTGTAGATTCCCTCGAAGCACTTGAGGTCATAGTGGTGGGTCTTGAACTCATCGCCGAATACGCGAGCGTGCACAGCCTTCCACTCCTTAGCGCACCATGTAGGATAGTGGACACCATTGGTCACATAGCTTACGTGGAGCTCCTCTGGGAGATAGCCTCTGTACATATCAGCGAAGATGTCCTGGCTTACGAGACCATGGAGCATAGATACACCGTTGACGTTCTGTGAGATGTTGGCAGCAAGCTTAGACATAGAGAACTTCTCGTTGTAGTCGTAGCCGTTGAGCTTGCCGAGACCCATCATTGTCTCCCAGCTGATGTTGAGAGCCTGAGGGAAGTGGCCGATGTATGAACGGAGCATAGGCTCGTCGAATGCATCGTGACCTGCAGGGACAGGAGTGTGGGTAGTGAAGAGTGAAGAAGCTCTTACGACCTCGAGTGCCTCATTGTAGCTGAGGTTCTCGTTCTGCACATACTCACGAAGTCTCTCAAGACCTGTGAATGCTGCGTGACCCTCGTTGCAGTGATAGATCTGAGGATTGAGGCCGAGCTTGCGGAGAGCGCGTACGCCACCGATACCGAGGAGGATCTCCTGCTTGAGACGGTTCTCCCAGTTACCACCGTAGAGGTGGAAGGTGATCTCGCGGTCCTGTGGGCCGTTTGCCTCATAGTCTGTATCGAGAAGATAGAGGTCTGTACGACCTACTGCTGTCTTCCAGATACGAGCGGTCACTGTCCTGCCTGGGAAATCCACTGAGACTGTAAGCCAGTTGCCCTGCTCATCCATCACAGGCTCAGAAGGGATCTTGAGGAAGTCCTGTGGATCATACTTTGCCTCCTGTGCGCCCTGTGCGGTAAGCACCTGGTTGAAGTAACCATATCTGTAGAGGAAACCTACAGCGCAGAGGTTCACGTTCATGTCAGATGTCTCCTTGAGGTAGTCACCTGCGAGGATACCGAGACCGCCTGAATAGATCTTGAGTGATGTGTCAAGACCGTACTCCATACAGAAGTATGCGATAGAAGGGTCCTTTCTTTCGGCCTTCAGGGCCATGTATTCGTCAAATTCTGTTGCTACTTCCTTGAGCTCTGCGAGGAACTCCGCGTCCTTTGCGAGCTGGTTGAAACGCTTGATGCTGACCTTGTCGAGCACTGCCATAGGGTTATGGCTTGAAGTGTGCCAGATTTCAGGGTCAATCTTCTTGAAGAGGGCCTTTGCCTTCTCATTCCAGCACCACCAGAGATTCTTTGAGAGGCTTTCAAGACTTGAAAGCTCAGTTGGAAGGTGACGTGTCACCATGACACTCTTCCAGTTCGGTGAGTTGATTTCGATTCTGTTGTCCATTTTTTCGATGATTTGCCTGTAGCCGTCCTTGAGGTCTGCGACCTTGGAAAGGGCTAAGGTATATGCTTGATTATAATATTCGATCATGTTGTCCCACAGGGCGATGGAAGCCACTTCCCTCGCATTCTCCATGTACAACTTCATTCCGGCCTCGTCCAAAGAAGCAATCTCTCTGATGCGGGCGTTCACACTACTTACTACATCCCAATAGTTGGAATCATTTCTGTCTGCCACGGTGATTCCCGGATGCGCTTTCTCACCATAGAAATCCTTCACCCACAGGCCGAAACCGGCAAGAGTAGTGGTATATGTAGGAATCCTGAAGGCAAGAGCCTCAAGCGGGGTATATCCCCATGGTTCATAATATGACGGGAACAATGCAAGGTCAAGACCGATGAGAAGGTCATAGTACTTCACATTGAATATACCGTCGTCTCCATTGAGGTATGAAGGAACGAAATAGACCTTGATGCGGGATGCCTCGGAGTTGTTGAGTCCGAGCTCCGAGAAGCGCCTTGTGATGCGGTCCCACTCAGGATTCATCAGGTCATGGCTGACCTGTGTCACATATCTTTCGTTTCTGTTCTCTTCCAGCTTTGCCTTGAGGGCTTTGTCAGGTCCGTTATGGCCCCCTGGAATCATAATGAATGCATGGATCTCACGACCGTTGTAATCTTCGTTCTTCATCTGGCCGAGAGCCTCGATGAATACGTCGATTCCCTTGTTACGGTACTCATATCGTCCTCCGATTCCGATCATGACAGCATCCTCTGCCACAGGCTGTCCGCTCATCGCGGAAGCGACCTTGGAAAGGAGAGACTTCGCAGCCTCTCTCTTGCGCTGATACTCATCCTCCGTCGAAGGAGTGAAGCTGTTCTCGAAACCGTTAGGGGTGACGATATCCACTTTTCTGAGAAGCTGGCCGCATTCCTTGGCTGTGATGTCACTCACTGTAGTGAACACGTCAGCATTGAGAGCAGCTGTCTTCTCGAGCGAATGCATAGATGTGACGCAGAAGCGGCGCGCCATCTCATCTCCGTTGTATGATGGCATAGGATCATACAGAGGGAGATTGTTCCCTGCGATGCATCGTCCCGACACAGTCGCATGGGTAGTGAAAGCGGTAGCAACCGGAAGCCTTCTCTGCTTGAGGTAGAGCACACCGGCACCGGTCTGCCACTCATGGAACTGGGCTACGACATTCTTCTTGGAGCTGATGTTGTGTCTGTAGAAGCTTTCGATCACCATACCGGCTGCATAGCCGAACACAGTGTTCTCCCTGTAGTCCCAGTTTCCTTGCATGGAATCCACACCGAAACTTGACCATAGGCCCGCGAGGATCTCGTCCGTCTTAGGAAGAAGGTGCTTGTAGCCTACGAGTATGGCTATCGGGCTGCCTGGAATGTTCCAACGTCCGATCCTCATCTTCAGGCCTTCCTTCTCAGCGGTCTCCTTCCATCCATTGAAAAGAGACTTGTCTTCAGTGAAGTCAGGATTCGCCGAAGGGTCCACCCACACATCAGGTCCGAGGAGGATGTGACGTTCCCCCATCTGAGCCTTGATGTTCAGAGCCTTGGTAGCGACAACGGTATAGATGCCGCCCATCTTATTGCAAACTTCCCAGCTTACCTCAAAGAGGTAGTCTGGGAGGATTGTTTCAGGTTTTGTCATTTACTTTGTCTTAGTCTTCGCAGCAGTCTTCTTCACTGCCTTCTTCTCAGCCTTCTCGGCTTTCTTCTCTGCCTTCACCTCGGCCTTCTCAGCTTTCTTCCCAGCTTTCACGGCTTTCTTTGCAGTCTTCTTCTCAGCCTTCTTTGCAGCAGCCTCGAGGACAGCTGCCCTTACAGGAACCTTGATGATCTTCTTGGCAGCCTTAGGCTTCTCGTCCTTAGATGCAGGAGCGACAGAGTTGTCCCTTGTCGACATTGCATCGTTGATTCTGATGATGAAGTCGCTGAGTACGTTCATATAGTTGATGAACGCCTCGTATGGGTTGTCATAAGGGTTGAAATACTTATGGACCTCACCGTCTGAGAAGAACTTGGTGCACATATAATAGAAGTGGTCACTCTGCTGGAGGAGACCGAAGTCTGCCCAGAGGTTCTCATTGTCGAGGATAGAGAGCTTCTCGTACTGTGCGTAGAGCTTGTTGTAGGCGTCCTGCTGGAGCTCGTTTCCGAGCCATGCTGTAAGGTCACGCTCCTCATCTGCCCATGAGATGGTCTCAGGGACATCGATCGAGCCGATTGACTTGTGTCTCTTGGCGACCTCTGCAGGAGTAGCGAATTCGAATGTACCGTCTGCTGCGACTGCCTTAGGAAGGTAGCTCATGAAGTCGAAGATACCGGTAGAAGCAGGTGTGTGCTCACCGAATGTCTCGTAGTCCATGAAGAGGTTGATGACGTCACCGCCTTCCTCGACTGCTTTCTTCATCCACTCTACATAGCCCTCTGCTGTGAGCTGGTTGCCCTGGAAGCGGAAAGCGATGTCGTCGCTGAGGTTATAGTTGCGCATGAGGACCTTGAGCTTTGATGCGCCCTCGCATGAGTATACATAGTTAGGGCTTCTCCAACCCATGATGTGTCTTGCACCCTCTGTAAGGATGGTATGGTATCCGAGATCAGCCACCAGCTTGCCGATAGCGTTCGAGTAGATGAGCTCAGTGTTCCTGAACGAGGTCGGAGTCACGCCGAAGTGTGACTGGATGGATGCCTTGTGCTGCTCTACCTGATGCTTGAACTCGGTAGGGTTCGCAAGAGCTGAGAGAGAGTGGTAGTGGGTCTCGCTGAGGAACTCCACGCAACCGGTCTTGGCGAGCTCGCGGAAACTGTCGATGATCTCCGGAGCGTAACGGTCGAACTGGTCGATTGCCACACCTGAGATCGAGAAAGCGACCTTGAACTGGCCGTTGCTTTCCTTGATGGCCTTGAGGAGTGTCTCGTTCATCGGGAGATAGCACTTCTGGGCAACTCTCTTGAGAATTGTACGGTTTGCGAAGTCGTCGTAGTAGTGGGCATCCTTGCCCATATCGAAGAATCTATACAATCTCAATCTGATAGGCTGATGAACCTGGAAATAAAGACATATTGATTTCTTAGCCATAATTTTACTTGCTGATTACTGATTCGTAAATAGTTTTCATCTTTGCTGCAGCGTTGTTCCACTTCAGCGCGTTAACCTCGTCATAGCCCTGCTTTGCTGCAAAGCTTGCGAGTGCCGGGTATGAGAGGAGGGCGTAGATCTGATCCGCCATCGCATCAACATCCCAGAAATCCACCTTGAAGGCATACTTGAGGACCTCGGCAGCACCTGACTGCTTCGAGATCACTGAAGGCACGTTGGTACGCATAGCCTCGAGTGGAGAGATACCGAAAGGTTCAGATACCGAAGGCATCACATACACATCCGAAAGCGCAAACATCTTCTGCACCTCTGCTCCACGGAGGAAGCCTGTGAAATGGAACCTGTCGGAAATACCGAGCCTTGCGACGTGTCTGATTGACCTGTTCATCATGTCACCGCTTCCGGCCATGACGAAACGTACGTTCTTAGTCCTCTTGAGGACCTTGGCAGCAGCCTCGACGAAGTACTCAGGACCCTTCTGGAAGGTGATACGTCCGAGGAAAGTGACGATCTTGTCCTGTACTCCTCTCTCGACAACCATGTTGTCACGGCCGCTGAAGTCAACGGCGTTGTGGACTGTCACGACCTTCGCAGGATCGATGCCGTACTTGGTGATGACGATATTCCTGGTGAGGTCAGAAACTGCCATGATCTTGTCTGCAGCCTCCATACCTCTCTTCTCGATGGCGAATACGCGGGTATCGATCATCTTCTCGTTACCACGGTCGAACGAGGTAGCATGGACATGGATCACGAGCGGTTTGCCGGTCATCTCCTTTGCAGCGATTCCTGCAGGATAGGTGAGCCAGTCATGGGCATGGATGAGATCGAACTCATCCTTGTGCTGCATGGCGATGGTGCCACCGACCATGGCATAGCGTGCGACCTCTTCCATGAGGTTCGAGCCGTACTTGCCTGAGAACTTATACTTCTGACCATACTGGATCCTGAAATCCTTGGTCTGACGCTTTCTTTCTTCCTCTACCTGTGTGTGGAACTCGATAGGGTCCATGTAAGGGACCATGTTCGTACCCACATGGAGGAACTGGATCTTGTCGAGGAAATTGTGGACATCCACTTCCTCGGCGTATGTAACGGGAACGTCGCTGGCGTTGATGATTGTCGTCGAAGTCTGGTCCTCATCTCCTGAGGCAGAAGGCATGACGAAGAGTGTCTCAACTCCGTTGGCTGCGAGGCCGTTGACGATTCCCTGGCAAGCGGTACCGAGACCACCTGCGATATGAGGAGGGAACTCCCAACCGAACATCAATACTTTCATACTCTATACCTCCCAATATTTTTCCATCTCATAACCGATGCCGAGCAGACCAGCTACGCTGACTGCAGAGGAGATAGCTCCGTGTGGCTCATGAGGTGGGTCGCCGTCGTAAACTTCTGAGAATGCACCGACACCATGCTTGTTGAGGTCGTCATAGAAACCTTCGACAAGCCACTCTGCTCTGTTAAGAGCCGCGCTGCCCTTCATACGGAACCTGATGTCGATATAGAGATAGAGGAAGTATGGTCTTGCACATCCATTGTGGTATGCAAGGTCTCTCTCTGTCTGAGATCCTTCGTAAACACCCTTGTAAAGCGGGTTGCGAGGTGAGAGCGAACGTACACCGCGGCTTGTGAGGAGCTCATGGTGGATTGTGTTCATCATCGCTGCGAGCACATCGTCATCGATGGCACGGTAAGGGACCCACGCTGCGAAGAGCTGGCTTGAACGGACGTCCTTGTTCTGGCCGTTCACCCCGACATAGTCAGCAAGACAGTTCTTCTCCGGACACCAGAATGTAGGCTGGAAGTTCTCGAGACAGAGGTCACGCACAGGTGCCCACTTCTTCACGAACTCGCCTCTTGGTGAGCCATACTTGCTTTCCATCTCGATGGCGAAGCATAGCATGTTGTACCAGAGAGCGTTGGTCTCTACCTGATAGCCTGCTCTCTCTGTCACAGGATTGCCGTTCACGTATGCGTTCATCCATGACAGCGCAACACCGTCCATCTGCGCCCAGAGGAGTCCGTTAGGCTGGAGCGATACTTCTTTCCTGATGCCTGGGCCATAGCTTTCGATGACATCCTTGACCACCTTTCCGTACTTTCTCCACACCTTGGCTGCATCTGCACCGAACTCGATGTACTTCTGGAGAATGTCTGCGAGACGGAGCGGAGCCTCTACCTGGGTAGTCCTGCGGTAGAATCTCTCCTCGTTGTCTGCGATGAGGTTGTCGAGGATCTCCTCGAACTCCTGCATGTTTCCGTCTGCATAGAGAGTAAGGCCAGGAAGAGCGTACATTGTCTCTCTGAGGAGACCTGTATAGAGCCATGAGAAGCCTGCCGTGATCTGCTTCTTGCCATGGCGGTCACGTTTGAAGATGTCCGCGCAATGTACGAGCTGATCGTGGTAGTCCTCGATGATGCCTGCCTTCTCGATGCTGTTGTCAAAGCTTCTCTTCATTCCGCCAGGAGCGACCTCGTTGACAGAAGCAGAGAAGATGACAGAATCGCCCTGCTTCATCTCTACTGAGAAGTGGCCAGGGACGAAGAGGTCCTCCTTGCAGTCGAAGCCACGACGGAGCTCGTCAGAGTAGGTGATGCCTTCGTACCACTGAGGATCGCTTACGAATGATGCTGCAGAAGTGTTAAGCTGGAGGTTGAGGTCAGGGAAGCCCTGGTACATGTTGAAGGATACGCCGTTGCGGATCTCCCTGTAGTCAGTATTTGCCTCATTGTTCCTGTGTGTAAGACTGTTGACGCTTCTGTAAGCGAGATACGGCTTGAGCTGAAGCACAAGCTTTGAAGGTGCTTCCTCAAGATGGAGTTTGATCATCACCTGGTCCTTGTCTGGAACGAGGAGGATGGTTTTTCTGATGACAACGCCGCCGACCTTGTATGTGATCTCAGGAACAGGGTCAGCTTTGAAGTCCACAATGTACTTATGACCTCTTGGCTCATAGATCGTGTCGTAGCAATGGATACCGAGGTTGAACTGCTTCTGGTCGATGAAGATCGTCTCGTCGAGAGACGACAGAAGCATGTACATGTCGGATCCGAAATTGTCTACAGGCACAGCGAGGAGACCATGGTAGCGCCTTGTGTTGCAGGTCACGATGGACGTGTTGCAATAGGCGCCGGTCTTGTTCGCAGAGATGATCTCTCTCTTGAGCGAATATGACAGGTTCACAAGTTCTGCCTTGTTGAATTTCAAAAACGCCATATATAAAACTTTATAATTTATAATCGTCTAACAACAAATTATATCTTCTCAAGCACGATTGCGCATCTGCTTGGAAGATATAGCTTTAGAGTGTCGTCAAAGGTGGTATTGCCGTTCGGGCATTTCTCCGGTGAGGTGAAATGATGTTCGCCGGCCACAAGCCTTGAAAAACCGTCAAATCTTGCCTCGTCAGAGTCAAGCACGTTCACGTATTCACCTGCCGGAGCAGAGAATGCGTAATCAGTGAATGAACCCTCTGGGTTGAAATTGAATGCAAAGATAGTGTTTTTCCTGATGAAAATCAAGATTTTCTTCTCTTCATCAGCGGTAAGGAGCACAGGTTTTTCATCTAAAACATTTTGTCCCTTGACATAATGCACTATCTGCTCGTCGAAATTCCTCAGATAACTGTATCTGAGGTAGTCCGGCTCAGACAAAGACCACTGCCTCCTGGCATATTTGTGCGACCATCCGTTCCCCTCACGAGGGAAGTCGATCCATTCAGGATGGCCAAATTCATTGCCCATGAAGTTGAGATAGCCGCCACCGCTGGTAGCCATGGTCACGAGCCTTATCATCTTATGGAGGGCTATTCCCCTCTCGACCACAAGCGACTGGGAATCCTTGTTCATGGAGAAATACATCTCCTTGTCTATAAGTCTGAATATAAGAGTCTTGTCTCCCACGAGAGCCTGGTCATGGCACTCAGCATAGCTGACGGTCTTCTCGTCCTCTCTCTTGTTGGTAAGCTCATACCATATCTCGCCCGTGCTCCAGTCCTTGTCTTCCTTCTCCTTGATCCACTTGATCCAGTGGTCGGCGATGCCCATGGCCATGCGGAAGTCGAATCCGATGCCGCCAAGCTCAAGAGGAGCGGCAAGGCCTGCCATGCCGCTGACATCTTCCGCGATGGTGATCGCATCCGGATATATCTCATGGATGAGAATGTTGGCAAGCGCAAGATAGACGATGGCATTCTCATCGACGCCCTCGTTGAAATAGTTGTCATATCCGACGAAGTCCTTGCCCAGGCCATGGTCCCAGTAGAGCATGCTGGTCACTCCGTCGAAGCGGAATCCGTCGAGGTTGTACTCCTGCATCCAGAACTTGCAGTTCGAGAGAAGATAATACAGGGTCTCGTTCTTGCCATAGTCAAAGCAGCGGCTGTCCCATGCCGGATGGTGTCCCTGCCAGCCGGTATAGAAATAGAGGTCTTCGCGACCGTCGAAAAGGCTGAGGCTCTCAGCCTCGTTCTTCACCATATGGGAGTGGACGATGTCCATTACGACCGCAATGCCGTTCGCATGGGCCTCGTCGACCAGTCTCTTGAACTCCTCAGGAGTTCCGAAACGAGAACTGAGGGCGAAGAAGTTGGAAACCTGGTAGCCGAAGGAACCATAGTAAGGATGTTCCTGAAGCGCCATGATCTGTATCGTGTCATATCCGAGCCTTACGATGCGAGGAAGCACGTCCCTGCGGAATTCCTCGAAAGTCGCGACCTTCTCCTTCTCCGAACTCATCCCTATGTGGCACTCGTAGATGAACGGATGCTCCCTCCTGCCCGGACGCGGATTCTTCCACTCATACTGCTGGGCAGGATCCCAGACCTGGGCACAGAACACTTTGGTGATCGGGTCCTGAACGACTCTGGTTGCATACGAAGGAAGCCTTTCGCCTCCACCTCCAGGCCATTCGATGAATAGTTTGAAGAGTTCACCATGATGGATGAACATCTCCGGAAGGACTATCTCCCAGGTACCGCCGCCGACCGGCTGCATCTGGTAGGAAGGAGACCTCTTCCAGTTGTTGAACTCACCTATCAGATATATTCTGTTCGCATTAGGAGCCCACTCGCGGAAGATCCATGAGCCGCCTTCAGTCCTATGGAGGCCATAGAAGAGATGGTTGTTCAGCCCGGCGCTGAGCGAGCCGTCCTTCGCAATGAGGACCTTCTTCTCCTGTATCTTCTCAAGGCGGGAATCAATGACCTCCTTGTATGGTTCAAGATACGGATCAGTATCGTAAATCATCTTTTTCTTTTCTTCCATAATAATTCAGGTTATTCTTCGTTCACACTTTCCCTCACGGTGCGGAGATACTCCCTGCACTGAGTCACCAGATCCTTGGACTTCCCGACCAGGGCGCCTATGTCGTCCAGGCTCGTATCCGGATTCTCGACCTTGGCAGCGATCTGTTCGAGCTCTGCCATAGCCTTTGTGTAATCGAATTCAGTTTTTGCCATATTATGTGTCATTCCATTTATTTTCAACACTTTATCTTACTTCTCAGACATTTCCACCCCGTCTACCGTACACGAAATCCGACCGTCCGGCATCATCACCGTCAACCTGTCTCCTGCCTTCCTTGCCGAGGCCGAGCCCAGACGGACCCCACGTTCGTCAAGTATGAGCGAGAAGCCCCTCTTCAGGACATTTCTAGGGTCGGTAGCTGAAATCTTCGTCTCAAGCAGCTGGAGCTTCGACTCCGCCGAATCAAGTCGACGGGCAGCGGAACTACGTACCATGGTCATAACCTTGTCCAGCCCTGCCGAAAGCGAAGCGATGCGGTTCACGAAGGCAAGCCTCAGGCGGGATTCGTACGAGGATATCCTCTCATCCTCCGCCGCAGTGCATTCAAGGAAAAGGTCCGCAAGGGCCGTCGGGGTCTTCACGAAGGTGTTCGAGACGACGTCAAGGACATGGTAGTCGCGGTCGTGGCCGATCGCCGAGAATACGGGAACATGGTACCTTGCGACCGCCGCTGCCAAGGCATAGTCGTCGAAGCATGCGAGGTCCAGTTCAGAGCCTCCTCCCCTTAGGATCAGGACTGCGTCGTACTTTGTTCCCGAAGCCTCGATTGCCCCAAGTGCCTCGATTATCGAAGACGGCGCCGCATTGCCCTGCATCGTCGCCTCATAGAGATCCAGCTGGTATGCGAAACCATATTCATTCTCAAGCAGATGGCGCCTGAAATCACCATAGCCGGCCGCAGTCTCGGCTGTGATGACAGCCAGGTAGTACGGAAGATCCGGGAGGGAGAGTTCCTTCTGCAGTCCTGTGAGACCTTCCCTTTCCAGACGTTCGAGAGTCTGCTTCTTCTGCAGTTCCCTCTCGCCCACCGTGAATTCAGGATTTATGTCATCGATCACCAGCGACATCCCATAGACCTCATGGAAAGTAACCCGGACCCTGACGAGCACACTGATGCCCTCTTTGAGAGCCGAACCCGTGACGGATGCGAAATATCTGGAGATGGTGGTGTAGGAAGAGCGCCAGATGACCGCCCTGGTACGGGCCAGAAGGCCCCTCTCGTCGCTCTGGGAGAGCTCCAGGTAGCAATGTCCGTTCGTCTTCACACTGACTGCACTTATCTCGGCCTTGACCCAGACAGATTCCGGGAAAAGGTCTTCGATGCCATCCTTCAGCATGGCCTGCAAGGTGTATAGGTCAATATATTCGGACATCCTCAATCGCTCTTTCACAAATATATCAATTATATCTATTATTTTGCTATCTTTGCATAAAGGAATTTTTCCTCAGCATCAATCTATCTCAACAGGGGTCAAAATGAAGATATCCGACGCACGCTTCGCAGGAAGCAGCACCAAGATTTCCGAGAAGCCGGCGACAAAGCTTCCGGAGTTCGCCTTTATCGGCAGGTCGAACGTCGGCAAGTCGTCTCTCATCAACATGCTCTGCAACAACCGCAAGCTTGCCATGACCTCTGCGACACCGGGAAAGACCAAGCTTGTGAACCATTTCATCATCAACAACGAATGGTACCTCGTCGACCTTCCCGGCTATGGCTATGCCAAGATGAACCAGAAGGACAGGCAGAAGCTGCATGACATCATCAGCAACTATCTCAACTTCTCGAAGGAAATGGTGATGATCTTCGTCCTGATCGATTCGAGACATGACATCCAGAAAGTCGACCTCGACTTCATGAATGAGCTTGTCGAGAACGAGATTCCGTTCGGTATCATCTTCACCAAGGGAGACAAGATGGGTCCCGTGGCGCTCCAGAGACAGATCGAGAAATACCAGAACAGCCTGCTTGAGCACTGGGCCGGGCTCCCTCCGTGCTTCTCAAGCTCGGCGCAGACAGGACTGGGCAAGGAAGAGATCCTCAGTTACATTGAATCCGTATTAAAGAACGATTCCAATATATAGCTTTATGTTAGAACATAGAATTGAGCTGTTTGCCTGCAGAGCCTCAAAGGATTTCGCAGTTAAAGTCATCAATGAGATCAACGCCATCAAGCCTGACCTGAACCTCCATCTCGGAGTATCCGAGGTAACCATGTTCAGCGACGGAGAGTTCCAGCCCGCATACGCTGAAAGCGTAAGAGGTGCAACCGTATTCCTTATCCAGTCTACATGCCCTCCGGTAGAGAACCTGATGGAACTTCTCCTGATGATCGACGCTGCCAAGAGAGCCTCAGCAGACAAAGTCATCGCAGTCATGCCTTATTTCGGTTGGGCAAGACAGGACAGAAAAGACAAGCCAAGGGTCTCAATCGGAGCCAAGCTCGTCGCAAATATGCTCAAGGCTGCCGGTGCTGACAGAGTCATGACCTGCGACCTCCATGCAGACCAGATCCAGGGATTCTTCGACTTCCCAGTAGACCACATCTACGGAAGCAAGGTGTTCATCCCTTACATCAAGTCCCTCAACATCGAGGACCTCGCCATCGCTGCTCCTGACATGGGAGGTGCAAAGAGAGCCAATGCCTACGCAAAGGAACTCGGATGTCCGGTCATCATCTGCCACAAGACCCGCGCTAAGGCAAATGTAGTATCATCTATCACCGCCATCGGCGAAGTTGAAGGCAAGAACATCATCATCATCGACGACCTCATCGACACCGCAGGTACCCTCACAAAGGCCGCCGACGTACTGATGAGCATGGGTGCCAAGAGCGTCAGAGCATGCGCTACCCACGGTCTGCTTTCAGGCAAGGCCTATGACAACATAGCTAATTCATCATTGCTTGAGGTATTTGTCACTGACTCCATTCCTCTCACTACAGATCCGACAAAGGACACAAGCAAGATCCGCGTCGTGACACTCGCGAACACATTCGCAAGGATCATCGACAAAGTCTATAATTACGAAGAGATCAGTTCAGAGTTCATTTTCTAGATGCTAAAGACCTTTCTGGCAACTTTGATCCTTGTAGGATTCGGAGTCCTCGGAATGTGCTTCAACATCGTCTTCAGAAAAAAGGAATTTCCGAAGACCGAAGTCGGAGAAAACCCCGAGATGCGCAAGCTCGGCATCAGATGCATGAGGGAGATAGACGACGAACTGTTCAATAACAAGAAGAAATCGAAAGAGCACTGCTCCGGCAACATCACAGAAGATTGTGCCGGGTGCAGTTTCTTTCCTTATGAAAAACACTGATTGATATGAGTCTGGTAGCAATTGTGGGTCGCCCAAATGTCGGCAAATCCACACTATTCAACCGTCTTGTAGGCATGAGGCAGGCCATCGTAGATGAGACCGCCGGTGTCACAAGAGACAGGCATTATGGCAAATGCGATTGGTGCGGCACTGAATTCTCTGTGGTTGACACAGGAGGTTGGTCTTCCGGATCCGACGATGCATTCGAGGAGGAAATCCGCAAGCAGGTCATCATCGCCATCGACGAGGCCGATCTGGTCTTGTTCATGGTAGAGGCCGCTACAGGTATCACCGACTACGACGCCGAGATCGCAGACATACTGAGAAGAAGCAAGAAACCCGTAGTCCTCTGCGTCAACAAAGTTGACTCAGGTGACAAGATGTTCGATGTATATCAGTTCTATTCACTTGGCCTTGGCGAGTGCTGGAGCATCTCTGCCGCAAACGGCAGCGGCACCGGCGATCTTCTCGACGAGATCGTGAAGCATCTTCCGGAAGAGGAAGAGGTTGTGGACGAATTCGCCGACCTCCCCCACATCGCAATCGTAGGAAAGCCAAACGTGGGCAAGTCATCGCTCACCAACGCCCTCCTCGGCGAGGAAAGGAACATCGTCACCCCAGTGGCTGGAACGACCAGAGATTCCATCGCGACCCACTACAACAAGTTCGGTCACGAGTTCATGCTGGTCGACACCGCCGGAATGAGAAGGAAGAACAGAGTCAGCGAAGACCTTGAGTTCTACTCTGTGATGCGCTCCATCAGAGCCATCGAGCATGCTGACGTCTGCATCCTCATGATCGACGCGAATTCCGGAATGGAAGCGCAGGACATGGCGATCTTCAACCTCATCCAGAAGAACAGGAAAGGATGTATCATCGTCGTGAACAAGTGGGACCTCTTCGAGAAGGAGTCAAACACAATGAAAGAGTACACCGAGGGCCTCAGGGCCAGGATCGCACCTTTCAACGACGTTCCGATCATCTTCACCTCCGTCCTTAAGAAGCAGAGAATCCTGGACGTCCTCAACGAGGTAAGCCATGTCTACGAAAACTTCTCGCGCAAGATCAGCACCGCGAAGCTCAACGAGGCGCTCCTTCCTGAAATCGAGAACTATCCTCCACCTGCATGGAAGGGAAAGTATGTGAAGATCAAGTACATCACCCAGCTTCCTACGCGCTTTCCTGCCTTCGCGTTCTTCTGCAATCTTCCGCAGTATGTGAAGGATCCTTACAAGAGATTCCTCGAGAACAAGCTCCGCGAGCACTTCGACCTCGTCGGCTGTCCTCTGCAGATTTTCATCCGCCAGAAGTAAGGCACTGTCAGCCGAAGGCTTCTGCCGAAAGGCAAAGGCTTCTGCCGAAAAGCAAAGGCTTCTGCTATAAGTCAAGGCTTCTGCCGAAAGGCAAAGGCTTCTGCTATAAGTCAAGGCTTCTGCTTTTAGCATCGTGACGTTTTTTCGCCCTACCACCTTTCAAATTGCAGGTGGTAGGGCGATTTTTTGGAAATCTTTGATGGGACGGCCCGGAACGGGCTGTGCTGCAAGAAACCCGTGGCCACCCGCGGCCACGTAAGCGGGTATTCTAAGACTTTTGCAAGTATTTTTTAGAAAAGTTCTTCGTTTGTGCGTTTATAGAGTATATACTCATTTCGCTCAATGGGGCGTTCCGCCCCTGGCCGCGCGGCCTTGCCCCTGAGAAGTTTTCATAGTTAAGTATGCGCAAGCGCATCACCTCATTTGAGATGATGTGCTTTGCTTATTTATAAGGCTGCTACTTTAGGATAGTGTCGACTGACTGATACTTCTAATGGACACGTAGTCTAGTATTTTAACTTGTCAACTGCGACTCAACCGGCACTATAAGTCAAAGTAGTTCAACCGGTTGCTAACAGTATGAAAGTGTTTTGTATGGCACTCCTGATTTGACGACAGAGAACATCCTCACGATAAGCTTGAACTTTACGGCGTTGAGGACGACTCCGTGTGCACCTGTTATGTTCCCTTTTTCTGCCATTTTGCGCTTGTAGTATTGGCGCAGCCAAGGATCATTTATTATAGCACTTCGCGCTGCCATTGACAGTTCCGCCTTCAGTTGATGACATCCAAGAGACGACACCATAGTCCTTCCCTTTATACTGGTG
This sequence comes from Candidatus Cryptobacteroides sp., assembly GCA_045599665.1. GTDB lineage: Bacteria > Bacteroidota > Bacteroidia > Bacteroidales > UBA932 > Cryptobacteroides. The sequence continues at coordinate 48,920 of JAZRWK010000009.1, forward strand.
CCTGATTTATGTTCAAAAGGAGCTACTCCACAATAACAGGCATATTGCCTAGCAGTTTGAAAGGATGTAAAGTTGTTGGTGTATACGATTGTATTTGCAGCATTTATCAGTCCTACGCCTTTTACAGATGTTATAAGTTTATAGTTTCGCTCTATGGGCGTATCTGATGCAATTACACTTATCATCTGCTTCTCAAGTGACTCTATATTCTTCGTCAGCATCATGATGACACTATCACGTCGTTCACGGCTCTCTCGGGACTCATATTTATCCAATGACTCTTTTCTTGCCAATAAACTCGCCCTTGTCCTGACATATTGTTTCCGTTCTCCGAGAAGCGCTTTAAGGGCAAACAGACTCTCTGAAGGTTTGTGAGACAGCTGGATAGATTCCCTTCGCAAGTATGCATATTCAGCGATTCTTACGGCATCTACCATGTCATTCTTGCCTCTTCTGATCCCAAGTGATTTCTTGATCTCAAGCGCAGACACGAATGAAAAGGGAACCCTATTGTCATCCAGCCATGTCTGAAGTTCATATCCATAGATCCCGGTATGCTCTGCGCAGACTAAGGTTTCTGCCGCATTTGCGCCCATCTTCTTCATCCAGGACTTGAGTTCCTTAAATCCTTGCTGATTGTTGGTCACATTCTTGTGACCGATGATTTCCTTCTCCTTAAGGATAAGGGCGGCATCGAGTGTCTTCTTTGAGATATCGATACCCAGATAATGATTAAAAATCATAACTTTGTTGTGCTTATTTTCGGTTAACCACCATGTTGACTTGGCTGATACTTTTATTAGACTGCAATGTCTACGATTCTAAATGGTCATTTCAATATGGGAAAGAGAGAGCGGTAACTCTCTCTTTCTGGTTAACCTTTCTGTTATACCTTTACTGAACAGGTCTAATACCCACTGCAAATACAAGGATCTAGAGGGGCCCATAGTTCACCTATCAGTTTATTCAAAGATACAATAAAAGAACAC
>JAZRWK010000010.1:0-56166 GCA_045599665.1 Candidatus Cryptobacteroides sp.
AAAATGAACTTTTTGGTCAGCCCCTTTTTATTTATGTTCTGGAAGGATTACTCCGCTTCGAACGCCACGATAGAGCATGGTGGAAGTGTGACCTCCACGCCCTTCTTGGTAAGTTTGTAATCTGAGAATGCCTTTGGAGCCACTACGTTCTTGCTGTCGAAATCGTTGTGATCCTGTACATTCTTCGAGGTGAGAATGCGGGCGGATGCAATCTTCTTGATGGTCTGGGCGTTGTCGAAAGTCACAAGCACAGTCTTAGATCCCTTGAGGCTGGTATTGACCAGGTCGAAGTGGATCTTGCCGTCCTTGCGGGATGCAGTTGCATCTATCTCAGGCACCGGCACGCCTCTGAATGAGCCCTTTGCGAGAGGTGTATCGCACTCGGTAGCAAGGTACTCTGCATTCTGATGGACATTGTACATCTCGAATACGTGGTATGTAGGAGTAAGCACCATGTCTGTCTCGTTGGTCAATATCATTGACTGAAGCACATTGACCACCTGAGCGATATTGCACATCTTCAGACGTCTGGTGTACTTGTGGAAGATGTCGAAATTGAGGGCGGCCACCATGGCATCACGCATGGAGTTCTGCTGATAGAGGTGACCAGGGTTTGTTCCAGGCTCTACGTCGAACCATGTTCCCCACTCGTCGAGGAGGAGACCTACTGTCTTCTTAGGATCATATATATCCATGATCGCAGCATGGTTCTTCACGATCTGGTCGATCCTGTAAGCTCTTCCGAGGGTGTTCTTGTACTCCTCAAGGGTGAAGTTGAGGGCAGGACCCTTGCTTCCGTTCCAGCCCTTGCAGGTGTAGAAGTGGAGGGAAAGACCGTCCATTTCCTTTCCAGTGGCCTTCTGCATGAGTGTCCTTGTCCAATCGTAGTCATCCTCGCTTGAGCCGCTGGCAACCTTGTAGAGCTCGTTTCCGTTGAACTCACGGCAGTATACGGCATATCTTCTGAAGAGGTCTGCATAGAACTCAGGGGTCATGTTTCCGCCGCATCCCCAACTCTCGTTACCGATGCCGAGATACTTCACTTTCCATGGCTCCTTGCGGCCGTTCTTCGCGCGGAGCTCGGCCATGGTTCCCTTGTCTGCGGTCATGTACTCGACCCACTTTGCAAGCTCTTCCACAGTGCCTGAACCGACGTTGCCGGAGATATATGGCTGAGTGTTGATCAGCTCGCAGAGGTTGAGGAACTCATGTGTTCCGAATGAGTTGTCCTCGATGGTGCCGCCCCAGTTCGAGTTGAGAACCTTTGTGCGCTGCTCTACAGGGCCGATGCCTTCCATCCAGTGGTATTCAACGGCCAAACATCCGCCTGGCCAGCGGAGTACAGGAACCTTAAGGTCCTGAAGAGCCTTTACGAGGTCCTTGCGGTAACCGTCGATGTTAGGAATGCTTGAATCCTTGCCGACCCAGATTCCATCATAGATACACCTTCCGAGATGCTCTGAGAACTGACCGTAGATCTCGGCTGGAATTACAGGCTGGTCCTTTGCAGTCTCATGGACAGAAACCTTTACCTGAGCGAAACCGGTAATGGAAAGAGCTGAAACCGCAGCTGCGATGATAAACTTCTTCATATGCTATCTTGTTTTAAAAATATTTCTTCTCTTCGTGGTGCAGCGCGATGAATATGAACAGCAGCACCGTGAAAGACCACAGCGACGATCCTCCGTAGCTCATCAGAGGCAGCGGAATTCCGATCACAGGCATCAGTCCGACTGTCATTCCGACATTGATGAAAAGGTGCATGAAGAAACAGCCGGCGACGCAGTATCCATAGATACGCGTGAAGTGCTCGCGGCAGCTTTCCGCATCCCTGATTATCCTGGAGATGAGCAGGGCATAGAGCAGGATTACGACGAAGCAGCCGACGAATCCCCACTCCTCACCGACGGTGCAGAAAATGAAGTCCGTGCTCTGCTCAGGTACGAATCCGTAGGTCGTCTGGGTTCCATTGAGGAATCCTTTTCCGAAGAATCCGCCGGAACCGATCGCGATCATGGACTGGTGTACGTTGTAGCCGACTCCGGCAAGGTCTTCCTTCATTCCCAGGAGAACCTCGATACGCGAACGCTGGTGGTCCTGAAGGACTTCGTTGAATATGAATTCTGTCGAATATGACAGGAATAGACCCGCGAGGAACGCGAGGACTGACAGTCCGATGAAGACGTTCTTCTCAATGTATGACTTGCGGAGGAGATATGGCATGAATCCGAATGCGACGAGGAGCAGTATGTAAAGAGGCCTGATCCTGAGCATCCATGGTGCAGTCGCAGAGTAGCGGATCGCGTCGGCGACCATAGGGTCGACGTCCTTGATGACGGACGCGCCAGGTACCATGATCTCGAGAACGGTGTTCCATAGCCATGGGAACAGGGCGACGCAGAGTATTATGCCCATGAATATCAGGAGCCAGTGCATGCTGCGTCTGGCATTCGCGGCGTTGAACAGCAGGATGGCGCTCAGAAGGACCGCGACGGCCGTGTATGTCGATGTCGTCAGGGTCAGGATGAAGAGGAGGATGGTCATTCCGATCAGGACTATGAACCAGCCTGAGAGGCCTTCCCTGTAGAGCATGAAGACGAATCCTACATAGACGAGTGCCGAACCTGTCTCACTCTCGGCAAGGATTACCAGAAACGGTAGTCCGATTATGGCAAGAGTGATGAGGAAGTCCTTGATATTGCTTATCTTATAGTTGCTTCGGCTCATTATGAAGGCCAGCACCAGCGAGGTCGTGATCTTGGAGACCTCGGCCGGTTGGAACTTGACCGGACCGAATTCGAACCATGAATGGGATCCTTTGGTCTCCGTTCCGAGGAAGATCACCGCGACAAGCAGCACAAGCACTCCCAGGTACATTATGATAGATCCTGTCTCCCATAGTCGGGATGGTAGGACAAAGAGAATCAGCGTGGCAAGCCCGAATGCTGTGAGGATCCACACGAACTGCTTTCCGCAGCGGAAATTCCAGTCCAGGATCGATGACGGGTCAGAAGAGTGGATCGAGGCATAGATGTTCATCCAGCCGATGAAGACCAGAAGCAGGTACATTATCACCAGCTTCCAGTCAAACGACTGACTTAAACTTCTTCCTTTGAACGTCTTGTCCATCCTAGTCCTTCTTTACTCTTGACATGAGGTTTCCGTCCATCACTCTCTTCTCGAGATCTGCACGCTTGACCTCACCGTTGAGGTATTTCTCTATCATAAGCGAAGCGATAGGCGCCGCCCAGGTCGCACCGAAACCGGCGTTCTCGACATAGGCTGCAACCGCGATCTTCGGGTTGTCCTTAGGTGCGAAGCAGATGAACACTGAGTTGTCCGCTCCACGAGGATTCTGCGCAGTTCCTGTCTTTCCACAGATGTCGAGGCCTTCGACAGCTGCAACGTGTGCAGTACCGCCGGCTCCCGCAGGGGCGTTCACCGCTTTCCACATACCACCGCGTACTTTCTGGAACTGGGTCGTGTCGACCATGGTATAGTTCCTCTCCTTGAACCTGTCGTCGATCTTGACGTTCTCTGATTCCTTGATGATATGAGGGATGTAGTAGTAGCCGTTGTTCGCCACTGTCGCACTGAGGTTGGCGATCTGGAGAGGGGTCACACCGATCTCACCCTGTCCGATCGAGAGGGAGATGATCGTAGTGAACTTCCATCCGTTCTTTCCATAGATCCTGTCGTAGTAGTTCGAGGTAGGGATGTTTCCTCCGAGCTCGGCAGGGAAGTCGCTTCCCAGCTTGTGGCCGAATCCGAAGCTCATCACATACTCTCTCCACTTTGTGAAGGAATCCTGGATGGAATCATATTTCCTGTTCTCAAGGATATTCTTCAGAACGTAGCAGAAGTATCCGTTGCAGGACATCATGACGGCATCCTCGAGGATGAGCGGAGAACGGTGTCCGTGGCATCCGAGCTTGCGGTTTCCGTACGGGTAGCCATGGTTGCATGGATATGCGTACTCAGGCTTGAGCACACCTTCCTCGAGACCGATGAGGCCGTTGACGAGCTTGAACACCGAACCTGGAGGGTATGAAGCCTGCACGGCGCGGTTGAACATAGGCTTGTATGGATCCTTGATGATGTCGTTGTAGTGCTTGCTTATGTCGGCGAGCATATCCACGTCGATACCGGGGCTTGAGACGAGGGAGAGAATCTCTCCGGTCGAAGGCTCGATGGCAACGAGGGATCCGACCTTGTTCTTCATCAGCTCCTGTCCGTACTGCTGGAGCACAGCGTCGATGGTCGTGTAGACATCGTTGCCCGGAACAGCCTCCTTGTCGTAGGCACCGTTCTCGTAGGCCGACTCGATCTGGTTCTTCGAGTTACGCAGATAGATATGATAGCCCTTCTCTCCTTTGAGCTCCTGTTCCATGGCAGCTTCGATTCCGGTCTTTCCCGCGTAGTCTCCGCTTCGGTATTCAGGATGGCTCTTGAGGAAGGATGCATCGACCTCGGACACATATCCGAGAAGGTTTCCGCCGGCGTTGAAAGGATAGTCACGTATGCTTCGTGCAAGACCCTTGAAGCCCGGGAACTTATACTGCACCTCCGAGAATCTCATATATGACTCCGACGGTATCTGCTTGATCATGGTCATCGACTGGTAACCGATCCTGCTCCTGTTGCGGGCATATTCCTTCATCTTCTCACGGATGAAGTCCTCGCTGACGTTCAGGATCTGGGCGAGCATGACCGTGTCGAACGGCTGGACTTCCCTAGGGGTCACGAGGATGTCATATGCTACCTTGTTGGATACGATGATCTTTCCGTTTCTGTCGTAGATGGTGCCGCGGGTAGGGTAGATGACATCATAGACCATCGAGTTGTTGGTCGCATCCTCCTTGTACCCGTTGTCGAAGACCTGGATGAAGAAGATCTTCGTCAGCAGGATGCCGACGGCTACGAAAAGGCCTATAAGCAGCTTTGAGGACTTCTGGATCTCCATTTCTACCTCCTTTCCTCTGAAGTGAGGATGTCAACAATGAAGACGGACAGGGCAGTGCCTGCCAGGAGCGAACAGGTGAATCTCAGGACATTGAAGATGAACGGTCTGGCTCCTGCTCCGTCTGCGATGATGTAGATCAGCAGGAAGAGAGACTGGACAAGTACGATCGAGAAGATGACTTTCCCGATGCCGTATTTCCTGACGGAGATGCTGTCTTCCCTGACGAGAGGCTCTTCTCCGAAGACGAACCTGATGACATGTTCCCTTGCCGCAGCGACTGGGACGAGGGCAAGTATGTTGAGACCAATGACTCCTTCTGCCATGAAATCAACCATGAACCCGGTCGCAAAGGCGATCAGGAGGGACATGGTCGTGCTGAACTTTGTCGGAATGCAGAGGACCAGGGCCGGAAGAATCGACAGCATCACATATGCGGACAGGTTGAACCATTCGCAGATGAGGACCTGGGCGATCACCAGAAGTATGTAGTACAGGAAGAAATTCTGTTTCATGCTATCTGCCTCCCTTTTTGTTCTCTAATTCGTTTATCTCGCTCTTTCCGATGTTGGTCGCCAGGACTACGTATCTCACGTCGTTGAAACCCTGGAGCAGCCTGACCTTGATGTCGTAGGTCGCACCGTTCACGATCTTCGAGTCGCCTGCGATTCCCAGAGGGATGTCAGCAGGGAAGATCGAAGAGAAACCGCTGGTATAGACTGTGTCTCCCGGCTCGAACCTGCACTGGAGAGGAATCTCCCTGAGGACTGCACCGTTGGAAGAGACTCCGTCCCATGACAGAGGCCCGACAGATCCCTGTTCTCCTCCTATCCTCGCACTGATGTTGAGGTCTGAGTTCATGAGCGATACAGCGTAGGAGTAGTGTCTGCTGACCGTGTCCACGATGCCGACTACACCCTGAGAGGTGATGATTGCCGACTGAGGAACTACTCCGTCCTCTGATCCCTGTCCGAGGATGAGATAGTTGTGCTGCTTGTTGCGGCTGATCTTCACGATCGAAGCCGGCATGTAACGGAATCCGTCGACTGATGCGTAGTTCGATACGATGGAATCCATCCTGTGCCTGTCGTCTTCGCCCTGATAAGCCTTGAGCGCCTTGAGCAGCTCGAAGTTTTCCAGGCGGAGCTGGTCGTTTGTCTCGCGAAGGGAGAAATACTCTGTGACAGATCTTCCTATGCCCCAGATGCCACCCATGACGGCATGCTTCTGCTTTGCAAGGAAGAAGTGCTGGGTGATTCCGTTGTGCTGGAGCATATTGAGTGCAGCAATCTCCATCGCTATGAAGATTGCTGCATCAATTATTAATCTGTAGATTCCTCTCTTCTCTGCCATTATCTCATCAGGAACGAGTAGTTGTCAGAGTTCTTGAGAGCAAGACAGGTGCCTCGTGCTACTGCGCGGAGAGGGTCCTCTGCGACGTGGAACGGAATGTTCACCTTCTCGGAGAATCTCTGGGCAAGGCCCCTGAGCAGTGCGCCGCCGCCTGAAAGGAAGATACCGTTGTCCACGATATCAGAGTAGAGCTCAGGTGGAGTCTGCTCGAGGACATGCAGGATTGCTGACTCGAGCTTTGAGATTGACTTGTCAAGACAGTGCGCGATCTCCTGGTAGGTCACTCTGGCTTCTACAGGATGGGCTGTCATGAGGTTAGGGCCCTTTACTACGTAAGGCTCCGGTTCCTCTTCGAGGTTAGGGATGACCGCTCCCACCGCCCACTTGATCTTCTCGGCTGTGATCTCACCGATTCTGACGTTGTGCTGCTGACGGAGATAGTACTGGATGTCGTTGGTGAACTCGTCACCTGCTGTCTTGATACTTTCCTGGACTACGATGCCACCGAGGGAGATGACCGCGATCTCAGCGGTACCACCGCCTATGTCGACGACCATGTTACCCTTTGGCGCCTCGACGTCGAGACCGATACCGAGTGCTGCTGCCATAGGCTCGTAGATGAGATATACCTCACGGCCGCCAGCGTGCTCTGAAGAGTCGCGGACAGCTCGGATTTCGACTTCAGTAGAACCTGAAGGGATACCGATCACCATCTTGAGGTTAGGGGTGAAGAGTGATTTCTTCTTGCTGTTTACCTGCTTGATGAAGCCTTTGATCATCTGCTCTGCGGCGTTGAAGTCGGCGATGACACCGCCCTTGAGAGGACGGATCGTCTTGATGCCGGGATTGGTCTTCTCCTGCATCAGCTTCGCCTTCTGGCCAAGAGCGATCAACTTTCCTGTATTGTTATCTAGGGCGACGATACTAGGCTCGTCGAGAACAATCTGGTCGTTCTGGAAGATGACGGTGTTGGCTGTTCCTAAGTCAACTGCAAGTTCCTGCGTTAAAAACGAGAATGCCATATTCTGCTGCTTTGTCTATTAAATTTCTTAAAGTTCTCAAAAGTACGAAAAAAAAGTAAATTTGCAGAATAAACATGGGCAGAAAATGGAGAGAAATTTTTATCTGATAGCAGTAGCTGGAGGAAGCGGAACGCGAATGGGTTCGAGCATCCCGAAGCAGTTCATCGAGATACGTGAGAAGGCCATACTCCAGAGAACTCTGGAGAAATTCATAAACGCCTGTCCCGAAATCAGGATCATCACGGTCCTGCCGGAGGCGCACATCCCGTACTGGAAGGACTATTGCCTATCCCGGAACTTCTCACATCCTCAGACACTTGTGAAAGGTGGCATCACCCGTTTCCACAGCGTCCGCAATGCCCTCGCAAAAGTCCCTGACGGTGCCTACGTCGCAGTCCATGACGGGGTCCGTCCTCTCCTTTCCGTCGACATGATACGCAGGATGTTCGGTTCCATGGAATCCTGCCGCGGCCTGATACCTGTCGTTCCGACGCCTGACACCCTCAAGGCGCTCAGACAGACCAAGGACGACTCCGGTAACATGGTGCTTGAACGCATCGCCGGTGCCGAGCTCGACCGTTCGCAGGTCTTCGGAGCCCAGACCCCTCAGATCTTCCGCTCTGAAGATCTGAAGGAAGCTTATTCCCAGGCCTTTGACACAGTCTTCACCGACGACGCCTCGGTGGCCGAGAAATACGGCATCGGGCTGGACTGGTGCATCGGCGAGCGCCTGAATCTGAAAATCACGACTCCCGAGGATATAGTCCTGGCGGAAGCCGTGATAAAGAATAATCTCAAGTAAGATACCGCTACTCCTGCGAGTCGGTAGAACTGTAGCCCTTTACCCAGATCTGACGGTCGATCGCCTCGTCGAGTGCGATCATGGTATCTGTAGCCTGGATGTAAGGAATCTTCTGGATAGTGTTAAGAAGAATGTTCATGAGGTGGTCGTTGTCCACACAGTACATCTTGAGCAGAAGGGTGTATCTTCCGGTTACAAAGTGACACTCCACAATCTCAGGGATAGTTCTGAGTGAAGCTACTACTTCGTTGTACTTGTTTGCTTCTGTAAGAGTCACGCTGATGAATACGCAGACATTGAGTCCCAGGGCCTGAGGCTTCACGAGAAGTCTTGAACCTGTGATGACACCATTAGCCTCCAATCTCTTGACTCTCTGATGGATAGCTGCGCCTGACACGCCACATTCCCTGGCAATCTCCAGGAAAGGCATTCTTGCGTTCTTGACGAGAAAACCGAGTATTTTCTGGTCAGTTGAATCTATATGGTAATTTGCCATAGTAATAAATTGAAACCGAGTTGAACGCAAAAATACACAATAATTTTAAATTCAGCGACTTCTGCCGTTAAAAATTATTACTTGCTGCGTCTTCTAAAGCCCTTTCTCTGTGTAGGAGAACTTGATTCTATGATAGTCCTGCACTGCTCTTCAGTGAGTGTCTTAGGGTCTGTTCCCTTAGGGAGCTTATAGTTTGAACCATTGCACTTTATGTATGGTCCATAGGTGCCTTCGAGCACCTGGATGTCTCCCCATTGAGCGATAGGTCCGGCTGCTTTCTCACTGGCTTTCGCGATAAGTTCAGAGCATTCCTCGAGAGTGATGGCAAGAGGGTTCTTTCCCCTAGGGAGAGAGATGTTCTTCGTTCCGAACTTGAGGTATGGGCCGAAGCGTCCGGTCGTCGCGATGACGTCTGTCCCGTCTATGGTACCTACCGTCCTAGGGAGCTCGAAGAGCTTGAGCGCGTCGGCGAGGGTCATGTTCTCGATGAGCATTCCGGTCGGGATGTTGGCGTATGCCTTGCTGTCGCCTTCTCCCTTCTGCACGTATGGTCCGTACTGGCCGTACTTTGCAACCACCTTCTGTCCGTCAGGAGCGATGCCGAGCTCCTTCTCGACATGGGTGTATACCTTCTCGGAAAGAACGCTCTCGGTCCTCTGGTGGAACGGACTGTAGAACTGTGAGATGACATCGTTCCAAGCCTTCTTACCTGCAGCGACCATATCGAAGTCAGTCTCTACGTTCGCTGTGAAATTATAGTCGAGGATGTCTGCGAAATTGCTTACAAGATAGTCAGTTACGATCATGCCGATCTCCTGTGGCACAAGCTTTCCCTTCTCAGCTCCGACGACCTCGTTCTTGTGGCTCTCCTTGATAGCGGAGCCCTTGAGGCTGAGGTTCCTGACGGCGATCTTCTCGCCTTCCTTGTTGGTCCTGCTGAGATATCCTCTCGCACTTGTGAGGGTCGAGATCGTGGTCGCATATGTCGATGGACGGCCGATTCCGATCTCCTCCATCTTCTTGATGAGAGTGGCCTCTGAGTATCTTGGTGGAGCCTGGGTGAACTTGCACTCGGCGGAGATCCCCATCTCAGACATCGCACATCCTTCCGTGAGGACAGGGAGGATTACCTCCTCGTCAGTCTCTACGTCGTCAGATCCTTCCATGTAGAGCTTGAGGAAACCGTCGAAAAGAACCTCCGTGGTCTGGAGGGCATATTTCTCCTGCCTCTTGTCTGAAGCGATCCTGATGTCGGTCCTCATGACCTTGGCGTCAGCCATCTGCGATGCTACGGTCCTGTTCCAGATAAGCCTGTAGAGGCTCTGCTCCTGGGCTGTGCCCTTGATCTCGGTGTTTTCGATATATGTAGGACGGATGGCCTCGTGGGCCTCCTGTGCGCCCTTGGCGCTGGTCTTGTAGTTCCTGACCTTAGAGTACTCATCGCCGAAGTTGTCCTTGATGAAGGCCTTGGCGGTGTTGATCGCAAGGGACGAGAGGTTCACCGAGTCAGTTCTCATGTAGGTGATGAGACCCTTCTCGTAGAGAGACTGTGCAAGTCTCATGGTCTGGTTTGATGAGAGGTGGAGCTTCCTGGAAGCCTCCTGCTGGAGAGTCGAAGTGGTGAAAGGTGCTGCAGGAACCCTGACGCCTTCCTTCTTCTCGATCGATGCGATGCTGTACTGCGCCCCTATGCTGTCCTGGAGGAACTGATAGGCCTCTTCATATGAGGCGAACTTCCTGTCGAGAGTGGCGGTGACCTTGACACCGTCGGCTGTTCCTTCAGGGTGGAAGGTCGCCTGGACCTTGTAGTAAGCCTCCTTCTGGAATGCCATGATCTCCCTTTCCCTGTCGACGACGAGCCTGAGAGTCACGCTCTGCACGCGTCCTGCTGAAAGACCCTTCTGGACCCTTCTCCAGAGGATAGGGGACAGTTCGAAGCCTACAAGCCTGTCAAGCACTCGTCTAGCCTGCTGGGCGTTGACAAGGTTCATGTTGATCTCTCTCGGGTTCTCTACCGCATTGAGGATGGCAGGTTTCGTGATTTCATGGAATACGATTCTCCTGGTCTTCTTCCTGTCGAGTCCGAGCGTCTCGTAGAGGTGCCATGAGATAGCTTCTCCCTCGCGGTCTTCATCGGATGCAAGAAGGACGCTGTCCGCCTTGTCCGCAAGAGCCTTGAGTTCCTTGATAAGAGGTTTTTTCTTTGCAGGGATGACATATTCAGGCTGGAAGCCGTTCTCAATGTCAACACTCATCTTATTGTCCTGAAGGTCGCGGATATGACCTTCCGACGCCTTGACTATATAATCTTTTCCAAGATATTTTTGAATTGTCCCAGCCTTGGTTGGGGACTCCACAATAACTAAATTACCCGCCATAAATCCCAAATTTCAAAAATAGAGTGGCAAAGTAACGATGTTTCAAAGCAAAAATCCAAATTAATTCGCTACTTTTGTTTTTCCTGAAAATACCATGAAAATATATTTTCATAATTTTTTGAACGACAGACGATGACAGACAATACAAGAAAAAAGCTGACCAAGTGGTTGTGGATACTGGTGCTTTGTCCAATGGCACTCGTGTTCGCTCTCCTCTTCCTCGTATGGGCATTCGCAGACATCCCGTCATTCAAGGAGCTGGAGGATCCTGACACCAAACTTGCGACCCAGGTTATTGCCGAAGGTGGCGAGATACTTACCACATATCATATAGAGAACCGTTCGTTCGCCAGCTATGACGAGCTTTCGCCGAATATCGTCCAGGCTGCGGTAGCTACAGAGGACAGACGCTTCTATCAGCATTCCGGAATAGACATGAAGTCCCTCGGCCGTGTCGCAGTCAAGACATTGCTCATGCGTGACTCCAGCCAGGGTGGTGGATCGACCATCACGCAGCAGCTCGCCAAGACTCTCTATCCAAGAGTCGAGGTAAAGAGCAGGATCCCGGGAATGTCGAAGCTCAACATGGTCTGGATCAAGCTCAAGGAGTGGATAACAGCCGTGAAGCTTGAGAGGAACTACACAAAGGACGAGATCATCGACATGTACCTCAACTCCGTGTTCTTCGGAAGTGGAGCCTATGGCGTCAAGGCTGCTTCCCATACATTCTTCGCAAAGGAGCCTGCAGACCTTACCGTAGAGGAGGCTGCGACCCTCGTCGGTATGATCAACAAGCCTACCCGCTACAATCCTATCCTCAACCCTGACCTCTCGCTTACAAGAAGGAACTTCGTAATCAGCCAGATGGAGAAGTCCGACTACCTGACAAAGGCCGAGAGAGATTCGATCCAGCAGCTTCCTATCGTAGTCGACTCATATGAGATCCAGGACCACAACGCAGGTCTTGCACCATACTTCAGAGACTACCTCCGCCGCTATATGAACGCCCAGAAGCCTAAGCGCTCGAACTATCAGTTCAAGGAGGAGTTCTCAGTCGATTCTCTCCGCTGGGCTGACGATGAGCTCTATGGCTGGATCACCAAGAACAAGAAACCGGACGGAAGCGAGTACAATCTCGACAAGGACGGACTCAGGATCTACACCACCATCAACTACAAGATGCAGAAGTATGCCGAGGAGGCTATGTCCGAGCATATGGCCAACCTCCAGAAGAGCTTCTGGAACGATCTGAAGTACAAGAAGAACAAGCCGTTCTCAAACAACGTGGACCAGGAGACCATCGACAGGGTGATGAACCAGGCACGTCGCTGGAGCGAGCGCTACCGTGTACGCAAGAATGCCGGCATGTCTGACGCTGAGATCATGAAGACCTTCAACGAGCCGGTGCAGATGCGCGTGTTCACATGGGACAAGAAGGGCTACATCGACACAACCATGACCCCGAACGACTCGATCCGTTACTACAAGTCTTTCCTCCGTTCGTCATTCGTTGCGATGGAGCCTGAGACCGGCCATGTCAAGGCCTATGTCGGCGGACCTAACTACCGTTACTTCAAGTATGACAACGTGACCCAGGGAAAGCGTCAGGTCGGTTCTACCATCAAGCCTTTCCTCTATACGCTTGCCATGCAGGAAGGCATGAGCCCGTGCGACGAGACCGTCTGCGTGCCTCAGACCTTCATCGTTGGTGACAATACATGGACCCCTCGAAGCACAGACAAGGACCAGTGGATCGGAAAGACAGTGACCCTCAAGTGGGGCCTCACTAACTCTTCGAACAATATCTCAGCATACCTGATGAAGCTCTTCGGACCTACCGCCATGGTGGAGATGATGCATAAGATGGGCGTCGGAAGCCATGTCGAGGAAGTTCCGTCAATCTGCGTGGGATCGGCCGACCTTTATCTCTACGAGATGGTCGCAGCCTACAATACCTTCCCTTCAAAGGGTGTCTATGTGACTCCTATCTTCGTGACGAGGATCGAGGATAAGCAGGGCAATGTCATCGGCGAGTTCAACAACCGCAAGCGCGAGGCTATCAGCGAAAGCACAGCATACCTCATGGAGAACCTCATGCAGGGTGTAGTCAACGCCGGTACTGCAGGCCGTCTCCGTTCAGTATATCAGCTCAAGGGCCAGATCGCGGGCAAGACCGGAACCACCAACGACAACTCCGACGGCTGGTTCATCGGCTACACACCTTCAATCACCGCCGGTATCTGGACAGGAGGAGAGGACCGTCAGGTGCATTTCGAGTCACTCGCACTCGGTGGAGGTTCCAACATGGCTCTTCCTATCTGGGGTATCTGGATGAAGAAGCTTATCAAGGACGGAACACTGGGAATCAGTGAGAACGATGCGTTCATCGCTCCTGCAGGAGTCTCGGTCAACCTCGACTGTACCGGAGGAGACGACGACGCAAGGTCTTCAGAGGAGACTGCTGCTGACTACTATTTCGACTAGCCTCTGGCAAGTCTATCTGTTGGAAAAAGATTAAACGGACTTTCAATATTATGGGAAAGATCAACAACATAGCCGTCTTCTACGGCAGTGATTCTTCTGAATGGGAGGTTTCATGCCGCAGCGGCGAATTCACCGCATCGAGGATCGATGAATCAAGGTACAACGTATATGAGGTCTTCGCACGTTTCGGAAAGTGGGAGCTCGTAGCATTCCGCAAGAAGGAATCAATGAGGGTCACCTTCCCTGAGGGCGCCCGCCCACAGATCGACCGCAACGACTTCTCAGTGAATATCTATGGTGAGAAGATCAAGCTCGACTATGTATATGTCATGCAGCATGGACGTCCAGGCGAGAACGGACTTCTCCAGGGTTATCTTGAGATGCTCGGCATCCCTTACAGCAGCTGCTCTTCATTCGTGAGCGCCATCGTCTTCGACAAGTACTCCTGCAAGAGCTATCTGCGTGATGTGGATTTCGTGAAGCTTGCTCCGGACGCATTCATCCGCAAAGGTGCAGACGTCGATGCGTTCTGCAAGGGCGTGGCTGAAAAGCTCGCTCTTCCTCTCTTCGTGAAGCCTACAGACGGCGGCTCAAGCTTCGGTATCACCAAGGTGAAGGAGGCTGACAAGCTCGCCGACGCCATCAACTATGCATTTACCGAAGGCTCTACTGTCATCGTCGAGAGCGGTGTCAACGGCAGGGAACTTACCTGCGGTGTCTATTTCGACGGCGAGGAGGTGAAGGCTCTTCCTGTTATCGAGATCGTGACGAGCAACGAGTATTTCGACTATGATGCGAAGTACAACGGCAACAGCCAGGAGATCTGCCCGGCTCAGATTCCGGACGAGCTTCGCGACAAGGTTCAGGAGACTACCTGCAGGATCTATGAGCATCTTGGATGCAAGGGTCTTGTCAGGATCGATTATATTGCTGCTGAGGACGGGCTCTATTTCCTCGAGGTGAACAATATCCCTGGCATGACCAGCGCATCGCTCGTGCCAAAGATGGTGCGTGCCGCAGGCATGGATATCACCGCTTTCCTCACCACCATCATCGAAAATTCGTAATCGGCAATCCTTTTCACAGCCGTTGGAGCTGACAGGGTCCAGAAGGTACGCGCTTCGCGCTATCCCTCCCAAAAGCCTGCGGCTTTCGGGCCCCTCCCGCTGACGTGCCGCGGGTGGCAACGCCTTCTGGATCCCTGCCAGCTCCAACTCCTGCAATATTGATAGCCGGTTCCTTTGGGGATCGGTGAGAATACAGGCCCGAACGGGCGTGGTCGCCCGTGACCGCGTGAACGGGAGGGGCCCAGCGTCAGCTGGGAGGGATTTACCCGTTCGGGTCTGTATGGTCAGCGATCCGATAAGCGGGGCAGACTATCAAAAGATACAACGATATGAAACTGGCAGAATTCATAAAGGGGACGGTCGGAAGACTGGAGGCCTTGTATCCTGAGAGGGAAGCAAGGTCGATAGTGCTGATGCTGACCGAAGCCATGCTCGGCACGAAGAACTACACCCATATAGTCGAGCCTGGCTACGAGATAGCGGCCTCCAAGGAGGCGGACCTGGCAGCGGCAGTCGAGAGACTTGCCACCGGTGAGCCTGTCCAGTATGTCCTTGGCAAGGCTGAGTTCTACGGAAGGACATTCAACGTCTCGCCGGCAGTCCTCATCCCAAGGCCGGAGACCGAACTTCTCTGCCGCGAGGCGATCAAGATAGCGGAGAGGATGGTCCGCATGCGCTCAGCCTATGGAAAGACCAGACTCAGGATACTCGACCTCTGCACAGGATCGGGCTGCATAGCATGGACCATGGCTATGGAGATCCCGGGATCTGAGGTCGTCGGAGTCGATATCTCCAATGAGGCGCTGAAAGTGGCCTGTTCCCAGAGTTTCCCGGAGATGGAGAAAAATGGGTCGAGCATACGCTTCGCTGAAGGCGATGTGCTGAATCCGGATCTTTTCCCGGAACTTGGCAGATTCGACCTCGTTCTCAGCAATCCTCCATATATCAAGGAAAGCGAAAAGGCGAAGATGCGTCCGAACGTGCTTGAACATGAACCAGCCATAGCCCTGTTCGTCCCGGACGAAGATCCGCAGCTTTTTTATAGGGCGGTGGGATTTCTAGCTAAACGTTTACTTAACCCCGAAGGCTTCGGACTTGTGGAGATAAACGAGACGGAAGGTCCTCAGACTCAAGCAGCTATAAAGGCGGAAGGCTTCGCGAGGACGACTTTGGTCAAGGATATAAATAACAGGAATCGATTCGTAGAATTTGCATAGAAAGGGCTTCCCACGGTGGTGGGAGGCCTTTTTTGAAGAAAGAAACGTTTAGCAGAAAGGAAACGGATAATTATTCTTCTCTTTGCGGAAAAAAAGACAATGGGAAGAAAGACATTACTCATCTCAACGATGGTCCTGGCTGCAGCAGTGTCCTGCGAGCCGGTAGACCATCTCGGTTCCGAGAGTCCAGGAATGGTCGCCGGGGCTCGGAATTTCGCAAAGCTTCTTTCAGCGATAGACCTTGGTTCAGAACAGTTCGCAGAAGTCTATGACGCGGTGAATTCATCCATAGACAACGGTTACGATGAAGAATACACACTCCGCAATCTTTTCGAGACACCTGGCGCGGGAGTCGGGGACGATGTCACCAAAGCCCCTGCGAAGTCTTATGACCGCCCACTGCGCGAACTGATATCGGAGTATCTGACTTCTACCAAGGCGGCAGGGAATCCGTCGGAAAGCTATCCTGAGAGCTTTATCTCAGACCTTATCTCGTCTGAGACTCAGATTTATTGGCCATACTCGGAAAACTGGGATGGAAAGACCGCTCCGATCTATACATTCAACCCGGGCGGAGAGAGCGAGACCAGCATAGGATATAAAGTGGTTGTCAATGAAGAAGGCCAGCGGGAGATCACCGAGGTGACGGTGACCGAGGAGATGGCCATGGAAACTCCAGTCTGGGTTATCAACCACAACGACGACAGCAGCTTCACGACCCTGGAGATGCTCCGCAAGTCCGATCCGCAGTGGGGCGCAGGAGGAGCGATAACCATAGACGGAAACAAGGCCGCTACCAAGGCCGCGGATGATGCACCTAAGCTGAGGACTCTGATCCTGAAACAGTTCACCTCCCACCGCAACTATGACATCTGGCTGGCCGGTGCAAGTGAATTCTTCGTCAAGACCGGCTCGGTAGAAGACTTTTCAGCGAGCACTGAGGCGGAAATGCTGCTCTACGATCCTTCAATCACAGATTTCGTGGTTGTCGTCAGACGAGGCAAGGTGGGCCTTCCTATCCATTTCAACGCAGTCCTTGTCTCTCAATGGACGGACCAGCTGACAAGCTGTGCGTTCATGGTACATGAAGACGACGGCGGTACCCAGACCTCCTGGAAGTGCAGTGCGGAGGTCAAGCTCAAGTCGAAGACGACCGGCTTCAACATCGAGATACCGTTCAGGACCAGAGATGACATAGTCTGGCGAGGACAGCTTAGCCGTGCCTATCTTGAAAAGTATTCGGGAACGACAGGCCACTTCGGAGACGTGGACATAAAATTTGAGATCGTAGAGTTGTAAAGGCGGTCTTGTCAGCCCCCCTAGGCTTCTCCGTTGATATGCTTCGCAGCAGCGTCGAGAGCCTCATAGAAATCGGCTCCATATATTTCAGTGAGAGGCTCCTTCAGGAACTGATATACCCTGATGCCCTCTCGCTTTCCTTTCTCGAACGCATCCTTGCAGATGTTCCATCTATGTAGATTGAGAGCGTCCATTCCGCTGCTCAGACGGGTCACTCTGATAGGGTAGAGCCAGCATGAGACAGGCTTGCGGAAACTGCACTTGCCCTGGAAGAAGCACCTTTCTACAGAACACAGGCAGATTGTCTTGCCGTCATCGCCCTTCTCGTAGTGGATGTAGGCGCAGTCCTCGAGTCCTGCCGTGCCGATCAGTCCGTCAGTACCTGGGATATAGTCAAGACCTTCGATGCGATGAGGTGTGGATACTACAGGGGTGACGATGTCTCCGTCCCTGTCGATCTGGAAGAATCCGTTGGCATCGACCGCGTCCCTTCCTTCCTGGGTCATCAGCGGGGAGTATACCTCATAGTTGCGCTCGAGTTCCTCGGCCTCTCCTTCCTTCATAGGGGCACCGCTGTCACCGATGACGCAGCAGCATCCCTTGCATTTCCCGTAGTCGCAGGCAAAATATTCTGTCACGACGTCTTCAGCAACGAGGACGCCGTCTATCTCTATGATAGTTCCGAAAGCAGATCTCTTTCCCATCAGTTCTTCAATTACTCTTGGTTTTCTTCAGCCTCGCCGGCAGTCTCCTCTTCAGCCTCTTCAGGAAGTGCTATCTGTGGCGCTTCGCCTTCTTCAGGACAGACCATGACTGAGTCTGCCGGCTCAGGAGGTGTGATCACGATTTCCAATGTATGGAGGTCGATTGTGTCCGCAGGCACCACAGAACCGTCGAAAGGATAGTAGAACGAGCCAGGGACAGGTCTCAAAGGCTCGACCTTGAGAGTGTTCTGCTCCCTCAGAGGAAGTTCGTTGAACTCTTTCATGTCGCGCTTGCGTGCGACATATTCTGCGATTCCGCCTCCGGCAAGGGCTGAAAGAATAGTGTTGACGGAAGTCTCCTTGACAGAAGAGATCCTTCCTTTATAGTCAGTGACGAGGTCCTTGCCATATGAATATCTGAGCGAGAGCATCGTTGTCATCATGCCGGGATCCTTCATCCATGATTCGAAATAGTTGTAGAGGACACTCTTGGCGACCTTGAGGCCGTTTGCCGATATGCCTTTGCTTCCGACCTCCTGGACTGCATTCCTTGCCAGCTCCAGGACTGCATCCGCCTCATCGGTACGCATCATCGATGCCGGGAGTCCGCTCTGTTCTGCCTGCGAAAGGACAATGTCCATGGTAAGTTCTTCGTCAGGGAACATTCTGACTTCGTGCGCCACCTGTGCTGTCCAGCCGCTCTGGGAGATGGCCGATGCGACTGCCTCCTGCATTGTGATAGCCGCTATGTTCGCTGCCATGAAATTGTCGGAAGTATAGTTGATCGGAGCAGACAGAGAGATTCCGACAGACGGATTCTCACTTACAGCGTATCCCGTAACCCTCGATGCGACAGTTCCTCTGTGGCTTCTTGACCTGGATGCGTATGCCTTCTCGGTCTTGAACGAACCTATATACTGCAGCATGGTCTTCCTAAGGAGATTGATGTCGATGTCTCCAACTATGATGAGGGCACCGTCATTTGACCTCGCGAAGGTCTCGTCGAAATACTTCTGTGCCCTGCTCTGCAGATCATCCGCGAGACGAACCGGCCTCTTGTGCTCGGACATGATGATTTCCTTGTTCATCAGGCTGTCCAGCTTAGTAATGACAGGATCCTCTCCACCTGGAATCTCCGTACACTCCCTGAAATACCTGTAGGCATCGGCATCGAGGCTTCGGCTCTCTGCTATCGACAGGAGGGATTTCATCAGAAGCTGGATCTTCCCTGACCTGGCACTTCCGCTGATGCTGAACTCTGAAAGCGAGTTGCTTATGTCCATGGTGATTCCGTTCGAGCGTACCATGTCCATGAAATCCTCGCCCTTCATTCCCGAGATCCTGTATGTCCTGAGAATGTCAGCAAGGTAGGCACCTTCGCCTATCTTCAGACCACGCATGTTTGAGAAACCGCCCTTGACTATCCATGAATAGTGGAAATTCCCGCTGCCCGGAACCCTCTTGTAGATGATCTTCATACCGTTTGTGAAGGTCCACATCTCGCCACCGTACAGAGGCTCCGGCGAGATCAGTCTGATCTTGGTCTTCCCTGAAGGCTTGCGGAGCGAAGTGGTATCCGCGCTGAAGGAACGGCCGTTGTCCGCAGGGGACGAAGGCCAGCCCGTCAGGAATGCGCTCTTTACCTTGTCGGCCGTCACGCCTTCTGCCTCGGTCTCGCAGATGAGGGCAAGGTTCCTGCTCCTGTCCACCAGAGCCGATACGAAGTTGTTGAAAAGAGAAGATGACGTCTCGGCGTCGATCGCTCTGTTGGAGAAGAACTTCAGATTGTCCTGGTCAGATGCCAGCGAAGCTCCGTGGAGGAACGCCGCTATGCACTTGTCGACATAGACCGAATTCTCGATCACCGTCTTTCCGTATCTGTCGCTGAGCACGAGGCTGAGTTCGTTCTCTATGTCGATGAACTCTGCCGCCGAGGTACCATGAGCCTCGATTCCCGCCAAGGTCGCAGCAAGTACGCCGGTCGCCTTGTCAAGCTGCTGGGCGGAGGTGGAAATGCTGATCCTGAACAGCTCGTCGCCGCCCTTGTCGGCACTGCTCTGGTATGAAAAGTCGATCGATGAATATGGGACGCCTGCCTCGTGCAGCGCCCTTGAAAGTCTTTTCTTCAGCAGTATCTCCAGTTCGGCGGCGTATCTTGACGTTACTAGAGGAAGCACCGTCGCCATGTCCCCGGCAGGAGTCCTTGGATACCTGTATTCCGCTGAAATGCTGTTACGGGACCATGTGCGCACGACCTTGACGTCCGGCTCTTCGGTATCCTTCCACTGGTACTCGCCCGAGCTGCGTACCGCCTGCCTTCTTGCAACGAACATGGACAGCATGTCCATCTTGCCTCGAATCTCGCCCTCGTTGACGTCGCCGGAGATGATGACCGCCTGGTTCTCAGGGGCATAGTTCGGTCCCATCTTGCCGCCTTCGCGTCCGATGATGTCGAATACCATCAGGAGCGTCGAGTCGACGATGTCCGCCTGTCTTGCGAGCACGAGGTTCTCGAACCTGTAGACAGATGCGTCAGGTGTCACTTTGACGAAGCCGTGTCCAGACGGGTGAACGGCTTTGCCTTTGAGATAGGTGAACGGGGTGGTCTTCCCCATGAAATGAGGCAGGTCTGCGAGTGCGCCCCTGGCATTGACCGTCGCCATACCTCTCAGGTCGCTTCCCTCGTCATTGCTCCCGGCCTTCTGGACAAGAGCTATGTCAGCCATGCCCTTATAGGTCGGATTACTTATAATATAATAGTTTATACCGTTGGCGAGAGTGCCCGAACTGATGTTTTTTGAGGCTGGCAACGTCGGAAGGTCTGCTGCTGGCACGGTAATTGGAAGGAGTGCTGACAGCAAAGACGTAATAAGGTATTTTCGTAAATATTTCATGAAAAGCCGGCGTTAATGCAAAAATAGGATAATTTTATTATCTTTGTCAAGTATGGCTTTATACCACAAAACCAATACCACAAAGATTATTAACTAAACTAGTATTATAAAATGAAAAAGATTATTCTTTCCCTCGCAGCAGTGATCCTTTCAGCAGGATTCGTTTTCGCTCAGGACATGGCCACCGCTACTGAGACTGCAAAGACAGCAAATGACGCACTTAGCATCAAGGATTATGCATCTGCACTCGCTGGTTTCCAGCAGGCACTTACCGAGGCTGCAGCTTGCGGTGAGGAAGGTGAGGAGCTTGTCAACACATGTAAGGGTGTCATCCCTACAATCATGCTCAACATCGCTAAGAACGCAATCAAGGAGTCTAAGTTCGACGACGGCCTCAAGACTCTCGCAGACGCTATCAAGACTGCTGGTGAGTACGGCGCAGACGATGTAGTCGCTGAGGCTACCACTCTCGTAGGCCAGGCTAAGAAGGCTAAGGCAAGCTCACTCGTGAAGGCAAAGGATTATGTAAATGCTATCGCAGCATATAAGGAGGTCCTCGAGGCTGATCCTGCAGACGGTGCTTCTGCACTCCAGCTTGGTGCAGCTCTCAACGCTACAGGTGACACAGCAGGCGCAGTCGCAGCTTTCGAGCAGGCTATGGCAAACGGCCAGGAGGCTACTGCAAAGAAGCAGCTCGCTAACATCTACCTCAAGGACGGTCAGGCTCTCCTCAAGGAGAAGAAGTTCAAGGAGGCAGTCGAGGCTTGTCTCAAGTCAGCTGAGTACAACCCTTCAGCAAACGCTTACAAGCTCGCAGCTTCTGCAGCTACCCAGAACAAGGACAACGCAAACGCTATCGCATACTACGAGAAGTATCTCGAGGTTTCACCAGATGCTAAGGACGCTCCAGCTATCACCTTCACAATCGCTGCTCTCTACCAGCAGGCAGGTAACAAGGCTAAGGCTCTTGAGAACTACAAGAAGGTTGCAAGCGACCCTACATACGGTCCACAGGCTAAGCCTCAGATCGACGCTCTCAGCAAGTAAAATGACTTCGCTTGAGCTCCTGGCGCCAGCCAGAAACGCTGAAATCGGCATCGCAGCAATTGACTGCGGTGCCGATGCTGTGTATATGGCGGGGCCGTCTTTCGGAGCCCGTCAGGACGCAGGCAACCCGGTCGAAGACATCGCCGCGGTCTGCGCCCATGCCCGCCGCTATGGAGCCAGAGTATATGTCACAATCAATACAATTCTCTACGACAACGAGCTGGAGGATGCCAGGAAACTGATGCTTGCCCTGCAGGCAGTCGGCGTGACCGCCTTCATAGTCCAGGACCTCGCAGTCGTGAGGATGGCGCGCGAGAGCGGAATAACCATCCCTCTTCACGCCTCCACCCAATGTTCTGTCCGCACCCCGGAGAAAGCCCGCCTGTACCAGGACATGGGCTTCTCGAGGATCGTGCTGGAACGTCAGCTTTCCCTTGAGCAGATCCGTTCGGTAAGGAAAGATATCGATTCGGAAATCGAGTTCTTTGTCCATGGTGCCCTGTGCGTCTGCTACAGCGGAGAGTGCTACCTTTCCGAGCACATTGCCGGTAGGAGTGCCAACAGAGGCTCCTGCATACAGGCATGCCGCTCGAGGTATGATCTCGTAGACAAGGACGGCAAGGTGCTGCTCAAGGACAAGGCACTGCTTTCTCTAAAGGACTATAATCTCTCTTCAAGGCTGGAGGACCTTGCAGACGCAGGAGTCTGCTCGTTCAAGATCGAAGGACGTCTGAAGAATATCTCATACGTCAGGAACGTGGTGAGGAAGTATTCCATGCAGCTGGACGCTCTCGTGGCCAAGAGACCCGGTGATTACGAAAGAGCCTCGGCGGGAAGGGTGGACAAAGGTTTCGCCTCTGATCTTGAGAAGACCTTCAACCGTGGATATACCGAACTGTTCCTTGACGGGAAGAGAGGCCGCTGGGCCTCGATGGACATTCCCAAGGGCAAGGGAGAGGAGGTTGGAACGATTGTTTCTGCAAGGCCTTCGGGCAGGGATAACATAGAGATCTCAGTCAAGCTTCTCCCAGGAACGGTGCTTTCTAACGGAGACGGTTTCGCCTGCATGGCAGGAGGAGAAGTAATCGGTTTCAGAGGTGATGTCTGTACAGTTAACCGCATATTATGCCGGTCGCTCCAGGGCTCTAAGCCAGGGGCAAACGTCGGCCTGAAACCGGGAACTAAGCTTTTCAGGAACATAAGCGTCGCCTTCGAGAAAGAGATGAGTGCCCAGCCATGCCATAGGGAGATTCCTGCGGAGGTGTCCGTGGCAGTGTCGCGTGAGCAGGGTACCATAGTCCTGACCGCCTCGGCGCGTACTCAGGATGGCCGTACGGCTCTTGTGAGGGAGGAATGCGGAAATGTCGTAGCCGACAACCAGCAGAGGATGCGCTCGCTGATAGAGAACCAGCTGAGCCGTCGTTCCGGCGACTTCTCCTTTGCGCTCGTCAGCATCGCAGGACAGGGAATGCCGCTGCTTGCCGCAGCAGCTCTGAACGGTATCAGAAGGTCTCTGGCCGAGCAGCTGGAGGGCTCTGACTGCCTCTGTTCTCCTATCATGGACAGGACTCTGGAAGACCATACTGGCCGTGCGCTTGAAGGTCAGGAAATCGGTTACAGATGCAATGTCGCCAATGCGCTTTCAAGGCAGGCGTATCTGGACATGGGAGCTTCTTCTGTCGCAGCTGCGTATGAACTTGAGCACCAGGAAGGCGTCGAACTGATGCGCACGAAATACTGTATCCGCTATGAACTTGGAATGTGTCTCAAGCACGGCGGAAACAAGGTGCAGGGTCCACTGTACCTTCTTAATAACGGGCGTCGTCTTGCCCTTGGCTTTGATTGTGCGAATTGTGAGATGACTGTCAAGGAGGCTTGATCCTGTCGATGAGGCTATGCCTCCTCAGGTTCCTCGCCGGTCATGTCCTCCGAAAGCAGCTTCATGGCTGCCTCATAGTCTTCGGCGTTGACCTTTACCTCGATAGCATTGATGTTGTCATTGATGCTTGGGTAGACTGAAACTGCACCGAATGCCTGTGCAGGAATACCGTTCTCGCGGAGCATGCCCGCTGTGATCTCTGCGCTCATCCTGTCGCTGAAGGTAGCGACTGTTTTGAATTCCTCTTTCATAGCTTTAAGATTTAAAGGATTATTCGTCGTAGCGGAATTTATGTTCCAGGCCCATGCTGAGCCTTACTACATCCTTGCGCAGTCCTTCCATGACGAAACCTCCGAGGCATCTTGTGAGGGTGATACGGTCCTCGAACATCCTGAAGGTCCTGTTGAGAGGTCCAGCTGCACGGAATGTCATATTCTCTCCTTCTTCGGTCTCAAGAATGTATGCACGGCTTTCCATGTACATTATGACACCTTCCCTGATCTCGCTGTACTCGCCCTTGACGCGTGTCTCCTTCTTCATGAAGCCGAAATATGGGTAGGCCGCACCGAAGACCACGAGCATCGCTGCAATCTGCCAGAGTGAGTCTGTGCCGTTGCGGAACATCGTGTTGATGTCAGCCTCGACGAAGCCGAGGGCAACCATGATTGTCATGATTATGACTAAGACTATCAGGAAATAGAAGAAATATTTTACTGCTCTTACTAAGTATCGCATGGTTATTGTTCTTAAACTTCAGCAAATATAACAAATTCGATAGTTTTTGTTAATTTTGTATTGATGTTAAACGCTTAAATTATCAGAAGATATGGCAGAAGATCCACTGGAGCGCATTGCTCGTGAAGAAAGAGAAAAGAAGGACAATGGTCTCAAGAAGGTTGTCTACGCCCTCTCAGCAGCGGTCGTAGTGCTTCTTGGTATATTTGGATATCAGCAGTATAAGATGTCTAAGGTACGTTCCATCGTCAACGAAGACGGCAGCAAGGGTGGCTCGTTCTTCGCACTCGTAGAGGAACTCAACGACGAGAAGAAGGACCTCGTGTCGCAGCTTGAGACTCTCCAGAGCGACTATGAGAACCTCTCTTCTGAGTATGACTCGATCAACTCCCAGCTTGATACCTCAAGGGCAGAGATCGCTCAGCTCCTCGAGAACATCAAGAAGACAGACGCTACCAACAGAGCAAAGATGCGTCAGTATGAGAAGGAGCTCGGAACCCTCAGAAGCATCATGAGGAACTATATCGTGCAGATCGACTCTCTCAACACTCTCAACCACCAGCTCACTGCTGAGGTCGCAAGTGTGAGAAAGGAGGCTGCTGACAGCAAGAGAGCAAACGAGGAACTTTCTCAGCAGGTTGAGAACCTCAGCGGACAGGTTGCCGCAGGTTCAGTCATCAAGGCCCGCGGAGTCAGTCTCTATGCCTACAACAGCCAGGACAAGGAGACGGACCGAAGCAGCAGGACAGTACGTCTGATGACGACCCTCAGCCTTGTCGAGAACGATCTCGCACCTAAGGGCCCTGTCACAGTCTACATCAGAGTCAAGGATCCTGAGGGAATCATCCTGACCAACAGCGTCCGCACCTCATTCAAGCTCGGCGGTGAGACCCTCGTCGCATCTGCAAGCCGTGAGGTCGACTACGAAGGCCGCGAGGTTGACCTCAGCATCTATCTCAACGACATTGCTGAGTACGTCAAGGGCGTCTACACTGTCGAGGCTTTCACAGAGAAGGGAAGGCTTGGCTCAGCAGAGCTGATGCTCCGATAGCTGTCTGACCTGACGCCCGGTAGCCGATGATATATGTCCATGTCCCGTTCTGCAGGAGTTTCTGCACATACTGCGGCTTCTACTCTGAAGTGGCGGGAAGGAACGAGGCCAGGTTCGGCAGCTACATCGACGCACTGGTTGCCGAGGCGGCTCAGAGAAAGGACGAGATAGAAGCCACTCTTGGCACAAATACGCTTTATATAGGAGGAGGAACCCCGTCGGTTCTTCCTCTTTCTATGCTTGGACGTGTCGTCGAGGCTCTTCCTTACGGTCCGTTCGAGGAATTCACGGTAGAGGTCAATCCGGAGGATATAGTTGAGAAAGGCTCGGACTATGCTGCAGGACTCAAGGCTCTTGGAGTCACGAGAGTCAGCATGGGAGTCCAATCCTTCGATGACTGCACCTTGCGCTGGATGAACCGTCGCCACGATTCGGCCCGTGCCCGCGAAGCTTTCAGGATACTCCGTGAGTCAGGTTTCGACAATATCAGCATCGACCTTATCTTCGGCATCTCCGGAGTCTCCGAGCAGCAATGGCGCGAGACCGTCCGCCAGGCCATCCATATCGGCGACGGTCAGAACGTTCCTGACGGCCTCGGAAACGACCGAGCCGCTGCTGGCACCCCTGCCGCTTTTGCCAGGC
Organism: Candidatus Cryptobacteroides sp.; assembly: GCA_045599665.1. Classification (GTDB taxonomy): domain Bacteria; phylum Bacteroidota; class Bacteroidia; order Bacteroidales; family UBA932; genus Cryptobacteroides. Next base: position 26,031 of record JAZRWK010000010.1, read on the forward strand.
CGCAGCACATCTCGGCCTATCAGCTTTCGATAGAGGAGGGCAGCGCCCTTGAGAAGATGGTCAGTGACGGACGCTACGCCGAGGCCTCCGAGGAAGAATGCCGCAGGCAGTACGACATCCTCTGCGAGGAACTCTCCGCCGCCGGCTATGTCCATTACGAGATATCCAATTTCGCCCTTCCCGGCTTCGAGGCCCGCCACAACAGCGCCTACTGGACAAGGATCCCATACGTCGGTCTTGGTGCCGGCGCCCATTCTTTCGATGGCCGCACCCGTCGCTGGAACTCAGAGATGAATGACCATGGTACCTTCGTCTCGGGCTCCGTCCCGGACGCCTCCGCCGCCGGCCTGTCTATGGTATCTGCCACCGGCCTGTCGGAGGTATCCGCCGCCGGCCTGTCTATGGTATCTACCGACGGTCTGTCGGAGACATTGACGGACGACGACGCTCGTGTCGAGCGCATAATGCTCGCCTTGCGGACGGCCAGGGGAATCGATGCAGCCTGGCTCAGGGAGAAGTGCGGAGATGAAAGAGTCGACCGCCTGATTAAGGAAGGCGCATTGACCGAAGGTACCATGATCCGTATCCCCGAGGGCCGATTCTTCGTGTCTGACGACATAATCAGAGAACTTCTCTGAAATATTTGCTATCTTTAGGCAATCCCTCCTGTCTTCGGGCAGGAATAATCACATAAGCAAACAGAACAATCATGAACGTTTACTACCAGAGACTGGAAAGCATCCGCGCGATCATGCGCGAGAAGGGCTGGGATGCGCTTGTCATCACAGCGTCGGACCCTCATAACAGCGAATATCCTGGAATCAGATGGAAGCAGGTGCAGTGGATCACAGGCTTTGCGGGCGAGTGCGGCGATATCGTCATCACTCTCGACCATGCAGGTCTCTGGACCGACACGCGTTATTTCATCCAGGCCAACAAGGTCCTTCCGGGAACCGGCTTCGAGCTTCATAAGACAAGAGTCCCTGAACAGGTGCTCATCCCTGAGTGGCTCGCTTCCCATGCTTTTGCCCAGAAGGAAGGCCAGGTAGTCGTAGCGGTCGACGGTATTACCCAGACGATCTCGTCCGTCAATTCCATCAAGGACGCCTTCAGGTCTATCGGCCGCGTCGAGAACGACTGCGACAACGGGTTCATGGTTGTCAACGCGCCGGATTTCCTTGACTGTCTCTGGGGCGACAGACCTGCTGTACCTCAGTCTCCGATCATCACTCTCAGCGACGAGCTGACAGGTGAGTCTCGTCAGGACAAGATACTCTGGCTCAGGAAGTATCTCATCGACAACAGGTGCGAGGCCATGCTTCTCACCGCGCTCGACGAGATCGCTTGGGTGCTCAACGCCCGCGGTTCGGATGTGGAGTACAATCCTGTGATCATCTCGTACCTCCTTGTCACCATGGATGAGGTCTGCTGGTTCGTGCGAAAGAATTCCGTCAAGGCCCTTGACGGAGAGACAAGTGCAAGCTTCGAGGAGATGCGCCGCGAGGGAATCCAGATACTTCCTTACGAGGATGTCGAGATCGCTCTTGCAAATCTCAAGGACGAGGGTGGCGTGCGTACCCTCTATGTCGATCCGTCTACTCTCAACTACAACCTCTACAGAATACTCGAGACCAACCTTGACAGCGTGTCGGTGCGTTTCGGCAATTCGCCGGTGGCCTTGCGCAAATCAATCAAGAACGAAGTCGAGCTCAAGGGAATGAAGGAAGCCCACATCGAAGACGGTATCGCAATGGAGCGCTTCTACTACTGGCTCGAGAAGCAGTTCGAGTTCGGCCAGACAGTTGACGAGTGGCAGGCTGCCCAGAAGCTCCAGTCGTACAGGGCTCAGATCCCTGGCTACATGGGAGACAGCTTCGAGACCATCTCTGCCTATGGCGAGGGCGCGGCTCTGCCTCATTACGTGACTCCAAGGGAGAATGCCCCTGTCCTTGAGCGCCATGGACTTTACCTCAACGACTCAGGCGGACAGTACCTCTTCGGTACTACCGACATCACCAGGACCATTCCTTGCGGTCCATGTACTGAGCTTGAGAAGGAGGACTACACCCTCGTGCTCAAGTGCCACATCGACCTTGCAATGGCTGTCTTCCCTAAGGGGACCTGCGGCTGCCATCTCGATATTCTCGTGCGTAATGCTCTCTGGCAGAACAAGAGGAACTTCGGCCATGGTTCAGGCCATGGAATCGGATTCTTCCTCAATGTCCATGAAGGTCCTCAGGAGTTCCGTCAGAACTTCAACTCATACCCATACGTCCCTGGCATCGTCAACACCAACGAGCCTGGTATGTACCGCGAAGGCAAGCACGGTGTGCGCCATGAGAATGTATTCATCGTCGAGGATGCCGGCACCAACGAGTTCGCGACATGGTATAAGTTCAACACTATCACCCTCTGCCACATCGACACCTCTATCCTCAAGAAGGAACTGATGACCCCAGAGGAGATCAAGTGGCTCAACGACTACCATCAGCGCGTCTACGACACCCTCTCGCCTCGTCTCTCCCCAGAGATTGCCGAGTGGCTCAAAGCCAAGTGCGCCGCCATCTAGCCGCCGCCATCTAGCCGCCACCATCTAGCCAGAGCCACCATCTAGCCAGAGCCGCCGGCAACCAGCTTGCCGCTCGGCATGACTGCTTGGCATGACCGCTTTGCTATCCTGCTGCTCGGTATAAAATCGGTCCGCTGACTGATCCGGCAGCCTGCTGCACCAAGCCTCCAGACCCTCCCAGCTGACGCTGGGCCCCTCTCCTTGCGTGGGCGCAAAGGTCGGCTTGATACAGCAGGCTGCCGGGTCATACTTAGGTCGAGGACAATGGAGCGCTGCGAGGAGAGCCATTGTGGCGAGCTCCCCGCAGCGGCGCTTCATAGCGGGCGCGCTTGCTGGTGTGCGCACGCGGTGCGAATAGGCATTCGTTTGCACCTGCCGGGGACAACCCGAAAATCACCTTCCACGGACAACGTGCCTGGAGGGGCTTCTGTGGGTGTTTGGCGTGGAAGGTGAGGCGAAAATGGGGGTACTGTCCACAAGAAATAGCTTTACAGCGCGTTCTATGGCACATCTGCGTGGAAGGTGTTTTTCATGTTGTCAGCAGCGGACGTTCCCTGCCGTTGACCTAATACCGCAGACCCAATGTATGGGATACGAAAAAAAGGCTAACCGAAAGGCTAGCCGTTTTTAGAGTTATCGGACCTGTCGTCCGCTGTTTGTTGTCGCTTAGTCCTCCTTAGGGGATTTCGCTTAGCCTTCCTTAGGGGATTTCGCTTAGTCAACCTTAGGGAGCTGTGCGAAGTAGCTCTCAAGCTCAGCGTCGGTTGGGAGACCGTCGGTCATGGTGCCTGAGTTGTACTGGCCGTAAGCAACGAGGTCGAAGTAACCTGTACCTGAGAGGTTGAAGACGATGGTCTTCTCCTCGCCTGTCTCCTTGCACTTGAGGGCCTCGTCGATAGCGATCTTGATAGCGTGGCTGCTCTCAGGAGCTGGGAGGATACCCTCTGCGCGAGCGAAGGTGGTAGCTGCCTTGAATACGTCTGTCTGCTCTACTGCGCGGCACTCGAATACGCCGTCATGATAGAGCTGAGAGAGGATTGTTGACATACCGTGGAAGCGGAGACCACCGGCGTGGTTTGCTGAAGGAATGAACTGGCTTCCGAGGGTGTACATCTTTGCGAGAGGACAGATTCTACCTGTGTCGCAGAAGTCGTATGCGAACTTACCCTTTGTGAATGAAGGACATGAAGCAGGCTCAGCAGCGATGATCTTGTAGTTTGCCTCGCCGCGAAGCATCTCACCGATGAATGGAGTCGCGAAACCACCGAGGTTTGAACCACCACCTGTACATCCGATGAGGATGTCTGGCTTGATGTCGTACTTCTTGAGTGCCTTCTGTGCCTCGAGACCGATGATGGTCTGGTGGAGGAGCACCTGGTTGAGCACTGAACCGAGCTCATAGCGATATCCTTCCTGGGTCACAGCTGCCTCTACAGCCTCTGAGATTGCGCAACCGAGTGAACCTGTGGTTCCAGGGTGCTCAGCAAGGATCTTGCGGCCAACCTCTGTTGTGTCACTTGGGGATGGGGTGACTTTGGCACCATAGGTGCGCATGACCTCGCGGCGGAAAGGCTTCTGCTCGTATGAGCACTTTACCATATATACCTGGCAGTCGAGTCCGAAGTATGAACATGCCATACTGAGAGCTGTTCCCCACTGGCCTGCACCAGTCTCTGTGGTAACGCCCTTGAGACCCTGCTTCTTTGCATAGTATACCTGTGCGATTGCAGAGTTGAGCTTGTGGCTGCCTGAAGAATTGTTACCCTCGAACTTGTAGTAGATCTTCGCTGGGGTACCAAGTGCCTTCTCGAGGAACTCAGCGTGTACGAGAGGTGAAGGACGGTACATCTTGTAGAAGTTGAGGACTTCTTCAGGGATATCTACCCACTTGGTGTCGTCGTCAAGCTCCTGCTTTACGAGTTCCTTGCAGAAGATTGGCTCAAGCTCTTCAGCCTTGAGTGGCTGGCCGGTTCCTGGGTTGAGGAGCGGTGCTGGCTTGTTGGGCATGTCAGCGCGGACGTTGTACCACTGTGTAGGGATTTCATCCTCAGCGAGATAGATCTTGTAGGGGATTTTAGTGCTCATTGCGTGATTGATTATAATGTTTGTTAATTCGTTGAATCCTATTCAAAACGGGCCGGCCGTCATTTGTTGAAGGCCAGCCCGGTAATTCTTATCTGTTAGTAAAGCTTATGCCTGTATGAAAGCGTTCACTGCAACAGCGACGAACATTCCACAGATGATGGTAGCTACTACGATACCGATGACCTTGAGTCTCTTCATCCATACTGAGCCGCTCCAACCCACTGTCTGGAACATGCTCCAGAAACCGTGGCACATGTGAAGCCATACAGCTACGAACCATACGATGTAGCATACGAGGTTGATTACGCTGCCGAATGTAAGCTTGAGGAGCTCGTAAGGATTCTCAGCCTCACCGCCGGTGAACTCCTGGAGCTGCATCTTTGCCCAGAAGTGTGTAAGGTGGAAGAAGAGGATGCCGAGAACTACGATACCGAGGACAAGCATGTTGGTAGAAGACCATGAGTCAGCCTTTGCCTTGCTTGCAACCTCATAGCGCTTGAAACCGCCACGAGCCTTCATGTTGTACCATGAAAGGTAGATACCATAGCCGATGTGCACGATGAAACCGAGCGCGAGGACTGGTACCATGATTGAGATGAAAGGAGTTGACATGAAGTCGCAACCAAGCTGGAAGAGACCGTCACCCTTTGAGAAAAGCTTATCGTCAGCGGCAACGACGCCGAACTTACCTGTAAATGAATCAATTACTGAGAAGAAATTGATGGTGGCGTGGATCAGCATGAAGAGGATGAGGAATGCACCGCTGATTGCCTGTATGAACTTCCTACCAATAGAATACTGGAATGCGTTAGCCATAACGTTTGTCCTTACTTAATTTTAGATGTTTATACTATACGGCAAAGATATATGCTTTCTTGGAAGTTTCATAATATTTTTTTAATTTTGTTTCCGTTTGAAACGCGTAATCATCGCCTTTTCAAACAGTTGAATTTAAGGTTTGTAAGAAATGGCAACACAGTACAAGAGAGTCCTCCTGAAACTCAGCGGCGAAAGCCTCGGCGGACCTCAGGGCAAAGGACTTGATACAGCAAGCCTCCAGGCTTATGCTGAGGAGATTGCGGCCGCTGCAAAGGCTGGCCTCCAGATTGCTATCGTGAACGGTGGCGGAAACATTTTCCGTGGTCTCCAGGGAGTTGGAAAAGGCTTTGACAGAGTCGACGGCGACAAGATGGGCATGCTTGCGACAGTGATCAATTCACTTGCGCTTATGATGTTCATCAAGGAACAGGGTGTCGAGGCTCAGGTATTCACAGCCACCCCTATGGAACCTGTTGCCAAGTATTATATGAGGGACGACGCTGTCGCAGTCATGGAAAGAGGCGGCGTGGCTCTTATCTCAGGCGGTACCGGCAATCCTTTCTTCACGACTGACTCAGGTGCAGCCCTCAGAGCTCTCGAGATCGGTGCTGACGCGCTCCTCAAGGGCACAAGAGTAGATGGCGTCTACACTGCAGACCCAGAGAAGGACCCTACGGCGACAAAGTACGACGAGCTTACCTTCGACGAGGCGATGGAGAAGCACCTCAAGGTGATGGACCAGACGGCCTTCGCGCTCTGCAGCGACGGCGACATGCCGATCATCGTCTTCGACATGAACGAGAAGGGCAACCTCACCAAGCTCCTGAACGGAGAGAAGGTCGGTACCCTCGTGCACCTTTAGTATGATCATGGTACCATGGTCCAGGGCCGGTACCTAAAAGAAATCAAGATAATAAAAACAACAGAATATTATGATTCCAGAGAACGCAAAGAATATCATCAGCAACGCTGATGCAAAGATGCAGGACGCTGTCGCTTTCCTCGAGGAGAGCCTCAAGGCTTACCGTGTAGGAAAGGCTAACCCAGCTATCTTCAACAACGTCACTGTAGACTACTACGGAACACCATCACCTATTTCAAACGTCGCTTCTATCACTACTCCTGACGCAAGGACCCTTGCAATCCAGCCATGGGAGAAGAGCATGATCGCAAAGATCGAGAAGGCTATCATCGACGCGAATCTCGGCCTCACCCCTTCAAACAACGGTGAGATCGTACGTTGCATCGTTCCTGCCCTCACAGAGGAAAGACGTAAGGAACTCATCAAGAAGGCTAAGGCTGAGGGTGAGAACTCAAAGGTTGTCGTAAGAAACGCACGTCGCGACGCAGTGGATCTTCTCAAGAAGGCACAGAAGAACGACGGTCTTCCTGAGGACAGCGAGAAGGAGGCAGAGGAAGAGGTACAGAAGCTCACCGACAAGTTCGTGAAGAGCATCGACGCTACCATCGCTGCCAAGGAAAAGGAAATCATGACCGTATAATTTCCGCTGGAAATTTTTGAATTGTCAGAATTTTCATATCTTTGCCCCCGTTATGACAGCAGCATCACGATTTTTTGGCCGATTTTATTTTTACTACGTACCTCAAAGTAAGTAGTCCGGCTTCGTGTGCAGTCATAGGTAAAAGAAATTGATAGGCTGTCCGGACACTTCCGGGCAGCTTTTTTTAAAGTTATAGACGAACTTATGTCAAGACGAGTAGCAATACAGGGCTTCGCAGGCTGTTTCCACGAGGAAGCGGCACGACGCTTCTACAAGGAGCACTTTGACGAGATCCCCGAAATCGTTGAGTGCGCGACCTTCGACGACCTATTCAAGGAAATGGAAAAGGGCAACGCCGACGCAGCCATCATGGCGATAGAGAACACCACATCCGGCGGACTCCTTCCAAACTTCGAGCTTCTCCGTAAGCACTCCCAGAAGATCAAGGGCGAGATCTATCTCCACATCCACCAGAACCTGATGGCGATCCCCGGCCAGAAGATAGAGGACATCAAGGAGGTCCGTTCCCACTACATGGCGATCAACCAGACCCGCCAGTTCTTCGAGAACGAGTGCCCATGGATGAAGATGGTCGAGGCGGAAGATACCGCAAAGAGCGCCACAGACGTGGCCAGGAACCATCTCATGGGAGTAGGTGCAGTCGCATCGAGACTTGCCGCGGAAATGAACGGACTCGAGATCCTCAGGGAGAACATCGAGACCTTCAAGACCAACTTCACAAGATTCCTCATCCTCGATGACTCGATCGAGGTCCCTGTGGAGAAGATCAACAAGGCATCGATCTGCTTCACCCTCCCTCACAAGCCGGGCTCGCTCGCGTCAATCCTCACGATCCTCTCGTTCTATGACATGAACCTCTCGAGAATACAGTCGCTTCCTATCCCTGGCCAGCAGTGGCAGTACTTCTTCTATATCGACATCCGTTTCGAGAATTACGAAAGGTACCAGCAGGCACTTGCGGCGATCAGACCGCTTATCAACGACATGAACATTCTCGGTGAATACCCAACAGTAATATTATGATCATCCAGCCAGCACATAGGACAGAAACTGTCAAGGAATACTTCTTCTCGCTGAAGAACAAGGAGATAGCAAAGCTGAACGCCATCCGCAAGGAAGAAGGCAAGGACCCCGTCATCAATCTCGGCATCGGTTCCCCTGACGGAATGCCGCCAGCCGCCGCCATCGACGCCCTCTGCGAGTCGGCCCGCCAGAGCGACAGCCACAAATATCAGTCGTACGTCGGAATCCCCGCACTTAGGGAAGCCTTCAGCTCATGGTACCGTAGATTCTACGGCGTCACCCTTGATCCCTCGACCGAGATTCAGCCGCTGATGGGCTCGAAGGAAGGCATACTCATAACCTTCCTCACCTTCATCAACGAAGGCGACAAGGTCCTCATCCCGGACCCTGGCTATCCTACATATACATCGGCAGCCCGTCTTGTCGGTGCGGAGGTCATCAAGTACGACCTTACCGAGGAGAACGGCTGGAAGCCGGACTTCGAGGCCCTCGAGAAGATGGACCTCTCTGGTGTGAAGATGATGTGGACGAACTATCCTGCCATGCCGACCGGTGCGCAGGCCACTCCTGAACTCTACCAGCAGCTTGTCGACTTCGCCCTCAGGCACAGGATACTTCTTGTAAACGACAATCCTTACAGCTTCATCCTCAACGACAACCCTATCTCGCTGCTTGCTGCCAAGGGCGCAAAGGAATGCGCAATTGAGCTCAATTCGCTCAGCAAGGCGCACAACATGTCCGGGTGGAGAGTCGGCATGATCGCTGGCGCGGCGGAATACATAACCGAGTTCCTCAAGGTCAAGAGCCAGATGGATTCGGGTACCTTCAAGCCTGTGCAGATCGCTTCGATCGCGGCTCTAGAGCAGGGCAAGGAATGGTTCGCTGATCTCAACAAGGAATACAGGGAGCGCAAGAACCTTGTCTGGAAGCTCTTCGACCTGCTCGGTGCGAAGTACGACAAGGACACCGCAGGCCTCTTCGTCTGGGGCAAGGTCGAGGCTGACAACAGATTCCTCGAGGGAACTGACCCGTCAAAGACTCTCGGAGAGAGGCTCTCGGACAAGTTCCTCTACGACGCAGGAGTGTTCATCACCCCGGGCTTCATCTTCGGAAAGAACGGTGAGAACTATATCAGAGCCTCGTTGTGCGCTACACAGCCGGTCATCGAGGACGCAACAAGAAAAATCAAAGAACTTATATAATTATGGCAGCATCATTGGAATTGACCCCTATCACAGAATGGGGATACTTCACACTTCCACGCCCTATGGTCATCGCAGGACCATGCAGCGCTGAGTCTGAAGAGCAGGTAATGGAGACAGCCAAGGGCCTGAGCGAGGTCGGCATCCATGTGTTCAGAGCAGGTATCTGGAAACCTCGTACCCATCCAGGATGCTTTGAAGGTGTAGGTACGCCGGGCCTCAAGTGGCTCCAGAAGGTGAAGGCAGAGTACGGAATGAAGGTGGCTACCGAGGTTGCCAGCGAGAAACATGTCTACGAATGCCTCAAGTATGGTGTCGACCTTGTATGGATCGGTGCCAGGACAACCGCCAACCCATTCCTCGTGCAGGAGATCGCTGACGCGCTAAGGGACACTGACATCCCTGTGCTCGTGAAGAATCCTGTGAACCCTGACCTCGACCTCTGGATCGGAGCCCTCGAGAGACTCAACAGGGCAGGCGTGAAGAAGCTTGGTGTGATCCACAGAGGTTTCTCGTCTTCAGAGAAGATGCTTACCCGCAACGACCCTAGCTGGAGCATCGCGGTGGAACTCCGCAGAAGATTCCCTGACCTTCCATTCTTCACTGACCCTAGCCATATGGGTGGCTCGAAGGAGTACATCCAGCCGCTTTCGCAGAGATCCCTCGACCTTGGCTTCGAAGGCCTTATGATCGAGTCGCACTGCAATCCGTCGGTGGCACTGAGCGATGCCAAGCAGCAGCTTACTCCGGCCGAGATGAACGAGCTTCTCTACAACCAGATCAAGGTGAGGGAGAAAGGCAGCGACGACATGTCATTCAGAGAGGGCATAGAGCCTCTCCGCGCCCAGATCGACGTGATTGACGAGAACATCCTCTATGTCCTCAAGCAGAGAATGGCGATCTGCCGTAAGATCGGCGAGTACAAGAAGGCTCACAACGTAGCTATCCTCCAGACCAACAGATGGGACAGCATCCTGTCCAAGATGGTGGAGGCCGGAAAGAAGTTCGACTTGTCAGAAGAGTTCGTGACAGAAGTGTTCACCGCTATCCACGAGGCGTCTGTGCAGGCTCAGAATGAAATTCTCTCAGGCTCTGCAGAAGAGTAGCGCGGAAGATTTCCTTTTCGTTTTCGCTTAGGAAAACGACTTTGATAGGTATCTGGAACAACCTCGTCCTGAGGTTTTCAGGTACCTTTTTGCAATCCAGGATTCTCTGGCTGTCCTTCTCGGTAGACACCACGACCGCGGTAGGGTTTGCCGTAGATGCTGCTACGATGCGCTTGATGTCGGTGTTGGTGTACTTGTGGTGGTCAGGGAAGTTGAAGCGTCTGACGATCTTGTACTTGTCGCTGAGGTACATCCTCAGAGGAGTGTCCTTGGCGATGCCGGAGAAGAGCACAAGCTTGTGGGAGTATACGAAGCGGGGGTCGCCCATGTCCCCGTAGACAGGTTCAAGAGGCTGGTATTCGATGCAGGTGAAGAAGACCTTGACGGTCTTGCCTTCCTTGTTGACGCCCTCGCATGATTCAGAGTTGTAGCCGTTGACGCCAAGGGACTTTACCCATTCGGTCTTCTCCCAGTCCTCCATGTAGACAGGGCACTTGGTGACTATGATCATGTCGGCCTTGTAGAGTCTTTCTGGCAGATCCCTCAGCCTTCCGAATGGAAGGAGATGGTCCTTGCTCACAGGCCTGTTCCAGTCCACCAGGACGATATTGATATGTGCCTTGAGATTCCTGTACTGGTATGCGTCGTCCAGAACGATGAGGTCTGCGGCAGGAAATTCCTTGTCCTTGCACCTGCGGCCTTTCTTCTCACTCTGGAGAAGCTCAGGGTGGCAGAGGAAGCGGCAGCCTTCATTCCTGTTCCTGTCGACTGCTACCGTGACGCCCAGATGCCTCTTCTTGATCTGGAGCGGCTCGTCTCCACAGAAATCGGCGGTCCCGTCCCTGAGCACCTGCTGGAATCCACGGCTGCTGCGCTTGTGGCCTCTTGAGAGGACTGCGATGTTCCTGTATGCCCACTCGTCGCTTTCGAGAAGCATGTCGAGAATCATCTCTGTATGGGGGGTCTTGCCTGTTCCTCCTGCAGTTATGTTGCCGATGCAGATGGAAGGGACCTCACAGGGATAGGATTTACGGATGCCATGGTCGAACATGGCGTGGCGGAGCTTGAGCGAAAGCCAATATGGTGCGAGTAAAGTCTGGTCTAGCATATCACACAAATTTAGCAATAATATGCCTAAAACCGAAGAAGAAAGTAGGGAAATTGGGACCATGGTACCATGATCCCGGGCTTGTCAGACGCCGTAGACGTTGCTGTCAGCGACCGAGCTGTCCTCGCCCCATCTGGTGGCGACATAGTCGAGCAGCGCGAAGACTTCCTGAGGGTCATTCTCCGTCACGAGTCTCATCCTCGTTTCCCTGAAATCTGGCAGCCCCTTGAAGTAGCAGCTGAGGTGCCTGCGCATCTCCAGGACGCCGGTGACAGGACCTTTCAGATCGAGGGAAAGCTGCATCTGGCGCTTTGCGAGGGCGACTCTCTCCTTGACGGAAAGCACGGGGAGGATCTCTCCGGTGTCGAGATAGTGGCGTATCTCGCGGAAGATCCAAGGGTGTCCGAAGGAAGCGCGTCCTACCATGATCGCGTCGACTCCGTAGCGGTCGAACGCTTCCTTTGCCTTCTCGGGGCTGGTGATGTCGCCGTTGCCGATGATAGGGATGTGCATGCGCGGGTTGGCCTTGACCTGCCCGATGAGGGTCCAGTCGGCTTCGCCTTTGTACATCTGGCAACGCGTACGTCCATGGATGGTCAGCGCCTGGATTCCCGCGTCCTGAAGCCTCTCGGCCAGCTCGACGATGATTTTCGAGCTGTCGTCCCAACCAAGGCGTGTCTTGACGGTGACAGGCTTGCCCACGGCCTCGACAATGGCCTTTGTGATGGCTACCATCTTGTCAGGCTCGCGCATCATGCCGCTGCCGGCGCCTCTGCCTGCGATCTTGTTGACCGGGCATCCGAAGTTGATGTCGACAAGGTCACATCCATGGCCTCCGGCGATCTCTGCGGCATGGTCTGCCATCTTGGCGGCCTCGACCATCGAGCTGATCTCGTTTCCGTAGATCTGGATCGCCACTGGCGCCTCCTCCTCGGAAGTGCGCATCTTCGCGATAGCCTTCGCCGCGTCGCGGATCAGGCCCTCCGAAGGCACGAATTCGGTATAGACCATGGCTGCGCCGCACTCCTTGCAGAGGATCCTGAAGGATGCGTCGGTCACGTCCTCCATAGGGGCGAGCAGGACAGGTCTGTCTCCGAGATCTATGTTTCCGATGTTCATGGTGCCTTTCTTTGTCTCTTTTGGACTGCAAAAATACAAAAACGACTGGAAACTATTGTTTAATCCGTTGCGATTTGGCAATTTTGTATGAATAATAGTAGTGTAACCAACAAGATATGAGAGCAATATCTACAATCGGAGTGCTTACTTCCGGCGGCGATGCCCCTGGAATGAACGCCTGCATCAGGGCTGTGACCCGTACTGCCGTGTTCAACGGCTGGAAAGTTTATGGAATCTACAGAGGCTTCGAAGGCCTGATCAACGGTGAGATCAAGGAACTCACTACTGAGAAGGTCAGCGGCACGATCAACAAGGGCGGCACCATCCTCAAGACCGCCCGCAGCATGGAGTTCAAGACTCCGGAGGGACGTGCGAAGGCCTATGCCAACATCCAGAAATATGGAATCGACGCACTCATCATCATCGGCGGCAACGGATCCCTCACCGGCGCCATGGCGCTTGCAAAGGAATATGACATCCCGATCATCGGTCTTCCTGGCACTATCGACAACGACCTCGCCGGCACCGACTTCACCATCGGCTACGACACCGCGCTCAATACGATCATGGACTGTGTCGACAAGATCCGTGACACCGCATCCTCCCATGACCGTATCTTCTTCGTAGAGGTGATGGGCCGCGACGCAGGCTTCCTCGCCCAGAACAGCGCCATCGCAGCCGGAGCGGAGGCTGCCATAATCCCGGAGGACAGCGCCAATGTCGACCAGCTCGCCCAGTTCATCGAGAGGGGTGTCCGCAAGAGCAAGAACAGCTCGATCGTCCTTGTGTCGGAAAGCAAGTCAGGAGGTCAGGGCGGAGCCTATTACTATGCAGAGCGCGTGAGGAACGAGTATCCTGAGTTCGATGTGAGAGTGACCATCCTCGGACATCTCCAGAGAGGCGGCATCCCGACAGCGAGCGACCGTATCCTTGCCAGCCGTCTTGGCTATGCGAGCATCGAGGCTCTCAAGGAAGGACAGCGCAACGTGATGGTCGGAATCGACGACGACAAGATCGTCTATGTTCCTATCACAAGAGCGATCCATCAGGACAAACCTATTGACAGAGAACTCATAGACGTACTTTCGGTCCTTTCGATATAGGACTGAAGTTTTGGAAAATTCAGATATTCTTCGTACATTTGCGGTCCCTATGTTGTGTAGGGATCGCAATTTTTTTATATAAACCATTAAAGATCAAGACAGTGGAGACACAAAGCTACAAGACAGTATCGCTCAACGCAGCGACTGTAAACAAGGAGTGGGTCGTCATTGATGCAACTGATCTCGCACTCGGTCGCCTTGCTGCACGAGTTGCTCTTGTCCTCCGTGGCAAGAACAAGCCAGGCTTCACACCTCACGTAGACTGTGGTGACAACGTCATCGTAGTAAACGCAGAGAAGGTAGCCCTCAAGGGTAACAAGATGACCAACCGTGTGTACACACGCTACACTGGATATCCAGGCGGACAGCGTTTCACCACACCTGCTGAGATCCTTCAGAAGAGACCTACTGAACTGGTCAGGAGAGCAGTTAAAGGCATGCTCCCTAAGACCCGTCTTGGTGACAAGCTCATCAACAACCTCTACATTTATGCAGGTCCAGAGCATCCTCACCAGGCACAGCAGCCTAAATCAATCAAGTTGAACGAAATTTAAACAGAGCAAATGGAAAAAACAGTAAACGCCCTTGGAAGACGTAAATCAGCTGTGGCTCGTGTTTATGTATGTGCCGGCACAGGTAACATCACAATCAACGGTCGTGAACTCAGCAACTACTTCGCTGACGAGTCACTCCAGTACATTGTGAACCAGCCATGTGAAGTTACAGGTACTACAGGTCAGTTTGACATCAAGGCCAACCTCGACGGTGGCGGAATCAAAGGTCAGGCAGAGGCACTTAGACTCGGTATCGCTCGCGCACTTTGCGAGATCGACAAGGAGGCTTACCGCTCTACCCTCAAGGCCGCTGGTTTCCTTACCCGTGACGCAAGAGAAGTCGAGAGAAAGAAGCCTGGTCAGCCTGGTGCACGTCGCCGCTTCCAGTTCAGTAAGCGTTAATCGCCTGCCGATACTGATTTACAGGCACAGTCCGGTCCAGAAATCTTCGGACCTTCATTACGGGTGCGAATCCGTGGAAGCTGCTTGAAGATTGCCGTACTGCGAAAAATCCTGGAGACCATGTATAGGTTACATGCTACTCCGGATTGAAGAAAAGAGCCGCACAGGCAAAAGGCAATAGCCTGTGGGGAAAGTTTTTAACAAGACAAAACAAAAAATCAAAATGCCAAGAACAAATTTCCAGGAATTACTCGAAGCAGGTGCACACTTCGGACACCTTGCAAGGAAGTGGAATCCTAAGATGGCTCCATATATCTTCGATCAGAAGAATGGAATCCACATCATCGACCTGCACAAGAGTATCGTCAAGATAGACGAGGCCGCTGAAGTGATGAAAGAGCTTGCGCGCTCAGGCCGCAAGGTCCTCTTCGTGGCTACAAAGAAACAGGCAAAGGAGATCGTTGCTGACAAGGCAGGATCTGTAAACATGCCTTTCGTGACTGAGAGATGGCCAGGTGGAATGCTTACAAACTTCCCTACCATCCGCAAGGCAATCAAGAAGATGAATACCATCGACAAGATGAAGGAAGATGGTACCTTCGACAAGCTTGCTAAGCGTGAGCGTCTCCAGATCGACCGTCAGAGAGCGAAGCTCGAGAAGAACCTTGGTTCTATCAAGGACATGAGCCGTCTCCCATCTGCAATCTTCGTTGTGGACGTACAGAAAGAGGCTAATGCCGTTAAGGAGGCAAACCGTCTCAACATTCCGGTAATCGCAATGGTTGATACATGTTGCGATCCTACCCCAATTGATTATGTGATTCCGGCAAATGACGATGCAGCAAAGAGCATTGAGTACATCATCGCTACTCTCTGTGCTGCCATCGAGGAAGGACTCAACGAAAGAAAGCTCGAGAAGGAGAAGGAGGCTGAGGCTGAACCAGCTGCAGAGAACGCTCCTGCAAAGAAGCTCCGTGCCCGCAAGGGTGCAAAGCCTGTTGACGTAGAGGCTGAGGCTCCAGCAGCTGAGGCTCAGGCAGAATAATCAAGCTCTGTTTAACCATTAATATTTAAGACAATGGCAATTTCAGCAGCAGACGTAATGAAGTTACGTAAGATGACCAGCGCTGGTATGATGGATTGCAAGAAGGCTCTTACAGAGGCTGACGGCGATTTCCAGAAGGCAGTTGAGATCATCCGTGAGAAGGGTAAGCTCGTAGCAGCAAAGAGAGCTGACCGTGAGACAACAGAAGGTGCTGTATCAGTACGTATCGAGGGTGGTAAGGGTATCATCTCTTGCCTCGGTTGCGAGACTGACTTCGTATCAGCGACTGCAGAGTTCAAGGCTCTTGCAAACGAGATCGCTGACGCAGCAATGGCAGCATTCCCAGCAGACGCTGAGGCTCTCAAGGCAGCAGTATGCTCTAACGGCCACACTGTAGAGGAGGAGATTTCCGCTCAGACAGGTAAGACCGGTGAGAAGCACCAGCTTGCATACTACGCTTCACTCGAGGCTCCATTCATCGCAGACTATGTCCACTTCAACAACAAGCTCGGTGCTATCGTTGCATTCAGCAAGGAGATCCCAGCTAACGTTGCTAAGGGCATCGCTCAGCAGGTAACAGCAATGAACCCTGTGTCTATCTCAGCAGCAGACTGCCCAGCAGACGTAGTTGAGAAGGAGCAGGCAATTGCAGTCCAGAAGACAAAGGACGAGATGGTCCAGAAGGCAGTTGAGGCTGCTCTCAAGAAAGCTGGTATCAACCCAGCTCACGTTGACAGCGAGGATCATATCGAGTCAAATACAGCTAAGGGATGGCTTACAGTCGAGCAGGCAGCTCAGGCTCGCGAGATCATCAAGACCGTCGCTGAGGAGAAGGCAGCTTCTCTCAACGAGCAGATGATCGAGAACATCGCTAAGGGCCGTATGGCTAAGTTCTTCAAGGAGCAGACTCTCGAGGAGCAGGATTTCGTACAGTCAGATGAGAAGATCTCTGTAGCGAAGTACCTCAAGACCATCGATCCTGAGGTCAAGATTCTTGCTTTCCGCAGATTCTCTCTCGCTGACTAATCAAGTCGACATCTCGCGATTTTTCGCGACACCATAAAAGCCAGGCTTCATGCCTGGCTTTTATGTTTCCTGACGCCGCCTGTGCAGGCGTTGGTTTTCCCACTTACGTCACTTCTGAGGTTTTTTGCGGTAAGTGGTCGAGATTAGCTCCCACTTACGTCACTTCGGCGGGAATCTGCGGTAGGTGGTCGAGATTAGTTCCCACATACGTCACTTCTGAGATTTTTTGCGGTAAGTGGTCGAGATTAGCTCCCACTTACGTCATTTCGGCGGGGATCTGCGGTAGGTGGTCAGAATTAGTTCCCACTTACGTCACTTCTGTGGTTTTTTGTGGTAAGTGGTCAGAATTAGCTCCCACTTACGTCACTTTGGCGGGAATCTGCGGTAGGTGGGAAGGTAGGAGGAAGTAGGAGGAAGGTAGGAGGAAGGTAGGAGGAAGGGAAAGAGAATGGGAAACAGAATGGGAAACAGAAAGAGCCAGTCTCGAAGTGAGACCGGCTCTTTCTGTTTCTTGGGAAAGACTCCCGAAGGAAGTCTGTCGACTAGAGGTTAGGGTTCATTGTGCCCCAGTCAGCAACTGCAGGGATGATGCCGAGAGAGATGATCTCCTCACGCATCTTTGCGAGGTGCTCAACTGATGATGCGAGAGCTGCCATCTCCTCTGCAGTACCCTGAGGTGCTGTGAAGTGAACGCCAGTTGCATCGATAGTTGTAGGCATAGCCATCATCACGTTCTTGTAACCGCACTTGTCGCAGTTTACGTAGCAGCCTGCAGGCCATGTGAATGGAGCGCCACCCATAGCACCCTCGATCATCTTCACTGCCTGGTATGCTGGGCTCTGGAATGATGAACGACCGCGGAGCTTGATGATGTTTGACCCACCCTGGATGGTGTCATGCTTGATCTCTGCCCAACGCTCTGCTGAGATGTTGTACTCAGAAAGTGGCTTGCCGTCTACGAGGGCTGCAGAAGCGAATACTGCCATCTGCTCGCCGTGACCGCCGTATGTGTAGCAGTTGGTAACCTTGTCCTGCTGTACGCCGCACTCCTTGGCGAGCTGCTCCTGGAGACGTGTTGAGTCGAGAGCTGCGAGTGAGGTGAGCTGGTTTGGCTTGAGACCTGAGTGGATGAGAGCTGTAAGAGCTGTTACGTCAGCCGGGTTGAAGATAACGACAACATGGTTTACATCTGGGCAGTACTGCTTGATGTAGTCGCCGAACTGAGCTGCGATCTGGCAGTTGCCCTTGAGGAGGTCCTCACGGGTCATACCGTCCTTACGTGGTGCACCACCTGAAGAGATGATGTACTTCGCGTCTGTGAAAGCGACAGCTGGATCTGTTGTCCAGGTGATGTTTGCACCTGGGAAAGCGCAGTGATACATTTCCTCTGCTACACCATGAACAGCAGGCTCGATGATGTCATAGAGGCAGATGTTAGGAGTAAGACCGAGCATAAGAGCGGTCTGAGCCATGTTTGAGCCGATTGCACCGCCGGCACCGACGATGAGCAGCTTCTCATTTGTCAAAAATCCCATGATTGTATGTCTTAAATTTGTATTGTTTTCTTTTGCAGTCACAAAGATAGCAATAAATCAGAAAAATGTATGTATATTTGCAGTCGTTAAATCATTAACATTATATATGGAGCCCCCCAGTTCTATAAATATCGAAGCAGGAATACTCGCAGGTCAACAGTCTGATGACCCGGGGCGAGCGATACCCGTAGATTCATATATTGTAGTAAGTCATTCGGAGAATGCATCTCCCGATGACGGCTTTGTCGTGTGTGCCTATTCGGCGCTCACCGGCCTTGCGTATCTGGGAACGTGCAATCCGATAGCATCATAAAGAAATATCTTCAAAACAGATAATGGCACTATATCTTAAAAAGAAACTCGAAAACGAAGCAATCATTGCGGTCTGGCATATAACTGAGTCAGAACGCGAACTCATCGAACTAAGTTCCACCCCTTCCGACGAGATGGAGGAAATCTCATATATCGCCAGCGAGGCGCTCCGCAAGCAGCGTCTTGCAGTCAGGGCTCTTCTCAACGAGCTCTTCGAGGACAAGGTCTATCTCAGCCACCACGACAACGGCAAGCCTTATCTCGAGAACATGGCAACCAACATCAGCATTACACATACTGATAATTTCGTCGCAGTGATCCTCCATGAAGAAGAGGAAGTGGGAATCGATATCGAGTGCCAGGACAGAGATTTCTCGGCAGTGGAGAAGAAGGCCCTCTCTGAGGACGAGATCGACGACCTCGACGACGATCGCAAGAACGAGCAGCTCGCCATCTACTGGTGTGCGAAGGAAGCCATCTTCAAGAGAGTCTCAGCGTACAACGTGAACTTCTCCGAGCAGATCGAGGTAGAGCGCTTCCGCCCTAAGGGAGAAGGTGAGCTTGACGCCACATTCATCCACAAGGACGGCTACGAGGAGGAATTCGAGCTCGAATATATGACTTTCGACAGACACGTCCTCGTCTGGGTAGTAGGCTAAGACGGCCGTCGGGTCCGGATGAAAAAGCGATAACATTTTTGTTTGGCCCTATTGCGGAAAACTCCGTATAAACAAGTTTTAATGCCTTGCTGATCAAGTGGTTAGCAAGGCATTTTTAATTTGTTAATAACTTTTTATTCTCATTTTTGATGAGCGAGGGGATATTATGTAACTTTGCGATTACCTCATCTATTACGGACTAAAACATCTAAACACTCTTGTCGTTATGGTAAAGTATGTAGTAAAACGCGATGGTAGACGCGTAGAATTCAACAATCAGAAGATCGTTGCCGCAATCCTCAAGGCGATGAACGTGACAGACAACGGAGAGGACATCGTCCTTGCCGCTAAGATTGCCGATGCCATCAGCAAGAGAAATGACGAGAGCATGACCGTGGAGGCCATTCAGGACTGCGTTGAGTTCGAGCTCATGAAGAGTCCTCGCAAGGAGGTCGCACGTAAGTACATCGCATACCGTAACCAGCGTAACCTTGCCCGCAAGGCAAAGACCAACGAGATCTTCAAGGAGATCATCGACGCGCAGGCGAACGACATCACCCGTGAGAATGCCAACATGAATGCCGACACCCCTGCCGGCATGATGATGAAGTTCGCGTCAGAGGCTACAAAGACATACGTAGATGAGTGTCTTCTTTCAGATGAGGTCCGTCAGGCTGTATATGGTGGCTACATCCATATCCATGACAAGGACTACTATCCTACAAAGTCCCTTACCTGTATCCAGCATCCTCTCGACAAGATTCTCTTCGGCGGTCTTCAGGCCGGCCATGGTGAGTCTCGTCCTGCAAAGCGAATCGAGACAGCTTCAGTGCTTGCATGTATCTCAATGGAGACAGTACAGAACGAGATGCACGGAGGTCAGGCCATCCCTGCTTTCGACTTCTATCTCGCACCGTTCGTAAGAAAGACCTACCAGGAGGAGATCGACAAGCTCGCTGCCTTCATCGGTCAGAACCTTGACCATCTCAAGGATGCTCATATCGACGACTATGTCAAGAGAGACCTCGTCGGCATCCAGGGTGACGACAGATATAAGATCCATGCCGTCAACCAGACCGTGAGCCGTGTGCATCAGGCCATGGAGGCATTCGTCCACAACATGAACACAATCCACTCAAGAGGTGGAAACCAGGTGGTGTTCAGCTCTATCAACTATGGTACTGACACTTCAGCAGAAGGAAGATGTATCATCCGTGAGATGCTCAACACCACATACGAAGGCGTAGGAAACGGTTCGACCGCGATCTTCCCGATCCAGATCTGGAAGAAGAAGAGAGGCGTCAGCTACCTTCCTGAGGACCCTAACTACGACCTCTACAAGTACGCCTGCAAGGTGACTGCAAGAAGGTTCTTCCCTAACTTCATCAACCTCGACGCTCCGTACAATCACCATGAGCTCTGGAAGGCAGAGGATCCGAACCGCTATATGTATGAGTGCGCTACCATGGGTTGCCGTACCCGCGTATTCGAGAACCGCTTCGGACCAAAGACATCAATCGGTCGAGGCAACCTCAGCTTCACGACCGTCAATATCGTGCGCATCGCGATCGAGTGCATGGGCGAGCAGGATCAGGAGAAGAGAATCTCCATGTTCTTCGAGAAGCTTGACTCAGTACTCGGCATCGCAGCAAGACAGCTCGACGAGAGGTTCAAGTTCCAGAAGACTGCGATGAAGAAGCAGTTCCCGCTCCTCATGGGCAAGCTCTGGGTAGGTAGCGAGGATCTTCCAGCTGATTCTACTATCGAGCCAGTGATCAACCAGGGTACCCTCGGTATCGGTTTCATCGGCCTTGCTGAGTGTCTCATCGCCCTTGTTGGAAAGCACCATGGCGAGTCTGCAGAAGCTCAGGAACTTGGACTTCGTATCGTTACCTTCATGCGTGACAAGGTCAATGGATTCTCAGAGACCTATCACCACAACTACAGTGTCCTCGGAACTCCTGCAGAAGGCCTTTCAGGCCGCTTCACCAAGATGGACAAGAAGACCTTCGGCGTCATCCCGGGAGTCACCGACAAGGACTACTACACCAACTCAAGCCACATTCCTGTCTACTTCCACTGTACCCCTAAGCACAAGGCAGAGATCGAGGCACCTTACCATGACCTCGAACGTGGTGGCCATATCTTCTATGTCGAGATCGATGGCGACGCTACTCACAACCCAGAGGCTATCATGAACATCGTGGACCTCATGGACAAGTATGATATCGGCTACGGTAGCGTCAACCACAACAGAAACCGTTGCATGGACTGCGGATACGAGGATGCGACCGAAGGTCTCACCGAGTGCCCACACTGCCACGGTACCAACATCGACACCCTCCAGCGTATCACCGGCTATCTCGTCGGCACCACCAGCCGCTGGAACTCCGGCAAACTCGCCGAGCTCAAGGACAGGGTGGTTCATAAGTAGGGGATTATCATAGACCGCCATGCATTTGTCGAAGCATGGCACCCATCCCATAGTGTAGACCATCATCTGATGGGTATTAGTTGGGCACATATAGGATAGTTGTGCCTATCCGAAAAGGAGAAACTATGGGATAATTGTATCCAAATCATAAATATGGGCAAACTTTGCTCAGTTGTATCGGCTATTCTAAATAAACTAGGATAAATTATGTAGTAATGGTAATACAGACAATAAAAAATGGAGCCCACTCGGTCCGCCAAGATAGAGAAGCTCCATTAGGTGCCATTGAATTTTGGTACAACACAGGACCTTGTCAGCCCTGATTCCGTTATGGCGTGTCTAATTTAGGCATAATTCTGCGAAATCTGTGCAGAAATGCCTCAAAAGCGCGCCATACATACCTCCGATTCCCCTGTATAGGGCGAATTGTACCCTGATGTATGGGCGAACTGTGCCCAGTTCTTTCCGGCAGCGCAAGCTGCTTTACAGTTGAAAATTTCCTCTAAAAACAAAGTGAACATGGGAAATTTCATCAAATCCCTCCTCTCCGCTGAAAGGGGGAGCCTCTCGAGCAAGAGGCTATGCGGAATCATCGGCTGGCTTGGCTGCACGGCCGTCCTGATCATGTGCACCGTCTGGGACCGCGAGGCCCCGGACATGGTGAACGTGGTGATCTATTCATCAACAGCCCTTCTTGGCGTCGACTCGATAACTGACATATGGAAGGACAATAACAGGAATTAGTATATGTTAAATAAAAGAATCAAGAGCCTGCTGGCCGTGGTGGCAGCTGTGCTCATGATGGCCCTCGCGCCAGGTGCGAAGGGCCAGACACCACCACAGGTGTTCTCGCCGGATGCGGCGGAACTCGGCAAGTATGGACGAACCCCGGTGAGCTACTTCACCGGCGTGCCGTCAATCACAGTGCCTCTCACAAGCCTCAAGGCCAGGGGCTACGAACTCCCCGTGTACCTGACCTACCATGCGTCGGGCAACCGTCCTGACTCCCATCCCGGCTGGGTCGGCCTCGGCTGGTCACTCCATGCCGGCGGCAGCATCACGAGAGTGATAAATGGGCTGAAGGATGAGTATTCAAACCTGGAGTCGGAAGCCGTGAACAATGTCGGGATGATCATGGAACCAGGCCATTCATTCCATACCGCTTTGACACAGAGTCAGATAGAATGGACTGATACCACATCCATGATTGGTGCGTTTGGTCAGTCTCTTGTAGACCATCAACCCGATGAATTCATCGTTGACGTCGGAGACATACATGCCAGCTTCTATATCGTTGGCCCTGATGAAGTAAGGATCGTATCAAAAGGAAGTGAGACGTTTGAAGTGAAGTGTGAAAGGGCGTCAGACTCCGAAGGTGGCGAGCTGATCGTACATCCCGGTGTTCCTGGCCGTCCGTGGAGATTCAAGGCACGGCGCTACGAGTATTTCAGGAAATTCGTGATTAAAGACACGCACGGCACTCGATATACATTCGGTGAAGATGACAATGCCATCGAGTACTCGGTGGTCAACGCGACCGATGCTGTAGACGAGTCCGGGACCTATGCAGTCCTGATGGGGTGGAAAGGAGTAGCCACTGCAAATACATGGAGGCTCACGAAAATAGAGCGTGCTGACGGCGAGGTTATTGACTTTTCGTATGAACGCGATGGCAGCCCGATAGTTAAGCATGAGAGCATTCATGGCTACACATATGACGCTCCTATGTATAATGGATTCTATACTCATTCGTATTCCAGCCTTGACGGGAAGAACAAAATGATGGACAGCAAGAGTCTTCACATTGTCGTACCCTCTTATCTTGTGTCTATCAGAGCCAGAAGTACCGGTGATAACCTGACTTTCAATAGATCGGAAAGCACCGAACTTGGGTATGACATTTCTGAAGATGAGTTTGTTTGCAAGGTCGGAAGATATGAGGATAGGTCTTCACCTCCTACTACCAGGATCTACACTCAGTCTGATTGGTCATCTGTGGATCACTACTGCCAGTTGGATTCAATCACCGGTGAAGGGAGGCATATATCGTTCTCCCACACTGCTGATACGTCGATACGCCTACGACTTCTTTCCGTGGACTTCTGCGATGAACACTGGAACAAAGACCATTCGTACTCGTTTGGTTACAATCCTGTCTTTCTTCCGTCGTACAACAGCTGTCAGACTGATCTATGGGGGTATTATAACGGGAATGAATACAAGAGTCAGGTGTCAAGTGCTTTTGGCGATCCTGAGAGGTTTAGAACCCCGGATCCAACTCTGATGAAGGCTGAGGTTCTGGAGTCCATCATCTATCCAACCGGTGGGCATACTCTTTTTGAATATGAGCCTCATACTTATTCCAAGGTGGCTACTCAGTATCCTTTTGGATTGGAGACTTGTCAATCTGATAGTATGGCAGGAGGTCTCAGGATACGCAGAATCTCCGATATCTCATCTGATGGCGTATATACATACCGAGAGTTCATATATGAGAATGATTCTCATGTTTCTTCCGGTATCTTGTCTGGCCACCCGACCAACAGGGTCAGAGGCACCATCAGAACGAGGAATGTCATTAAATTCAGGCTGACAGGCCCTGAAGTGGTTGAAGACAAGGACTTTTATGCCAACTATGTGATTTATAGCGATACTCCAGTCCGTACACTGTCTGAGACAGACGGGAGCCATGTGACGTACAGCAGAGTGACCGAGGTGTTCCCTGACGGTGGATCCAACGTATATGAATATACAAACCATGATGATCCGGTTTGTCGAGATAAAGCTCCTTCTGTCCTTTTTGAGAACATTGGTGCGGAAAGACTCTCAAGTGGCCTTGAATCCAGGTCATTGCTGCGCGGGTTGTTGAGACGCCAATTGTCGTATGATTCATCTTCTAGGCTGGTGAGAATGGTAGAGAACGCCTACCGTACGGAGGATACCACGGATTATGTCATATCAGCGGGACGTGATTATCTATGTGGTGGCATCGCCCAATCGTTATGGTACGCCAAGAAGCTCTGCTCTTTCCCTGCATTGACCCGCATGACCATCACCGAGTATGCCGATGACGGCACGTCTGTGAGCAGCACGACGACATATCAGTACAATTCAGAGAGGCGGCTGGTGTCGGAATCGACATGGAGCGGAGGCATGACGTCCGGAAGGATGGTCTTCTATCCGTCGGACAGGACAGGGGATACATATTCAAGCATGGCAGAGGCCGGGATGTCCGGTATTCCCGTAGGAGAGGCCACCCTCAGGAACGGGAAGATCGTGTCAGCCAGGGAGATGACCTACAGACCGGTGCCGGTGACGGTGTGCGACACTACGTTGACGAAGTATCTGCCAGACAGGATATATACGTCGTCGTTCTCGTCTCCGCTTGAACCTTCTGCGTACAATGCCTCTCCGATGTCGTATATGAGCGCTGTCCCGGGAATCGAGTTCATGAAATACGACAGCGACGGCAACCCTGTGGAGGTCGTAGAGGCTGGGGTGTCTTCGGAGATCGGCTGGGACAGGATCTCAAACCCTGCTTTCATGGCCTCCGGTGTCCGACATTCATCCGTCGTAGCAGGCGATGTGTACAGAACAGAATTCCTTGGCATGAGCTACCTGACAGGCCCGTATACAGTGAGCAGGACCTTCACCACGGTCGGGGATTCAAGGACCATATGGCTGACGGCCTACCCTTCACAGGGTTACAACTGGCTTTTCCGAGTTTCCCTGGACGGACATGAGTTGGGCAGAGTGGTGTCGGTCGGAGCAGTGGAGGCTCCTGTCTCTACATGGTGGGGATACCTTGACTTGTATACCAGCTCGTTCTCTTTTGACGTCCCGCCAGGAGAACATGTGGTGACTGTGACAAGGATTGATTCCTGGAAGGATTCGGGAGATCCAGAGGAAGACGGCTTTCCTCTGCTTCTGGAGTACTATGACAGACGTCTGGTGTCTGTCGGGACGGAAGACGTCGTCAGACTTTTTGATTTCGAGGAAGATCCGGCATCGGTATCAGGCGGGTATCAAAGTGCCAAGGCTCATATGGGACAGTTCTCTCCAAAGGTAAGTGTTCCGTCCGACAGGCGGTATCTTGTGGACTACCGCATCTATGACGGCGGTGAGTGGAAATTCGCCCAGACCCAGTACACAGGTCCGACGATGTCGTTGGGTACGGCTGGGAAGAAGATAGACCACGTGAGGGTGTTCCCCGAGGATGGCGGGATGACCTCCTATACATGGTATCCGGGTCATCTTCTTAGCTCGGAGACGGACTCCAGGGGGGTCACGGTATCCTACGATTATGATACGCTGGGACGTCTGACGAGGATCAGGGACAATGACGGCGAGCCAGTGGCAGGCTATGGCTACCGTTACTCGACTCATTCCGATGGCGCTGATACTTTGAACACGGTTTCTGAGTATGTATACCTGTCACCGGAAGAGGCATCTTCCAGGACCTCTGTCACTGTCTTTGACGGTCTTGGCAGGGAGGTCAGGAACGTCCTCAGGAATGGCGGAGCCCCTGGTTGGGACATCGTCACTCGCAGTGACTATGACCTGAACGGAAGACCGTGGAAAACATGGCTTCCTGTAGCGGTCAATGGAGATGGCGTCCATTCCCAGAGTGGCATCCTTGATGGCCGTGCATCAGACATATACGGACCGGGTGAGGTCACATATTCGGAGAATGTGTATGAGCCATCCCCTCTGGACAGGGTCAGGACAGAGATCGGCCCCGGCTCTGCGTGGAGAAATCCTGTCAGGGGAGTCTCTCATGGGACGTTCACGAATGTTACAGACACATCATCTCCGTATCATTATTCCGGCTACTCCGTGTCCTGGAATCGGGATGCTGTCAGCGTGAGGCGATCTTCGACGTTTTCTCCGGGCACGATGGCCATATCGTCCACAACTGACGAGGACGGCAGGGTGACGCTTGAATTCATGAATCCTATCGGTGAGACAGTCCTTGTGCGCCAGATGGCAGATTCCACCGGTGCCGTCAGGTATGATACCCATTATGTCTACGATGCCATGGGCAGACTGTCCGTGGTGATTCCTCCGTCCCTGTCGGATACACTTTCAAGGAGTAACTCGTCAATCTGGTCAGAGTCGGACATCTCCGGCTTTGCGTATATCTACAGATATGACTCCAGGGGCAACCGCATAGCCAAACTGATTCCAGGCGGTGGATGGAACTACTATGTCTACGACAGGAACAACAGGCCGGTCCTTTCTCAGGATGCTGTCCAGCGGCAGTCGGATGAATGGTCGTTCAGCATCGCGGACCGTCAGGGCAGGCATGTCCTGACAGGCACCGCGCAGATGTCGCTGAACCCATTTGCAGACCCTCTGAGAAATACTGACGTATATGCAGTACTGCCTCTGTCTCCATCGTATGACAATCCTTTCAAGGGCTACGTCCTCAACGGGATGAGCATTCAATCGCCTACCGTGTTGAACGTGAACTTCTATGACTTCCGAGGCTTTGCGGGGTGTGAGGAATCCCATCCCGACATATCGACATCTGACCTTCCTGACGGCTTGTCATCCATGGTATACACATTGTCTGACTGCGGTATGCTTACGGGGTCACTCACGGGGACCCTCGGCGAGGACGGGGTTCAGTACCTCTATTCGGTTCCGTACTATGATGCCAGAGGTCAGGTAGTAAAATCTGCATCGTCAACCCATCTTGGAGGAGAAGTCATTGTGTTGAACAGGTATGATTTCGAGGGCCGACTGTTGTGGTCCAGACTCTCTCATTCCCCGGCCTCTGGGTCATCCATGCCATCGCTCGACCAGGACTATGCGTACACATACGACACCATGGGCAGACCTCTGAGTGCCACCCTGAAGATATCAGGACAGAACACTCCTTCATCACTGTACAGCAACAACTATGACCTTATCGGTCGTCTGGTATCTGACGGAAAGGGAACGTCGTACAGCTACAACGTGCGTTCATGGCTGACATCCATCATCGGGCATGGATTTTCCGAGAACCTATACTACTGGGATGGCCTGACTCCACAGTATGGCGGCAACGTCAGCTCGATGGTATGGTCGACAGGAAATGGTGGCCTTTCGCGAAGGTATGACTACAGCTACGACGGCCTTTCCAGACTGGTCAATGCCCGGTACTCTGAAAACGGAGTGACTACCCAGAGCAGGCGGTTCTTCGAGGAGACATACGGCTATGACCTGAACGGAAACATGACCAGTCTCGTGAGATACGGGCTCGGCTCGAGCCTTCGTCTCAGGAGCACAAAGCTAAATCTTGCTATGGAATACACCGGGAATCAGCTTTCGAAGGTCAGGAAATCCAGTGGTGCTGAGAGCAGCTTCAGCTATGATGCCAAGGGCCGCCAGATATCCACGACCTACGGAGGAAACGCATCGATGACATACAATGCCATCGACCTTCCGTCGACCTTCGTCAAGGGAGGAACGTCGATCCGTTGGATGTACGGATCTGACGGAACCAAGCTTCAGATGAGGACAGCCAAGGCTCAGTAGATTATTGTAAGTTCAACCGCCCGGGGGAGGTCAATTCCTCCGGGCTTAACAAAGTATAACATGAAACATAAACATACAGCACTGATACATGTGAAGCTGGTCGTATCTGTCATTATCTCAATGCTGTCCCAGCACATGTCGGCGATGGGAAATCATTATGCCGACAGCACCGTCGTCGTCCGCGACTACATCGCGAACATGGAGTATGTGAACGGTGTGCTGGAACGCGTGAACTTCGAAGGAGGCTACATCGACATGACGGGAGAGAGTCCGAGATACATGTTCTACGAGACCGACCACCTTGGCAACATCAGGGCGGTCGTGGATGAGGACGGCAACGTCTGTCAGGTGAACCACTACTATCCTTATGGTGACAGGTTCGACGACACCCGTGACATGACTGTCGAAGAAAGTGACAACACGAGGCTTTTCGGCGGGAAGGAGTACAGTTCGGATACAGGCCTGCATGATTTCAAGGCGAGATATGACAACACATTGTTCGGCAGATTCACGACGCTGGACCCGTTCTGTGAACTGACCCCGTGGTCAAGCCCGTACTCCTACTGCCTCGGTGATCCTGTGAACAGTGCAGACCCTATGGGTCTTACCACTTACAACGTGAACGGGAGACTCTCGGTCATCGAGGACGGATATGATGAAACAGTCGAGGTGACAAGCCGTGAGTTCAGGAGGTTGAACCGCGTCTGGAATATGGGATTGGGGGAGTCATATGACACAAGGCGTCAGGGGATAATGGATCGAAGAGGGTTCCTGGACGGATCAGGAAACCCTGTCCTTGCAGCGTCCCGTTCGTCAGCATCGATTTACAATATTTCGGATGGTAAGATGTACTCGTTGTTTGCCCTGGCTGTTTCAACGGACCTTGCAGTCCCGGAACCCAGTGATGGGGCCATCCTGAAGTGGGGAGGTTACGCTATTTTGGGGGTCACGGCCATAGGTGCAGATTATTACATGGCCAAGATGAATTCGGAGATCGCAGGGATTGA
Source organism: Candidatus Cryptobacteroides sp. (assembly GCA_045599665.1). Classification (GTDB taxonomy): domain Bacteria; phylum Bacteroidota; class Bacteroidia; order Bacteroidales; family UBA932; genus Cryptobacteroides. The sequence goes on from JAZRWK010000010.1 coordinate 55,184, forward strand.
GAAGCGACCGGACGGTCCTCCTGGCGTGCAGTACTCGTTGCGTGCGACGAGGGACGGCTTCTATCCAGACATCAGGAACGGAATGGTTTTCCTGAAGGCGGGCGAGGTCTGGAAATACGGCGAGACGACGATGTATCCTCCGGAGAAGAGGTATGGAGGAAAGCCAGTGCTTGACTCATGGAATCTGGAAATGCATAGGGATACCGAAGGTACTCAAAAGCAGATAAAGATTGAGGAGAAGCATAAATTATACAAATATTTCTTAACTTACGGCCATCTGCCTCCGGGCAATGCAATATTCAGGTAAGATGTATTGTAGTATATATGTAAGGATAGATTCATCATTGGGACGGAAATCTCAATGCATACATTATGTCTCAGATTTGCTTAGAGAGTCGCTTTGTAATAAAGACTATGGAGCTATTAAACATTATCTATTTTCATGTATCGCTATCAAGACGGTTCCAGGCTTTGAATCTTGGTCAAAAGAGCAGCGTCCGAGATTTGTTGAACACAGTCGCAAAAAAGATTGCTTTGGGAAATATGTTGACTTCTATGGTTTGTATACCTGCGATTTCAAGATCGACGGTGAAGACTACGACCGCTTTGCTTCAGCATCCGAAGAAGAAGCCCGGAGGATTGTTGCCGCCAAGGTAGTTGAATCTTTGTCCAGCCTTGACCGTCTTTCAAAGAAAGCCGCAGGCTTCGACAAGGAGCGCTTCAAGTCCGACGTGATCAACCTTTTCAAGGAGCATGACCTGCTCTGATGTATGTATAGTTTCCTGCCGGAATCTCCGGCAGGACTTTTAAGAAACAAATCAATGAAACATAAAATATTGCGGCGGCTGCGATTTCAGCCGTCCTGGGGCTGATGCCCCTTGCCATATCGGCAAAAGAATCGTATCTTTCGGCTGACAGCACGATAGTGGTCCGCGACTACATCGCGAACATGGAGTACGTGGACGGCGTGCTGGAGCGGGTTA
>JAZRWK010000011.1:0-3140 GCA_045599665.1 Candidatus Cryptobacteroides sp.
CCTCTCGACCGTGGCTGAGGAGATCGCGAAATATGTGCCGATTGTCGTCAAGCTCTGCTATGCCATCGCAGGCGTAGTGGCCATCATCGGCGCAATCAGTGTGTACATCGCCATGAACAACGAGGAACAGGATGTCAAGAAGAAGATCATGATGGTCGTCGGTGCCTGTATCTTCCTCGTGGCAGCAGCACAGGCACTGCCTCTGTTCTTCGGTCTTTAACCAGTAAATCACAAACAGACTGATGGATGGAAAAAACAGTCAAGGACAGCCGCTACCCAGATTACCCACTGTTCAAGGGCCTGCAACGCCCCCTTGAATTTATGGGTCTTCAAGGACGGTACATCTATTGGGCGGCGGGCACGGCAGGTGCGGCCATTCTGGGCTTCATCATCGTGTACTGCATCGCAGGATTCGTTGCAGGTCTCATAACGCTCGCCGTAGCCATTACGGTCGGAGCCGGTCTCATTCTCATCAGGAAGAGGAAGGGACTCCACTCCAAGAAGAACGACCACGGCGTGTACATCTTCGCTTACACAAAGAGATTGTAAACTTTCAAGGCGGGCTCACCCGTTCAGGATGAGCCTGCTTTCAAACAACAAAACGCAGGAATGACACTCTATGTTATCTTGATATTCGTAGCGATACTTGGCGGAATGGCCATATCTGTGGCCGCTTTCGGCACCGGAGGCAAACGCAAGAAGATATTCCAGGACATCTACTTCACGATTGAGGAAGTGGATGGCGTAGCCGTTCTCTATACCAAGACCGGAGAGTATTCATCCGTCCTGAAGATGGAGAATCCGGTCCAGAAGTATTCAGCGAACATCGATGCCTATTATGAGTTCACGCAGCTCTTCACCTCCATCGCCCAGACTCTCGGCGAGGGATATGCGCTGCACAAGCAGGACGTATTCAGCCGAAGACGATTCAGTGACGAAAGCGGTGAAAGCCATGAGTATCTTTCCGACAGTTATTTCCGCTATTTCAAGGGACGCGAGTACACTGATGCACAGACATATCTTGTTATCACTCAGGAATGCCGGAAAGGCCGTCTCTTCTCATACGATTCAAGGAAATGGAGGGATTTCCAAGTCAAGACGCATAAGGTTCTTGACCAGCTGAGGGATGCGGGCGTGAAGGCCCGGTTCCTTTCAAAGGAAGAGGCCAACAACTATGTTGACCGCTACTTCGCCATGAACTTCACTGACAGGATTGTCTCAATGACCGGTTTCAAGGTAGATGACGAGACCATCTCCATGGGAGACCGAAAGTGCAAGTTCTATTCTCTGGTCGATGTTGACAGCATCAACCTGCCGTCGCTCATCAGACCGTTCACCAATATCGAGGTGAACAATGCCACCATGCCTGTGGACCTTCTCAATGCCGTTGACAGCATTCCGGGAGCACAGGCCGTAATCTACAACCAGATTATTTACGTTCCGGGACAGAAGCACGAGCTTGCCGTCCTGGATAAGAAGAAAAACAGACATTCCAGCGTCCCGAGCCCTGCCAACCAGATGGCCGTGGAAGACATCAAGAATGTGCAGGAGGTCATTGCCAGGGAAAGCAAGCAGCTTGTCTATAGCCACTTTAATCTTGCCGTGATTACTGACCGTGACACGGACTTCCAGAAATGCACCAACCACATAGAGAATGCCTTCGGGCGACTCGGAATACACATCAGCAAGCGGGCATATAACCAGCTTGAGCTGTTTGTGAACTCGTTCCCGGGCAACTGCTACGGGATGAATCCGGACTATGACCGTTTCCTCACACTGAGTGACGCTGCGGCCTGTCTGATGTATAAGGAGAAGATACAGCACAGCGAGGAAACTCCGCTGAAGATATACTACACCGACCGCCAGGGCGTGCCTGTGGCCATTGACCTGACAGGAAAAGAGGGAAAGGAAAAGATAACGGACAACTCCAACTTCTTCTGTCTGGGTCCTTCCGGCAGCGGCAAGTCCTTCCACATGAATTCAGTCGTCAGGCAGATGTGGGAGCAGGACACGGACATCGTCCTTGTCGACACCGGAAACTCATACGAGGGTCTCTGCGAATACGTCGGAGGCAAATACATCAGCTATACGGACGAGCATCCTATCACGATGAATCCCTTCCGCATCAAACGAGAAGAGTACAACATTGAGAAGATAGGGTTCCTCAAAAACCTCATCATGCTCATCTGGAAAGGCACACAGGGCACTGTCACCAAGACAGAAGACAAGCTCATCGAGCAGGCCATCACAGAGTATTTTGCGGCACATTTCGACGGCAAGATTGACAACCTCTGCTTCAACACTTTCTATGAGTTCAGTGTGAAGCGGCTTCCGGAAATCTGCAACGAGAACAACCTTGCAGGAATCGACCTTTCCGCCTACAACTATCTGATGAAGGAGTTCTACAAGGGCGGCAATCATGACATGACACTCAACGAGGACCTGGACACCAGTCTCTTTGATGAGACGTTCATCGTCTTCGAGATTGACTCCATCAAGGACGACCCTCTCCTTTTCCCTCTCGTCACACTCATCATCATGGACCTCTTCATCCAGAAGATGAGAATCAAGAAGAACCGAAAGATTCTGGTCATTGAGGAGGCATGGAAGGCCATCGCCTCCCCTATGATGGCCGAATACATCAAGTACCTGTACAAGACTGCCAGAAAGTTCTGGGCAAGCGTTGGTGTGGTGACGCAGGAGATTCAGGACATCGTCGGTTCCCCTATCGTCAAGGAGGCCATCATCAACAACTCCGATGTGGTGATGCTGCTTGACCAGAGCAAGTTCAGGGAGCGTTTCGATGAGATTCAGGCAATCCTCGGACTTACCGAGGTGGACTGCAAGAAGATCTTCACCATAAACAGACTGGAGAACAAGGAGGGACGCAGCTTCTTCCGTGAAGTCTTCATACGTCGCGGACAGGTCGGAGCAGTCTATGGTGTCGAGGAGCCTCACGAGTGCTACATGACGTACACTACGGAAAGAGCCGAGAAGGATGCCTTGAAACTGTACAAGGCAGAGCTACGGTGCAACCACCAGCAGGCCATCGAAGCCTACTGCCGTGACTGGGACCGCAGTGGCATCGGTAAGTCGCTTCCGTTTGCCCAGAAGGTCAACGAGACGGGACATGTGTTGAA
>JAZRWK010000012.1:0-8719 GCA_045599665.1 Candidatus Cryptobacteroides sp.
TACGAACAGGAGTCGTGGACGAAGCTGATCCGTGTCCTCACCCATGAGATCATGAACACAGTGAGCCCGATCGCCTCACTCAGCGAGGCCTTGAGCCATTCGGCAAATGTTCCTGAAGAAGAGAGGGAGATGGACGTAAAAGCAGGACTCGAAACCATCGCTTCCTCGTCAAAAGACCTCATTCGCTTCGTGGAATCCTATCGGGAATTAGCAGGAGTTGCTAAACCTATTCTGAAAGCGCTGATGCTGGATGCATTGGTGAACAAGGTCATAGAATTGACCAGTGAGCAATGTGTCACTTCCGGGGTCTGTTGCTCCTATAAGCCTAAGACCGAGGACATCCTCATCTATGCCGACGAGTCACAGATCAGCCGCATCCTTATCAACCTGATCAAGAATGCCATCCAGGCCGGAGCCAAACATATTTGGATCACTGCTGAGATTGACAGCAATGAGCAGACACACATCCACGTAGCCAATGATGGGTTGCCGATCACGCCCGAAAGCCAGGAGCAGACCTTCATCCCATTCTTCACTACCAAACAAGAAGGATCAGGCATCGGCTTAAGCCTCTCCCGTCAGATCATGCGTGCCCACAATGGCACTTTGGAGCTGACCAGGAGCAATGAAGAAAACACAGAGTTCACAATGACATTCAAATAAGAATTATACAATGTACGATATTGGGCAATATTACACAGAACGGATAAAAACTCTTTCGGAAGAGATAGCACTCCTGAAGGGTAATAGTAGAAAAATGATAATTTGGTTGTTGCTGAGCTTTGGAGCAATGGTGTTATTTGTCGTTTCTTATTTTGCGTGGGAAGGAGGTATATTATCGCTTCTATTGGCAGTTTTGTCTTTTACCTTATATTTATTTGTAAGACGCAAGGATACGTTCTATTCCGAATCTGAAGCCAGAAAATCCAATATATCGGCATCCCGATGAAAATAAATTATCAGATTGCTGGAACCCAGCAATACCAGTTCTATGCCAGTGGTGGCTTTATGATAGAACGTGTTTTGTCTGCCAGACGAGATGATACAGAAATAGATGTCAATCCCTGGCAGTGGTCTTCAAATCTATCGATAGGTGGCCAGTTCCATATCTCCAATCACCTTTCTCTTTATCTGGAACCTGGAGTAAGCTGGTATTTCAATGCCGATACTTCTGCACCATCGCTTCGTTCAGAGTCGCCTGTATATTTTAATATAAGAGGTGGATTCCGGTTTTCATATTGATATAACAAGAGGACGTGTCCGTTTTGAAAGTGGACACGCCCTCTTGCTTCTGTAAAAAAACTGTATCAAATCACTAGGTTGATGATGAAATAACAGCTGCGTCTTCTGATTGTAATGGAACCGTTACTTGTGCTGATTAACCTGAATCTCACGGATTATTTCGTCAATATCATCATTGACGAGAGCTGAGTCCAGCGAGTGAATGAACGGACCATAATAAGGATGTTTCAAAAGAACAGGCTTCAGAATGCCATATTCCTTTACAACCGTGTTCATCCTATAGTTCTTTATTCCCAGAGACACGCTACACATTACTGCGCACATGCATATGATGTATGCTGCAGCTTTCCTGAGACTTGATGTCATGTCATCGTAAAGACGATGACCTATATGGGACAGTCGAAGTCTGCAACTACGTATCCATGATACATGCACTGTTGCTCCGACGGGATGCTCCGGAGCAACACCGATCTGTTCGTCAGGAATAGCGAGACAGACATCATCCCCATACTGAGCCACTACGTGCTGATCTCGAATTTTGCCGATCCTTGATGTTATGTCGCTACAGGTTTCAGTCATCCATTCTCTATACTTATCATTAAGAATGGACATTACCTGATAGTTGTTCTCAAGATGGACGGAAGGATCTACGATAGCCTTTGGAGGGTTGTCTTCAAGTGTGGAAATGATAGCTGACTTTATGAGAGGAGCCAGCTTCCGGGTCAGCTCCTCTTCATTCCAGTCAGAAGTAACAGGAGGCGAAGCCGACCCTTGAATAGAAGGTTTCTGAGCAGGCATCATGAAGCCGTCCGTCTTACGACCAGCTCCTTCTGAAGACTTCTCGATGGTCACCTCTCCTGTCTTCTCGTCGTAGTTCACCTTGATGCCGACAGCAGAAGCTACCGACATCAGTATTCCAATCTCTGCCTTCTGGTTGAGATTGACCTGTCTCAACTGGGCACGGATGGCATCCTCTGCGTTGCCACCCGGTTTTATCTGATTATTCTTTGTCATCTTAGTTATCTTCTTGTATAGTGGCTGCCTCTGCCGCCACTACGGTTAAACTTAAAACGGAAACGATACTTATCCTTGTCCTCATCCTTGAGGTCACGCCAGCCACGGTCATTGCCACCGCCACCGCCGCCCATCGAGAGCTGTGGCTGATAAGGCTGGAGCAACACTGCGCACATCAGGTCAAGACCGATGAAGGCAGACTCGCCATCCTCGGAAGGGGTATGCTCTGACAGGAGCCTCTCCCTGCTTTCACTGTCCTGACGGGACAACAGACCGAGGATAGAGGGATAGCTGAACTCCGGTACCTTGCCATCAGGGAAAACCGTGTCCCATTCAGGGTAAGCCTTCATCAGACGCTTGTAGCCGTCCCAGTCATTGCAGTTGCGGAGTCGCATGCTATAGTACTCATACCATTCACGGACATTGTCATGGGTGATCTCCTTCAGGTCACCGAAGAGCTCCACCAGACTGCCGAGCCGGAGGTTCTGATCGAGCTGCCTGCCGCTGAAGCTGACCCTGCCGTCCGTGAAGGCGACACCCATCAGCTTGCCAGAGACATTATTATAGTGGAAGCGCAGTTTCAGGCCATCTGCCTTGAGCGCCCTGTCGAACTCCTCCCATGTGGTCGATCTGCCAAGGCATCGCATGATCCTGTCATAGAAGTCATACTTCAAACTGTCCTTGCCGTGCAGCCTGTCCCTGTTGCCCAGCGTCTTGCCGTTAGCACCATGCAGGCCGTACTTCTCGGTCAGATACTTGCAGATGCGTTTGTTGCGCGCATGGATCAGGGAGTCGCTGATCACCTTGCCGTTCCTGTCCACCATAGAGAACATCAGATGGGCATGGTCATGGGCGGTATCGTAGTGCCGTCCGATGATCCATTCCGTATCAACGATGCCCATCATATCCATGTGCTCCTGGATGATATGAGCCATGAGTCCGTCGGTCAGACGGTGAGCATCATCAGGGTGGAACGAGTAGGCGAAGTGACCTACATAACCCTTTATGTCATGACCACCCTTACGGGCATACACCTCGAACAGCCGGGCAACAGTCTCGTTGTCCATGGCTGGCACGCCCTGGCTGTGAGCAAGGAGCTTCGTCTGCTTGTCCTTATCGTATCTTCCGGTGATGTAGTCGATGCAACCCTGGAACGAGTTGCCAAAAACCATCTTACATACCATGATGTCTGTTCTGTTGTGCTAGGTTAGTAGTCATCGTTGTTCCCGATAGGATCTGCAAGGTTTCCCCCTCGGAGGATCCGTCTGATCAGCTCCTGTAGATCTGCCAGCAGTCTCAGAGCCATGTCCCTGACGCTGATGAAGCCCGCTGCATTGGCAGAATGGGCTATCTGGTTGGTGTTGTTGGCCATGCCACAGATCACGCGTAGCTGCTCGGTACCCTCCTCGGTGAGGTGAGCATGGACCTCTCCGCAGATGCCTATGTCATGGAGGTACTGGTCATCACGGGCATTGTACTCCTCTGCCTTCATCTGGATGATCGCTTCCTCCTCGTCGTTGTAGCTGACCTTGTGATGATGGCTGCGTCTGTCACACTTCGCCTTACGAGGACGGCCACCTGCTTTCGAGGTGTCCACCCTTTTGCTTGTATCTCGATACTTTTTCATGTTTGAACGTGTTATATATACTATTACTGTGTGCCCGGATAAAGGACATCAGGACTGGCGTACCTGTAACCTCACGGAGGGGGATACCGCTTCGCGAGTTCTGCCTCCAGCCGAACTAAGGGAAGAGAAGAGATTTTTTATGGCAAGTTCATCTGACGGTAATGAAGCGCAGAAGAGTGTGCCGTCTGCCAGGCAGGGCGAAGCCCGTTGCCTCTGAGGATGCGTCCAGACCTGGGTCGGATGCAGACGTGGTTTTCGGTCACCGGAAACACAACTTGCTTTATAAAAAATCTCTGCTCTATTAAAACACACCTCACTATGCCTGTTTTACGGCATTATCAGAAGAGAACTGATCTCCGAAGAGATCCAGGGTGTAGTCGGCAGACTTGCCCTTGACCTCTGTCGGTCTTTCAGCCGTAGAAGTGGATGCGGAAGGTGACGGCAGTCCATCCTCAGAAGGTAAAGCGTCCTTGACAGTCAGAGAGTCTGTCGTCGGCATGGACTGGCTTGAGACAACGGTGGACACCGTGGACGGCTCAGACACGTTGTCCTCTGGGCAGGGAGCCTCGGCTGCTCCGAGGGGGTCCACCTTGGACTTGGAGTCCCCTGGCTTCGCTGCTCTGGTCTTCTTCCGCTCTTTTACCTGTGCAAGCGGATCAGACAGGTCATGGAGGATGTCATTGCTGATGACTGTTCCGTCATGGAGCTGCCATGAGGTGATGCAGATCATGTCGCCGATGGAGGCCAGCTTGCTGCGGTGCATACGGATGATGCCCAGACGCTCGAACTCCTTCATGACAGCCTCGGTAGCCTTACGTCCGAGCGAGAGATGCCTGCACAGTGAGTTGACCGAGCAGTCCACCCGACCGGGTATCAGACGGATGGTTATTCCATGCTTGGAGGTGGTGGCTTCGCGGACAGATGTGTCCCTGATCAGTTGGTTCAGGACTGCGTAGTGACTTGTTCCGTCTGTTGTATCGGCCAGATAGCTCTGAGCCTCCGCAGACAGGCAGGTGGTCACCTTGCAGAAAGGAAGATAAGAATTATCCTGGTATTCCTTATTCATATAAAAGTGCTTATAAAGTATAAAAACTATCGGTGTAACTGTTGTCCCCTGTCAGCCGGAATATCGCTGGCAATCTCCTTCTGGCGGACATCAAGACGCTGGAGCTGGTCATGATCCAGGGAGCGTATTGCTCCGATGGCGATGCGCTGTATTCCCAGCATCCTTCGTCCTACTATGAAGTCAGGACGGTCGGCAGGTGCCTTGTTCGCACCGAGGACATCAAGATACTCGTTGACGGCACGCGCCATGGAGAAGTAGCCGACACCGTTCCTGATCCAACGGACGGAGGCATTAACAGCGTTGTCCTCCAGTTGTCGGGTTCTGTCATTGTCAGTGTTAACCATATTACTGTTTATTACAGGTTGTTTGTTGTTCTCTGGCAGGTTAAGCCACTGCCTTCGGCTCTGCCATTCGGACTGGATCCGTGCTGGCAGAAATCTCTAGACTACCTGCTGAAGGTAGGGAATGGAGGGAAAGGAAATCAGTGTATCATGCTCTTCTCGATCCTCTCCACGTCGGACTGTCTCCACACATTGCGGCCACCTGCCTTGTGACATCTAAGATAGCCTGACTGGTTCCATCGCCAGAGGGTGGCATGACTCTTATGGAGCCTTGCCGACACCTCGGGTTCACCCAGCATTACCTCTTCGGCCTCAAGCCTGTGTTGCTGCTCCTGCTCGGCATTCCACTGCTTGAACGCTCTCTTGAGTGTATCGACAGTAGTGACGACAACCGTATCAGGATGGCGGAGTACAAGATCCTCGTTAGTACTCTTGTTCATTGTTAATAAGGACAGGGTTGTTAGGCGATCCTCATTGCCAGAACCCTGGCTCGCACCTGTCCGGCTTCCTCACGGCAATGAGGCCTGCCGTGATTTCGCGGTGCAAATATAAGACATTGCGTAACGATAATGAAATGAAGTGAGTTGCCATCCGTGTGCGGACACGAAAGACCACTAATGTTAATTTTGTTAATAAATTAAAAGTAAGGCTAACGTATTAAGGAACAGGCTCATAACCGCTTTTGACGATTATGAGCCTGTAGAAGAGAAAAAGTGTATGTAAGGCAGGAACAACAGAATAAGGGTCTTTATCCTCTTATTCCGCCCAGCCGTTTGAGCCAGAACCAGAGCTGGAGGAAGGTGGACTTTCTGGTGTCTTCCACCTCTTCAAGGAAAACGATCCGTCCATCAGAATCGTGCGTGTAGCCGACCTTTGTCCGCAGGGTCTTGATGATGTTGTCACGGGTAGCCTTGTCGATGCGGTTACCCTTGTAGTTGTTGTACGCGTTCTTGGTGACACTGGGGAACTCGGCAGCCACCTTGTTGTATGCGATGTCCTTGACCAGACCTTCCTCCTGGGCGCAGGTCATCACAATAGCAGCACCCTTGCCGCGCTCACCCTCGATGAGGAAGTGGAGGACGTTCAGGATGCGCTCAGCATATTCGGGGTAAAGGATCTCGTCGATGAAAGATGACGGGCCTTTCTGGATGACCACATAGTCAAAGATGTTCATGAACATGCCGACGTACCTGGGTGTGAAGCCTTTGATATGGTGTGTCAGCAGCTGTCCGACGAAGCTTCTGATCTCGTCGTAGTGGTTCTGTGATCGGATGAACAGGTACTCGAAGACGCGCTTCATGCGTGCCTGCTTACAGATTTCCGACCAGGGTATCTCCGGGCGTTCGAGGATAAGGATGATGGCCATGGCCGTTGCCTCAAGGGATGGCTGGGCGATACGGTCGTCCAAAACACCATCCTTGATATGCTCCTCGATGAGCGAGAGGGCGAATGCCGCATTCTTCTGCTGAAGGCTCTTGCCGAAGTCACGCTCGATGTCTGCGTAGATGTCGTCTATGTTTTCTTTCATAGCTTCTTTGGTATTTAGTGTTTCTTGTTATCTGTTGTTCCCGGAGCAACGGAAGAGGAGGACTGAGCGATCTCAAGCAGGTGGGCAAGCTGCTCCGTGCTCATGTTCTGGAACTGCTGCAACAGTATTGCCTTGGCCTGTTCCTCCTTCTTCGCATTGGCCACCTTCCTGCCGATGTTTGCAGCCATCTCGACGCGGCTCAGCTTGATGTAGTCGCGGAAGACCTCCTCCGTCTTGTGTCCGCTGATCGACATCATCTCGTAGGTGTCAAGCAGCTTCGACTTGTACATGAGTGTGATGCCCGTACGTCGTGCAGTATGGGAGCTGACCAGATCGTAACGCGGCACGAGGGCGAGGCCGGCTGCGTTGCGCTTGTAGCTGATGCCCGACTCTTCCTCCTTCTGCTGCATGGCACTCGTGATGACGGTGGCCACTTCCTTACGGAGTGACGGCACCTTACGGGACAGACGGCGGCAGATGTCCTTGATGGTGTGGTTGAGCGTTTCGTGGCTGACCCGTGGCAGGTTGCAGTTGCGCCGTTTGAGGATCCTGAGGAGTTTGTCATCGAGGATAGGGATAGATACCTCATTGCCTGTCTTCAGCTGCGTGAGCGTCACGATGCCTACGCCGTCATGCGTACTGAGGTTGCTCTCATTGATTCGCGAGTAGTCAGAGAAACGCTGGCTGGTGTAGCAGCCGACCAGGAAGACGTCTCGCACGTCTGCGTCAGATCCGGTCAGGCGCATGTCATAGAGAGCCTGGAGCTCATCCTCGGTCAGATAGATCTCGACCACCATGTCCTCACTGTTGACCTTGAGCTTCGGGAAGCTGTTCAGAACCTGTGAATTGACGGGATAGCCATCCTTGAATGCCCATCCGAGCAGAGCCGAGAAAGATGCGAGCTGCTTGTTGATGGTCTTCTTCATGTTGTTCCTTTCTTCGAGAAAGAGGATGAAGGAGTCGATGAGCTTAGAGTCAATATTCTCCCAGTCGCACGGATGATCCACCGAGAACACCTCCAGGATCTTGAGCAGTTTCTTGTAGGTATCGACAGTGCCTTTCTTGTAGTTGTTGCCCTTGCGCTTGATGGTTCCGTCCTTCATGCCTTGCAGGCGCACGCGTATATAATCAAGGAAGGAGAGACGGCTTGCCTCGCGTATCTTTGCGACGAGCTGGGCATTGGCTTCAGACTGTTCCTTCTGTTTGGCCATGATGGTGGTCTTACTGATTTCTGAAGGATTCAGGGATTTTACCGTCTCATAGACATCAAGGATGTCCTTGCGGTTACGGGCTTCCTCAGGCAGAGCCATGGCGATGGCATTGATGGAAGCGACGAAGGCCTCCAGGTCTGCCTTGCGCTTGATAAGGGTCTCGCGCAGTTGGGCGTTTAGCTTTCCGCGCATTGGCACCTTGATCTCACCCTCCTCGAAATAATCCGGTTTGATGGCAATCTGTGATTTGAACTGAGGGCGGTTGGTGCGAGAGATGTCGAGGCGAACAATGATAGGGAACTCGCCCTGTGCATTGGCCTTCTTCGAGAGAGATAATGTTGCTTGCGACATAGTTTATGATTTAGATGTTTTTTGATTTTTGCTACTACAAATATAAGAAAAAAAGCTGAGATTTCCAAAAAAAATGTCACAAAAAATGTCACACTATTGAAATTCTCTGAAATTCTGGCTAAACGACATGAAACGGCTAACTATTTATAAGACAGTGTAATATATTATATTTTGCTAATTATCAAGAAGTTGCTAAAATGGCAAAAATGGGAATTAGGCTCCGCTCTTTCAATATATGTCTTGGGCCAAGGCCCATTCCTGCCCCCCTATAGAGGACTTTCCTCTATTAAGCAGGAACATCCGTGTCCTGAGTCCAAGAAGGCTTCTGAAGATTGTAAA
>JAZRWK010000013.1:0-2782 GCA_045599665.1 Candidatus Cryptobacteroides sp.
CTTACGGCTTTCCTTTACAAGATTGCTCCGGGTGCTCTTCGCGCCCAGAATGTACAGGGATATGTAGTCAATTCACTGAAGAAGCATCTGAAGGAGGATCTGGGTATCGGCTTCGAAGGCGCTTCCGTAATCCAGGGGGATTTCATGAAGAGAAAGAATCTCGTTCAGACGGGTGGCCAGCCTAAGTCTCTCGGAGATCTTCTGAAGAAGTAGTTTTTAGTAGATTAGTAGAAAAATAGAAATCTGATATTCTCCTAAAAATGGCCTCTATGTGTCGTATAATATTGATTTTTCGTGCATTTGAGGTGAAAAACTTCTTTGATAGATTAGTAGTTTAGTAGAAAAGTAGTATATTTGTATCAGACAATAAAGTATAATATATATGGCAGAGATTATTGCAATCGCAAACAACAAGGGTGGTGTCGCAAAGACTACCACAGCTGTTGCCCTTGGCCGTGCATGGGCGATGCAGGGGAAGAAGATCCTCTTCGTCGACCTTGACTCGCAGGCCAATCTCACCTCGACTCTCCTTGACGAGGAGTACGATCCCAAGAGGACGATCACTGACGCCTTCGCCGAGAAGTACGATATTCCTATCGAGCATGTTGATGACACGATCGATGTCGTTCCTTCAGGACTGTCCCTTTCCAACTTCGATTCCATCACATCGAGGTACAACAGCCGTGAGTTCCTCCTTGCAGATCTTCTTGATCCGGTGAAGGACAACTACGACTTCATCATCATCGACTGTCCTCCTGCGCTCGGTCTCATCACCTACAATGCTCTCGTTGCTGCTGACCATCTCCTCATGGTGGCTACCGCGGACCGCTATTCATATGATGGTATGATGATGATTGCGCAGATCTACAACGACGTCCGTGAGAGCGTTCGACTCAACCCTGGTCTTGCCCTCGACGGTGTGATAATCACCAAGTATCGCAAGAACAAGATCACCGACGTGTGGTACAACAAGATCCACCAGGAGGTGGGAGACACACTCATCATGCCGGCTGTCCGTGAGGCTACGAAGATCCAGCAGGCGAACACGATGAATAAGAACATTTACGAGTACGATCCGGAAGGAACGGCTACCAAGGACTACAGGCTGGTGGCTGCCGAGGTCCTCAAGCGTGTAACCAAGAAATAGTTTAAGATATGTCTAAGAGCAGTGAATTCGAGAAGTTCAAGAGTGGCATGAACCCTACCAGCCGTTCTCTCGGCGCAGCCCTTGCACCCAGGACTGAGGCTCCTGTCGCATCTACCGGCAAGACCACGGACCCTAGCAAGAAGCAGGTGAGCCACTACATGGATGAGCATCTACTCGAGCAGCTTGGAGTTCTTAAGGCCAAGTCGCACAAGAGCATGTCCGCTCTCTATGAGGAGGCGATCTACGACCTTCTCCAGAAGTATAACATCCGATAGTCCTTTCGTAATGGACGAGTACATCGATATCCTACGTGAATGGGAGCGCAGCACTGCGCTCCCTGCTGCGTATGAGCATGTCGATGTCCTGTTCCCGCAGTTCCAGTTCAGGCGCATGCAGGCGGGGACGTCAAAGGACCACTGGGCGAGCCGCTACAAGATGGACGGTACGCAGCCGAAGGTCCGCAACTATGAGAAGACGGTCATCTATGCCTCGGATCTGAGGTTCCGCGAGCAGGGAGACTGGAATAACGCAGTTGGCATCATCGATGCCTTGATGCGCAAGGAGGGTATCTCCTCCGTCTATGAATGCTACAGCTACATAGCAGGCCTCTTCGGCCTGGACATGCCGCGCACGGACTCCCAGGAGGTGAAGCATGCGGCGGCGAGGAATGTCGTGAGGCGTCAGATACTGGATGAGCTTCTCGGCTATTTCACATGGAATCTCAGTTATAACTCAGGTCCCAAGGCGGGAAAGGTCCGCAATTACCTCAAGAATGTGAGGAAGTTCACCCCTGACGGCATCGAGGCGTTCCAGTTCGGGTTCGTGCCTTCGTGGGAGAAGGTCATCAACTACATAACCATCCAGAAGAAGCTTCCGAAGGAGGAGTTGGATGCCGTGTGCCAGGTATACAATGACGACGGCAAGACGATGGTAGGAAAGACCCATACGCTGGCCATCCCGTATGTTTGCGGAGGCGTGCTTAAGGGATTCCTGTTCAGAAGGGTGGATGGCAACGAACAGCCGAAGTACATTGCTAATACCGGTCTTGATCGCAAGTCGGTATTCTTCAACATAAGCCACGAGGCGGAGGACATAGTCATCGTCGAGGGCGAGATGGATGCCATCACTGCTACGGCAGCAGGCGTTCCGGATGCCGTAGCCATAGGAGGCTCGGAAGTGTCAGGTGAGAGACGCAGCCAGATTGAGGATGCTCTGAGAAGGGGAGTGAAGAGGATCACCCTGTGCTTCGACCTTGATGCGCTCAAGGATGAGCCTGAGAAGGCAAACTGCGCTGCCCGGCATGACCATATCATGAAGACCATCCATACCATCAAGGACGTGGATCCTTCATTCGAGGAGATCTATATAGCTCCATTCACTTATCCGTGCGACCCTGACGAGTTCATCCATGACCAGGGGCCGGAGGCTTTCCTTGAGTTCCTGAAAGAAGCGGTACCATATTGGAAATACGCCTACGACTATTATTCGAGTCTTAAATGAAGAACCGAGCCACAGTGATTTGATGTGACCCGGTTCTTTTCTTATTGTATGGCTTCTTCCGCTATTCCTTAGGCTTGATCATGAAGTTCAGTTTGAAGTTGAACTTATCTGCGATGTCGAACACATGTGACATGT
>JAZRWK010000014.1:0-70969 GCA_045599665.1 Candidatus Cryptobacteroides sp.
ATCCCGTTGGCTTCGAGCCTGGCGGCAAGGCCGTGCCCGACTCTCCAGAAGTCCGTCAGAGGCGTATGGTCCCAGTACCTGAGCCGGTAGCTCTGCTCGTCCAGCTCCGCTATGCGGACGCCGTCGGCATCTGGCGGAGAATGCTTTGCCTCTATGTCCATGGCTATCTTCGCGAGGTACATGTTCGTGCCTATCCCGGCCGTGGCGGTGATGCCCGTGTTCCTCAGCACGTCGCGGATCATCCTCATGGCAAGCTCATGCGCAGTGCATCCGTAGCTGCCCAGGTAGGCCGTCACGTCGATGAACACCTCGTCGATGGAGTAGACGTGGATGTCCTCGGCAGAAACATACTTCAGATAGGTGGCATAGACCTGCGAGCTGACCTCCATGTACATTCTCATCCTCGGAGGAGCGACGATGTAGTCAAGAGCAAGAGAAGGGTCCGACTGTATGCGTGGATTGCTGTACTCCCCTCCCGTGAGCGTCCTTCCAGAACGGCGTCGCCTCTGCGCGTTTATCTCCTTCACCTTCTGGACCACCTCGAAGAGCCTGGCGCGGCCAGGAATGCCATAGGACTTCAGCGACGGAGAGACCGCCAGGCAGATGGTCTTCTCTGTCCTCGACGCGTCCGCCACGACAAGGTTGGTCGTCAGCGGGTCCAGACCCCTGGCGACGCACTCGGCCGAAGCGTAGAACGACTTCAGGTCGATGGCTATGTATGTCCTGCGGTCCATATATACAAAGATAGTCAATTTTAGTAGGCAGTGGAGCAGACTTTTAGTATATTTACCGCATGGATCTAGGAAATGCAATGCAGGGTGAAGGCCTTGCTATCAAGCTCATGGCAGCCAGGGCTGTCGGTGCATACGCGGAGGGCAAGGACCTCCCAAACAAGCTCCAGGAACTTCTCCGGAGCCTCATCATCGCTAACATGAAGGAAGACGCCACTGACGAGCAGATGGAGGACTTTCTCTACGAGGAGTGCGAAGCCAGGAAACTTGACCCTGAAGCAGTCATGGAGCATTTCACAGCCATCAGCGAGAACCTTCAGTCCTTGTTGAGCTGACAATCTATAAACAATTACCAATCAACTATATGAATATCAACGAAATCTGCAACACCAGAGAGTCCGTACGCGACTACGCAGCGACTCCGATAGAGCCAGGGAAACTTGCTTACATCCTTGAGGCAGCCCGCCTCGCACCGTCTGCATGCAACAGGCAGCCATACAGGATCATGGTACTCGAATCACCTGAAGCCAGGGCAAAGGTCAACGGAATCGTGACCCGGTTCGCCTGGATCCAGCAGGCTCCCGTGCAGATACTCATCTGTGTCGACCACAGCCAGGAATGGGTACGCAGCCTTGACGGCAAGCACCATGGAGACATTGACGCGGCAATCGTCGCAGAGCACATCTGCCTCGCAGCGACGGAGCAGGGCCTTGGCACCTGCTGGATCTGCTCATTCGACACCAAGGCCGTGGCAGAGGCATTCTCGCTCCCTGAGAACCTTGAGCCCGTCATCCTCCTCCCTCTCGGCTACCCAGGCTACGAAGGCCAGAGAGCCAAGACCCGCAAGCCTCTCGACCAGTTCGTAGAGAAGCTCTAGGGCATCATCGTAAAATATCGACAACCAGGCGCTTAGCCTATCATCTCGATCAGCTTGACAGCATCCACGTACTGTGCGATGCCCTCGGCGACCATCTTCGCATCACGCATGGCGTGAACGACGGTAGCGGTCCTGTCAGCGACATCACCTCCCGCGAACACGCCCTTGCGGGTAGTCATGCCATATGGCACGTCACGGGTCTGGAGATAGCCCTTCTCATCCATGCCGATGCCTGTAGTAGTGCTTGGAATCCTGGTGGAAGGCACTGCGCCCACCGCCATGAGGATCTTGTCCGCCTCCACTGTCCTTCTTATCGGTTCCTCGTCAGGATTCTTCGTCTCGATGACTATCTTCTGCATCTTCTTGCGGGAGTCTGTATATATCTCGACGATGGATGCGTTCCAGTTGAAAGCAACGCCTTCCTTGACGGCATCGTCATACTCAGCACGAAGCGCGGCCATGCGGTCTATGGTCCTGTGATACACCACCTCTACGCTTTCCGCTCCGAACCTGAGCGCTGTGCGTGCAGCGTCCATGGCAGTATTGCCACAGCCGACGACGAACACCCTGTCACCTGGCTGGACATCCAGCTCCCTCGCTGCCATGGTACCCTCAAGATTCATCTGCGCACGACGCAGGAAATGGGTAGCATGACGCACTCCAGGCATGCCGCTCGTGCTCGACACCGCCTTGTCTCTGCCCTCGATGAAGACAGGAACCTCAAGTGTACGAGGCTTTCCGGCTCCGATTCCGATGAACACCGCGTCGAATCCCGACCTGAAGAGGTCGTCGATCGTGAAGTCCTTGCCGGCATGGGAGTTCATGTGGAACGCCACGCCAAGCTCCTCCACGTGCTTAGCCTCGCGCCTTACGACCTCCTTAGGGAGCCTGTATTCAGGTATGCCGTACATAAGCATTCCGCCGGCTTCACTCTCCACTTCGTATATCTCGACCGAGAAGCCCTTCCTGGCGAGGTCACCTGCAACGGTGAGCCCGGCAGGGCCGGAACCGATGACAGCCACTTTTCCACGGTTCTTCGGAGCGACATCCTCGTGGGTGAGGCCTGCCTCTGAATCGAAGTCCGCGACAAACCTCTCCAGCTTGCCGATGTTTATGTGCTTCCCGGTCTTTCCGAGCACGCACGAGCCCTCACACTGCCTTTCGTGTCCGCAGACTCTTCCGCAGACAGCAGGAAGATTGCTCTTGGCCCTGATTATCTTTATGGCGTTACCTAGATTTCCTTTCTTGAGCTCATGGATCCATTCAGGGATGTCATTCCCGATAGGGCATCCCTTCTGGCACATGGGCACCTTGCAGTGGAGACATCTCTGCGCCTCCTTGATCGCTTCCGCAAGAGTATAGCTTTCGTTTACTTCGTCAAAACTTTTCATAACTGTAACCTGAGATCTTTCACTACTGTAATCTTAGATAATCTACTATCTGTCCTTGTCCTGGTTGAGCCTGCGGACCACCCTGGCTGGATTTCCGACCGCAAGCGAGTCCGAAGGGATGTCCTTGACGACAACCGAGCCTGCTCCTATGACGCATCGGTCACCGATGGTGACTCCAGGACATATGGTGGCATGTCCGCCTATCCAGCACCTCTCGCCTATCCTGACCGGGCGGCACATCTCGTACTGGTCCCTTGCGTCGGCATCGAGCGGATGCTCGGCCGTATAGATGTGGACACCTGGCGCTATGAGGGTCCTGCGGCCTATGTATACGCCGCCTCCGTCAAGGATGGTGCACCCGAAGTTGATGAAAACGCCCTCCTCCGCATGGATGAGGTCACCATAGTCACAATAGAACGGCGACTCCACATAGATGTCCGGGGCCGCGTTCGGAAGCAGCTCACGGGTGATCGCCGCCATGTTCTCGCCATGATATTCCGTGTTGTTGAGCCGGTTGAGCAGTTTCTTTGTCTCGTCACGCCAAGCCCTCATCTCCGGGGTATGGGCGTCGTAGGCCTGGCCGCTCTGCATCCTTCTGAGCTCGTCCTGAAGGGACGGACTGGCTATAAGTTCTTCTTTTCTAGTCATAGGTGATAGATCTTGTCAATGGTGATAGACTTTGTCAATGGGTTATTGACCTTATTCCTGGGAATATGCCTGCGGCACCGCCTACTCGACGGAGTAGCTGCCGTTGTCGTCGCAGACGAGCCAGTCTCCTTCATTGACTGTCAGAAGACCGTCGTCGGTAAGGACAGAGAGCATGGATGTGCCTATGCCCTCGTATGGAGCAAGGGCCTTGTTGTCTGTGAAAACCTGGATCTCGTCGAAATTCATGCCTGTATACTGTATCTTTCTCATATCGCTTGTCTATTTCTGGTTATGGATGCGCCACTAGTCAATGAACCTGACCTTCTCAGCCTTCCTGGCCCTGGCATCAGGCTCTTCTGCTGGATAGCCGAAGGCGATGCAGTACAGGAGCTCGTAACCCTCGCTGAAGTCAAGTCCGTCGAGGAACGGCCGGCACTCAGCGGTGCCTTTCATGAGACGTACCGGCTGAGCGAGGCAACATGAGCCTATGCCTCTTGCCCAGGCTGCGAGTATCATGTTCTCACCGAGCAGACCGCAGTCGACATGGGACATGTCGTAGCTGGTGTCGGCGGCGATGAAGGCGACATACGGCGCACCCTTGAAGAGATTCCTGAACTGAGGCCCCTCACCTCCCGGCTGAGGATCCTTGACGATCCTGACCTCATAGGCCTGACGACCTTGTCCGTTAGGTGCATTGATGCCGGCATCGGCTATCGCCTGAAGTGTCTCTCGGCTTATCTCCTGGTCTGTGTACTGGCGTATGCTGCGCCTGGTCATGATAATGTTGTCCACTGCTGCGACGACCGCATCTGCGCCGGTATCGGCGACGCCGCTGCCTCCAGCGCATGAACTCAGAGCAAGGACCATGGCAACTGAAAAAAGAATTCTTCTCATATCTGCTTGAATAAAGCCGCAAGATAGCACTTTTTCTCGTATTCAGGCTTTGTCAGAGGAGAATATATATGTACCTTTGTATAGAACATACATATCAATAACCTAAATATTTACAAAGATATGGCTAACAAATACGCAGGTACACAGACCGAGAAGAATCTCGAGGCTGCATTCGCAGGCGAGTCACAGGCTCGCAACAAGTACACATACTTCGCTTCAAAGGCAAAGAAGGAAGGCTACGAGCAGATCGCTGCTCTTTTCCTTGAGACAGCTGACAACGAGAAGGAGCACGCAAAGCTCTGGTTCAAGGAGCTTGAGGGTATCGGCAGCACAGCTGAGAACCTCGGCGCAGCAGCAGCTGGCGAGAACTATGAGTGGACAGACATGTACGAGGGCTTCGCTAAGACAGCCGAGGCTGAGGGCTTCGTAGAGCTCGCAGCGAAGTTCCGCGGAGTCGCAGCTATCGAGAAGAGACACGAGGAGCGCTACCGCGCACTTCTCAAGAACGTCGAGACAGCGCAGGTATTTGCCAAGTCAGAGGTCAAAGTATGGGAGTGCCGCAACTGCGGTCACATCGTAGTAGGTACCAACGCTCCTGAGCTCTGCCCTGTCTGCGCTCATCCACAGGCTTACTTCGAGATCCACAAGGAGAACTTCTAGTCGGTCACCGGGATTCCCGGGAACTGTACGGAATCATAGGCCAGGCCACTCGCCTGGCCTTTTTCTTTGCCATTCCTCCTGTCATTCCTATGCCATTTTCTTAATTTAATATTTATATAAATATTTCTTTAATTAAATAAAACAATTCACTATACGCCTGTGAATGTAGGAGTTTTAGTTAAGATTGTTATATTTGTCAACATACTAAAGAACGGAGTTACCATGAACATAAGAAAGACAATTCTCAGCGCAGCGGCTGCCATGATCCTGGGCAGCGCAGCCATGGCCCAGACGGTGAAGGTTCCGGAAAGATATACCTTCGCGGGACAGACCGTCGAGCTTACAAGACAGGACATGTACGAGCGCATGGACAGGGAGATCATCACCTTCACGTACATGCACACGACCTCGATCCTGATGCTCAAGCGCTCGGCCATCTATTTCCCTATCGTCGAGCCCATCCTCAAGGAGTACGGCCTTCCGGACGACCTGAAGTACATCATGGTGATCGAGAGCAACCTCGACCCTAAGGCAAGGTCTTCAGCCGGTGCGGCAGGCCTGTGGCAGCTGATGAGCGCCACCGCCAAGGAGCAGGGCCTCGAGGTCAATGCCAACGTCGACGAGCGCTACCATATCGAGAAGGCGACCCGCGCTGCCTGCAAGATCCTCAAGGCTTCCTACGCCAAGTACGGCGACTGGCTGACCGTCGCTGCGGCCTACAACGCCGGCCAGGGCGGCATCAGCAAGCGCATGACCGACCAGAACGAGAGCAAGGCGACGGACCTCTGGCTAGTCGAGGAGACCTCCCGCTATATGTTCAGGATCATGGCAGCCAAGATGATGTTCGAGAACCCTGTCTCGTTCGGATTCATCGTCCTCGACAGCGACAAGTACCGCAGGAATCCGCCTAAGGAGATCGTGACCACCAAGAACGAGATCACCAATCTCGTCAACTTCGCCAACAACCACGGCGTAAGCTACATGGAGCTCAAGAACGAGAACCTGTGGCTCAGGGAGGACAAGCTCAACAACGCCTCCCACAGGGAGTACAAGATCATCATCCCAGACGTAATCCGCTAGTATCTTTTATTTAGATAACGCCTTTTAAAAGAAACAATATGAAGAAGTTATTGTTCCCATTGGCCGCTGCCGCCATCATCGCATGCTCATGCGGCTCCGACCCGCTCCAAAAGCAGGTCGACGCGGTCTATGCCCGCCTCAGCCTCGAGGAGAAAGCCGCCCAGCTCTACGGAATCTACCCGTCGAACCTGATGGTGGACGGCAAGATCTCTCTTGAGAAATGCCGCGAGATAATCCCTTACGGCGTCGGACATATCTGCCAGCCTACCAGCTCGCAGGACAAGAACGCTGACGAGATCCGCGAGATGGTGCGCGACATCCAGAACTACCTGATGAACGAGACCAACGCAGGAATCCCTGCAATCTTCCACGAGGAGTGCCTCACCGGCCTTACGGCTCGCGGTGCGACCGCTTTCCCACAGGCAATCGCGACCGCCTGCAGCTGGGATCCGGAGCTTGTCTACCAAAAGACCGCCATGACCGCCGACCTCATGAGGGACATGGGCCAGCAGTTGGCTCTCTCCCCTATGCTCGACGTTATCCGCAACGCCAACTGGACCCGCATCGAGGAATCCTGCGGAGAGGACGGATATCTCACCGCCACACTCGGCTACGCGTTCGTAGACGGTCTCCAGAGCAAGGGATTCAAGGACGGCGTCGCAGCCACGACCAAGCATTTCCTCGGTTACGGCGGTGCCAATACGCTTCCATGGAAAGAGATCTACGAGGAGGTTCTCCTCCCTCACGAGGCGATCATCCGCAAGCTCGGAACCGAGTCTGTGATGACCTCATACAACAACTTCCGCGGCGATCCAGCGGTCTGCAGCGACACTCTCCTCAACGTCATCCTCAGAGGCTATCTAGAGTACCAGGGAGCTGTCATAAGTGATTATGGCTCAGTGCAGCAGGACAGCAGGGACCGCAGCCCTGAGTTCCTCAAGAAGTGCGCTGTCGACGCTATCATGACCGGCAACGACATCGAACTCTGCTCGCCTACCAGCTCGGTCTACATCCCTGAGCTCGTCAAGGAAGGCAGGATCACCGAGGAGGCCTTCGAGAAGGCCGTCAAGCGCGCCCTGATGCTCAAGGCCAAGGCCGGTCTGCTTGACCCGGACCCTAAGGTCTGCGCCGACGGTCCGCTCGAGCTCGATTCTAAGGAATCGCGCGAGCTCGCGTACAAGATCGCCACTGAGTCGGCCGTCCTCCTCAAGAACAACGGCATCCTTCCTCTGGCCGAAGGCCTTGACGTGGCCATGGTAGGACCAGACGCAAATTCATACTGGAGCATGCTCGGAGACTATACTTTCCAGTCTATGCAGCTGTTCTTCCACCGCCATCCGGTCGATCCTTCATCTCTCAACGTACCGACCTTCCTTGAGGCCTTCAAGGCTGGCTATCAGGGAAATATAGAGTACAGCCGCGGCGTTGACTGGAGCTCGCTCAGCGACATCCGCATACTCGAAGGCGGCGATGCACGAGTTGCAGGCATGAGAGTACGCAAGATCGAATCTGAGGATCCTACAGACTGGAAGGCGGCTGTCAAGACAGCCGCAGCAAGCGACGTCATCGTGGCAGCCATGGGCGAGAACATCTATCTCTCCGGCGAGAACCGCACACGTAACGGCATCCGCCTCCCAGGCGAGCAGGAAGAGTTCGTGAAGGACCTTATCGTTACCGGAAAGCCTGTCATACTCGTAGTGTTCGGCGGCCATCCACAGGTCATCGACGCAGTCGCTGACGGATGTGCAGCAGTGATCCAGGCATGGTTCCCAGGCGAAGAGGGCGGACGTGCCCTCACAGACATCATCACCGGCAAGGTCAACCCTTCAGGCAAGCTCTGTGTAAGCTATCCTAAGACCGAGGCGGAAGACCTCTTCTGCTACAACGAGAAGCCTGCAGAGTCACTCGTAGCATATCCTTTCGGATACGGCCTCTCATACACCACATTCGAGTACAGCGACATCGAGGTCCAGCCTTCAGCAAAGACCTCGGACAAGTATCTCACAGTCAGCTGCACCGTCAGGAACACCGGCTCAAAGGCAGGCGACGAAGTCGCTCAGCTATATGTCTCACCGCTTTCAGGTCAGCCACTTAAGCCTATTCAGCTGAAGGGATACAAGAGGATCAGCCTCGCCGCTGGAGAGTCAAGGAAAGTGACCTTCCAGGTCGCTCTCGACCAGCTCGCATGGTGGAGTGAGAAGAACGCCAGGACCGTCTGGACAATCACCCCGGGTGACTACGCCTTCTGTATCGGCGGATCTTCCGCCGACACCGGCCTCAACGCCCGCTGCACCATTTCCGGAAAGCCTGTCGAGAAGTCTATACGCAATGAGTACTTTGCAATTGCAAAGGTTATCTAAAGGATTGGTTTAGGACCAAGCGTAGCCCCGGACTCAGCCAAGTCCGGGGCTATTTTGTAGGTATCTCAGAGCAGGCCGATGGAGGTGAGGACAAGCCTGTAATGGTCAGCCTTCTGGTCAATTTTCATCGGGAAAGCACGCGAGCTCGACGGCACCCTGTACCAAAGTACTTCCCTGCCGTCGACAAGGACACTGATGGACTCTCCAATAGCCGGTATAGAGCCTGCATCTAGGATAGAAGCAAGCTCCTCAGAAGATTTGCCACCTGTGGTCACAATGGCTTTACAGTGCGGTATCTTCCTCAATAAAGCAGGGATATCAGTCGGTTCCAGTATCTCAAGGAAATTATCGCTGGCGTTGTCCTTAAGCCTGCAGACCTTAACCGCACTGTCATAGAAGGCAAAACCTTTCTCAACGCAGAACTTGACAATCTTCTCCTTATCAAACTTCCTGAGACCCTGTGTCTCAAAAGCGGTCTTAGTCCCAAAGTAGATCAATCCTATAATACGCCAGAAATCATTGATCCAATTCGGGTAAAAGAACTCCATGCTCCACTTTGCCTTAGGCGGAGGGAAACTGCCTAAGAACAGAATGCGGGCATCTTCAGGCAAAAATGGTTCTAAGGGATGAGTCTCTATAGTCATAAATGGAGATGTTATTGCTGAAAAAGCAACACAAATTTAGCAAGAACGAAAAGAAGCGAAAAGAGCTGTCCGAAAAAATAGAGCAGATACGAAATAAAGTGAGGGGAGTACAACTAGCTATATAAATACTTAATGTAGATAACTGTAATATATTGTAATATAAGCTAAAGCACAAGTTTTATTAAAGCAGGACTTAGAAATAGCCGGAATCAGACTAGAACCAAGGGCAAAGAATACCAAAAATACTTGAAGAAACGCTTCAAATCACACGGAATTTTTAAAATCTCAGACACGGTAAAGCTAAGAAGAAGCTAAGAAGGATCATATCCCTAGACTCACAGAACGCCGAAATCAGCCTGTTTACAAAACTGAAACAAGCTACAATTATCAACAATTTTCGCTGCCGTCGCTCATGAGACTTAGTAAGATCTCAAATATACGATTCTCGCCAAGTTATCGCAGTCTCCTGGGCGAGGAATTCCAGGAAAACAGGGTTCGCACATTCTCGACAGCCAGATTATCCCACCCAGAATAGAGGTTGAAACCAACCGCATAATATTCGTATATATTTATAGAATATTCAGCAACAACTCTGGCACCTCCATTCAGGTCAGGAAGCTCAGAAACAACTCGAAGCGTCACTCCAGAGATCAACCTGAAATCATAGCAAATATACAAAAAATATTACTATTTTCTTAGATTATATATTATTTATATCATATTAGACGTATTTTATATTTTCGCATTCCATAGAGTATAGGAATTAGAAATCGCAAAAAGCCGGATTTTAACGCGAAATTTAGCCATCCTACGGGGATATATGCTATAACAAATTTGTTAACACCAAAGGAGTGAAAAGCTACGCTCGAAGGAGACTCTATGAATACACTGGATTATTATCACTTTTGTCCATTTTCTACCTAAAGTTTACATATTTAGACTATTTTAACATTAATCCAAATCTAGACAAAATTTATAACAAAATTGTTTAGACTATTAAAGTAGCCTATTTTACCTCGCCATTGACAAGCTACAGCCAAGACTTCGGAAATACTCTTCTGAAAGACTATGACAGTCGTATCTTTCATACAAGCCGAAACACATTGCATATTTCTCGCATTTTCTCACGAATAAAACATCAACTAAGCCTAGGGACAAGCAGCCATGACCATAATGATCCAAGTCCTGATGACCGAAAGCGGACGCGGCCAGACTCTCGAAATAACTCCAGGGAAGCCGACCTATTCCGGAAAACCAAGCTTCTCGCCAGCCAATTCGCAAGAGTGTCCGGAAATCAAGATCAAATAGTGCAGGCATTTTACAAGTTATCAACAGTTACATAAATATCTTTGTAAAAGCATCACTTTAAGTACATGAAATCCTCTGCCGATCATATACCTACAGGCAGAAACAGCAGAGGCAAACATGGTAAAATCCAATTTTATAGCATTTATCTATACAATACATTACATTTGACATACTCATTTTATTATTTATCAGTGCATTACTTTGCATTACCTATATAGTTACATCAACAATTTCCTCTGTTTCCTGGCGAAAATAGTCCTCCCCTACCCTATCATCATTTTGTAATGTCATACTAAATAGTAATCTTTGCCAGTGTAAACGATCTGGTCTTCACCTAATATTATATATACGACCTGATCAGTAAATTCATCGAGCAACATGAAGACAACAGCGCACGAATTCATCTTATCGCTTAGGGAGAAAGTCCTGTCCGGTACACTTACCAGACTTTCTGCCGGGACGATGCTTTTCAGTGAGAACGGAATCTGCATCACGGAAGATGCGGAGGAGGAATTCGTAAGACCTGGGACCGAGGTCACTTTCATCGAGACAGAATATGCGCAGCAGCTGAGCTGGGTGTTCCGTCAGTTCAGGGACGGGATTCCTGACGTCATACTCTCGATCGGGCGCGGAGATTTCTATGGACAGCTGGCAGACGCAGCCAATGCATATCTGACGCAGGGGTCAGACATGTACGGTCTTATGCTGTCCGTGATTCTTGAGGCGTCGGTCCTCGCCTGCCAGGTGCAGTACATCAATCAGCAGAACCTGCGCGATGAAGTCCTTGCCTGCGCAGCCAGCCTTTCGGATGTCGCAGAGAAACTATGAGACGGACACGCCGTAGACAGACCTCCAGGGTGGACACATCTTTGACAGGCCCTCTGAAATGCTCAGGCGGCAACTACAATATGACTGAAATCAACAATGGAATATTACGCTTTATATAACAGGGAGATGATTCTGCGGGAGGACGGAGAGCCTCTGCGCAAGGAAGACCTTGACTTTCTTGAGAGCCGACTGACTGTGACTGAGCGCTTTACAGAGCATATCACAGCCCCTGGCGCCAGTCAGAAAGCTGCCGACCTCGAAGTCCTGGGATTCTCGAAGGACGACGTCATCCCGGAAGGCTACAGGAAGAGACTCGTCCGTCTGAGCTTCGCAGAGATGGACGAGGAAGGATGCTTCCGCCTCGCGAGGGCGAAGGCTCTGCTCGAATGGCGAGCCGGCACGAAATTCTGCGGGCGCTGCGGAAAGCCGCTTGAGGAACACACAGAACTGACCGCCAGGATCTGCCCGGAGTGCGGGAATCTGATCTTCCCACGCATTGAGCCGTGCATCATCGTACTGGTCCACAGAGACGACAAGATACTGCTCGCCCGCCATGTCCAGAGGAACCAGGACATCTACGCCTGCATCGCCGGTTTCATGGAAGCCGGAGAGAGCGCAGAACATGCAGTAGCACGTGAAATAATGGAGGAAACAGGTATAACTGTCAAGAACATACGATACTTCGGAAGCCAGAGCTGGCCATTCCCGTCACAGCTTATGCTGGGCTTCACTGCGGAGTACGAGAGCGGCGACCTGAGACTTCAGGACGACGAGATCGCCGAGGCCAGATGGTTCAGCAGGGACGAGTGCCCGGCGAGTCCTCCTCCTGGCTCGATCGCCTATCGCCTCATCCACGAGACCTAGGTCGGCGCTATTTGCCAGCTACCGGCGAGAGCCTGTATGCAACGACATCGTGCGAGCCGACTGTCGTGTTGAGAGGGTTGGTGACCATCTGGCCTTTGCTCTTGCCCTTTCCCTTGACGAGGGTGTTGACAGTCGGAGCGGCTTTCCAGAGGTCCTTGACCGAGTAGTTGATCTTGCTGAACGAGGTCTTCCTGCCGCTGAGCTCATCATCGACCTCGAGTGTCGACCAGTCGATCGCCAGAGGGATGTCGTTCTCTCCGATGTTCATCACGCAGAATGCCCAGTCGCCGTCTGAAAGCGGCTTGAACCAGTACTGGAGGTCGCCTTCGGTCTTGAGCCTGAGTCCCTGGATTCCAAGAGGATCCTGATCAACTGCGATCATCTCCTTGTTCTTGATTATGGCAAGTGTCTCCTCGGTGATCTTGGTAAGGTCATTGCCGAGGATCAGCGGAGCCGCCATCATGCACCACATGGTGAAATGCGCACGGTCCTCGCTCTCCGTCATGTCGTAGAACACACCGTCCACGGTGCTGCTGTTGCCGACCTCGAGCATGTCAGGGTCGTTCCAGTGGCCCGGACCCGCATACTTGCGGAGCGGCTCGTTCTGCTCGATGATGTCCAGAACGCTCTGTGGCTTCCAGTTAGGTCTTCCGTTCTCATTGTATGTCGTAGGGACCGGAAGGAAAGCAGGGCCGATGTCGCCTGTAGTCCTCCATGAATGGCCGACGTCCTCTGCCCATTCCCATGGCTTGTTGCGTCCCCACTCGCAGATGCTGAAGAGAATCGGGCGTCCGGCCTTCCTCAGGGCGTTCCTCATCAGGATGTACGCGCCCTTAGGGTTGGCGTTGCTGGTGGAGCACCAGTCGTACTTGAGATAGTCCACTCCCCATGAGGCGTAGGTGATCGCGTCCTGGTACTCATGGCCGCGGCTGCCGGTGTAGCAGGCGCATGTAAAGTCTCCGGCATCGCTGTAGATGCCAAGCTTCATCCCCTTTGAATGGAGATAGTCAGCGAGAGCCTTGATTCCTGAGGGGAACTTCTCCAGATCCTCGTGCACGAATCCGTTCTCATCCCTCTCCCCATGCCAGCCGTCGTCGAGGTTGAGATAGACATAGCCGGCATCGACAAGACCGAGTTCGACCATCGCGTCTGCGGTAGCCTTGATCAGGTCCTCGTTGATGTCCGTCATGAAACAGTTCCATGAGCTCCATCCCATCTGAGGGGTGTCGGCGACATGCTCCCATTTAGGAAGGTCCGCACTCGGACGCGGACGCTGGGCTGACGCCAAGAAAGGCAGGCACATAAGTGCCGCGAAAACAAGTATCTGCTTTTTCATATAACTATGTGGTTTAGTGTGTTTTATGATCATGAAAACCTGCTCCCAGGCTTTCCCCGCCTTCAGCGTTCCGTCGCCTTCAGTGCTTCACCGCTGCGCGGTTCATGGCATCCCACCACCTGGCCGGAATGATGGCATGGGCTGCGACAAGCAGCCATGATCCGCGTCCAGGCATGTACCTAAGGCGTGGACGACGGGCGTCCACTGCCCGGCAGATCGCCTTCCTGACGACCTGAGGGCCTGAAAGGAAGTTCGAGGTGTATGCGAAATTCATTATCCTTGCCTCGTTCTCCGCTGTCTTCTGATATGGAGTTCCCGCTGAACAGGACGAGAGGTTCTCTGCTGCGATCAGTCCCCAGTCGGTCCTGATGCCGCTAGGCTCGATCAGCACAACGTCGATACCGAAAGGCTTGGTCTCCATGCGGAGCGAGTCCGAGAGGGCCTCGACTGCGAACTTCGACACGTTGTACCATCCGCCGTATGAAAGAACGACCTTTCCGGCGACGGACGAGACGTTGATGATACGGCCGCTTCCCTGCGCGCGCATCGACGGAAGCACGAGCTGGGTAAGACGCGCGAGGCCGAAGACATTGACCTCAAGCTGACGCCTTGCTTCGGCAAGGGACACGTTCTCTATGGCTCCGAAGTATCCGTATCCGGCATTGTTTACGAGGACGTCTATCCTTCCCTGCTCGTCAAGTATGGTTCCCACGCATGTCTGCATGGATTCCTCATCGGTCACGTCAAGCGGGAGAATGCGTACTCCATACTGCCTGAGCGGCTCCATCCTGTCTGTGCGACGGGCTGCCGCATATACCACATGTCCCTTCAGGGCAAGCTTCTCGGCTGTGTCGAATCCGATTCCACTGCTGCCTCCGGTTATCAGAATTACCTTCCTGTCCATAAGTAAGATCCGTTTGTTTTGTCAATAGGAACAAATTTACAGAAAAATACTTTCTAATAATTGATTGTTTTTTGTTAATTTTACGCTATAAAACCCATTTTGTACCCCTGCAAGGGGTAAAGCGACTGACCAATAACTATTACTAAAATAATCTCTTTTATGAAATCTTACAGGCTTTTGACCTTGAGCGCACTGGCTGCACTTGCATCTCTTACTGCAAATGCCCAGAGCATGAAGCTCAATGACCTCGATTACTTCGAGGCGAGAGGCACAAACGTGCTTGTCTACAACAACCTCTACAACGGAAGTTTCTATGACGAGAAGTTCGCCGGTATCGAGATCGTCCAGAGAGGCGAGAGAATCGGTACAGGCGGCGGTATCCGTCTCATGAACACTCCTGAGCAGTGGGACATCTTCGGCATCATGACCAACAAGACCGTCGACCGCAGCGACA
Organism: Candidatus Cryptobacteroides sp.; assembly: GCA_045599665.1. Classification (GTDB taxonomy): domain Bacteria; phylum Bacteroidota; class Bacteroidia; order Bacteroidales; family UBA932; genus Cryptobacteroides. Next base: position 14,980 of record JAZRWK010000014.1, read on the forward strand.
ACAGCATCACCGTCGAGCTCACATACGAGGACTACGACTTCGTTTCGAAGATCAAGATGTCCCCTAAGGGCAAGGGCGTCGTACTCCAGGTAATCCTCGACAAGCCGGTTCCTGCAGCTCTCGTGGGCAAGGCTGGTATGAACCTCGAGTTCTTCCCTGCTTCTTACTTCGGAAAGACCTATCTCTGCGACGGTATGGGCCGTATTCTTCCTAAGTACCCTATGCACGACAACGAGGTACGTCCAGTCGCTGAGAAGATCCCTCAGTACTTCGGCGAGTCTACCTTCGACGACAGAGGCCGTGGTGACTTCCTTGTGAACCACCCTATGTCAACTGGCCACCAGATCGTAATGGCACCAGAGGACGACGACCTCCGCGTAGGTATCACCTCTGACCTCGAGATCGGCATCTATGACGGCCGTCACCTCGCTCAGAACGGTACATTCGTAGTACGCTCTATCCTCCCTGGAAACAAGACCGGAAAGGTCCTCGAGTGGTATCTCGAGCCAAGTTCATCAAATGACTGGGTACGCAAGCCTAACATCGGCTTCTCACAGGTTGGTTACACTCCTGCACAGAAGAAGGTCGCTGTCGTAGAGCTTGACAAGAACGACAAGGTATCTCCTACCGCGAAGATCCTCAAGATGAACGCAGACGGCAGCAAGTCAGTTGCCATGACCGTTCCAGCAAAGGAATGGGGTGTGTTCTACCACCGCTACAACTACGTACAGATCGACTTCTCTGCCCTCAAGCAGCCAGGTCTCTACTCAATCGAGTACAACGGTGTCGAGACAAACGCCTTCCCTATCGACCTCAACGTATATGCCGACAAGTGGCATCCTTCAATGGACATCTCTCTCGTTGTCAACATGGACCACATGGAGGTCAACGAGGCTTACCGCGTATGGCACGGACGCGCTAACATGGACGATGCTCTCCAGGCTCCTGCAAACGTACGTCTCCACGACGGTTACAACCAGGGCAGCGAGACCAACGACCCTTACAAGCCGCTCGAGCACATCCCAGGACTCGCAGTCGGTGGATGGTATGACGCAGGTGACTTCGACATCCAGGCCAACTCAGTGCTCAACACAACCGAGTCACTCGGCCAGATCTGGAATACATTCCGTCCAGAGAGAGACCAGACCCTCATCGACCAGAAGACCAAGTTCGCTGACATCCACGTTCCTGACGGAGTTCCAGATGTAGTCGAGCTCATGATGCACGGTACCCTCAACATCAACGCACAGGTTGAGAACATCGGTTTCGTTGCACAGGTGATCGGCCAGCCTCAGATGCACAACTACCATCACCTCGGTGACGCCATGACCCTTACCGACGGTCTCCTCTACGACCCTTCTCTCAAGCCTTACGAGGTTTCTGCAGACGGTCTCCGCAGCGGTACACCAGATGACAGATATGTCTTCACAAGCCGTTTCAGCCCTGCTGGCACAATGCAGGACATCGTTTCCCTCGCAGCAGCTTATCCTGGTCTCAAGGAGTACTATCCTGAGGAGGCTGAGAGATCTATCAAGAACGCTATCATGCTCTGGGACAAGTGGGCAGACGCAGCAGACCCTGCAAAGCAGGCAAACGCAGGTTCTCAGAACTACCGCACAGGTGCAAACGACCCTAGAGTCAACGCTGCCATCGAGCTCTGGTTCGCTACCGGTGACAACAAGTACAAGGCATTCTTCACCCCTATCATCGAGGCTATGCTCACCAACGTCCCTCAGCTTTCTGAGGAGCAGAGACAGAGAGCTCAGCTCAGCGGCAGATACGCAGGACCTAACCTCGGTCCAGCTCTCCGCGTATATCCTTACATGGACAAGAAGTTCCAGGCTAAGGTAAGGGCAGCAATGCCTGACTACGTGAAGTCAATCACCAGCACAGGCAAGGACAACCCTTACGGTGTCGCCATCTCAGGTGCAAACTGGGCAGGCAACGCAGGTGTCATCACCAACGCATACAACTGCTACAGAGTATGGAAGCTCTTCCCAGACCTCATCGATCCTGAGTACGTCCTCGCAGGTATGCACTACATCCTCGGATGCCACCCATACAGCAACGTATCATTCGTGACCGCAGTCGGTGTCAACACCAAGAAGGTTGCCTACAGCAACAACAGAGCTGACTACTCAGTCATCCCTGGCGGTATCGTTCCTGGTCTCCTCGTGAAGGGTCCTGACTTCCTTGAGAACAAGGATGACTACCCATTCCACTGGGGTGAGAACGAGTGCTGTATCAACACAGCTCCTCAGTACGTCCTCCTCTGCCTCGCAGCAAACGAGATCGCTGAGTACCTCAACAAGAAGAAGTAATCCAGCAGACATAACCTGATGGAAATCAGGTGCTTAACAGAAATCCCTTCGGCTGCGCGGCCGAAGGGATTTCTGTTATATCGCTATCTGTCAATTAGTTAGAAACGCCGTACATACATTCCCAGCCCCACCCAAGTCCGCTCAGGCGCCCCTCTGGCGCTCGCTGCGGAAGGAGTTAGGGGTCATTCCGGAGAATTTCTTGAAGTTGCGGTAGAAGGAGGCCTCGCTGGCGAAGCCGGAGTCGATGTAGATGCCCGTCATGTCGGCGTCGGGATTCTGGGCGATAAGGCTGCGGGCGTGCTCGACCCTCAGGCTGTTGATGTAGTCGCAGAAGGACATGCCGAACTGACGGTTGATGTATTCGGAGACGTAGCTGCGGTTGGTGCAGAGTTCCATGGCTACGTCTGAGATCTTGAGGCCGGGCCTCAGATAAAGCTGCTTCTGCCGCATGAGCTCTGAAATACGCATCGTGGTACCATGGTCCTGTACCATTTCCTCGTCTTTCCTGATGTCCATCGCGAAGTATCCGGCATTGAAGCTGGCCTTGGAGCCGACATAGGCAATGGCAAAGAGAAGGATTGAATAGCTTAGCGAGATGACAGTGACAAGAAACATGTCCGTGTTAAGCGGCGCTCCCAGACTGAGGGCGACGGACTTGACGAGTGAGAATATGATGTATGCGGACAGCAGTCTGTACATCGGTTTCTGTTTCTTGCCGCTTGTATCAGAATAGTAGTTCTCTATGCTATGTCGGTAGTCGCGGATGGCCATCTCCCCGAAGACAGCCATCAGGACGACCTCGATCGGAAGGATGACCCGGGCGAATATCTCCACCGGATGCCAGTCAACAAGGACGATGAAATAGGCGATGACACCAGCAGCGCTGGCTCCTACGGCAGGTAAAAGCAGCCATAGCTCCCGTTTCCTGGGGGGCACAGGTGACGTCAGGCGTCGTATATATATGTAGCCGACCGGGAATACCACAAGAAGGAAAAAAATATACAGGCATCGGATAAGATCAAACGATTCCCGGTCTGCGGCTACGATCAAGGTTCTAATGAACATCAGCCCCGTGTTCGAAAGTATGAACCACAGGAGCATTTTTCTGGCCGGATCCGACCTGCGGTACTCCAGGACGAGTATCGCAGACCAGACCAAGCCAACGAAGAATGGCAGGACTGTTATCAACATATCGGCTACCATACTTCTGCAAAGTTAGCGTTTACAGCCTTCCGTTGTCATCGCTCCCTTCACTTTTTCGGCATCGAGAGGAGTTTTCCATAGTCCATGGACATTGCACCATGTGTAAACTGCGACTGCATCGGTCCTGCAGCAGTAGAAGTCGACCCTGGCCCTGCACTTCCCTTTTATGCGCCTGACCACGATCCCGTCCTTCATCTCGAGGGCTACGAACACGATGTGGTGTCCCTCCTCCATAGGATGTGGCTCACTTCCTATGGTGACCCTCAAGGTGCAGTCATCCAACCATGTGACATCCGGGAGATGCTTCTCAGAGCCGTTGTCCTCCAACTTAGGTTCGAGCCTCATCATCTGTTCCCCGCAGCAGACCGGTGTCACTCCGGAGTTCTCAACCATGAAAACGATGTTCCCGCAGCTGAGACATTGATAAAATACTACAGACATAACTGAAACATTTAGAAATGAATAGTTTTCCCACGGGCAAGCTTCAGTGCTAACCGCCGATGCAAAGTTGGCACATTATACAGCGACTTCACTTGCATATCGTCAAATCAGCTCTTGCATATCGACAAAAAGCCCGTCGACCGGGTGGCCGACAGGCTGTATTTCATTGAAATATGAGAATATAGAGTACTTTCAGGCCCTCACTAGAGGACTCTCATCTCCACGTTGCGGATTGCGTTAGCGAGCGTCTGGAGTTCCTCATCCGACTGTGCGAGAGGAAGTATGTCGTCCTTGAACTCCTGGATGGCAGCCTTTGCACCTGCCATGTTCCCTCTCTCCTTGTAGATGTTGCAGCGGTACTCGAGACAGAGAAGTCTTGTCGCTATCGGGTTGTAGTTGCTGGCCTCGCATGCGAAAGCGATCTCCGCGAGGTTGGCCTCGGCCTTGTCAAGGTCTCCCTCCTCGAAATAGAGATGTTCAAGGTCCATCACAAGGTCGAGATAGTGAGGCGGTATGTACGGATTGTCGCCACCCATGACGATCACCTGCTTGAGAGTGAAGAGATTATAGGCAAGGGCGCCTTCGACCTCCTTGAAGTACTCCTTGTCGTCCTTGATGTAGAGCCTCATCAGCGGAGACAGGATGACGTTGATGAACTGGTACTGCGCAGTCGTGTTCTTGAGATAGACGAGGATGTTGGCGTAGTTGTCACCGTCCATAACGAACTGGTAAGCCTCGTCGAACTTCCTCTGGGTATAGAGATCCGCGAAACCGAACCATGAAGTCTCGTTCGCATCCTCGCTGATGCCAAGAGCGCTGACCTGGTTAGGCTCGACCGTAAGGTAGCGGAGACTGTCGACATACTGGATCTCAGGAGCGAACATCGAGAGGTCAGGAATCACACCGTGGATTGTCTGACGGTTACGGCCGCAGCCGGTGGCAAGGGCCATGACTGCCGCAATTGCTATGACTGCATGCAGGAGGAATTTTCTAATCTTCATAAAGCTTGATGATCTTGTATTTGCTTATAGCTTCGGCAAATATACTAAAATTGCATTTCTTTGGGAAATATAAGCGGAGTTGAAAAAGAAGGTCGCCCGATAGGGGGTCTCTCACGAGAACTCCTACCTGGCGGCCTGGTGGTATAATGTTGGTTGAAGTAGTTGAAGATAGTTTAGTATTTTGTGAGTTACTATGCGTTGTAAGCTGACTCTCCGTGCTCGTAGACGTCGAGTCCCTCCTCCTCGATCCTTGGCTCTACACGGATGCCGAAGATCTTGTCGAGAATCTTGAAGATAGCGTAACCAAGCACGAATGACCATACGATGGTGACACATACACCGAGTGTCTCGATTCCGAGGAACTTCCAGCCACCGCCGTAGAAGAGACCTCCGTCAAGTGCGAAGAGACCTGTCATGACTGTGCCGAGGAAACCGCATACGCCGTGTACTGAGACTGCACCCACAGGGTCGTCGATCTTGAGGACCTTGTCGATGAGGGCTACAGAGCCTACCATGACGCAGCCGCAGACTGTACCGATGATGGCTGAACCGCCGATCGATACCATATCACAGCCTGCTGTGATGCCGACGAGACCTGCGAGGATGCCGTTGCAGACGAGTGAGAGGGATGGCTTACCGTAGCAGATCCATGTAAGGAAGAGCACTGCTGTACCGCCGCATGCCGCTGCCATGTTCGTTGTACACATGACATGGGCGATGGCAATTGCGTTCTCTGAACCAGCTGCTGCGAGCTGTGAACCAGGGTTGAAGCCGAACCAGCCCATCCAGAGGATGAATACGCCGAGCACACCGAAGGTGAGGTTATGTCCAGGGATAGCGACGGCCTTGCCTGACTTGGTGTACTTGCCGATTCTTGGTCCGAGCACCATCGCACCTGCAAGAGCAATCACACCGCCGCATGCGTGTACCACTGTAGAGCCTGCGAAATCATGGAAACCCATCTCAGCGAGCCAGCCGCCGCCCCAGGTCCAGTGACCCTCGATAGGATAGATGAGGATGGAGATGAGGACTGATATCACGATGTACATAGAGAACTTGGTTCTCTCAGCCATACCTCCCGATACGATGGTAGCCGCAGTTGCGCAGAACACTGTCTGGAAGATGAGGGTACACTCTGCCGGGATGTTCGAGTCGCCGATGAATGACCAGTCGAAGATGTGGAGCTCGCCGATGAAGCCGTTGCCCGCACCGTGCATGAGGCCGAAGCCGATGAACCAGAAGAGGATTGATCCGAGCATGAAGTCCACGAAGTTCTTCATGAGGATGTTAGCTGAGTTCTTTGATCTCGTGAAGCCTGCCTCGACGAGTGCGAAACCTGGCTGCATGAAGAATACGAGCATCGCTGCGATGAGAACCCATACGGTATCTAGACTGTTGATTGTTGAAATTGCTGTTTCCATAATACACTACTTTTTATCTGCCAATACACTGTCACCATGTTCCCCTGTCCTGATTGACCATGTGTCGTCGACAGGGCTTACGAAGATTCGTCCATCTCCTACCTCACCCGTGTGGGCCGCCTTGAGGATGGCGTCGATGGTTGACTGCACGAACTGGTCGCGGCAGATGATGGTGATCTCGATTCTTGAGATGATGTCTGTGCTGTACATCACGCCACGGTAGATTCTGTCCTGACGGTCCTGGCCGATGGCCTTGACCTCCGAATAGGAGAACCAGTTGATGTCTGCTTCGAACAGAGCTTCCTTGACCTCTTCGAAATGGGTCTTGCGGATGATTGCTTCGATCTTTTTCATAATCTGATATCTGTTAAGTTATTTTATTCTAGAATGATACGCCCACGCACATGAAGAGGTGGTTGTCGACCGGGTTCGCCATGAGCTGCACGAATGCAGGGATGGTCACAGAACCGATCTCGATGTCCTTTGCTGCTGAGAGGCTGCAGTTGACTACACCGAATCCACCGGTTCCGTAGAAGTCGTTAGCCCATGGTGAGCATCCGACAGCCGCGCTCCAGTCGAGTCCTCCGAGTGAGAACGGAGCTGCGATCTCGAAGTAAGATGAGTAGGAGTTCTTAGCCTCTGGTGTCAGTCCCATGGCTCCCCAGAAGTTGGTGTACCAGTTGAGTGACAGGAAACCGAAGTCGTAGCCAAGGTTCACTTCAGCCACATGGGCTGTCTCCTTTCCATAGTCAAAGAAGCTGTCGAAGCTGTCAGCGCAGAAATAGTCTGTCACGCCTACTGTGAATCCGCCGACAGTGTACGCAAGAGTGAAGTCCACCTCACCGAAGCTGCCTGTAAGTCCGGTCGAGCCCCATGCGCTGAGCGAGAGGCCGCCCCACTCCAGGCCCATTGAAGGTTGGATCGAGAACGCGTCAAGCTTCTGGCCACGCCAGAGGTAGCTGCTGACGAGATCTGCACCGATGCTGGCTGAGACAGGCTCAGCTGCCATGGCACCGAAAGAAAGTCCGAGAGATGCACTCACTGTGGAGGCAAGAATGATGAAATACTTTCTCATAACTTTGATAATTAAAAACACACTTTAACTGAATTAATGTTGGTTAAAAAGAAAAAGGCCGGCCCAAGATCCTTGGACCAGCCCTATGCTGTAAATTGATTGATTCTCTCTCTTCTATCCTACCACCTCATGTCTGGTCCTTCTGATATGTACACACGCTTATTCTGAGCCTGATTATTATTCTGGCTCTGATTATTATTCTGCTGGTTATTTGCAGATGCGTATGTACGAAGACCGTTCATTAGATGTTGTTCTGTACGTTTACTGATGGCAAGATATGACACTTGAAAAACAAATCAAAATACTTTATCGTTTAAAATGACATACCCTACGAATTATATTCTCCCCAGTGCTTGATCTCGAGGTCTGAGATGCCGTATTTGCAGAAAGAGCTGATGAAAGCGCTTGCAAGGCGGGCATTCGTGATGAGAGGCACGTTGTAGTCGATGGCTGCCCTGCGGATCTTGTATCCGTTCTGGAGCTCGCGGGTAGTGTTGTTCTTAGGGATGTTGACGACAAGGTCGATCTTGTGGTCACGGATGTAGTCAATGACATTCGGGGTCTGCTCCGAGTCAGGCCAGTGGAGCACTGTCGAGTCGACTCCGTTGGATGCGAGGAAGTCAGCGGTACCGGCGGTCGCGTAGACCTTGTAGCCGGCCTTCTGCAGGGTCCTTGCAGCCTCGAGCATCTCGACCTTAGAGCGGGCTGCTCCCGATGAGATGAGGATGCCATGGTCCTTCGACGGGATCCTGTGTCCGACGGAGAGCATGCTCTTGAGCAGGGCCTCGTAGTAGTTGTCGCCGATGCATGCGACCTCACCGGTCGATGCCATGTCCACTCCAAGGATAGGATCGGCCTTGAGAAGTCTCGCGAACGAGAACTGCGAGGACTTGATGCCTACGTAGTCGATGTCGGCAAAGCTCTTTCCGAACGGCTCGACCTCCTTGCCGAGCATGATCTCGGTGGCCATTCCGATGAAGTTGAACTTGGTGATCTTAGACACGAACGGGAATGAACGTGACGCCCTGAGGTTGCACTCGATGACCCTCAGCTCGTTGTCCTTTGCGAGGAACTGGATGTTGAAAGGACCCGAGATGTTCAGGGTCTGGGCGATCTTGCGGGCTGTATGCTTGATTCGGCGGATTGTCTCGAAGTAGAGCTTCTGTGCAGGGAAGACGACAGTGGCGTCTCCTGAGTGCACACCTGCGTACTCGATGTGCTCGCTGATGGCGTAGCACTTGATCTCTCCGTTCTGTGCCACTGCGTCGATCTCGACCTCCTTTGCGCGCTGGAGGAACTCTGTCACGACGACTGGGTGCTCCTGGCTGACGACAGCCGCGTTCTGGAGGGCGTTCTCAAGCTCGTCCATGTTCTCTACGACCCTCATCGCAGCGCCCGAGAGCACATACGAAGGACGGATCATGACAGGGAGGCCCACCTCCTTGACGAAGTCGTAGATCTCCTCCATCTTGGTAAGCTCCTTCCACCTAGGCTGGTCGATTCCGAGGCGGTCACACATGGTCGAGAACTTCTGGCGGTCCTCGGCGATGTCGATCGACTCGGCTGATGTACCGAGAATCTTCACTCCCTGCTTGTCGAGGAGCAGGGCGAGGTTGTTAGGGATCTGTCCGCCTGTGCAGACTATCACTCCCTTCGGCATCTCCAGGTCGCATACGTCAAGCACACGCTCGAGGGTCAGCTCGTCGAAGAAGAGACGGTCACAGATGTCGTAGTCGGTAGAGACGGTCTCCGGGTTGTAGTTGATCATGATCGAACGGTAACCCATCTCCTGGATCTTCTTCACGGCAGCGACGCCGCACCAGTCGAACTCGACGCTCGAGCCGATTCGGTAGGCTCCCGATCCCAGCACGATCACAGACTTTCCGTCACGGGCGAAGTCCACGTCGGACTCCGAACCGTTATATGTCATATAGAGGTAATTGGTCATGGCAGGATACTCACCTGCCATGGTATCGATCTGCTTGACGACAGGAAGGATTCCCATCTCCTTGCGGGCAGCGCGGACGACATCCGACTTGTCATGGGCGTTCATGTCGTCCTTGATGACGATCTTTCCGATCTGGTAGTCCGAGAAGCCCATCTGCTTTGCCTGGCGCATGAGGCCTGCAGGAACGTCAGTCGCCTTGTCGTATGCGGCAAGCTGGGTCTTCACGTTGTGGATGTTCTGCAGGCGGAAGAGGAACCACCTGTCGATCCTGGTGATCTCGTGGAGCTGGTCGATCGTATATCCCATGTCGAATGCCAGCTCGATCGCAGGCAGACGTTTGTCGGTAGGGTTCCTCAGCTCAAAGTCTACATCCGGGACCTTGACGGTGTTGGCTACGAATCCATGGAGACCCTGACCCACCATTCTCATACCCTTCTGGATGGCCTCCTCGAAGGTACGTCCGATGGCCATGACCTCTCCTACGGACTTCATGCTGGAGCCGATGAGCTTCGACACACCGTCGAACTTTCCGAGGTCCCAGCGCGGGATCTTGCAGACCACGTAGTCAAGTGCAGGCTCGAAGAAAGCCGATGTGCACCTGGTCACTGAGTTCTGGATCTCGTCGAGGCCATATCCGAGGCCGAGCTTCGCAGCCACGAAGGCAAGCGGATAGCCGGTCGCCTTGGATGCGAGGGCAGAGCTTCGCGAAAGACGGGCGTTGAGCTCGATGACGCGGTAGTCGTCGCTGTCCGGGTCGAGTGCATACTGTACGTTGCACTCTCCCACTATGCCGACGCGGCGCGCAATCTTGATGGCGATCTCGCGGAGCTTATGGTATTCATGGTCGCTCAATGTCTGCGAAGGAGCCACTACGACGCTCTCTCCGGTATGGATTCCGAGAGGGTCGAAGTTCTCCATGTTACATACTGTGATACAGTTGTCGAACCTGTCCCTGACGACCTCGTACTCTATCTCCTTCCAGCCCTTCAGGGATTCCTCGATGAGGATCTGAGGAGAGTATGAGAACGCCGATGCCGCAAGACGACGGAGCTCGTCGTCATTGTTGCAGAATCCCGAGCCGAGGCCTCCGAGGGTGTAGGCCGCCCTGACGATGATAGGATAGCCGATCTCGCGTACTACTTCCAGAGCTTCCTCGATGGAGTTGACCGCCTCGCTGCGGGCTGTCTTGACACCGATCTCGCGCATCATCGATGCGAAGAGCTCTCTGTCCTCCGTGTTGATGATGGCCTCCACAGGGGTACCCACCACCTTGACGTTGTATTTCTCCAGCACACCGCTCTCGTAGAGAGCGACGCCACAGTTGAGCGCTGTCTGTCCGCCGAAGGCGAGCATGATTCCGTCAGGACGCTCCTTCTCGATGACGCGCTCGACGAACTCGGGGGTCACAGGGAGATAGTATATATGGTCGGCGATGCCCTCCGATGTCTGCACCGTGGCGATGTTAGGGTTGATGAGGATGGTGAACTTGCCTTCCTCATGGAGTGCCTTGAGGGCCTGGGAGCCTGAGTAGTCGAACTCTCCAGACTCGCCGATCTTCAGCGCACCCGATCCGAGCACCAATATTTTCTGCATTTCCATGGTCTTAAAGTGATTTGACGAACTCTTCAAACAGCAGCATCGAATCTACCGGGCCGCTTGAAGCTTCAGGGTGGAACTGAGTTGAGAAGAACGGCTTCGAGCGGTGGCGTATGCCCTCGTTCGTGCCGTCGTTGAGGTTGGAGAAGAGTGTCTCCCACTCTGAAGGAAGAGTAGATTCGTCGATGGCAAAACCATGGTTCTGCGACGTGATGAGACATGAGCGCGTTCCGTTCTCACGGACAGGGACGTTATGTCCGCGGTGTCCGTACTTGAGCTTGTAGGTCTTCGCTCCTGCAGCAAGCGCAAGCAGCTGGTTGCCCAGGCAGATGCCCATGATAGGCTTGTCCTGGCCAAGGGCCCACCTGATGTGCTCGATGGTCTCTGTACAAAGAGAAGGATCACCCGGACCGTTCGAGATGAACAGTCCGTCGTAATCCTCGTTCCTGAAATCATAGTTCCATGGTACCCTCTTCACGGTGACGTCGTAGCGGAGAAGACATCTCAGGATGTTGTTCTTCATTCCGCAGTCGACCATCAGCACCTTCTTGCTTCCGTTGCCATATGTGGTAACCGTGTCGGTCGACACTTCGGATACAAGGTTGCGCGTGTTAGGGTCCTTGAGTTCAACATCATCCTCTCCGAAGACTATCTTTCCGAGCAATGCACCTTTGTCGCGCAGCTTCTTTGTGAGCACACGCGTATCGATGTTGCACAGACCAGGGATCTGCTGCTGCTTCAGCCATGAGCCCAGGCTTCGGGCGCCGTCCCAGTGGCTGTACTGCTCAGAATAATCAGATATAATCATCGCCTGACACCATATTCTGTCAGACTCGAAGAATTTAGATATCCCGTTCTCCTTCACGTCGTCAGGAACTCCGTAGTTTCCGATCATCGGGTATGTCGGAACCAGGATCTGTCCTCGGTACGAGGGGTCTGTGAGGCTCTCTGGGTAACCGGTCATTGCCGTATAGAAACACAGTTCGCCTGCAACAGACTTCTCATATCCGAATGAAGTTCCTACGAATTCTGATCCATCTTCCAGGATGAGTTTCGCTTTTGTCATATTTATTTATCGTTCAATAACTTACTATCTAATGAACAGAAGCTCACGATACTTAGGGAGCGGCCATGCCTCGTCGTCGACGATGGTCTCGAGCTTGTCTACATGATAGCGGATTTCCTCGAGGAGCGGAGCTACTGTGTCGTGGTAAGCGATAGCCTTCTCGCGCTCAGACTCGATCTTGTTCGCAACTCGGCGTGCATCAACCATGGCCTCGACCTTCTCGATGATGAACGACTCATGGTCGCTGATGCGCTCGATGATGAGGAGGTTCTCCTTTGAGATAGCCTTTGCCTTCTCCTCAGGGAAGATTTCCATCACCTTGTGGACGTTGTCGATGAGCATGCTCTGATACTTGGTGACGACAGGGATGATATGGTTGAGGCAGAGATCGCCGAAGATACGGCTCTCGATCTGGATCTTCTTTGTATATGTCTCCCACTTGATCTCGTTCCTGGCCTCAAGCTCAGGTGCTGTCATGACCTTGGTCTTCTCGAACATCCTGATTGAAGACTCCTTGAGGTATGAGTCGAAGATGAGAGGAGCCGATGTCTCGCAGTCAAGACCGCGATTTGCAGCCTCTACCTTCCATTCCTCACCGTAACCGTTGCCGTTGAAGATGATAGGACGGATGTACTTGATGTCCTCGCGGACGATCTTGAGGATCGCTGCATCCTTGTCCTCGCCTGCTGCGATGAGAGCGTCGACTCTCTCCTTGAAGTCTGCAAGAGCCTCAGCCACTGCTGAGTTGAGGGTAAGCATAGCGCTTGCGCAGTTTGCCTCAGAGCCTACTGCACGGAACTCGAACCTGTTGCCGGTGAATGCGAAAGGCGATGTCCTGTTTCGGTCTGTGTTGTCGATGAAGAGCTCAGGGATTGAAGGAAGGTCGAGCTTGAATGCTGTCTTTCCGTCAACGCGGAGTGCATCGTCGTCTGCCTGCTCGACATGGTCGAGAAGAGCTGTCACTGTCCTGCCGAGGAATGACGAGATGATTGCTGGAGGTGCCTCGTTCGCGCCGAGACGATGGGCGTTGGAAGCCGACATGATGCTGGCCTTGAGAAGACCGTTGTGGTCGTATACACCCTTGAGGGTCTCTACTACGAATGTCACGAAGCGGAGGTTGTCCTTGCTGGTCTTTCCAGGAGCATGGAGAAGGATGCCTGTATCTGTAGAGAGCGACCAGTTGTTGTGCTTACCTGAACCGTTGACGCCCTTGAAAGGCTTCTCATGGAGGATGCAGCGGAAGCCGTGCTTGCGCGCTACTCTCTTCATGATCGACATCATGAGCATGTTGTGGTCAACTGCGAGGTTGGTCTCCTCGAAGATAGGAGCAAGCTCGAACTGGTTAGGAGCCACCTCGTTGTGGCGTGTCTTGCAAGGGATGCCGAGCTCGAGGGCTGTGATCTCGATGTCCTTCATGAACTCCTCGACACGTGCAGGGATGCTGCCGAAGTAATGGTCCTCCATCTGCTGGTTCTTTGCTGAGTCATGTCCCATGAGGGTACGGCCTGTCATGACCATGTCAGGACGTGCTGCGTAGAGAGCCTCGTCGACGAGGAAATACTCCTGCTCCCATCCGAGGTTGCTGACAACCTTCTTTACCTCAGGGTTGAAGTACTGGCAGACTGCTGTGGCAGCCTTGTCTACTGCGTAGAGGGCCTTCTTGAGAGGAACCTTGTAGTCAAGGGCCTCACCTGTGTATGAGATGAAGATCGTAGGGATCATCAATGTGTCGCCGATGACGAAGACTGGAGAAGTCGGATCCCATGCTGAGTAGCCGCGGGCCTCAAATGTGCTGCGGATACCGCCTGAAGGGAATGAGCTGGCGTCCGGTTCCTGCTGGATGAGGAGCTTTCCTGTGAATTCCTCCATCATACCGCCCTTGCCGTCATGCTCGACGAAACCGTCATGCTTCTCAGCGGTGCCTTCAGTAAGTGGCTGGAACCAGTGGGTGTAGTGGGTGACGCCGAGTTCCTTTGCCCAGGTCACCATACCTGCTGCAACTGCATCTGCGATGCTTCTCTCGAACGGAGCGCCGTTGTCGATGACGTCGCACATCTTCTTGAACACGTCTGAAGGGAGATACTTGAACATCTTGTCTCTTCCGAAGACGTACTTTCCGAAGTACTCACTTGGACGCTCGACTGGGGAATCCACAAAGACCGGATGACGCTTGAACGCCTCATCAACTACCTGAAGTCTTAATTTTGCTGACATAACTCTAACCGTTGTTTGTTGTTAAACATAAAAAGGGGCCAGTCTCCTTGACCAGCCCCTTTTCAATTCTATTCTGTTATAATTTCAATCCTTTCCATATGCCTCAGCGGCTGGTCTTTACTGCATACGAAAAATGAGCGGAGCCTGATTGAGGTTCTGCTGATTATCGTTGTTATTATTTGACCAGAATGACATTGTTTGTTCGTTTCGAGAGCAAAACTAAATATTGAATTTCATAAATGCAAGACTTTTTTCATTTTTTTGCTTACACTTTATAATATAGCGCGCGAGGTTTTCCCAGATGAAAAAAAATCAAAAAATGTTTGGTAATTAGAAACTTGTTTTCTACATTTGACATCGGTAATTCAACGATTTATGATGTTTAGAGCCAATAATAACAATAATAATTACAAGCAGAATAACAATAATATTCTGCCGCTTTATTGTGTTGTTCTACCAGCCGGACATACAAAATAACTTACAATTTATAAGCGAATAAAAACCTAAAGGGACTGGTCATAAGACCAGTCCCTTTTTTTAGTTAGAAAAATAAAAAAAATCAGCATTATGTGTGGTATTGCATGTATCTTCTCGTTTGACGAAAGCAAGTCTTCCCAGTACAGGGCCAAAGCCCTCAAGATGTCACAGAAACTCCGCCATCGCGGACCGGACTGGAGCGGAATTTGGACAGGCAAGAGTGCCGTCCTCGCCCATGAGCGTCTCTCCATCGTCGATCCTCTCTCAGGAGGTCAGCCTCTGAAGTCCCCTGACGGTTTGCACATTCTTGCAGTCAACGGTGAAATCTACAACCACCAGGAGATCAGAGACCGCTACAAGTACCGCTACCAGTTCCAGACCGGCAGTGACTGTGAGGTCATCCTCGCCCTCTACCAGGAGAAAGGTATCGACTTCCTCGAGGACCTCAGCGGAATCTTCGGCTTCGCGCTCTACGATGCGGAGAAGGACGAATTCCTCATCGCGCGAGACCCTATCGGCGTGATTCCTCTCTACATCGGACGCGACTCTGACGGCACGATCTACGTAGCCAGCGAGCTCAAGGCCCTCGAAGGCTTCTGTGAGAGCTACGAGCCATTCCTCCCGGGACACTACTTCTACAGCAAGGAAGGAGTGATGAAGAGATGGTACAAGAGAGACTGGAGCGAGTATGACGCAGTAAAGGAGAACGGAGCTTCTCCTGAGGAAGTAAGGGAAGCCCTCGAGGCAGCCGTGAAGCGCCAGCTCATGTCCGACGTTCCTTACGGAGTCCTTCTCTCCGGAGGTCTTGACAGCTCTGTCACCAGCGCGGTAGCCATGAAATATTCGAAGAAGAGAGTCGAGACCGGCGACAAGGCAGACGCATGGTGGCCACAGCTCCACTCATTCGCAGTCGGTCTGAAGGGCGCTCCTGACCTTGCAAAGGCGAAGGAGGTCGCAGACCATATCGGAACCGTCCACCACGAGGTGAACTACACCATCCAGGAAGGACTTGACGCCATCAGGGACGTCATCTACTATATCGAGACATACGATGTCACGACCATCCGTGCCAGCACGCCTATGTACCTCCTTGCCCGAGTGATCAAGTCCATGGGTATCAAGATGGTGCTCTCAGGCGAGGGTGCAGACGAGGTGTTCGGAGGATATCTCTACTTCCACAAGGCTCCTACAGCAGAGGAATTCCACAAGGAGACCGTCCGCAAGCTCTCTAAGCTCTACATGTACGACTGCCTCAGGGCCAACAAGTCACTCTGCGCATGGGGCGTGGAAGGCCGAGTACCATTCCTCGACAAGGAGTTCCTCGATGTAGCCATGAGGCTCAACCCTGCAGCCAAGATGTGTCCGGGCCAGGTGATGGAAAAGAAGATCGTCCGCGAGGCATTCCAGGACATGCTTCCTCAGAGCGTAGCATGGAGACAGAAGGAGCAGTTCTCAGACGGTGTAGGCTACTCATGGATCGACACCCTCAAGAAAATCACCTCGGAGGCCGTCAGCGACGAGATGATGGCCCACGCAGCCGAGCGCTTCCCTATCAACCCGCCTCTCAACAAGGAGGAATACTACTACCGCAGCATCTTCGAGGAGCACTTCCCAAGCGAGAGCGCAGCCAGAAGCGTACCTCAGGAGGCCAGCGTAGCATGCTCTACCGCCATCGCACTCGAGTGGGACGCTGCATGGAAGGAGCTCAACGACCCTAGCGGACGTGCAGTCAAGGGTGTGCACGAAAGCGCATATTAATATTTTCTATCTACCATGGAACAGCAGACAAGATATATTTTCGTCACGGGCGGAGTAGTCTCGTCGCTTGGAAAGGGAATCATCTCCTCAAGCATAGGAAGGCTGCTCATGGCCCATGGCTATAAGATCACGATACAGAAGTTCGACCCGTACATCAACATCGACCCGGGTACGCTGAATCCCTATGAACATGGCGAGTGCTACGTCACCATGGACGGCATGGAGACAGACCTCGACCTGGGCCATTACGAGAGATTCACGGGTATCAGGACGACGCGCGACAACTCCGTGACTACCGGCCGCATCTACAAGGCCGTCATCGACAAGGAGCGCAAGGGCGACTACCTCGGAAAGACCATCCAGGTCGTTCCTCATATCACTGACGAGATCAAGAGGAGGATGAGACGCGAGTACGATCCCGAGCACTACGACTTCATCATCACCGAGGTCGGAGGAACCATCGGAGACATCGAGAGCGCACCGTTCATGGAGGCAATCCGCCAGCTCAGATGGGAGCTCGGACAGCGTGCGGTCAACATCCACCTCACATACGTCCCTTATCTCAAGGCCGCCGGTGAGTTCAAGACCAAGCCTACGCAGCATTCTGTGAAGGAGATGCAGAGCATGGGTATACAGCCGGACATCCTCATCCTCAGGACGGAATACCATCTCGAGGGCGGTCTGCTCGCGAAGGTGGCATCCTTCTGCAACGTGGACCTCGACTGCGTGGTCCAGAGCGAAGACCTTCCAAGCATCTACGACGTTCCTGTAAACATGCAGCGCCAGGGTCTCGACAGGGCCATTCTCAGAAAGACAGGTATGGCAGCGAAGGAAGATCCTGACATGGCAAAATGGAACAGCTACCTGGAGAGGATGCATTCTGCAAAGGACGAGGTAAAGATCGGTCTTGTTGGAAAATATGACCTCCAGGACGCCTACAAGAGCATACGCGAGAGCATGTATCTCGCTGGGGTATACAACGACAAGAAGGTAAGGATCACCTTCGTGAACAGCGAGAACCTGACGGAAGAGAACATAGCCCAGTCCCTCGAGGGACTTGACGGAGTATGCGTCTGCCCGGGATTCGGACTCAGAGGAATCGAGGGCAAGATCGTGGCGGTCGAATACTGCCGCACCCACGACATCCCTACCTTCGGAATCTGCCTCGGAATGCAGATGATGGTCATCGAGTTCGCCCGCAACGTGCTCGGCTACAAGGACGCGAACAGCCGCGAGATGGACGAGGTCACTCCTCACAACGTCATCGACATGATGGAGGACCAGAAGAACATCTCAAACATGGGAGGTACCATGCGCCTTGGCGCATACGCCTGCCAGCTTGAGGAAGGCAGCCACCTTGCCCAGATCTACGGCAGCACCCTTGTCCACGAGCGCCATCGCCACCGCTACGAGTTCAACAACAGATATCTCAAGGAATACGAGGACCATGGTATGAAGTGCGCTGGCCGCAACATCGAGTCCGACCTCGTCGAGATCGTCGAGATCCCTCAGCTCCGCTGGTTCATCGGAACGCAGTTCCACCCTGAGTACCAGAGCTCAGTGCTCCATCCTCACCCACTCTTCATGTCATTCATCAAAGCAGCATCAGAGAAATGTTAAAGTTCACGAAAATGCACGGTCTCGGCAACGACTACATCTATGTCAACACCGACCTTTACCCTATACAGGATCCTGAAGGATTCTCTATCAAGTGGAGCAAGCCTCACACAGGCATAGGCTCAGACGGTCTGATCATGATCAGCCGCAGCGACGTGGCGGACTTCCGCATGCGCATCTTCAACGCCGACGGAACAGAGGCGATGATGTGCGGCAACGGTTCGCGATGCGTCGGCAAGTACGTATATGACAAGAAACTGACCGACAAGACCCAGATCAGCCTCGAGACACTCTCGGGCATAAAGTACATCACCCTGATCCCCGACGCCGACGGACAGATACGAAAGGCTACTGTCGACATGGGCAAGGCTCTTCTCAGCAACGTCATGCAGGTCGACACACCGACCGGTGACCTCAGCAGGACCCCGCTTGTCGTCGGCGGGAAAGAATACACCGCCACATTTGTCTGCATGGGCAACCCTCATGCAGTCATTTTCGTAGATGACATCTCAAAGGTCGACGTCGCAGCTGTCGGATCGAAAATAGAGTTCGATCCGGTGTTCCCTGAACGCACTAACGTGGAGTTCGTGCAGGTCCTCAGTGACGGCACCCTCAGGATGCGCGTATGGGAGCGTGGCTCGGGCATCACCCAGGCCTGTGGAACCGGCGCCTGCGCCACAGCCGTTGCAGCCTTCCTGACAGGACGTGCAGGAAGTTCCAGCAAGGTCCTCATGGATGGTGGCCAGCTGGACATCACATACAGGAAAGCAGACGGCACCGTACTTATGACAGGCCCTGCGGAGACCGCATTCGAGGGAGAACTTCAGGATTAGCTGGCAGCAGCCTGCAAAGCCAGCAGACAGCGGGGCTGCCGACAAAACAGACAACGGACTTAAAACAAAATAGACAACAAAACAGACAATGATAAACGAAAACTTTCTGAAGCTGCAGAGCAGCTATCTGTTCTCGACCATAGCAAGCAAGGTAAAGGCATTCAAGGCAGAGCATCCCGAGGTCGACGTGATCAGCCTCGGCATCGGAGATGTCACACAGCCGCTTCCCCAGGCGTGCCTGGAAGCAATGCACAAGGCTGTAGACGAGATGTCCAGCAGCGACACATTCAGAGGATACGGTCCAGAGCAGGGCTACGACTTCCTCCGCAAGGCGATCATCGAAAACGACTACATTCCACGCGGCGTGCAGCTTGACATCGACGAGGTATTCATCAGCGACGGAGCCAAGAGCGACTGCGGCAACATCGGTGACATTCTCGACACACACTGCTCAGTGGGCGTGACCGACCCTGTATATCCAGTATATGTGGACAGCAACGTGATGTGCGGCCGCGCCGGAGACTACGTGGACGGCAAGTGGAGCAACATCACCTTCCTGCCTGTCTCGGCAGCCAACAAGTTCATCCCTGCGCTCCCTCAGGAGCACATCGACATAATCTATCTCTGCTACCCTAACAACCCTACAGGAACCGTCCTCACCAAGGAGCAGCTCGCAAAGTGGGTTGAATATGCGATCAGGGAGAAGAGCCTCATCCTCTTCGACGCCGCATACGAGGCATACATCCAGCACGATGACATTCCTCACAGCATCTACGAGATCCCAGGAGCGAAGAGCTGCGCGATCGAGCTCCGCAGCTACTCTAAGACCGCAGGATTCACAGGCATCAGATGCGGCTACACGGTGGTCCCTAAGGACCTCGGCCAGCTCAACGCCCTGTGGAACCGCAGGCAGTGCACCAAGTTCAACGGAACAAGCTACATCACCCAGCGCGCCGCAGAGGCCATCTACAGCCCTGAAGGCAAGAAGCAGGTACGCCAGACCATTGACTACTATATGAACAACGCGGCGTTCATGCGAGAGAAACTGGTCGGAATGGGATACGAAGTCTTCGGTGGAACAGATGCCCCTTACATCTGGCTCAAGACTCCTGAAGGAGTAACTTCATGGGAGTTCTTCGACCTCATCCTCCACAAGATCGGCATCGTCACCACCCCTGGTTCCGGATTCGGACCGTCAGGCGAAGGATATGTCCGCCTGACTGCCTTCGGAAGGCACGAGGACTGCGAGAAGGCGATGGAAAGATTCAAGCAGATCTAATCCGACATATTAAGGAACAAGTCTATGGAACCCCTCAAGCACGAATGCGGTATCGCAATGATACGACTCCTCAAGCCTCTGGAGTACTATCAGGAGAAATACGGCAGCGACAAGTATGCGCTGGACAAGCTCTATCTGATGATGGAGAAGCAGCACAACCGTGGACAGGAAGGCGCAGGAATGGCATGCGTCAAGCTTAACCAGCCCGCAGGACATGAATATATGTACAGGGAGAAGGCCGAAGGCAAGGACGCCATCACCAAGGTGTTCGCCTCCATCGCAAAGCAGTTGAGCGGCGAATATGAGGACGGCCCTGCGGAGATCACGACGACGGACGACTCCCCTGATGCCTCAGCTCCTTTCATCGGCGAGCTCTACATGGGGCACCTGAGATATTCCACCACCGGCAAGGGAGGACTGAAATATGTCCACCCTTTCCTGCGTAGGAACAACTGGAAGGCCAAGAACCTCTGCATCTGCGGCAACTTCAACATGACCAACATCTCCGACGTCTTCGGCTACCTGACCGAGCTCGGACAGTGCCCGAGGGTCTACAACGACAGCTACATTACCCTCGAGTACATGGGCCACAGGCTTGACCGCGAGGTCGAGAGGAACTTCCAGATCGCCACGCAGCTGGGCCTTGAAGGCAGCGGGATAACCGAGTACATCGACAGCCACCTTGACATCAGCAACGTGCTCCGTACGACCATGCCCCGCTTCGACGGAGGCTACGTCATGTGCGGACTCACCGGCAGCGGCGAGCTCTTCTGCGTCAGGGACCCTCACGGTATCCGTCCGGCATTCTACTATGCAGACGACGAGATCGTAGCGATTGCAAGCGAGAGACCGGTGCTCCAGACAGCGTTCAACCTCAAGTGCGAGGAGGTCTGTCCGATCAAGCCTGGCGAGGCGCTGATCGTGAATGCTTCCGGCGAGATTGGATTCAGACAGATCATGGAGAGGCAGGAATACCTTCCGTGCAGCTTCGAAAGGATTTACTTCAGCCGCGGAAACGACCGTGACATCTACCAGGAGAGAAAATCCCTCGGACACAACCTCACGCAGCAGGTGCTCAAGGCCGTCGGAGGCGACACAAAGCACACGGTCGTCTCATACATCCCCAACACCGCCGAAGTGGCCTATTACGGCCTTTCCGAGGCTCTCAGGGCCGTCGACCCGACGATCCGCTGCGAGAAGATCGTATCGAAGGACATCAAGCTCAGGACCTTCATCACCGAAGGCAACTCCAGGAACGACCTCGCGTCGCATGTCTATGACATCACCACAGGCGCAATCGAGGAATACGAAGACAACCTGGTCGTCATCGACGACAGCATCGTCCGCGGCACCACCCTCAGGGAAAGCATCATCAAGATCCTCGACCGCCTGCACCCTAAGAAGATAGTCATCGTCAGTTCGGCACCTCAGGTCCGCTACCCTGACTTCTACGGAATCGACATGAGCCGCATCGACGACTTCATCGCCTTCCAGTCCTGCATGGCCCTGCTCAGGGAACGCGGAATGGAGAACCTCATCGAAGAGGTCCATGGTGCCTGCCGCAGGGTCCTCGCCCAGCTCGAATGCCGCATGGCTGCCCAGGGCACGGACGGCAGAGCAGGTAGCATGATCCCATGCTCGGAGCTCGAGAACCCTGTCAGAAGGCTCTACGAGCCGTTCTCTGCCGAAGAGATCAACGCCAAGATGATCGAGCTCCTGCGTCCGGAAGGCGTCACCACCCCGATAGAGTTCGTCTACCAGAGCATCGAGGGCCTGCACAAGGCAATCCCGGACTTCCCTGGCGACTGGTACTTCACCGGCCATTACCCTACTCCAGGTGGCCTGAGGCTTCTCCTCCGCTCCTTCATCGACTACTGCGAGAACTAAGAGTTCTATCGACTACTGCGAGAGCTAAGAGTTCTCCCGATTTTTCAATTTTTCGCCCTACCACCCTCGAAATCAAAGGGTAGTAGGGCGAAAAAAGTTCATATATAAAGTAAGCGACATAGATCAGGTAAAGTAAGCGACCTAGATCAGGTAAAGCAAGCGACCTAGGTCAGGTAAAGCAAGCGACCTAGGTCGGACGAAATGTCCCTGATCTAGGTCGCTTGCTTTCCTGAGCCTCTGCTCTATCTTGCCTTCAGATACTTGTCCACTGCCTGAGCGGTCTTTCGTCCGCTGGCGATAGCCCTTACCACAAGGCTGGCACCTGAAGCGGCGTCTCCTGCGAAGAACACGTTCTCCGGCATCTGCGGCTGGACTGGCTTGATGAAGCCCATTGCGAGGAACACGATGTCGGCCTCGATGATCTCCTTCTTGCCGTCAAGCTTCATGATAGGACGTCCTCCCTCCGGATTCGGTTCCCAGATGACACCTTCGACCTCGACCTGCCTTACATGGCCCTTGTCGTCGCCGATGAAGCGGTTGGTGTTGAGGAGCCATCTTCTGTCGCATCCTTCCTCATGGCTGGATGTGGTCTTGAGGATGACCGGCCAGTTAGGCCATGGAGTAGCGTCGTTGTGACCTACAGGAGGCTTAGGCATGATCTCGATCTGGGTGACGCATGTTGCACCCTGGCGATGTGCTGTTCCGATACAGTCGGAACCGGTGTCACCACCACCGATGACGAGTACCTTCTTGCCCTTGCAGTTCACGAGCTCATCCTTCTTGAATTCCATTCCGGCAAGCACCCTGTTCTGCTGTGAGAGCAACTCGAGAGCCAGATGGATGCCCTTGAGTTCCCTTCCTGGAGCCTTGAGGTCACGTGCCTCAGGGGTACCGGTAGAGACTACATATGCATCGAATCCCTCAGGGAGTGAAGCGAGGTCGACCGGTGTGTTGTAGACGAACTTTACGCCTTCCTTCTCCATCACGTCGATACGTCTGTCGATGATATTCTTGTTGAGTTTGAAGTTAGGAATACCGTAGCGGAGGAGACCTCCTGCGGCTTCGTTCTTCTCAAAGACAGTGACCTCATAGCCCATGTAGTTGAGCCTGTTTGCAGATGCAAGTCCTGAAGGACCTGAGCCGATGACCGCCACCTTCTTGCCGTTTCTTACAGGGTTCTCGATGGTGACATATCCCTCGAGATATGCACGCTCGGCGATAGCTGCCTCGTTCTCCCTGTTGGTGACTGCGTTGCCTGTCGAGAGATAGAGCACGCATGCCTTCTCGCAGAGAGCCGGACATACTCTTCCGGTGAACTCAGGGAAGTCGTTCGTTTCCTTGAGAATCTTGTAAGCGGTCTCCCACTCACCTCTGTAGAGGGCGTCGTTCCACTCAGGGTTCTTGTTTCCAAGCGGACATGCCCAGTGACAGAACGGTACGCCGCAATCCATGCAGCGGCTGGCCTGCTCCTGTCGGTCCTTGCTGTTCAGGGTCTGTTCAACCTCTCCGAAATCGTGGATACGGTCATGCACAGGACGGTAACCTGCCTCCTTGCGAGGCACTGTCAAAAATGCTTTTGGGTTTCCCATAATATATTATTCTTGTAGAGAGGTTAATAATCAATCTGTACCTGGGCGATCTTCTGCTGAAGCTTAGCCATCTGCTCTTCCTGAAGCACCTTCTTGTACTCGATAGGAACAACCTGGATAAATTCCTCGACATACTTGCTCCAGTTGTCAAGCATCTTGCCTGCAAGCCTTGAGCCTGTATAGAGATAGTGCTGGCGGATGAGCTCGTGAAGCTCCTTGCGGTATGCCGTGTCTTCCACGAGGTTGATCTCAACCATGTCCATGTTGCAGTAGTAGTCGAAATCATGGTCCTTGTCCCAGACGTAAGCTACGCCACCTGACATACCTGCAGCGAAGTTCCTGCCGGTCTTGCCGAGAACGACTACCCTACCTCCTGTCATGTACTCGCAGCAGTGGTCACCTGTGCCCTCGACTACGGCGATCGCTCCTGAGTTACGTACGCAGAATCTCTCACCTACCCTGCCGTTGACATAGATCTCTCCGCTGGTAGCACCGTACATACCGGTGTTGCCGGCGATGATGTTGTCCTCAGCTACGAACTCACGGTTGCTTCTCACCGGTGGAAGGATGGAGATCCTACCTCCTGAGAGGCCCTTTCCGAAGTAGTCGTTGCACTCGCCCTCGAGCTTGAGGTTCAGACCCTTCACAGCGAACGCTCCGAATGACTGTCCAGCCGAGCCCTTGAACTTGATGTTGATGGTCGAATCAGGAAGGCCCTGCTCGCCGTACTTCTTGGCGATGGTACCTGAGAGCATCGTACAGAGAGCTCTGTCGGTGTTCTTGATCGAGTAGTCGAGGTTGATCTCCTCGCCGTTCTCGATCGCTGACCATGCCTGCTGGATGATGAGCTCGTCCTTGACTCCTGAGACTGTGGTGAATTCACCTCTGTCCCAATGGATCGGCTTGTCGGTATCGACTGAGCAGAGAAGTCTGCTGAAGTCTATGGTACCCTGCTTCGTGGTCGGATCAAGCTTGTCTACCTCGATAAGGTCTGTCCTTCCGATGATGTCCTTGAACTTCCTGACACCGATCTGGCTGAGGTACTCACGTACATGCTGCGCAAGGAATGTGAAGTAGTTCACGATATAGTCAGCCTTGCCTGTGAAGCGGCTGCGGAGCCTCTCGTCCTGTGTAGCCACGCCGACAGGGCAGGTGTTGGTGCTGCACTTCCTCATCATGACGCATCCGAGGAGGATAAGTGGAAGAGTACCGAATGAGAACTCGTCCGCACCGAGCATGGCCATGATGACCACATCCTTCGCTGTCTTGAGCTGGCCGTCTGTCTGGAGACGTACCTGGCCACGGAGACCGTTGAGCACAAGGGTCTGCTGTGTCTCTGAGAGACCGATCTCAGGAGAGATACCTGCGAACCTCATAGAGCTTGCAGGAGATGCACCTGTACCGCCCTCCGCGCCGGAGATGACGATGAGGTCTGCCTTCGCCTTAGCCACACCGGCAGCGATTGTGCCGACTCCGCTCTCGGCTACGAGCTTCACTGACACTGCAGCCTTAGGGTTGACATTCTTGAGGTCGAAGATCAGCTGTGCAAGGTCCTCGATAGAATAGATGTCATGGTGAGGCGGTGGAGAGATCAGGGAGATTCCAGGGATAGAGTTCCTGGTCTTCGCGATGATCTTGTTGCCCTTGAATCCAGGAAGCTGGCCACCCTCTCCAGGCTTCGCACCCTGTGCGACCTTGATCTGGATCTCCTCTGCGTTCACAAGATACTCGGCTGTCACACCGAAACGGCCTGAAGCGATCTGCTTGGTCTTGCTTGAAAGGCTGACACCTTCGTGCTCTGAATGGTAGCGCTCGTTGTCCTCGCCACCTTCACCGGTGTTGCTTCGGGTTCCGAGACGGTTCATGGCAATTGCCATGGCCTCGTGGGCCTCGATACTCAATGCGCCGAATGACATCGCACCGGTCACGAAATGCTTCACGATGCTCTCAACCGGCTCCACCTCATCGATAGGAACCGCTACAGGAGCCTTCTTGAAGTGCATGTAGTCACGGAGGAAGATAGGAGAATCCTTCTCGTCAACCATATGCTCCCACTCCTGGAATTTCTTATATGAACCTATCCTGGTCGCAATCTGAAGATTTGCGATGGTATCAGGGTTCCATGCGTGCTTGATTCCGTCCTTGCGGTAGCTGAACTGGCCGTTGTTAGCAAGGAACTCGTTGATGACGGCAGGCTTGAACGCCTCTGCGTGGAACTTGATGGCATCCTTGGCGATATCCCTGAGACCTACACCTCCGATGGTTGATATCTCTGTTCCGAAATATGTCCTGAGAAGGTCCTCGCTGAGACCGATGCTCTCGAAGATCTTGGCTCCACGGTATGACCTGATGGTAGAGATACCCATCTTTGAAAGGATCTTCTTGAGACCCTTGTCGACTGCCTTGATGTAGTTCTTCTCCGCTGTATGGTACTCCTCCTGGATCTTGTGCTTCTTCACGAGGTCGTCGAGGACCGCGAATGTGAGGTATGGGCAGATCGCAGAAGCTCCGTATCCGAGAAGCAGGGCGGCATGCATGACCTCGCGGATCTCACCTGACTCTACGATGAGCGCGGTCTGTACACGTTTCTGTACTGAGATAAGGTAGTGGTGTACGGCACTGACTGCAAGGAGCGAAGGAATCGCAGCGTGCTGTGCGTCGATGTCCCTGTCGCTGAGGATGATGTAGCTGTAGCCCTCGTCGACTGACTCCTCGGCCTTGCGGCAGAGATCGTCGATCGCTCTCTTGAGAGCCTTCTCGCCACCGTTCACCTCGAAGAGCATAGGAAGCTTCACTGACTTGAATCCCTTGTATCTGATGTTGCAGAGAATGTCGAGCTGTGTGTTTGTGAGGACAGGCTGCGGAAGTCTTACCTTCTTGCAGTTAGACTCGTCAGGAACGAGAATGCCAGGACCCACTGAGCCGATGTACTCGGTGAGGGACATCACAAGTTCCTCTCTGATAGGGTCGATAGCAGGGTTGGTCACCTGTGCGAACTGCTGGCGGAAATAGTTGAAGAATATCTGCGCCCTGTCGCTGAGTACAGCAAGCGGAGTATCGTTACCCATTGAAGCGACAGGCTCTGACGCCGTCTCGCACATAGGGACGATGGTCCTGTCTATATCCTCCTGGCCATAGCCGAAGCATACGAGCTTACGCTCAAGGTCGCTGACTGAGTTGTCGACGTGACGTCCGCTCTTGATCTTCTCGAGCTGGATGCAGTTGGTCGACAGCCACTGCCTGTATGGATGTTCGCTTGCAAGCTGCTGCTTGATCTCACCGTCATAGTATACCTTGCCCTCCAATGTGTCGACAAGGAGGATCTTTCCTGGCTGGAGCTTACCCTTTGACACTACCTCTGAAGGGTCGAAGTCCATGACACCTACCTCACTTGCAACTACCATCAGACCGTTCTTGGTAATGGTGTATCTTGCAGGTCTGAGTCCGTTACGGTCGAGCATACCACCGACATAGCGTCCGTCTGAGAAGAGGAGCGCAGCCGGACCGTCCCATGGTTCCATGAGGATGGAATGGTACTCGTAGAAAGCCTTGAGGTCCTCGCTGATAGGGTTCTTGTCATTGAATGACTCTGGGACGAGGATGCTCATCGCCTTAGGAAGACTGAAGCCGCTCATCACCAGGAACTCGAAGACGTTGTCAAGGCTGGCCGAGTCGCTCATGTCAGGCTCGAGGATAGGACGGATGTCCTTCACATTGCCGAGATATTCGCTTGAAAGCACGCTCTCACGGGCCTGGAGCCATCCTCTGTTACCACGGATGGTGTTGATCTCACCGTTATGGCAGAGGTAGCGGAAAGGCTGCGCAAGCTTCCACTTAGGGAAGGTGTTGGTAGAGAAACGTGAGTGGACAAGCGCAAGACCGCTTGTGAAGTAAGCATTGCTCAGATCCGGGAAGTACCTTCTCAGCTGACCTGAGGTAAGCATTCCCTTATAGATGATGTCCTTGCTTGAGAGAGAGCAGATGTAGAAATCCTCATCGTCGATCCTGCTCTCGATCTTCTTCCTGATCTTGTAGAGAGTCCTCTCGAAGAACTCGAGATCCTCTTCCTTGACTCCGGTGATGAATACCTGCTTGATGTCCGGCTCGACTTCCCTTGCTCCGACACCCAGCACATCCGAGTTGGTAGGTACTGTCCTCAGGTGCATGAGGGAAAGACCGGCGTTCTCGATCTCCTCGATGATGACTGCGAGAATCTCGCTCTGACGCTTCTGATCCTTAGGAAGGAAGACAAGTCCTGTTCCATAATGGCCTTTCTCAGGGACTGGAATACCCTGGAGAAGAATGAATTCATGAGGAATCTGGAGGAGAATACCAGCTCCGTCACCCGTCTTGTCGCGGGTTTCAGCACCTCGGTGCTCCATGTTCTCGAGGACCTTGAGGGCATTGTCTACCAGCTGGTGGGTCTTTCCACCGTTGATGTTGACCACCATTGAGACGCCACACGCGTCGTGCTCGTAAGATGGTGAATATAAACCATGCTGATGCATAATATAATTGATAGGTTTTACAAAAAAAGGGGCTGGTCCCTTGACCAGCCCCTTTTTTATGTGATTTATTGAACTTTCATCTTTTTTCCTATGCCAGCCCGGCTGGTCTTTATCTGCATACGGAATAAATCAGAGCCTTATTGAGGTTCTGCTTATTACCTTTATTATTATTCGACCAGAAGGACATACCTAGTTCTTTATCTTCAGCAAAACTATGAAATGAAAACTAGAAATGCAAGGTATTTCTTAATTATTTGCTTACATTTTTAATGTATGTCAGCAAAAAACCAGCTCAGGAATAGTTATAGGTTTAAGCGCTTGATATTCAGTATTTTAAATCCTTATAATAATTCAAAAAACGCTATATGCTATAACATTTTTCCAGACCTAAATCAATTTATACTTACAATTTGTAAGCAAAGGAAATCAACAACAAAAACTAAGAAACCTGACCCTCCTTGACCATTGCACGGTTCTTACGACCATCTATGCAGATTGTGAGAGGACGGTCGAAACGGACATGTCTTACGAACTCGGTCTCGAACACCGCAGGCATCGCGTCAAGCTTCTCGATGTCGAAGTTGTCGCGGCGACGGGTATATGGATTGACATTGATGTAGCCGACGTTGAACGAGGTCATGTTCTGGAAGAAGTGGGTTCCCTGGCTTGGGTCCACACGGAAATTCTTCAGACAAGCCTCGACTATGACCTTGGCCTCGGAGATATTGCCCCACTGCACAGGAACTCCGAGAGAATCGATGCTTGATCCCCAGCGGCCGTAGCCGACGAGGACATAGTTCCTGCCCTCCTCCCTCATACGGGTGTTGAGCTCGGTGATCTGAGCCGCCATCTCCTTGGTCCTCAGCACGTCGAAGGTACTCTCCTTGAGATAGACGACATCAGAGACGCCCTTGATCCATCCTGTGCCCAATGCATTGTCGGTCACGATGATGGAATCGGAGTCATCGATGTCTGTCCAGTCCACATTGGCGTCGCAGCTATCAGCCGAGATAGGACGGATCTGGAGGACGTTGAACATTGCCGGAGCGTCATCACCTCCCTCGAGGTCAGCAGCGAACTCAATCTCGACAGGACACTTCATCTCCTCGTGGGCTATACGGAGAAGTTCCTTGAGGATGGCCGGGAGCGGAAAGACGTTATATTTCAATATATGTGCGAAAGTCACGAACTTAGGGCCTTCGCCAGATGCGGAATCCACGATGCGCATGTTGGTGTAGTCCCAGGTCGAGACAACCCTCCTGAAGCCTCTGAACTTTGCGCAGTCATTGATCTCGATACGGTCGAGGTTGATCGAGTCGTTCACCGAGGTCTTGAACTTGTCAGGCTGCAGATTGAGGGCATACATCACCTGCTGGGTATCGGTCATGGTCAGTTCCGGCGTAGATGTCTGCAGGACATTCTTAGGATACTCAGGAGAGAACCTGAGCACATTCTCACCGTCCACGACCGCCTTTCCGAGACCGAACGCAAGCTTTGCCACGCCGTCTTCAGGAAGCTCGTATCCGATAGGGTAGAAATTGACAGAGCGTGCAACGCCGGACAGGGTCGGATAGAAGTATCCATTGTCCTCGCTTCCGCAGATGTCCTGGATGACGATGCCCATCTTCTCCTCCGAGAGCACGTTGCCGGTTGCGGCGATATAGCCTCTCGAAGAAGCGAAGTACACCGACGCATAGACACTCTTGATCGCCTTGCTGAGAAGTCGGAGGCGCTGGTCCTGGTTGTCTGTGTTAGGGATCATATAGGTCGAGTACACTCCCGCAAACGGCTGGTAGTATGAGTCCTCAAGCTTGGAAGAAGACCTGACTGCCAACGGGTTACGGTTGTACTTGAGGAAAACCTTGAGAGAAGCGACCATGTCCGAAGGCAAGGTGGAGGCGACGAACTCGGAAAGGATCTCTGCATCAGAGACGTCCGAGTTGATCACATAGTTCAGGCCGTTCTCCTTGATGAAGCGGTCGAAGTAGTCCGTAGTGACGACCAGTGTCTTAGGTACCATGATCTTGACGTCATCCCATTTGCTGTATAGGTCATGCTTCTCGAGGATGCTGTTGAGGAAGGCAAGGCCTCTCGCCTTTCCGCCAAGCGATCCGTCGCCCAGACGGGCGAACCATATGGCGTCGTTGTAGGTGTCGTCGTTGAACTTGGCCACCACGCCGAGCGCCTGCTTGATCCTGTAGTCATGGATGGTGTTGAGGGTGATCTTCCTGATCTCAGGGATGTCATCCTTGGTCTTGATGTGGAGCGGATTGAGTATCGCACCGACCGAGAAAAGACCTCGGGCATAGAGCCACTTGGAGAGATAGTTGTTCTCGGAGATGTTGATGTAGACATCGTCCGGGATGATTGTCACGAGCTTCTCGAACTCGTGGAGATCCCTTGCCCTTCCGATCTCACGTCCGGTCTCCGGGTCGGTCACGACGAAGTCACCGAAACCGAACTCCTTGCCGATATACTCCGAAAGCTCATGGGTGAGAGTCTTGGAGGTCTTCACGACGAAGCCCACACCGAGCTTCTCTGCCACTTCGCGCATGCTTTCCTGCGAGGACTGCATGAGTATAGGCATGGTAGGGTTGTCCTTGCGGATCTTGACGCAGAGGTCGATACCCGCGTCACTCTTCTCGGTCTCAGGTGCGTCACCCTTGTGGATGACGAAGCCAACGTCGGAAATGACACCGAGAAGGTTGTCCTTGTATTTCTCGTACAGTTCCAGAGCTTCCTCGTAGCAGCTGGCCATGAGGATCTTAGGACGTGAGCGCTTACGCAGGTTCTGCTGGCTCTCATTGAGGGCGTCACGCAACGCCTCGATGTTCTGCTGGAGGACGAGCTTGTAGAGGAGAGGCAGGTAGGTCGAGTAGTACCTGATCGAGTCCTCCACGAGAAGTATGGCACGCACACCGTTCTCAAGAATGTCGCGCGCGGCGTTCATCTTGTCCTCGATGAGCTTGATGATAGCGATGATAAGGTCAGTACTGCTGTTCCAGCAGAAGACGTAGTCGATGTTCGACGTATCGTTCTCAGCTACTTTCTTCTGGATCTCCCTCGCGACAGAAGTAAGGAGTACAAGAGGTGTGTCCGGGCATATCGCCTTCATCCTTCCGGAGAAGGTGAACACATCCATCTCACCTGCGTTGAACATGGTTATCACCAGGTCATAGCGGTCGCCGCCCAGAAGAAGCTTCAGTGCATCGATCGTGCTTTCAACCCTCACGATTGCCGGAGGATTGCTGAGTCGGAGCTCAGAATATTCCCTTACAATCTGCTCGTCCAGACGGCCGTCCTCCTCAAGGGAGAAGCTGTCGTAATGATTACAAATCAGGAGGATCTTGCGGATCCTCCTGACCATCAGGCGAGTACTATCAATAGCTATCTCTGCCATATTTACAATTTACACATTCAATGTTCTGTATGCCAGGATTATACAAGACCCTGGTCTACCATCGCATTGGCAACCTTGATGAAGCCGGCGATGTTTGCACCCTTGACGTAGTTGATGTAACCATCTTCCTCTGTACCGTACTTGATACATGCGTCGTGGATGTCGTTCATGATTCTGTGGAGCTGCTCGTCAACCTCCTCACGTGTCCACTTGAGTCTCATTGAGTTCTGAGTCATCTCAAGACCTGAAGTTGCTACACCACCAGCGTTAGATGCCTTACCTGGAGAGTAGAGGAGCTTAGCTGCCTGGAATACCTCGATAGCCTCTGGGGTAGAAGGCATGTTGGCACCCTCACATACACAGTAGCAACCGTTCTTCACGAGAGCCTCTGCATTCTCCTTGTTGATCTCGTTCTGGGTAGCGCAAGGGAGAGCGATGTCGCAAGGGATGTTCCAAGGACGCTGACCCTCGAGGTACTGAGCGTTAGGATACTTTGTAACATACTCCTTGATACGGCCTCTGCGGACATTCTTGAGCTCCATTACGTAAGCGAGCTTCTCTGCGTCGATTCCCTCTGGATCGTAGATAGAGCCGTTAGAGTCTGAGAATGAAACGACCTTACCACCAAGCTGGGTAGCCTTCTGAGCTGCATACTGTGCAACGTTACCTGAACCTGAGATGAGGACGGTCTGGCCTTCGAATGACTTGCCCTGGGTAGCGAGCATGTTCTGTGCGAAGTAGCATACGCCATAACCGGTTGCCTCTGGTCTGATAAGGCTACCGCCCCAACCGAGGCCCTTACCTGTAAGAGTACCTGTGAACTCGTCACGGAGTCTCTTGTACTGACCGAACATGAAACCGATCTCACGTCCACCTACACCGATGTCACCTGCAGGAACGTCAGTGTCAGGACCGATGTGGCGCTGGAGCTCTGTCATGAAGCTCTGGCAGAAACGCATCACCTCTGCGTCTGACTTACCTCTTGGGCTGAAGTCTGAACCACCCTTACCGCCACCCATTGGAAGGGTTGTAAGGCTGTTCTTGAATGTCTGCTCGAAAGCAAGGAACTTGAGGATGCTGAGGTTCACACTTGAGTGGAAACGGATACCACCCTTATATGGTCCGATAGCGCTGTTCATCTGCACACGATAACCCTTGTTGATGTGGATCTCGCCACGGTCGTCTGTCCAAGGGACACGGAAAAGGATCACTCTTTCAGGTTCAACCATTCTCTCAAGGATCTTGAGGTCCATGAGGTATGGGTTCTCTGTCACGTAAGGTGCAACGCTCTCAACTACCTCTCTTACAGCCTGGTGGAATTCAACCTCACCTGGATTCTTTGCTACGAGTTCAGCCATGAAGCTGTCGACGTAATTCTGGGTAAATTTGTCCATTTTTAAATCTATTTTAGTTCGTTTGTTTCATTTCCATCGGGCAAGGTAACATTTTTCAACTTTAACGCCAAGTATTTTACCAAGAAATTGCGCAAAAAGTTGTGTTAAATCGTTCAAGATAGGGATTTTACGTGCTTACAAAATGTAAGTTCAATGCTATTTACCTTATTATTAAAAATCTACGAACGCAAAAAAATCAGAAAATTTATGACCTCCGGGTAAAGTATTGATTTTTTGTGGCTATATTTGTGTCCCGTTATGAAATACGGATTTAACAACGACAAGTATCTTAAGATACAGTCCGAACACATTCTAGAGCGCATCGCTCAGTTCGGAAACAAGCTCTATCTCGAGCTTGGTGGTAAACTCTTCGACGACCATCACGCAAGCAGGGTCCTTCCAGGATTCCAGCCTGACAGCAAGCTGCGCATGCTTCAGCAGCTCAGCGACAGAGCCGAGATCGTGATCGTCATCAGCGCATTGGACATCGAGAAGAACAAGGTCCGTCAGGACCTCGGCATCACCTATGACGTCGACGTGCTCAGACTCCGCAACGAGTTCATGAACCGCGGATTCGAGGTGAATTCCGTAGTCATAACCCACTATAACGGCCAGAGCAGCGCGGACGCTTACCGCCAGAGACTCGAGCGCATGGGCATCAAGGCCTACTACCACTACACAATCGAAGGCTACCCTAACAACGTTGCCCTCATCGACTCCGAGGAAGGATTCGGAAAGAACGACTATGTCGAGACAACCCGTCCGCTCGTGATCGTGACCGCTCCGGGCCCAGGCTCAGGAAAGATGGCAGTGTGTCTCAGCCAGCTCTACCAGGAGCACAAGCACGGCATCGAGGCAGGTTATGCGAAGTTCGAGACCTTCCCTGTGTGGAACCTCCCGCTCAAGCACCCTGTCAACATCGCATACGAGGCTGCTACCGCCGACCTCAACGACATCAACATGATCGATCCTTTCCATCTCGAGGCATACGGAAAGATCGCCATCAACTATAACAGAGACATCGAGATCTTCCCAGTGCTCAACGCCCTCTTCGAGGGAATCTACGGCGAGAACCCATACAAGTCGCCTACCGACATGGGCGTGAACATGGTAGGTTTCTGCATGGACAACGAGGACGCTTGCTGCGACGCTTCAAGGGACGAGATCATCCGCAGATACTACACCGCCCTGAACCGTCTCGCAGACGGCGCATCCAACGACAGCGAGGTCAACAAGATCAAGCTCCTGATGCAGCAGGCGAAGATCACTACCGAGTACCGCAAGTGCACAGTGGCCGCGAAGGTAAGGCAGGAACTCTCCGAGAAGCCTTCATCAGCCATCGAGCTCGCAGACGGCACCATCATCTCAGCAGAGACCAGTTCCCTTCTCGGACCAAGCGCAGCGCTCATCCTCAATGCGACCAAGCATCTTGCAGGTATCGCACATGACGTAAAGCTCATCCCTCAGGAGATGATCGAGCCTATCCAGAAGACCAAGGTAAGCTACCTCCACGGCAACAACCCTCGTCTCCATACCGACGAGGTCCTCGTGGCCCTCTCGATGCTCAGCACCAACGACGAGAACTGCCGTAAGGCGCTCGAGAAACTCCCTGAACTCAAGGGCTGTCAGGTCCATTCCACAGTGATGCTCAGCGAGGTCGACCGCAAGATCTTCAACAAGCTCGGTGTAGGCCTCACCTGCGACCCGGTGAAGAAGAAATAACGGACTTACAAGGAAAACATACAGACATGGATAAGGGATGGCTTCGTGCCATCCCTTATCTTATATTCTTCTAAAAGACTTACTTGCTCCTCTGGTAGAGATAGCGCTTGATGCTGCGCTTAGGGGTACGCTCGAAGTCCTCCGGCATGAACTCGACCCCCTTGATGCGGGAGTAGTTAGGCTGTTCCTTGTTGATCTCAGGGATTGCCTGCCTGATTCGGGCCTCGACGTCCGCCTTGCTGAGCTTGTCAAGAGCACCCTGAGGATAGTCAGGATAGATAAGCGCCTTGAGACCGCCCTCATCCTCTATGACAAGTGAATCGACCACGTACTGGACGTTGTTGATCTGCGCCTCGATCTCCTCAGGATAGATGTTCTGACCTGAAGGTCCGAGGATCATGCACTTCGACCTTCCCTTGAGGAAGAGGAATCCGTCCTCGTCAATGATACCCATGTCACCGGTACGGAGCCATCCGTCGTCGGTCATGGCGTCCGCAGTCGCCTGAGGATTCTTGTAGTAACCCAGGAACACATTGGCACCATGGACCTGGACCTCTCCCGGGATGTTCCTAGGGTCGCTTGAGTCGATTCGTATCTCCATGTTAGGAACGATCTGGCCACATGAGTAGAGCTTGGCTCTCTCGTGACGCGCGTATGCGATGATAGGTGCGCATTCGGTCATTCCGTAACCTACAGTGAACGGGAATCCTATCTTCTTGAAGAAAGCCTCGACCTCAGGGTTGAATGCGGCACCGCCGATGATCACCTCGATGAATTCGCCGCCGAATGCCGTGATGAGCTCGGTGCATATCTTGTTCTCGATATAGTGGTCGATGCCCGGGATCCTGAAGAACAGCTTGTTACGGTCGATGACCGGCTTGAGCTTGGACTTGTAGACCTTCTCGATGATGAGAGGCACGGCGATGATGGCGTGAGGCTTTATCTCGGCAAGGGCCTGCATGATCACCTTCGGGCTAGGCACCCTGGTAAGGAAATGGACATGGGCGCCGATGGACATCTCGTAGAGGAACTCGAACATCATTCCGTACATGTGCGCAAGCGGGAGCATCGACACGACCCTCGTCTGGTTTCCAAGCTCAGGGAGCGCGGTATGCTTGGCGAAGTACATGTTCGACCAGATAGCCCTGTAAGGAATCATCACACCCTTGGAGAAGCCAGATGTTCCTGAAGTGTAGTTGATGACCGCGAGCTCGTCCGCCGAATCCACATAATAGTCAAGGTCCTCAGGACCGAAGTTCTCAGGATATTTCTGGCCGAAGAACTCGTTGAGATGCTTCCTGACGTAGGCCTGCTCCTCTGTCCTGGCGTAGATGAACTTGAGATTGTTGATCAGAACGACTACCTGTACCTCAGGCATCTCCGCAATCTCGAGGCCTTCCCATGTGACGTCGTCGGTGAAGAGGACCTTGGCCTCGGAATGGTTCACCAGGTAATGGATGTTGCCTGACTTGAACTCATGGAGGATAGGCACAGGCACTGCTCCGTAAGTGAGGGCCGCAAGGAAGCATACGCCCCAGTTGGCCTGGTTCTTAGAGCACAGCGCCACCTTGTCTCCCCTCTGGAGACCGCATTTCTCGAATGCGATGTGGAGCTTGGCGATCCTTGTTGCGACCTCGCTGTATGAAAGGTCTACACCCTGGTAGTTGGAAAGAGCGGGACGGTCCCAGTTTGTCCTGAAACTCTCCTCGAATATCTTGTTTACAGACTTGAACTCTGCCATTATTGTCAATTTAGTAATAATTTCAGCCACAAAATTAGACCATTTTTCCGTTTTACATTCTTTAGGAAGTAATATAGGACACTATTAAGGTTCTTTTATCTATTTTTGCCGTATGAATATGAGAAATATGGAACAAAGAGAGTCTACCCAGAGGATGGGCATGAAATATCTGAGCAACTACGAGAGGACCAACTACAGCGACGGTGACATCCTCATCCTCGACAACGAGGGTTTCCTCTCGACCCAGGGATCGTTCGAGACAGAGATGGTACTGATCGTCATCTGCGAGCAGGGTGTCCTCCATCTCGACCACAACGGAACCCCTATCTCCATCAAGGAGAAAGACCTGCTCATCTGTCCTCCGGGAGTGTATCTTGACAACATCATCAGTTCGCCCGACTTCAAGGCAGTCATCTTCGCGCTCTCATACCAGAAGTTCCTCAAGACCGTCATCTCCGGGATGGAGATCTGGTCCCTCCTGCTCTATGCGACGAGGCATCCGGTATTCCATCTGCTCGACATCGACCTGGACATCACCCAGGGATATTTCCTCGTCGTGAGGAAGAAGCTCCAGACCGACAAGACTTACTACTACCGAGAGATCATGCATTCGCTCATGGAGGCTATCTTCTATGAGCTCTGCGTGGTGATGAACAGGGAGATGGCCCCTGAAAGGAAGACCGAGGAAGGCAACCAGGGAAACACCATCTTCAAGAAGTTCATCGAGCTCGTTGCGATGAACGGCGGCAAGGAGCGCTCCGTCAACTACTATGCGCAGGAGCTCTGCATCACTCCTAAATACCTCTCGTCCGTGACCAAGGCGCTGAGCGGTAAGCCGGCCCTCGAATGGATCCTCGGCTACACCACTGACGGAATCGCCCATGAACTCAAATATTCCGGAAAGTCGATCAAGGAGCTGGCAAACGAATTCCGCTTCCCGACGATCTCCTCATTCGGAAAATTCGTCAAGAAGCGGTTAGGTGTATCGCCCCGCGAGTTCCGCCAGGGCAAGGCATAGCCTTCTGATTCTTTCTGATAGAGCTATTTCACAAGGCCTTCGAGGGTCTTTACCATCTTCTCAGACTCGACGGTCGCAAGGACGACCTTGCCCTTCGGGTCGATCACGTACATGGTAGGGATCCAGTCGAGCCTGTACTTTGGAGAGATGTCGGTGGTCTTCCACTTCTTGAGCTCGCTGGCATGGACATAGTCAAGTCCATACTTCTCGATTGTCTGGGTCCATGCTTCCTTGTCCTCGTCGAAGGAGATTCCGATGAACACCACGCCCTTCTTGCCGAACTTCTCGGCAGCGGCCTTGATCGTAGGGATGTCCGCGCGGCAGTCGCGGCACCATGATGCCCAGAAGTCGATGACTACGTACTTGCCCTTGTAGTCGCTGAGCCTGACGATCTTTCCGTCAGGAGACGGGATGGCGAAGTCAGGTGCGGTCTCCCCTTTCTTGAGGAGATTGACGGCGTACTGTGAGTCGAGGTCTTCCTTCGGTGCGTTCTGTGCGCTGAGACAGAAAGCCAGGCCGAAAACCATGGCCATTATGCAGATAATCTTTTTCATATCTTCCTATTTTCCCCAAAGTTAACGTATTTTTGCGCCATTCAAAAAACGTCAGTATGAAAATAAGCATCCTCGGAACGGGTAACGCGATGGTTACCAAGTGTTACAATACATGCTATGTGATCAGTGAAGGCGATGAGCACTTCCTTGTCGACGCAGGCGGCGGCAACACCGTCTTCCGCCAGCTCGAGGCGGTCGGGATCAAGAGAGACGCCATCAGGACCATCTTCGTGACCCACAGGCACATAGACCACATCATGGGCATCGTATGGATGATACGCGCGATCGGCCAGGCTATGTACAACGGCACCTTCGAGGGCGACGCTGTCATCTACGGACATGACGAGGTGATAGAGATCCTGCAGAATCTTGCCATGACCCTGATCGACAGGAAACAGAAGCAGTTCGTCGGTGACAGGATCCATCTCGTGGCGGTCGCTGACGGCGAATCGAAGGAGATCCTCGGCCGCAAGGTGACCTTCTTCGACATCCACTCGACCAAGGCGAAGCAGTTCGGCTACTGCATGGAGCTCGGCAACGGGGAAAGGCTGACCTGCTGCGGCGACGAACCTTACAACGAGCACGAGAAACCATATCTCGAGAACTGTTCATGGCTGCTTCACGAGGCGTTCTGCCTGTACTCGCAGGCCGACAGGTTCCATCCCTACGAGAAGCACCACTCGACCGTGAAGGACGCGTGTGAGCTTGCCCAGGCCAACGGGATAAAGCATCTCCTCCTCTACCACACTGAGGACAAGAACATCAAGGAGCGCAAGACCCTATATATTGAAGAAGGCCGCCAGTTTTTCAACGGCGACCTTCTCGTACCAGATGATCTGGAGATCATTGACCTTGGTTAATCAAGGATCCTGAAATCCTTCATAGTTCTGAAAGATATTGTGATATAATAGTTAAGGTTTCTAGAAAGAATATCCCACTGAGAAGAGGGCTGCATGCTTCACCTGACGGAGATCGTAAGAGTTGAAGTAGTAGCAGTACTTTGCCTGTATCATGAACTTCTCCGAGATGAATGCTCCGATACCTGCGTTCGCTCCGATTCCGAAACGTCCCCAGAATCCGATGTCACCTACCGAGATGTCCTCTGAAGGGATCTTGAAGGCGCTGACTGTGTTCCAGCCGATCTTTGGTCCTACGAGTGCGTATGGACGTACGATGCCGAACTTGTGTCCGAACTGGAAGTCTACACCAGCGTTGAGGGCGTTGATGCCTGCTCCGATCTTGTAGGTCTCACCTGTGGTCGAGCCCACGAGGTCGTAGGTCCTCTCACCGCGGTACTGGATTCCGAAGTATGGCTGAAGCCTCATGTAGCGGTTGAGGTAGTTGTTGGAAGCGACTGCGAGAGCGAATGATGAGTTGTTTGAGTACTCGTACTCTGCGTAGACGATATGGCGTGTGCGTACCTTCTGTGGACCGTCTGTTCCTGCGAAAGCAAGTGTCGATGCAAGGAAGAGAGCTGTTGATATGATAAGTGTACGAAGAGTTGACATATTCCTGAATTTTAATTTGTTGTGACTTTTTTGTGTTGTTTGTGAAGATTACTTACAGCAGAGCGTGTAGGTAATGCGGCCGGTCTCGTCCATGGAGAGCCTTGCCCATGAATCATCGTCCTCTCCGAAGAGATTATGCTCCTTGAAGAAACTGGCATCAGGATATTTGGCGTAGAAGCCTTCCACGAGGCGTGCATACTCGCGCTCGGCACGCTTTGCGTTCTTTGTGTTGTGACCTGCAAGTATGAGCGAAGCCTTGTCATCTGTGAAAGTGACAGTAATGCGGTCAAACTCGACTTTCTCGATGAAAAGATCGCCGTTAGCGAGAAGGATTGCGCCATCGTTCACGATGTCGACATTGTAGCCGTAACCGACAAGAGTCTCATATACATCCGAAGACACGGACTCTCCTAGAACCACCCCTGAGAGTTTGTGGGCGGCAGGTTCAGATGCTGATGCAATGGTTCCCATGCACATTGCGGCAGCAACGAAGATACCAATGAGTGATTTCTTCATGTTAGATTGGTTTAAACAAGAGTTATTATTTACTGAAAGATTATGCTGAAAGTATGCTGTGCCTTCTCAGGCGCAGGAGACGGACAAGCTCAAGCCCTATGATGACATAGGCCTAGGCGTCGTTTATAGGTAGCAATTCATGCACTGTCTGTAGTGGAGTGCAGCAATAATAGTTTCTTAGGAGACAGATGGACAACTATACGCCACCTGGATCTGCTGCAAGATCAAGATAAATTTTCTTCATGATTAAACAAGATAAACAATTATTAACCTCAGTCCTACTCTTTTATATGGCTTTTCGGAACGCCTTACTGAAACGATTAATTGCAAATATGGCTAAAAATTCCTCACGAACAACAGATGACGGGTTTTCCGGCCCAATAAAAGGACATTTTGGACACAATTGCGTCGTTTAGGACAAATTTTTATCAAAAAGTGAGAATCCAATACTTAACTTTGTAGAACGAAAACTCATTAAGGACAAAATGGATATGAAAGAATACAGCTTCGATGCAGCCAGGACGGCTGAAGAACTCATCCAGTGGATAAAGGACTACTTTGCACAGGCAGGCGAGAACACCAAGGCCATACTCGGAATGAGCGGAGGAAAAGACTCAACCGTATCTGCGGCACTTCTCGCGAAGGCGCTCGGACCGGAACGCGTCATAGGAGTCTCAATGCCTCAGGGAAGCCAGTCACTCAACGACGCTGACAAGATATGCGAGGC
The DNA here is from genome assembly GCA_045599665.1 of Candidatus Cryptobacteroides sp. Classification (GTDB taxonomy): domain Bacteria; phylum Bacteroidota; class Bacteroidia; order Bacteroidales; family UBA932; genus Cryptobacteroides. The sequence goes on from JAZRWK010000014.1 coordinate 55,794, forward strand.
GCTCGGCATCAAGATGTATACGGTCAATATCGGAAAGGCGTGCGAGGAACTTATCGCAGCCATCACCGAAGCCGGCGAGGATCTCAGCCATGCAAGCATCCAGAACATCCCGCCACGTGTCAGGATGACCACCCTCTACGCAATCGGACAGACCAACAACGCCAGGGTAGTCAACACCTGCAACCTTTCTGAGGATTACATCGGTTACGCCACCAAGTTCGGTGACGGCGCAGGCGACTTCTCAATCCTTGCCAACCTCACCGTGACCGAGGTGCTTGCTATCGGCGACTATCTCGGCGTTCCATACGAGTGGGTACACAAGACACCGGACGACGGTCTTCCACACAGCTGCCCTGACGAGGAGAAGATCGGTTTCACCTACGCCGAGCTCGACGTCTACATCCGTACCGGCAAGGCACCGGAGGGATATGTCCATGGAAATGAGGCAGAGGGACTCAAGGTGGACAAGATCGACCGCATGAACAAGGCCAATCTCCACAAGCTTCTCCCTATGCCGGCATTCGGCAGATAATCCAGCCCAGGCCCGAAGAAAAGGGCCTAGTTCCTTACCAGCGTGATATTGTGGTCTATGCACGGAGGGAGTTCCTCCGCGTAGTGGGTCACCATGATCAGTGTCTTGTCCGGATCCTGGCAGAACTTCTCTATCACATCGCGTACGAGCGCACGGTTTGCATTGTCCAGACCGTGCAGCGGCTCGTCAAGTATGAGCAGGTCAGGGTCCTTCACGAACGCGCGCGCCAGGAGCACGAGCCTCTGCTCGCCGCTTGAGAGCGACATGAAAGGACGGTCGGCGATGTCCTCGATGCCGAACACCGCCAGCCATTTCCTGGCTATCGCGAACTCCTCCTCGGTGGCAGTAGTATACATTCCATGGTAGTCCTTCAGACCGAGGGCCACGATCATCTTCGCCTCGAGGTTGCGCTTGCAGCTTCGGTGCAGCTCAGGGCTGACATAGCCTATGTGCTTCTTGATGTCCCAGATGCTCTCGCCTGATCCCCTCTTGAAGCCGAAGAGCGACACGTCGCAGGCATAGCTCTGGGGATTGTCGGCGCAGACGATGCTCAGCAGGGTCGACTTTCCGCTGCCGTTAGGTCCCATCAGCGACCACCTCTCCCCTTTTCTGACGACCCAGTCAAGGTCCTTGAGTATGGTCCTCTGCCCGTAGCGTATGCTGACTTTGTTGAGGCGTACGATCTCAGGACGATCTTCGGTACCATGGTACCTTGCCGCACTGTCCACTGCTCCGCTCAGGGTCTGCGAATCCTGACGGGCCTTCCAATCCGACAAAGTCAGCTTAGGCATCACGACGACGTCCTTGGTCTCGACGACATGGGTCACATAGTCCGGAACCTCGTCGGTACGTGACAGGACAAGGATGAGCTGCGTCTTCCCCGCATCCACGATGGCCTTGAGCTGTTCGTTCAGATAGGCTCTGGACGCGACGTCAAGACCTACGAACGGGTTGTCGAGTATCAGCACCACCGGAGTGAGAGGAAGGACCTTGGAAAGGCTGTACTTGCGCAGCTCGCCGCTGGACATGAGTATCCTCTCGTCCTCGACATCCCACTGGTTCCAGCGCTGCTGGAGATAGTAGTTCTTGTCGGTGTCGCCGCCGTAGCAGTCCTGGAACGCCATGTACTTGATGTTGTCGCTGACGTACTTCCTGGTAGGCGATGGGAACACATACTCGATGGAACCCTTCTTGAGAGGGTGCCTTCCGATTATTATCTCGACAAGCTTGCTCTTTCCGGAAGCATTGGGTCCGACAAGGGCGATGTGCTCGCCAGGGCACATCTCGAAGTCGACAGGAGCGGCCATCTGCCACTCGGGCAACATAGGCACACCTGCCTTTATGGAGATTATCGGTTTCGGGGAATTGCCAAGTTCTGCCATCTGGTTCATTTATGGGGTTATGCCTGTGCTATCGTTTCTGAAGTGAGCCGTTCGCAAGGCTGAGATTGTTCTTGAAAGTAGTCTTGCCCTTGTAGTAGAACATCGAGAGCGTGTTGCCGCTTGCCTGATAGATCGAGCTCAGATAACGGTCGGTGCTCTTGTTCTTGCAGACAGGCTCCGCCCACACGAGCGAGTAGCTGCCGTCCGCCTTCTTGCATGACACGACCACAGTGTAGCCTCTGATATTGAAGGTAGCGGCCCTGTAGCCGTCAAGGTTCTCCTTCTTCGCCTTCTGGTATCCCTCGACCAGCGAGCTGCCGGCGTCGATCTTTCCGAAGGTGATGCGGCTGGTGCCTGTCAGGGCGTTCGGGTTCTTCGAAAGCCACCACTCGATGGCCTGGTCAGTCATTATGTCCGCCTCGGATATGAAGACAAGCTCGCTGTCGCTGTGGAGCTTTGCCACAGCCCATCTCATCTCAGGTTTCTCAAGGCCCTGGGCGAGGGTCTCGTTCGAGCTGCCCTCTATCTTGCCGTCTGCAAGGCGCTTTCCAGTGAAGTATAGCTGCTGGAAGTTGTCCTGGTCAGGACGGAAGATGTTGACGGACTTCTGGACCTGGTTGTCCTTCTGCCTGATGGCAGAGTATGTGAGATACTTCACGCCCGCCATCTCGACGACGCCTATCGTATCCTCCTCGAACTTCTGGAAGGTGAATCCATTTTCGTCTCCGTCAGGATATGCCACCAGGCTGTTGAGGGTCCACTCCCCCTTGACAGGGACGAGAGACACGACCTTCACCTGGGCCGAATCCGCTGACGGGATGAAACCATAGATCCTCGAATCCTCGTTCTCGCCGAGGACATAGGTCCTGAATGCTCCTGCAGGACTTGTCAGCGCTGCCAGGATAGAGTCGGCCTGTGCCGAGCTAGGGGTAACAGTTCTGCGGACGTTCTCCGCAACCTTGGTGGTGGTACCACATGAAACGGCAGCCAGAGCTGCCGCCATGTACATAATACGCTTTATTTTCATTCAGTATAGTTATTCTTCAGTTGCAGGCTTAGCCTGAGAGTAGACGTCGTCCCAGAACGCGCCGAAGGTTGTCTGGACGTAAGGAATCAGCCAGAAATATCCGATGAAGAGAGTGAATATTCCGAGTATGATCCAGCCGATGAAGCTGAGGTTGAGGAAGAAATAGTCGAACTTGTGGCCCTTCATCATCATGCGGCTTGTCTTGAGGGTCTCTACAACGGAGAGCTCAGGATGCTTTACGAGAAGGTACGGCACCATCGAATAAGCGAAAGAGAGGATAATACCAGGAATGATGAAGAGTATCACGCCACACATGACTACAATACCCACAAGGAGCATTGTCAGCACCTTGTGTATCCATCCGCTGAAACCAAGTGAGACAGAGTTGCTGAGGATGTTGGCATCGCCTTCCTTGAGGAGCTTCACGAATGCGTAGTAGAATCCGACCTCGATAGGTACGAGTACGAGAAGTGAAAGAAGACTGGTCAGGCCGTTTGCCGCAAAGAACGCAGCTGTATTTGATTCAGGGAACAGCGCGCTTCCGCCGCTTATTACGATTGCGACGAGCATGAATACGATGGTAGCAAGGACTGCCGGTGCCCAGTTGCCCTTGAGTGCTGCCAGTGCAGCGTTCTTGTAATCCTGGTTTGTCATAAGGCATGAAATTTAAATTATGTAAATCTACGCAATTATTGACTAATACCCAAATGACTGGTTTTTTGTTATATTTGTGACTGACAACAAAAAAGAATCAGGGATGGCCAGACACAAGGATAATCAGGACAGCGTACATAATGCAGGCTTCTTCCAGAGATGCCGCGAGGAATTTGGCGGACTGAAGACAAAGGAGGACCGCAAGAACTTCTTCTACAACATCATCTTCGAGTCCGACACACCTGAAGGAAGGATCTTCGACATCTTCCTGATGATCTGCATCACCATCAGCGTGCTGATCGCGATCTTCGGCAGCCTGGCCAACGCCCACTGGCTGAAGATGACCATCTTCTACCTGGAATACTTCTTCACCGTCTTCTTCACGGCAGAGTACGTGCTCAGGCTCTACTGCTCCAACAATCCGAAAAAGTACGCCTTCAGCTTGTTCGGAGTCATAGACCTCCTCGCCATACTTCCGCCATACATGGCCTTCCTGTTCCCTCACTTCCAGTACGCCATCATCCTCCGATGCCTCAGGCTCGTGCGGATATTCCGAGTTCTCAAGCTCTTCAGCTTCCTTACCGAAGGCAACATACTCGTGAAGGCGATACTTGGCAGCTGGAGAAAGATCGCCGTGTTCTTCATGTTCGTCGTCCTTCTGGTGATCTGCCTGGGAACCATCATGTTCATGGTGGAAGGACAGCACCCTGGTACCTCGTTCAACAACGTGCCTAACAGCCTCTACTGGGCCGTCGTGACACTGTCTACCGTAGGCTATGGAGACATAACGCCTGTGACCGGACTAGGAAAGTTCCTGTCGGCTGTGATAATGCTCCTCGGCTACACGATCCTGGCAGTCCCTACCGGTATCATCTCCGCCGAGATGATCAGAGGCGACCGCAAGACCATCAACAAGCGCTGCTCGAACTGCGGCCGTTCAGGCCATGACAAGGACGCCAGGTACTGCAAGTACTGTGGTGCCGAGTTCGAGTCCGACGCCAATGACATGTAGTCAGTCAGACTCAGCGCACTCTGCCCGATTCTGCCACCATGGTCCTGAGCCTCTCGTCGTAGTCCTGCGCAGCAAGGAGAGTCTCGAGCGTCAGGTGGAGACGGTAGCGCCAGTAGTGGCGTGACTCGGCAGGTACGTTGATTCGTTCCTCGTCCGGATTGGCGTAGCGAAGGTCTGAGTCGATGGCGAGCCAGTCCTGAAGCGGAAGGATCGTGAACATGGCCGGTGACTCGAGATGCTGGCGTATGATCTGCTCGCAGATTCCTACAGGACATACCTCAGGGGCATCTCCCTCGCCGCCAAGCATGTTCTTATAGAAGCTCTCTGTTATCTTCCTGTCCTCGGTCCACCAGGCACGTATAGGAGTCATATCATGGGTGGAAGTCGTGCACACGCACATGTATGGATATCTCTGCGGATCGTCGAACTCCACTCCGAAGGTCTTAGGCATGCGCTGTATCTCGAGTGAGAGGATTCCGAGACGGTCCATGACGTCAGGGACGCAGGCTGGGATCATTCCGAGGTCCTCGCCGCAGGCGAGCATAGTAGTCGAACCGAGGAGACCCGGAAGCTTCTTCATCGCAGACTGCCACCAGAAGTCGGTGTGACGGCGGTAGAAGAAGTCCTCGTGGAGCCAGTTGAATGTATCCTTCTGGGCAGGTGTAAGAGTCTGATATACCTTTGTGTTGCCCGCAGAGATCCTTGGATGCCAGTATCCTTTGCGGCGAGGGTCCTCGATGAAGAGGACATCCCTCACTCCCGCATCCTCCGCAGGTACGCTGTAGCGCTTCTCGCCCATATCGAAGCCCATCTGGAGGAGCTCGTCGCTGCTGTATGGCAGCGCCGGGTTGAAGTATCCGAGAAGACCGTAAGGACAGTCGGCAGGGATCTCCCAGATTCGGAAGAATCCGAGTATATGGTCGATACGGAACGCATCGAAGTACTCCGACATCTTCCGCAGGCGTGACTTCCACCATGCAAAGCCGTCCTTGGCCATCTCGTCCCAGTTGTATGTAGGGAAGCCCCAGTTCTGGCCGTCCTCAGCGAAGGCGTCAGGCGGAGCTCCAGCCTGCGAATCCATGTTGAAGAGGCCCGGATAGAGCCATGCGTCGACGCTGGTGCGGCTGATTCCGATAGGAAGGTCGCCCTTGAGCACCACGTTGTTCCTGTGGGCATAGGCCACGGCGTCCGAGAGCTGGAGGTCGAGATGGTACTGCACGAAGCAGTGGAAATCAATTTCCTTCTTATGCTTCGCGATGAATGAGCTGATCTTCTTCTCGTCGTAGACCGCGTACTCGCCCCACTTGCCGAACTCAGGGGTGCCGTATATGTCCCCGAGGGCACGGAAGGCAGCATATGGCATAAGCCATGACTCGTTCCTTGAGATGAAGGTCCTGTAGGCTTTTGTCCTGCTGACGCTCGCGAAGGTCTCGTCGAAGATCCTGTGCATGAGACGGTTCTTCTCGCTGTTGACAAGCACGTAGTCTATCTTCTGGAGGGAGTTGAGCTTCTTCTGGAGTGACCTGTATTCCTCGTCCACCTTGAGTCCCGCCTTTGGCAGGTTGATGTACATTGGATGGAGGGCGAAGGTGGTGTTGGCGTTGTACGGATATGAGTCCTGCCATGTACCTGCCATGGTCGTATCGTTGATAGGTAGGAGCTGGATGATTGACTGTCCGGTCTTCACGGCCCAGTCGACGAGAAGCCTGATGTCCTGGAACTCGCCTACTCCGAAGTCGTCCTCGGTCCTCAGGGAGAACACAGGCACCGCGGTGCCGGCCATGCGGCGGCTGCGGTCCTCGGTAGGCTTGGAGATCCACGAATCCCTGAGCTCGGCCCTGAGGTCTGACTTCTCAAGGATATGGGAGTACCACTCGCGGCGGACGGTCTCCCCGCCCCTCTTGACTTCATAGTGGTAGGTCATGCCCGATGAAGGGACCTCAGCCTCTGCTGTCCAGATCCCGCCGTCGGAATAGCTCATCCTTATTCTTCCCGCCTCTGTGCAGAGCACGAGCTCCTCACCCCAGACGGTCTTGTATTCTATTGAGAATCTAATGTTCATAGCTGGTATAAATAATAGCTCCTAAAGCACGAGCATCGCCTCGCAGGCCTCGAGAAGGTCCTGGAAGGTCGTCTCGAAATCATCTGTGTACCATGGATCCGCGACGTCGCGGCCACGGCCGGTGTAGGACATCATCATATGGACCTTGTCCTGCGGATCCGATCCGATGATCCTCATGAGCCAGCGGAGGTTCGAGCTGTCCATCACGATAAGGCGGTCGAAGCGGTCATAGTCAGCCTTCGTCACCTGACGGGCGGTCCTGTTCTTGTCGAACCATACGCCGTGCTGGGTCAGGCAGCGCTTTGCAGGCGGATACATGGTGTTGCCTATCTCCTCGGTGGAGACTGCGGCAGACTCGATATAGTACTGGTTCTCCAGGCCGTGCGCCTTGACGAGGGCCTTGAGGATGAACTCCGCCATTGGTGAACGGCAGATGTTGCCGTGGCAGATGAAGAGTATTCTTTTCATTATTTCTTCTTAGGAATCAGCGCCACGTAGGTGAGCAGCACGAGGTTCATCAGAAGCGCGTAGATGATGGCCGGTGTGGCGATCTCGCTGTTGTTGAACACGAACGGGCTTGTAGCTACTGCGATGGCCTGCGCGGCGTTCTGCATTCCCACCTCGATGTTGATGGTGCGCTGCTGCCTGTTGTCAAGTCTGATAAGGCGACCGAGTACCGCAGCTACGAGGATGGCACAGATGATGAGAGAGCCTGTAGAGAGGCCGAGGACCTTGAAGTTCGCGATGATGGCACCTTTGTTCTGGATGAAGAAGATGGCTGCCAGAAGCATGAGAGCCGGGAAAGCGACCTTCGAGAGCACCTTGTCGATCTTCATCGCCACGCCTTCCTTCCAGTACCTGAGCGCGATGCCGAGGGCGATAGGGAGGAGCATTGTGAGAAGATTCTGCTTGAGCAGGTTCGCTACAGGAAGTGTGACGCCTACGGTCTCACCAAGACGCAGGGTCGTATAGTTCATGATGATAGGAAGAGTCACGAGAGTGACGAGGGAGCTGACTGCGGTAAGGGATACCGACAGGGCTACGTCACCACCTGCGATCTTCGAGAAGACGTTGCTTGACGATCCGCCCGGGCAGCATGCGATCAGCACCAGTCCGATGAAGAAGAGCGGCGGAAGGTTGAGCAGAGTACCCAAGGCAAGGGCGATCAGCGGAAGGAGCACGAGCTGACCGCTGAGTCCGAGTATCATGGCCTTAGGATAACGGAACACGGTCACGAAGTCCGAAAGCCTGAGAGTGAGACCAAGGTCAAACATGAGGACCGTGAGGATAGGAAGTACTATAAGTATGCTGTTCATTGTCAATAAATATTATTAAGTTCGTCTATTCGTCTGCAAAGATAACTTCAAATAAGTATATTTGTGAAAATATGACCACAAATTACTGGTATATATCCTAATGTGCGATAGATACTTCCATTTCCTGACGGCAGTGGCCCTCCTGACAGTCCTTCTGGGTACCGGCTGCCACAGGCGCCAGCCGTCTGGTACCATGGTACCGGAACCTGTCGCCGTTCCTTCGTTCATGCCGGGCGACACCGTCCCGGATCAGTGGATAGCGACAATAGGGGCGGACAGATTCTTCACTGTCTCAGAGATATCGGACAGCGTTTTCGCAGTCATGGAGGGAAAGACCTTCAAGGAAGACTGCACGGTCCCACGGGATTCTCTGATGTACCTGACCTGCCTGCACAGGACTGCCGACAGCACTGCCGTGGTCGGAGAGATGGTAATCCACAGATCAGTGGCGCCATCTGTGCTGGAAATATTCCGCAAGCTCTATGAAGCCTGCTACCCTATCGAGAAGATGCGCCTCATGGACAACTACGACGCCGATGACGACGCATCGATGCTCGACAACAACTCCTCTGCCTTCAACTTCCGACGCATAAGCCGCACCAGCCTTATCTCAAAGCACGGAATGGGCAAGGCAGTCGACATAAACCCTCTGTACAATCCCAACTACAAGGTAATGCGCGACAGCACAGTGCTGATCAAACCGGATGGTTCCGGAAAGTATCTCGACCGCAGCGCCGACTTCCCATACAAGATAGTCCGCGGCGACCTCTGCTACCGCCTCTTCAAGGATCTAGGTTTCAACTGGGGCGGCGACTGGGGAAACAGCAAGGACTACCAGCATTTCGAGATGCCTTAGAGAGGCAGTCCGTTCGCCTGCTTTATCTCATTCATCACGAACGACGACTGGACGCTTCCGAGAGAATCGATCGTTCCCAGCTCGTTGATGAGAAACTCATTGTAGTACTTCATGTCCGGAGCGTGTATCTTGAGCAGGTAGTCAAACTCTCCGGAGATATTGTAGCATTCCGTCACCTGCGGGATCACCCTTACCCTGTCGACAAAGTCGTTGGCAATGTCCCTTCCCATCTGGCGGAGCTTCACGCTGCAGAACACGATGAAGCCCTGCCCGAGCTTGTCGGCATCGAGCACGGCGACATATTTCTTTATATATCCCTCCTTCTCAAGTCTCTTGAACCTTTCGAACACTGGAGTCGTAGAGAGGTTCACCTTGGAGGCAAGTTCCTTGGTAGTAAGTCGTGCATTCTCCTGCAGACAGCGGAGAATGGCGATGTCGGTTGCGTCGAGTCTTTCTGTCATAGTAACATTATTCCAAATCAGCCCTTCGAAAGGGCATACAAAAGTACACTTTTTCTATATACAGCGCAATATTAGATATATTTTCTTTGTTTTCAAATTTACTTGTAGCCTTTTTCTACACTCTCTAACTTTGCATAGAAAAAACGATAACAAATAAAAAGAAAATATCATGAGTACAGATCTTCACCTCGAAACCCTCGCCCTCCATGTAGGACAGGAGACAGCAGACCCGACAACAGGTTCACGCGCAGTTCCTATCTACCAGACAACATCCTATGTCTTCAACGACAGCCAGCATGCCGCTGACCGGTTCGGACTCAGAGATGCCGGCAACATCTACGGAAGACTCACCAATTCCACCCAGGATGTCTTCGAGCAGAGGATCGCAGCCCTTGAAGGTGGTGTTGCAGCCCTTGCCGTCGCTTCAGGAGCCGCAGCCGTGACCTACGCACTCCAGAACATCGCCCAGGCTGGCGACCATATCGTAGCTGCCGACAACCTCTATGGAGGATCATTCAACCTCATAACCCACACACTGAGCACTCAGGGAGTTTCCAGTACCATCGTCAACGTCAATGACCTGGAAGCACTTGAGGCCGCTGTCAGACCTGAAACCAAAGCCATCTACGTAGAGACCTTCGGAAATCCGAACTCGGACATCACCGATCTGGACAGCATCGCTGATGTAGCCCACAGGCACGGTATAGCGCTCATAGTGGACAACACCTTCGCGACACCGTTCCTCCTCCGTCCGATCGAGCACGGAGCAGACATAGTCGTGCACTCAGCGACTAAGTTCATCGGTGGACACGGCAGCAGTCTGGGCGGTGTTATCATTGACTCCGGAAATTTCAACTGGAAAGCAGATCCTGACAAGTACCCTACCCTTGCAAAACCAGACCCAAGCTACCATGGCGCCGTATTCGCAGACGTCGCCGGAGCAGCGGCCTTCGTGACCCGAATACGTGCCGTCATCCTCAGGGACACCGGTGCCTGCATCTCCCCTTTCAACGCATGGATCCTCCTTCAGGGCGTGGAATCACTCCCTCTCCGCATCGAACGACACGTACAGAACGCCCTCAAGGTCGTGGAGTACCTGCAGGCCAGCCCTAAGGTGGCAAAGGTGAACCACCCATCCGTCGAGTCACATCCAGACCATGGCCTCTATCAGAAATACTTCCCTCAGGGCGGCGGCTCGATCTTCACATTCGAGATCGCAGGCGGTCAGGAAGAAGCATGGAAATTCATCGACTCTCTGAAGATCTTCTCGCTTCTCGCAAATGTGGCTGATGTAAAGAGCCTTGTGATACATCCTTACACCACCACACACTCACAGATGACAAAAGAAGAGCTGGAGCAACAGCACATCACTCCAGCTACAGTTCGCCTCTCGATAGGCGTAGAACACATCGACGACATCATCGCCGACCTCGACCAGGCTTTCGCAAAGATCTAGGGAAAGACTGTTACTCGAAATCGAAATGATAACCCTTGAGCTTCTCTTCAGGGAACGTATATGCACAGAGATCGTAAAGCATCTTGTCATACGCCTTGAGTTGCTCACGGGTTTTCAGTTTCATGGTACCAGTACCATTCATGTTCGGAACCTCCATCCTGCAGGTGTCATACCACGCCTGAGCTCCCTCTGCAAAGTACTCCTCGCTGTTCTCCATTGAATATGTACCCTTCCAGAGACCTGTCTTCTGGGCATTCTGGAACGCTGAGAGGATGTCAGCCTTGAACTTGGAGTCGACACGGCGCATGGCGAAATCCACATTGTGGGCGAACTCGTGGACCATGATGCTCTCGCTGTAGTACCTCTCCTGGAAATTCGGGATTTTGATGAGATTCTCCTCGCCGATGGACATCACAGGAAGGGCAAGGGTGGCGCCATAGCCACGGCCCCTCGCGTTCCAGTCGGTACCAGGCCACCATATCGGCATCACACTGCACTCCGGAAGATCCGTGATGTTCTCCTTGTAGCCCACGACTCCGATGCGGAAATGGCAATTTATCATCTCCTGCCTTGCCTCCGGATGCTTCCTGAGCATTTCCCTCGCGATATAGCAGGCCTGGAGGAGCGCGTCGTCAGACACTGCGGCAGACGACAGGACAGGGAGGCCGTCACAGTCAACATACTTCTTGTACCACGGATCCAGAGGAGACTCCTTATAGTTCAGCCACTGGGTCAGGTCTGCTGGCGGAGCAGTGACTACATCGTCATGGGTTTCACCGTCACTGTCCGACTGATTTCCTCCGTCAGATGGCTGTTCAACCGCCGGCTCCCTCCTGTTCGGATCCTGCGCAGGATCATACGGTTTCTTGTTGCAGGAAATACCACACGATATCAGCAACATCAGAAACAGGGTAGAAAGATATCTTTTCATAAAATTTGTTAATTTTGAATTACTGTTCATCTGGTTCCTGCGGGAGATTGCCTCGAGAAAGTATCTCAGACACGCTCATCGCGTCAAGACCTTTCTTCGCCTTCTGGGTCGCCTTCGGTGCCACACCCTCGGATACGATCTCATGCTTCTTTATCACGACACCGTATCTCTCCTTCAGACGCTTCTTGATCGCATTGACCACATAGCCTCTCGGATTAGGCGCACGCAGCGCGCTCGGACCGATCTCAAGGAGGAAATCCTCAAGATTGAAATACTTCTGCGCGGTACTGAACATGACCACGTGAGGCTTGATCTCGGACATGGAGAAACCAAGGGTCTTCACGAGACGGTCCACCAGCGGTTTCCCGAGCACATCCACAGGGCTTAGCATATTCGTCACGGCCGACGTGCTCTCGTACTTGACCTGATGCTTTGGATAGAACTTGATGGAAGTGATGCTCTTGCGTCCCGTCCTTCCCCTGTTCTGCTCGGCCGACTCTGCATATACGGGCTCATAGTCAAATGTCCATGGTGAGACTCTGTCGAGTTCCTCTTTCGCAGAGACTATGGTGTTCTTTATGAAGTCCTTGGTCTTGGCGTACTTGTCGGTCAGGCCCCACTGTTCCCTCAGTTCCTGGATGGTGAACTGTATCGGATACTGCTGGTTGCTGATGATCTTGTACATCCTCAACGAGCATGTCCTTGAGAACTTCATCGCGACTTGCAGGTCATATCTCCTGAAGCCCTTCGAAAAGTCCAGGATAGCCTCCCAGGTAGTCTTGTTGACATTCACTATGATAGAGCCTGGCTTCTTATTGATCCACACGTCGTTCACAAGATTGTGGGCCTCGAACTCATAGACCTGCTCTCCCTTCTCGTTCAGGACAGGCTTGCCGTTCTTCATTGCCGGACGTTCATGGGCGATCGTCTTGTTCATAAGCTCGAGCACAGACTTCTTTGCCTGTGTATAGTTGGTGTTCTTGTCACCGTTGAGAAGTTCGCGTGCTTCAATCTCGACCATCGCATCACCAAGCTTGCCTATGCTCACCTGGGCAATGGACGAACCGTCCTTGAAGTTAAGGCCGGCAACCTGGCACTGCGCTGCCTTCACGAGCTGCATCATCAGACGCTCGGAATAGATACTTACGTCCTGATGACCCGTAGCAAATATATACGACTCCACGACATTCCTTGTAGTCGTCGCCACGGTCTGGATATCAACCGGCTTGTCTTTATTAAGTTCTTCCTCTGCCATTACTATACATGGGGTATAATTCCAAAACTCCCCTTTAATTCCAAAACTCCCTTAACTACGCTTTTCCATACATTGCAAAACTCCCCTTTCTAATTTCATAACTCCCCAAACGAGAGATATAAAACGACTCTAAGTAACTGACAGACACAACATTGATGACATCTTTAAAAATTCTGATAAGATATAAATATGCTTTATCAAAATTTAATAAGATATTAAAGTGTTGAGAGAAAGTGAGACGGAAAAATACAGAAAAACACTGAAACGAAGAAAAAAACAAAGACACACCGCGACGGATGGAGCGGTGAAGACAGAAAGCCGGACGCGGCGAATGAGCGTCGCTCCGCAGGACCCATCCCCCCGTTGCGCGCGCCCCCCTTCCCGGCATTTGACGGAAAAAAGAGACGTAATTATTGCGTCTTGATCCTGGCTTCATGTTTTTTTTCTCCTATTTCTGTTTGCAAATATAATATAACGGAAGAAAAAAAATGGTGGAATCAACAAAAACTTACAATATTTCTCTCTCTTTTTGTTCATGTGGGAGAAAATTCCGTTCTAATCGATAAATCGATAATTGTAAAACTCCCCTTTTTATAATGCCTTCATTCTCAGCTCTGTTTGGAAAATCCCCCCCCTCACGAAGCTGTTCCTTTACCCGGTATCAGGTCATATTTGAGGAGAAAATACCGGCAGAAGATATGGAAAAACTTGATTTTCCTCTCCCCTGCCGGTGTAATCTCATTATCGTTTTTTTTCTCCCCTTTTGATTATCTCCTAATCCTGATGGGAGTAAAATTATAGCGTATAACTTATTATCATGCGTTTATTTACTCCCCTATTACTTGCCGTAGTACTTGCAGTAAAGATCGTCGAGTGCTTCCTCCACAAGTTCCCACATGTTCTTGTGCTCGCGGTACTTCATCTCCATAAGCTTGTCTTTCGCCTCCGGATGCATCTGGATGGTCACTGTGGCGAGTCCTTCAGAGTCACGGTCCTCCTTCTTAGGTCGTCCTCTTCTCTTAGTCTCGGGCTCCACTACCCTGCTTGCTCTCTGGACAACCGGTCTTTCTACGACCGGCCTTTCGATCTGAGGCCTGGTCTGTTCAATCCTTGACGGCTCAGCCTTTGCTGGTGTTTCAACAGTCTTTTCCTCTACTGATTTTCTACCTATTGTGATGGGCTCCTCCTGTAGAGCTCTCTTGCTGAATTTCTCGAATCCTGTTGGCATATTCTTAAATATTTATTTAATTAAATAGATATTTATTTAATTACTAAACTATTTGATTTCAATACGTTGAAGAAGTTCAGCGGATACTTTCTTATAGTCCTGAGTCGCCTTTCCGTTAGGATCGAAGGTATAGAGATTCTGCTGGAAAGATGCTGACTGAGCCACCTTTGTAGACTTACGGATTACCGGTTCGATGACCATGTCCCCGAGGTCATTCTTGATCTTTCCAAGATACATTTCAGAGAGATTGTTCTTCTCATATCTTGTTACTACGACACCAAGAATCTGGAGTGACGGGTTGAGTCTGCGGTTTCCGATCACCTCATTGTAGAGACTTGCAACCATCTTCAGACCTCTGTATGAGAGACCCTCTGCATTGGTAACCATTACCAGGTAGTCAGATGCTACGAGAGCATTGTATGTGATGAGTCCGAGAGCTGGAGGACAGTCTAGGAGAATGTAGTCGTAGTTGTTCTTCACAGTCTCAATAAGGTCTGCGAGGAGGTATTCCCTGCCTGTGAACCTCGTTGTATCCTTGTCGAAGTTCGAGAGATCGAGATCTGATGGAACGATATCGATATGTTCGTTGACGTGCACGATAGGAAGACCGAACTCAGGACCGCCCACAAATGCGTCCTCGAGTGTGGTGTCCCACTCCTGGGTTGATGGATCTGTATCAGTCACGATACTGGTGAGGTTGGACTGTGAGTCCAGGTCTATGAAGAGTATCTTCTTTCCCAGGCTTGCCCAGGCCATTCCGATAGCGCAGACTGTCGTTGTCTTTCCGCAGCCTCCCTTGTTGTTTACGAAGCAGATTATCTTAGCCATATAATATTAAGGTATCTTTTTATCTCGACGGCAAATATAATAAATATTCCTTTAAATAAATACTTCTTTATAGATTTAATTAAATAGATGTTTAAATAAAACTTTCTTTACTTAAAATAAAATTTACTTAAAAATAAGTTTTAATAAATAATTAAATCTTTCTTTAATTAAATAGT
>JAZRWK010000015.1:0-3722 GCA_045599665.1 Candidatus Cryptobacteroides sp.
AAACGGTGCCTGGGCCGCTCAGGTTGTGGAGTCAGACGGAAAATTCTACTATTATGTCACCCTTGACCGGAAGGATAAGCCTGAACACGCCATAGATGTGGCTGTGGGCGATTCCCCGCTAGGCCCGTTCGTGCCTGCCCGCAAGGACGGAACTCCGCTTATAACGGATGACATGACTCCGGACTCGCACAGACCGAATGCAGATATAGACCCTACGGTTTTCATCGATGATGACGGGACTGCCTGGATTGCCTGGGGCAATGGTGACTGCTACATGGCTAAACTGAAGAAAAACATGATCGAACTTGACGGGGAGATACGCAAAGTCCCTATGCGCAACTATTCCGAGGGACCATGGCTCTTCAAGCGCAGCGGTCTGTACTATCTCATTTATGCATCGGACGCTCCGGGTGTACAGGAGGAGCAGATGGCTTACAGCACAGCTGAGCGGATGGAGGGACCATGGACATACAGAGGCTTTATCAGTACATCGGCCAATCATGGTTTTACCATACATCCTTCTGTGATCCACTTCCGCAATCAATGGTACTACATCTATCATGACGGTTCCTACAGCCAAAGGGGAGAACCCGGCGGACAATGCCGCAGAAGCGTCTGCGCCGAGTATCTTTTCTTCAACAATGATGGCACCATTCGTCCAGTGCCCCTCACCCAGGAGGGGCTGAGCGCCAATCCGGATATCTGGCATCTTCCGTAACTGCCGGTCGACTCTGGCGATTACTCTGCATACGGAAAGTCGAAAGACCTCACTTCTGTTACAGGAGCACAGACCCAGATGTCGAGGCGACCCTCAAAGTATTCCGCAGCCCGGATTCATATGGTTACATGGTCGCGACCTACAAGCCAGTCAAGCAGCTCTTACCAGAAGGACTTCGACAAAGGTGAGTACAGAGACTCTGGATATATATACGGACCGTCTCTTCCTCGCTCTCTCATCACTGGTGTGACATTGTCGTTCTAGAAGTCCATTGTCGATGAAAAACACTTATTAAAACTTTGTCGGCCCTGCTGATGAGCCTTCTATTCTGTCCTTCTTCAGCCAGTTGCGGACAGGCTCGTCATACAGTCTAAGCGCTGCGTAAGCGACAAACAGGGCTAGTGCGAAAGTGCCGATCGCCACTGTGACATGGACGGATGCAGGAAGGCCGGGATGGTTCTGGGCCCATGCATGCTGGATGAAGACGAATGGATAGTGTGTGATGTAGAGTGGGAAAGAGATTTCGCCGCAGAATCGGCATAGGCCGGACCACTTCTTTCCCGAAATCGTGCTTCCTGCAGCCACTGAGATAATCAGAGGCATGACCAGGAGGATCATCATACTGTTGAAAATGCCTTCTGCCATCATGCATCTTCCACCAAGGAACGGGACATTGAACAGAACGACTATCGCGATGGCGCACCACAGAAAAGCATTCTTCTTATTGATAGTCCATCCCATTCTTGAAATGAGCAGTCCTGCAAGGAATGGATAGGCAAGTCTGGTGATGCCGAGGTACACTCCCTGTCTGGTCAGAGCCCATCCGCCAAGAATGGCATTAGGTGTCTCGTAACCATCAAGCATCCCGAACATGTCCAGGTCCATGGCGACATCAATCGTGAGTGAGGCTGCCATGACCATAAGAACTGCAAGGGCTATCTTCGGAAGCCTTCTGAGTACGAACGCATATATGATGTTGGCGAAGTATTCGTACATCAGGGTCCATGTCGGGCCGTTCAGGGCCGAGACTTCTGCAGTTCCGCGTATGTCCATGGAAGGAAGCAGCGGGAGCATCAGCATGTTGATCAGCATGACGACAAGCAGCTGTCCAGCACTGGTGTCTTTTATCATCGGGAAGTCTGCACAGTCCTGGAAATAGAAGCAGATGGCTCCTAGGATGACTCCGAAGATGACCATGGGATGGAGTCTGCTGAGTCTTCGCTTGAAGAAGCCCCAGATGCTCATCCTGTCCCATCGGTCGTCGTAGGCGTATCCTATGACGAAACCGGAGAGAGCGAAGAAGAAATCCACGGCGAGGTAGCCATGGTTGACCATCGCATCGGCGTAGCTTGTCATGTATACTTCACAAAGATGGTATGCCACGACCATCAGGGCGGCGACGCCTCTGAGACCATCGAGGATCTCATATCTCGGCTTCGATTCAAGGAAAGTGCTCATCTGTACTCTGTTTCTATGGACGATGTGCAAATTTTTCGGTTCAGCTTGGAATGCTCTTGATGAATATTGTATTATATTTGTCCAAAATTCACATTATGAACGATGTCGTCTGCTACGAACGTGTTGTGATTCCTGACGGATGTTCATTCCTTGCCAGATATGATCAGGAAGCAACGATCGAGACTCTGGAACTTCACGCCCATCCGGAATTGGAGTTCCAGTTCACTTTCAGTGGATATGGGATCCGTACTATCGGGGATGTAAGCGAACCTTTCAAGGAAATGGAGGTTCTTCTCATCCCGGGAGGAGTCCCTCACAACTGGGTCTATAAGAATACGGAGAATGTGAGGATTCAGGAGTACAGTGTCCAGTTTCCGTTAGAACTTGTCACATCATACCTTGCCGCGTTCCCTGAAATGAAAGGGGTGGTATCCTTTGTCAGCGGTCTTGACCACGCTGTCGAGATCAGAGGCAATGAGGCGTCCCGTTTGTCGACGCTCATGATGGCCATGGTCTCTATGGAACCTGAGGAGAGACTTCTGTCCCTGTTGGAGATGCTGGTGGCTGCATATAAATGTCGTGACAGGCGCAAGATCACCCTGGACGGGATTCTTCACGACAAGTCAGCATCTTTCGGCAAGATTCAGCAAGTCCTTGAATATATGGAGGAGCATATGTCGGAACCCTTGAGTCTTGAGAGGGTTGCGGATGAGTTCTGTATGGGGAAGACAGCCTTCTGCAACTTCTTCAAGCGCAAGGCGGGAAAGACTTTCATGTTCGCCCTCAACGAGATGAGGATAAACAGGTCATGCATGATGCTGACAGGACATCCTGAGATGTCGATCGAACAGATAGCATACTCTGTCGGCTACTGCTCTCCTGCGCATTTCAGCAGGATGTTCAGGCGCTTCAGGGGCTCTTCTCCTAACGAATATCGGGCGAGACTTTATAAGTGATGCTCGTTTCCATAGCAACGTTCAGGCCTATGTGTTTCTTTTTTTTCGTGCATTGTCGATACCGGTATCGTGGGCCTGTTGGCAACCGACAGAATCAGATATGAGGTCAAGTGGTATACAACGGATACCTTCACTTTGTGTGAGACCAAGGGCGGACAGACCATCCAGTACTACAGCGGAACTTTCACTGGGGGCGGGATGAGGCCCAGGATCTGGTGCACGATTCCATTCTCAAGGTGCTCTCCAAGATAGATACTTTCACTTATCGCGGCAAAGGATCTCTCTATGGATGGATAAGCCGCATAGCCATCAATATGGCTCTTGCCAACATCAGCAGATATAAGTTCCGTTCTCGAATACACCGGAAACATTTCCGCAAATTGTTAAAATCGCCCTACTACCCCTCGATTTTGGGGGTGGTAGGGCGAAAAAACAAATACGCGCAGACAAAACGGTGCCTGGGCCGCTCAGGTTGTGGAGTCAGACGGAAAATTCTACTATTATGTCACCCTTGACCGGAAGGATAAGCCTGAACACGCCATAGATGTGGCTGTGGGCGATTCCCCGCTAGGCCCGTTCGTGCCTGCCCG
>JAZRWK010000016.1:0-18320 GCA_045599665.1 Candidatus Cryptobacteroides sp.
ATGCTGAAGATCGGAGGAGGCCTGAAGGACGGAATCAGCAGCGTCCAGAAGGGGAATGAATGTATCGAGACCCCGATAGAGATTATTAATCAGTCACTTAGATAATGAACAACTGAACATTTGAACAGAAATGATCGATCAGAAAAGAATTAACCAGGCACTTAAATAAAGAAAAATCAGACCATGAAGAAGTTTTTTGCAATCATAGCGTCAATGCTGCTCACAGTCAGCGCATTCGCACAGAACGGAAAGTCAATCTATCAGAAATACTCAGATGAGCCAGGCGTAGATGCAGTCTATGTGTCACCAGCCATGTTCAAGCTCATCGGCAATCTCCCTATCTCCTACGACGAGCAGGACATCGACCTCGCTTCGATCGTGAAGTCCCTCAGCGGCTTCTACCTCCTTTCTGTCGAGAACGGTGCCGTTGCCGACAAGATCGGAGCCGATGTGAACAAGTTCGTGAAGAGCAACAAGTTCGAGCTCATGATGGAGGCCAAGAGCGACGGCGACAAGATGACTATCTACACGGTCACAGAAGGGGACTACATCACCAGCCTCGTGATGGTCGCTGCCGAACCCGATGAAATCACCTTCATCTGCCTCGACGGCAAGATCCTCAGCTCCGACCTCGACAAGATGATCGCCAGCATTGATTAGGGCGAGGGGTCGCCCCTTTTAGTCAGCCTTTTTGTCAAACCCGAAAATCACCTTCCACACTAATCCTGCCCTGAATAGCCTTCGGGGCATCATTAGGTGGAAGGTGAGCCGATTTTGTCTCACCTTCCACGCAGATATGGCTTATACACCTTTAGGAGACCATTTCGTGTGGAAGGTGATTGTCGGGTTGCAAACGAAGCCACGGTAGTAAAGTGAATCCACAGTAAAAAAGCGCAGATGCAGTACTAATTAAGTCTCAGCACTTTGATTATCGGTGGGATTCACGTATCTTTAAGACGAATAGTTGCAGTTTGTCCATGTGTTTTCTAAGGAACGCACTTTGGTTTACAACCCACTGCGAAATACTCGTATCTTTGTATTGCTATATGAACATGTACTTTGGGACTTAGTATTACCATACGAACATGAACTTTGGGACTTAGTATTACCATATGAACATAAACTATGAGAAGAAAGAAAACGCCGAAGAAACTGCACATATCGCTTGACGACTTCATGCTCGCCAACCGCAAGGCGGCGCGCGAGGAGGAAATCAGGGCGCATGGACGTCCCGTTTCCTCAAGAACCGTCCTGCACAAGTCCAGAAAGGCCTATGACCGCAGGAGAAACAAGAAGATCGAGTTCGAATAGGGGCTTAACCAGAAGGTGATCGAGCTCGAATAGGGACTTAACCAGACAAAGATCGAGTTCGAATAGGGACTTAACCAGAAAAAGATCGAGCTAGAATGAAGATAGAAGAAGCCATAGTCTTTGTCCTTGCCGAGCGTAACGGGGGACTGAAGACAGAGCAGATAGCGGAGATCATCAACCGCCGTCAGCTCCATGTCCGCAAGGACGGCCAGCCTGTGACCAGCGCCCAGGTGTTCCGAGTGGTATGCCTCTATCCTGACACCTTCGTCAAGGCTAATGGCAGGATAATGCTTATGATATAGGAATTGTTCAAGGGATTGAAAGAGCGAAAAAAATGATACAGTCTGAGGAATGCATAATCTGCGGGGCTCCGCTTGAGTATCTGGAACATCCAGAGGAGATGGAATGTGCAATCTGCCACAGGAAGTTCACGAACAACGTCCGTTGCACGAACGGGCACTACGTATGTGATGAATGCCACACTAGCGGCATCGACAGCATCATTGGCATCTGCATGTCAGAGTCTTCCTCAAATCCGGTAGAGATTCTCGAGAAGATGATGTCGCTGCCGATGTGCCACATGCATGGTCCGGAGCATCATATCATGGTCGGAGCAGCCTTGATCACCGCATTTCACAATGCGGGTGGTGACGTGGACATGGAAAAGGCGCTTTCCGAGATGGTCAGGCGCGGGAAACAGGTGCCAGGCGGAGCATGTGGCAACTGGGGCGCCTGCGGAGCCGGAATCAGCACAGGCATGTTCGTCAGCATCGTCACGAAGAGTTCTCCTCTTGCGACCAAGGCATGGGGACTGAGCAATCTCATGACTTCACGTGCCCTCGGACAGATTGCCATGAACGGAGGTCCGCGATGCTGCAAGAGGGACTCGTATCTCGCCTTGCTGGCCGCAATAGACTTTACTGCCGAGCATCTTGGCGTACAGATGTCAAAGCCGGAGCTCGTCCTCTGTTCTCGCAGTGCCATGAACAACCAGTGCCGTGGGAACGAATGCCCTTTCCATATGCCTGAATTCAGAATCAACATCTGCTAGCCATGAGGGTATTGGTACTTTGCACAGGCAATCGCTGCCGCAGCCAGATGGCCGAAGGATGGCTCAGGACCATGGTACCCGCATGGACTGTCCGTTCTGCGGGCATAAGCCCGGCCATCGAGGTCCATCCGCTGGCAAAGCAGGTCATGAAGGAAGTCGGCATCAACATCGACAATGCCTTCCCGAAGTCTGTCGACCAGTTCGTCGATGAACCATGGGACTGCGTCATCACCGTGTGCGGAAATGCCGAGAGGACCTGCCCTGCGTTCAACGGAAAGGTAGGCGAGCGCCTGCACATAGGCTTCGACGATCCCGATGCCTTCACTGGAAACGAGCTGGAAGTCATTCAGGAATTCCGAAGAGTCCGAGATGAGATCGGAGTCAGGATGAGGGTGTTTGTTTCAGAAGTTTCTGACAATATCCTGAAGAAATAAGTTGGGATTCATCGTCCAACTGAAGAAAAGGAGTTGGGCCCCATAGACCAAGAACAAAACAAATAGAAAAAATGAAAGATCAGTTCAGCTATCTAGACACCGTGAACTTCGCAGCGACGGTGTGTGACAGGGAAGGCATCGTCCTTTACCAGAACGACCGCGCGATCAAGCGCGATGGAGATGTCACCGGTAAGAATCTCTACAACTGCCATGGCGAGAAAGCCGGGCAGATGATACGCCGCATGATTGAGACCGGCACCACCAACACCTACCAGATCATACGTCACGGGAAGCACAAGCTTCTGCATCAGACTCCATGGTTCGACGAGAACGGTGCAGTCGCTGGTCTCATTGAATTAGCCATTGACCTGCCGGACAACATGCCTGTCTTCGACAGGGACAATGCCGAACCAGCCGCAAAGAGTGCCGAACTCGCCGCAACGAATGCCGAACCAGCTTTGAAGAGTGCCGAACTTGCCGCAAAGAATGCCGAACCAGCCGCAAAGAGTGCCGAACTAGCCTCGACGAATGCCGAACCAGCCTTGAAGAGTGCTGAACTAGCCTCAACGAATGCCGAGCCAGCCGCAAAGCCGGTCTGCCAGCACAATCCTTCCATAGACTGCCCATGCCCGAAGGATTGTCCGCGTCATGGCAAGTGCTGCGTCTGCGTAGCGCATCACCGCGAGCATGGCAAATTGCCTGCATGCCTGAGGAATCAGGAGTAGTGATTGGCGATGGCCATTCCAACGACACCTGGTGCGGCGAAGGCCTTCCCAATGGCACCGGCGGGGGGGTCAGTGCACCAGGTCTCGTTGTTTTCCTGACACCTGGTGCGGCGAAGACCATCCCAACGGCACCGGCGTGGGATCAGTGCACCAGGTCCCGTCGTTTCCCTGACACCTGGTGCGGCGAAGGCCATCCCACTGGCACCGGCGGGGGATCAGTGCACCAGGTCTCGTTGTTTGCCTGACACCTGGTGCGGCGAAGGCCTTCCCAACGGCACCGGCGGGGGATCAGTGCACCAGGTCTCGTTGTTTCCCTGACACCTGGTGCGGCGAAGGCCTTCCCAACGGCACCGGCGGGGGATCAGTGCACCAGGTCTCGTCGTTTGCCTGACACCTGGTGCGGCGAAGGCCGTCCCAACGGCACCGGCGGGGGAACAGTGCACCAGATCTCGTCGTTTGCCTGACACCTGGTGCGGCGAAGGCCATCCCAACGGCACTGGCGGGGGATCGGTGCACCAGGTCTCGTTGTTTTCCTGACACCTGGTGCGGCGAAGGCCATCCCAACGGCACCGGCGGGGAATCAGTGCACCAGGTCTCGTTGTTTGCCTGACACCTGGTGCGGCGAAGGCCATCCCAACGGCACTGGCGGTGGATCAGTGCACCAGGTCTCGTCCGGCCGACAACCTGAAAATCACCTTCCACGCATATCTCGCTTTGAACGCCTTTTAGGGCATCTTTTTGTGGAAGGTGAGGCAAAATCGGCTCACCTTCCACACGAACACGGCCCTAGCACGCATGAGAGACCACTTCGTGTGGAAGGTGATTTTCGGGTAGCAAATTTTCGATTGCGCACTACCTACCTGGACACAGCCTGCCTGGACACTGCCTACCTGGACACTGCCTACCTGCCCACAGCCTGCCTGGACAGCGCTTCCTATTTCAGGAACACAAAGAATACCGAGAGGATCAGGAGGCCGAAGGCGACGAAGTGGTTCCACTGAAGCGCCTCGCCTTTGAAGAGGCACATCACGACGATGGTGAAGACAGTCAGGGAGATGACTTCCTGGATGACCTTGAGCTGGATGAGGCTGAATGGGCCGCCGTTGCCGAGGAAGCCGATCCTGTTGGCAGGAACCTGGGCGCAGTACTCGAAGAAGGCCAGTCCCCAGCTGAAGAGGATGACCAGGATAAGCGGCCAGCTGTCGGAGATCTTCATCTCCTGGAGCTTGAGGTGTCCGTACCATGCGAACGTCATAAATACATTCGAGGTGACGAGCAGTAGTATAGTGAATAAAGCTTTCATTTTCAATTTATTGGGGGACCGTCGGGCTTGCTGCTTGCGGCCGTTGATCTTGGGGGACCGTCGGGCTTGCTGCTTGTGGCCGTTGATCTTGGGGGGCCGTCGGGCTTGCTGCTTGCGGCCGTTGATCTTGGGGGACCGTCGAGCTTGCTGCTTGTGGCCGTTGATCAGGCTGTTGAAACCGTTACCCTAACTTCTCTATGATCCTGGCGAAAAGGGAGGACATGCGGTCGGCAGCGGCGTTGGCGGCCTTGATGACGTCGTCGCCGTCGTTGACGTAGTCCTCGGCGTAGTCGTCGTGGGCCTCGTTGGTGATCACTGACATGCCGAAGACAGGGATGTCCGAATGGCGGGCCACGATGACCTCAGGGACGGTCGACATGCCGGTTGCGTCGCCGCCGATGATTCTGATGTACCTGTACTCATGCGGGGTCTCGTAGGTCGGGCCGGTGCCGGCGAAATAGACGCCTTCCTTCAGCTCGATGCCCAGCTCTGACGCCGTTTCCTTGGCCAGGGCGATGAGACGGTGGTCGTACGGACGGGTCATGTCCGGGAACCTCGGGCCGAAATCGTCGAGGTTAGGGCCGATGAGAGGGTTCGGGAGCATGTTGATATGGTCCTTGATGATCATCAGGTCGCCGACCTTGAAGTCGTAGTTCACACCGCCGGCCGCGTTCGAAACGAAGAGGCACTTGATGCCGATGACCTTCATGACGCGGATTGGGAGGGTGACAAGGTCCATGGGATATCCCTCGTAGTAGTGTATCCTGCCTTGCATGGCGATCACTGTCTTGCCGCCGAGTGTTCCGATGATGAAGTTGCCCTTGTGGCCGATGGCCGTAGAGACTGGGAATCCGGGGATTTCCTTGTATGGGATGGCGATCTGGTCGCTGATCTGGTCGACGAGGCGGCCGAGACCGCTTCCGAGAACTATGCCGACGCTAGGCTGAAGGCCTTTGGCCTCGAGTATGCCTTTGACGTAGTCGGCTGCCTTGTATATTCTTTCTGCGCGTGGGTCCATAAAACTCAGTGATTAGTCCGTACAAATATATCAAATCCTTTAAAAACGGGAAGGCTAAAACATACAAATCCGTCGTCTTCCAAATCTAGGAAGGCCTTCCAAATCTGGGGACGCCTTACTGATTGCGGGCAATGGAGTACCTCTCCGTCCTGGCGTCCTTGATGACGCCGCTCCAGTTGAGGCCGAAGGCGAAGTCGTAGCTGTTGCCGTCGGCGTCGACGTGGCAGTCCATGTCATGAGGAACGTCCTCCTTCTGAAGCTCGACTGTCTTCATGTCGGCAGGCATCTGCATTGGGAGAAGGCCTGAAGGCTCGAAGGCGCCGCTGACCACATCGAGAATCGCCTGGTTCTGAACGCTGAAAGACAGAAGGATAGCATCTGCAGCACCCTCTATCTCAGACATAACCATAGGCCTGCCGACGCTCGCGACGACGATCACAGGCTTGCCGCCCATGGCCTTCTTTGTGTCGAGGACGATCTCCATCTCGCCCTTGTTCGAGGCCTTGACGGTCTTGCCCTTGTAGGACCTGTTGGTGAACGATTCCTTCGGGTCGCCGCCGGCTATGCTGACCTCGCGGGCGTACTCGGCAGTGTAGTCGCTGTACTGGAGGCTGATAGGGACATATCCGTTTCCGCCCTTCGCAACGTCGTCGGTGCTGTATCCGGAACCGGTAGAAGGCTCCTTGATAAAGACCATGGCAACATCAGCGTCGGCAGGATTGTCGACAATCTGGAAGTACTTCGCAGGAAGATCGGCGTTCTGAAGAGGCCTTGGGAGATACACCTTGGTAGTCTTCGCGAGAGGGAGGACTCCTGAGTGGTTCTTGAGCATCACGATACTCTTGAGCTGGGCATCGTATCCCTCTGCCATGAACTCGGGCTTTCCGACGATCGCGGTGCTCGCGTCAGGGTCGAGATAAGGGTTCTCGAAGAGGCCGACACGGAAGATGTTCATCAGCAGTCTCCTTGCCGAATCCTGGAACCTCTTGTCGGCAGACTCTTGACCGAACTCATTGACCCACATGTTGTAAGCCTCGATCACCGGACCCTTTACATTGTTTCCGCCGAACTGGTCGATACCGGCAAGGATAGCGTCGAAATGCCTCTCGACCTCGGTCCTTGTCTCCTCGCCCCAGCAGGTCGTTCCGAAAGCTGTGATCGAGTTGTTGTCCTTGGTGATTCCCCAGTCGGAGCAGACAACTCCGTCGAAATTATACTTGCCTCTGAGAAGGTCGGTGATGACATACTTGCTATAGCTGTTGCCGACCTTGTTCTCCTTGCCGTCGAAATTGTAAGAAATTGTGTAGTAAGGCATTACGGCCGAAGCCATCCCGGTTCCGCCGTCCAGGTCCATGGCACCTTCGACGAAAGGCCTGAGGTGTGTGGCAAAGTTTTCCCCCGGATAGACTGCGTACTTGCCATAGTTATAATGGGCATCACGGCCACCTTCCTCAGGACCGCCTGAAGGCCAGTGCTTGATCATCGCGTTGACGCTCATATAGCCCCATCCGCCTTCGATCTCGTCCTTTCCCGTCGAGGTCTGGAAACCGTCGACATAGGCCTTCGCCATGTCCTTGTCAAGCTCAGGGTCCTCACCGAAAGTGCCGCTGAATCGCGACCACCTAGGCTCCGTCGCAAGGTCGATCTGAGGGGAGAGGGCAGTGGCGATGCCGAGAGCCCTGTACTCCTGCGACGCGATCTGGCCGAACTTGCCGACAAGCGCCGGGTCGAAGGTCGCGGCCATTCCTAGCGAAGAAGGCCATAGGCTTATGGTACCTCCGTTTCCGGCGTCGTACTCAGCTGTGACGCTGGCACCATGGCGCGGGTCCGAAGAATTGTTGGCAGGGATGCCATGTCCGAAGCCTTCCACGAAGGCCTGGACGTTGTTGTTCCATTTGGCAGCGATCTCAGGGCTCGCGAGCCTGGTCACCAGGACGTGGCGCAGGTTGTCCTCCTTGAGGAACTTCCTCTGCTGCTCGGACATGTTGCTGTCAGGAACAGCCTGATGTGCGCTGTAGAGCATCAGGCCGGCGATCTCGTCGATCGAGAGCTGGGCAGCGAGGTCGGTGGCCCTTTCCTTTGCAGAAAGCCTCCAGTCCTCGTACTTGTCAAGCACCCCGTTGCGGTTGAGGTCCTTGAAGGCGTAGCCTCTGTCTGTGATAATGCCTACTCCTGAGCCGGGAGTGTATCCGAGTGTCTTGCCGCCTTTCTGGCTGATGATGTTGTAGCCGTATCCGCTTTCGCTTTCTACCCACTTAGGGCCGCAGGAAGCGAGGGTAAGGAGTGCCGCCATCGAGGCGAGCGCAAAGGTCTTTTTCATAAATGTGTGGTGGTCTGGTGTTACTGTATGTGTTGACAGCCTTGCCCGGCCGTCTGTGTGGTTTTCGGCTGTCTGTCCTTGATATTAACCGACAAAGACCGGAATTCGTCCGGTCTTTGTCGTATGGGCTAGAACTCTTCTCCTGAGCCTTCTGACTGAGGAGCGTCGTCTCTGTATCTGTGCTCGTAGCCGCCTTCGGGGGCGTCCTTGAGGCAGTTGGCCTTGATGTAGTCAATGACTTCCTGGAGACCCTCGGTGAACTTCTCGAAGTCCTCCTTGTAGAGGAAGATCTTGTGCTTGTCGTATGTGAAGCGGCCGTCGTGCTCGACTTTCTTCTTGCTTTCTGTAATTGTCAGGTAGAAGTCGTTATTGCCTTTAGTCGACTTTACGTCAAAGAAATAAGTCCTTTTTCCTGCTCTGACCGGCTTTGAGTAAACCTCGTCAGATGATCTGTCGTTGCCGTAGCCACCGTCGTAATCTTCCCTGTACATAGTCCTGAATGGTTTTTTGGATGTGTTTTTTACCACATATATCGTCTCAAATTTAAGGATTTTTCCGAATAATCAACTATCTTTGTAGGAATATTTTTCCATATAACGATTTATGCTAAACAGAAGAATACTAAGGATCAAAGCCTTCAAAGTGATTTACGGATATGCGGTCAGGGGAGGCATGGGACTTAACGAAGCACTCTACGAACTCGACAAGTCATGCGAAGCGACGCGTGACCTGTATCTATACATGCTTGCAATCGTGCCTTATCTCACAAGAGAGGCGCAGAACAGGATCGATGCTGCAAAGGGCAAGTTCAACCCTACAGAGGAAGAGCGCAACCCTAACGAGAAGTTCGCGAAGAACGCACTCAGCACAGTCCTCGAGAACGACCCTGATTTCACGAAGCTGATCCAGAAGAAGAAGCTCTCGTGGGAGCCATACGACATCCTCGTGAGAAAGGTGCTCGACTCGATGGTCCAGAGCGACTACTACGCAGAATACATGTCGCATCCTGAGACCTCGATCAAGGAGGACTGCGATCTTTTCAAGAAGGCCTTCGAGACTGAGTTCGAGGATCTTGAGGAACTCCACGCAATCCTTGAGGACCAGTCAATCTACTGGATGGACGATCTCGGATATGCCCTGATCTGGGTATGCAAGACACTCGACAGCATGGCAAAGGGCCGTTCATGGAGACTTCCTGAGCTCTATCAGAGCGACGAGATCAAGAGGCAGAAGTCGACATCGGACCTCGAGAGCGACAACGCCTTTGTACACAAGCTCGTGACCTGCGCGTTCACCAGCTACGAGTCGACATTCAACCAGATAATCGAGATCGTTCCTGACTGGGACAAGGACAGGCTCTTCTCAGCCGACATGGCGATCATCGCGCTCGGCGTCGCAGAGTCAAAGAACTTCCCGACAATCCCAAGGAACGTCACCCTCAACGAGTACATCGACATCTCCAAATTCTACTGCTCGCCGAAGAGCCGCCAGTTCGTCAACGGCCTGCTCGACAAATTGACAATTGAATAAAAACAAAACAAAATGACAACACTTTCATTAATCCTTCAGGCAGCTGCCGCTCCGCAGCCAAGTGCAGCTCCAATGTGGATCATGCTTCTCCTTATCTTCGGTATCATGTACATCTTCATGATCCGTCCGCAGCGCAAGCAGCAGAAGGAACTCGAGAAGTTCCGCTCTGAGCTCAAGAAAGGCGACAAGATCGTGACCGTAGGTGGTATCTATGGTACTGTAGACCAGGTAGACGAGAGAACCGCTCTCATCAAGGTCGACGGTGACGTGAAGCTCCGCGTAGACAAGAACTCCCTCGTAAGGGATTTCTCTGACACACAGGTGAAGTAGTCTGATACCCAGACTAAGTAATTACACTGCAGGATGATCCTAGACGGGATACGCAGACTTTTGAAGACAAACGGGAGGGACCTTGCCAGATTCATGGCGTCTCTCCTGTTGGCGTTTTCAATATGGCTGGTCTACAACCTCACGCTTAACTATACGAAAGTCGTGAGCGTACCTGTCGTTGCGATGAGCAACCTCGATGGACACAAGCAGGCATCGAGCAACACGGCCCTCGTGCTCGGCCGATGCCACACCCGTGGATTCGACCTCATAAGACTTGACAAGGCGAGCGAGAAGAAGCCGATCAGCGTCTGGTTCGCGACCGAGGACCTCCATGTCAAGAGCGGAGACCTGTACTACATAACTTCCTCAGAGCTCAATACTTACGTCGGAAAGATCTTCGGAGATAAAGCCGGAATGGAAGGCTTCGTGACCGATACGCTCTTCTTCCGCTTCCCGTTCGAGAACAGCAAGAAAGTGCCGGTCCAGCCGGTATGCTCGATCTCATGCGAGTCTCAGTACATGACTGTCGGGGGACTGAGGATGTCACCCGATTCCGTCACCATCTACGGCGAACCTTTCCATCTCGAGAACATCGACAGGGTATACACCAAGCCCTTCAGTCTCAGCAACCTGAAGAATACTGCCCATGGCGAGATCAAGCTGGCTACCGTCAAAGGTGTCAGGATGTCGAAGACCGAGGCTGAATATGTCCTCAATGTCCAGCGCTATGTCGAGATAAGGTCCGAGGTCCATGTCGGAAGCCGCAACGTGCCTGGCAACAAGACCTTCGTGATCTACCCATCGACTGCCAAGGTTGTGTTCAGATGCGCATTCCCGCTCTCGATAGACCCAGCCGCGGACGTCAGCTTCTACGTCGACTACAATGACTTTTCGACCTCGCTTTCCGGCAGATGTCTGGTAAAGACCGACTTCCTCCCGGAGGAAGTGCTGAGCTACACGATCGAACCGGAGATCTTCGAATGTGTGGAGATCGACCGATGAAGACAGTCTTGCTGACAGGAGGGATCGGCAGCGGAAAGTCTGCTGTGGCGGAATATCTGAGGTCAAAGGGTGTTCCGGTCTACGACAGCGACTCGATGACCAAGCGTCTCTATGACAGCGACAAGCAGCTGATCGCCGACATCGAGCAGGCCCTCGGGGCAAAGCTGACAGGCGAGAGGGCAACGCAGACAGGCGAGAGGGCAACGCAGACAAGCAAGAGAGTAAAGCTGACAGGCGAGGACGGAAAGCTCGACCGCAAGGCCTTGGCCGCCATCATCTTCTCGTCCGAAGACGCCCTCTCACGTCTCGAAAGCGTCGTACATCCGGCCGTTCTCAGGGACTTCTGCCGCTGGCGGGATACCATGGACCTGGAATTCCGCGAGGGCGTAAGACCATGGTACCGTTACTCCGGGGGCAGTCCGTTTGTCGTGATGGAGTCGGCGATTGCGGCGGACAAGCCGCTGTTCGAGGGGACGTACGATGCGGTCGTCCTTGTCGATGCTCCGCTCCAGATGAGGGTAGAGCGCGCTGCTTTGAGGGATTCGGCTCCTAAGGAAGCCATCCTCAGGAGGGTAGAGGCGCAGAAGACAGATCTTTCGAGGGCGGATGCCGTAATCAACAATGACCTGGATCTGGATACTCTCGCCCAGAGGACGGACATTGCTTTTAAATTGCTATATTTGTAGCTCGGACTCTACGAGTCCAAAGTGCGGGCCCTGCGGGTCCGACGGAACTGAAAACAAGGAACTGAAAACAAAACAAACTAAATAAAAATGGAAAATCAGAATAAGACAGAACTCGCAAGAGTACTTTCAATCTCAGGCCAGCGCGGCCTGTTCCTCTATATCGCTCAGGCACGTAACGGCGCAATCGTCGAGGCACTTTCGACAAAGGCACGCAGCGTGTTCAACATGAAGAGCAGACTTACCTCACTCGCTGACATCAGCATCTACACCGAGGAAGGCGAGCTCAAGCTCAAGAAGGTGTTCGAGAAGCTCCACGAGGTACTCGGCGAGCAGGATGCACCAACTTCAAAGGCATCAGCTGAGGAACTCAAGGCTCTCTTTGCACAGGCAGTTCCTGACTACGACGGCGACCGCTTCTATGTATCACACATGAAGAAGGTCGTTGACTGGTACAACGAGCTCAAGAACTTCGCATCACTCGACTTCGCAGAGGACGAGCGCGAGGCTGCCGCTGAGGAGACAGAGGAATAATTTCTGACATATGGAAGATAAGAAGATCCTGCAGACAATAACTCTTGGATGTTCCAAGAACACTGTCGACACCGAGCATATACTTGCCCAGGTGGAAGACAGATTCGCCATCGTTCCTGAGGACTATGAAGGCAGGGTAGACTATCTTATCATCAACACCTGCGGTTTCATCGGGGACGCGAAGGAAGAGTCTGTCGACACTATCTTCCAGGCGGTCGACAGGAAGAACAGGGGACTGGTCGGAAGGCTGATAGTCTTCGGCTGTCTCTCGCAGCGATATATGTCGCAGCTCCCTGAGATGATCCCGGAAGTTGACGAGTGGTACGGCGCAAGGGATTTCGATCCTGTGGTCAGAGCCCTCGGAGTCGAGGTCAAGCCGGAGAGATCCGCGCAGAGATACCGCCACGGACGCCACCACGCCTACGCCTACATCAAGATATCCGAAGGCTGTGACAGGCGCTGCTCGTACTGCGCAATTCCGTTCATCAGAGGCGCGCACAAGTCAGTCCCTATGGAGAAGATCGTCGAAGAGGCGAAGCTTCTGGCGGCGGAAGGAGTCAAGGAACTGATACTCATCGCCCAGGACACCACCTACTACGGCCTGGATCTCTATAAGAGAAGAGCCCTCGCGGAGCTTCTCGACAAGCTTTCAGCGATCGAGGAGATAGAGTGGATAAGGATCCATTACTCATATCCGGACAGCTTCCCTGAGGACGTTCTCGACCAGATGGCGAACAACCCTAAGGTCTGCAGATATCTCGACATCCCGCTCCAGCATGTGGCAGACAAGGTGCTTGGCAGCATGCACAGACATGTTGACGGCGCATGGACAAGAGCCCTTATAAAGAAAATGAGGGAGAAGGTCCCGGGAATCGTACTTCGTACGACCTTCATCGTCGGCTATCCTGGAGAAGGCGTCAAGGAGTTCAACGAGCTCATGGCTTTCACCGAGGAAGCGCAGTTCGAGAGACTCGGAGCGTTCAAGTATTCCGAGGAGGAAGGAACCTACGCCGCAGAGCATCTGAGGGACTCAGTCATGCCTAAGACCAAGCAATCCAGGCTCGACAGGCTCATGACACTTCAGAGTGGTATATCATTTGCTTATAATCAGTCTCGTGTGGGGTCGGAAGTCAAGGTGCTTGTCGACGACGTCAGTGATGACATCCTTGTCTGCCGCAGCGAATTCGAGAGCCCTGAGGTCGACGGCGAGATTCTCGTCAAGTTCGAACCTTCGATGGGAGCGGATCCGCAGTCGATGGTAGGTAAGTTCATCAACGTCCGTCTGACAGCAGCCGACGAATACGACCTTACAGGTGAATATTTAAACTAAGGATTATGAGAAAGCTTTCATTTCTGACACTCGCGGCCGCTGCGCTTCTCTGTCTCGCTTCCTGCGAGCCGGAGGTATTCTCGATGCTGATCGACGTAAGGCAGCCCTCGAAGTCAGGTATCAACCTCGCAGGCAAGACTATGTCTGTCGTCTATATGGACGACCTGTCAGGACGTGACACAGTGTTCAACGCGATGGTCGCCGAAGGATTCGCCAAGGCACTTGAGGAAGACTATTTCGGTGGCGCTGAGGCAGTCAACATCTACAGGATGGAAAAGGACATGGGCGGTGTCTATTCTTCAAAGGACACACTCGTCAATGTCGCAGTAAGAAGCGGAGACGATGTAGTCTTCCTCTTCGATTCCCCGTCTTTCGGAGAACTTGCCATCTCAGAGAAGACGACAGTCGCAAACGCAGCTGAGCCGAACCTCAGGAAAGTCACGGTCAAGGCTCCGTTCAAGCTCGACATGTATG
Source organism: Candidatus Cryptobacteroides sp. (assembly GCA_045599665.1). Lineage (GTDB taxonomy): Bacteria > Bacteroidota > Bacteroidia > Bacteroidales > UBA932 > Cryptobacteroides. Next base: position 14,046 of record JAZRWK010000016.1, read on the forward strand.
TCTACAACACGATGGGCAAGGACACAGTCAATACCTACAGAGGCTCAAGCTCAGTCAACCAGCAGGTGCTCTGCAAGGACGAGGACACTGCCGAAGATGTCGCTGAGGCACTCTGGGTATCTATAGGACAGATGGGCGAGACGACCGGAAAGAAGGCAGCGGACAAGTTCGTATCGACTTGGACAAGCGAGGCGTTCTACTTCTATTTCTACGACTACAATGACGCATGGCTGAAAGGCACCCAGGCTGCATTTGAGTATCGCTGGCACGACGCGATCGACGCGTGGATGGGACTGCTCGACACAAAGAACATGACAAAGCGCTCAGCGGCTGAGTACGACATCGCCCAGGCATTCTTCCTTCTCGGCGACTACGAGATGGCTCAGAAGTGGCTCGACCAGAGCAACAAGGAGTACAAGCTGGGTCTCAGCGCACAGCTCCAGAGAAATATCATCAACAAGAAAGCAGCTCAGCAGACTAAGTAAATACTACTTGATTTCCAGCATCTTGTGTGTCTGGAGACTAAGATTCCAAAGGGGGTGGGACATCACATATGTCACCACCTCTTCTGTATTCCGGCAGGAGCAAGGCTGAAGATAGAAAAGCCCTGCGTCGAAGCTTTCCCAGGCGCTGACGTCCTGTCCGGTATAGACAAGCTTCAGTTCGTCGGCTTTCCCCAGGACGACCTTCCCGAGCGGCTGCCAGTCCGTCTTCGGGCTCATGGTTACCCAATCGATGCCTTCAGGCAGTTCTCTTGTGCCGTTGGTCTCGATGTGGATGGTGTAGCCTGCGGCGTGGAACGCGTCGATCATCGCCTTGTCCAGCTGCAGCGACGGCTCGCCACCAGTAAAGACGACCCTGCTGCAGCCCTCGCCGACGCGCGCTACCTCGCGGAGCACTTCCTCCAGACTCATCTCAGAGAACGAAGCGAAGTCAGTGTCGCAGAAGGGGCACCTGAGATTGCAGAGGCTGAAACGGACAAAGACCATCGGAGTTCCCGTCCAATGGCCTTCACCCTGAAGTGAGTAGAAAATCTCGTTGATCCTGTACATGTCTGTCGGTCGGCTCCTTGCAGTCCTAGTCCTCGTCCTTCTCGTAGATCGCCTTGTTGTTCTCCGACTCCCAGATCTCGACCTTGTAGCCGTTCTCGACGTGGTCGCAGATCCATCTTGCGATATTCTCTGCGGTAGGGTTGAAGTCGAATACCTCGTTGAGATTCTGGTGGTCGAGCATGCCGGAGATCTCGCGCTTGATCTTGGTGAAGTCAGTCACCATGCCGTCGACGTTGAGAGTCTTTGACTTGCAGTGGACGATGACGATCCAGTTGTGTCCGTGGAGCGCCTCGCACTTGCTTTCGTAGGAGAGGTGGAGGCTGTGGGCCGATGATATCTCGAGACGTTTTGATACGTAGTACATTCGTGTAAGTGTTTGATTGTTAAATTGCTACTTGAGGTATGTCGTCGGGTCGAAACCCTCGAGGGCTTCCTTGCGCTCGACACATGTTCCGCACTCGCCGCAGTGCTCGTGCGAGCCCTCGTAGCAGGAATAAGTATGCTCGAACGGAACGTTCAGTTCCTTGCCGATCAGTGCGATGTCGCGCTTGGTGATATTGCAGAAAGGGGAGTCGATGGTGATGCCTACGAAGGTACCCGCCTGGGCGGCTCCGCTGATAGCGTCGATGAACTCAGGACGGCAGTCCGGATAGATCGTGTGGTCTCCGGAGTGGTTGGCGATAAGGACAGTGTCAAGCTCCCTGCTCTCGGCCATTCCGACAGCCACGGCAAGCATAATACCGTTGCGGAAAGGGACGACGGTGCTCTTCATGTTGTCCTCGTCGTAGCGGCCGTGAGGCACGTCCTCGCCGCCTTTGAGGATGCTGCTGTTGAAGTACTGACCGATGAATCCCAGAGGGATGATGACATGCTCGATGCCGAGCCTCTCGCAGTTCCACTTCGCACAGGCGATCTGCTCCTCGTCCTGCCTTGCACCATAGCTGAAGGTGATGGCAAGCTTGATGTCATCCTTGTACTTGTAGAGAAGGACAGTGCTGTCCATGCCTCCGGAATATATGATCGCTGCTTTCATTTGCTCTCGTCTTTCTGTCTTAGGCTGCAAATTTAAGAAATCTGCCGATGATTCGTTGGTGGTTTGCCAATATTTCGCTAATTTTCGCTTATAATCGATAATAATCGCTAAAACAGACCAACCATTTAAAATACCAGATATGAAAGCAAAGAAACTGTTGTCTGCAGCCCTCGCGCTGGCGCTCTATCTGCCTGTCTCTGCGCAGTATTACTGCAATCCTCTGCCTATGCCTATCGGCCAGGGAGGCAATGCCTCCGGCGACGTCACTGTCATCGAGGAAGCAGGAAAGTACTACATGTGCTGCACCGGAGGCGGCATGTGGGTGTCTGAGAATCTCGTCGACTGGGATTTCCACGCTGTCGAGGGAATTCCTGTGGCACCTGACCTAGTCAAGTACAACGGCAAGTTCTACCTCACCGGCAACTCAGACCATGTCCTTGTAGCCGACAATCCACTCGGACCATACAAGGATCTCGGTCTCTTCAAGAACACCGGTCCTGTCGAGAAGGGCTGGAACGGCGGTTTCGATACAAAGATCTATATCGACGACGACAACCAGCCATATCTTTTCTGGCCGGGCCGCGGAATCAGCGGAATCTACGGAGTCAAGCTCAATCCTAAGGATCTCACCGAGTTCGTGGGCGAGCCTACCCATCTTTTCGGCTTCAACCCTATGCATGCATGGGAGCGTTACGGCGAGATGAACGAATACCCGGGCGTCGCCTGGATCGAAGGACCATGGGTAATCAAGCGCAATGGTGTCTACTACCTTGAGTACTCAGCTTCAGGAACCCAGTGGAAGACCTATGCAGAAGGCTACTACACAGCTACTTCTCCACTTGGACCATACACCTACGCACCTAACAACCCACTCCTCAGAAAGACCGAAGGACTTGTCACAGGTACAGCCCACGGCTCAATCGTAAAGGGCCCGGACGGAGAATGGTACCAGTTCTACACCATCGTACTTTCCAACCCTCCAGGAGGTCGCAGGATAGGTATGGACAAGGTTACATTCGACGAGGACGGACTGATGTACTGCACAGTCACCGACACTCCTCAGCCAGCACCTGGTGCAAAGCTCAGCAAAGACCGTCCGACATCCATCCCTGTGACAATCAACAAGATCAACGCGATGAACGCCCTGTCGAAGTTCTCCTCACAGCAGCCAGGCTATCCTGCTTCATTCGCAGTCGACAACTACAGCGGAACAGTCTGGATGCCAGAGGCAGATGACGCTCAGCCATCGATCCTTGTCGAGCTTTCACCTGCAACTCGCTTCGATGTCGTCCAGCACTTCACAGTCGATGCAATGCGCGTAATGTTCAGCGGCGCAGGCAGACGCTTCGGCGGCCCTTCAATCCTTCCTGTCTACAAGTACAAGCTCGAAGTCTCACAGGACGGCGAGAAGTTCCAGACAGTGGTCGACAAGACAGCTAATACAGTCTCAAAGGATACACTCTTCGACCAGTTCGAACCGGTTAACTGCCGATTCGTCAAGCTCACCATCACAGATTGGCCTAAGAACGCACCCCTCGGCGTCATCGATTTCACAGTCTTCGGATATCCAGAAGGTTGGGATCCTGCAGCCGTAGCTACACCAGTGTTCTCTAATCTGCCACTTGATAGAGAGGCGATGGGAGGAAGGTAGCCAGCGAGGTGACTTTATGTCACTTATTTAGTTGCGGTAATGAAAGAAATTGGCTAGGAATTCTCGAAAGTAAAGGAAGAAGATCCTCCGGCATTGAAAAGCGTCCCGCGGGCGGTAGTCACGCGATTGCGCTTCTTCGGTACGTCACTCAGAGTAAGCGAAGTGACAAGGGAGCCACTGGCATCGTAGGCATTCACAACGACATCCACCTGCTGCTTAGAGCAGTCACCCATGTCCTCCTTGATCGAGCAGGAGGTGAGAAGTGCCGCAAGCCCCACCAGGACTGCAGACACGAAAAGATGGTTGGAACGTAACATAAGTTTGTTAATAAGATTATTTTGAAAGAAAGTTTAGTAACTTTGCATCGGGTTATCAGACTTGGATTTGCAGACGAACTTGGATTGGAGCAAAAGTCCCCGCCAGCCATCGTCACCGAAAGGTAAACTGCTGCCAAGCATTCCTGGGGCATTTTTTACTTTTCTACTTGGATAGAAGTGATGCAATATTGGATCTTCTCATTGCTTCTGTTCTGCACCCCA
>JAZRWK010000017.1:0-53550 GCA_045599665.1 Candidatus Cryptobacteroides sp.
GTAGGTAGGGATGCCGAGACGGTCGATGGAGATTGTCTTGTTCATCATCATTCCGACCTTCTCTTCCGGTGTGAGGAGAGAGATGAGGTTCTCTACTCGCTCAGCACGGTCGAGCTTAGGATTCTGGAATGGATACTCGTACGACTGCTTCTGTCCGCAGGATACGAGAGCTGCAGCTGCAAAGGCTGCAAGCATAGAATTTCTGAATGTCATAATATTGTTGTAATTAATATTTTAGCATACGGATTTTTAAAGGTAATAAAAAATATAGAGAACTGAGACGTATTGGCCAAAAATCTTGTGAATAATGAAAGTTTTAGTATCTTTGTGCCATTGGATTACGATATAGTTGCTTAGAGGTATCCAGTGAATATTTTATTATTGATGTTGCGCACAGCAATGAAAGCAATGCGCATTGTGCCGTTGAAATACGGTGCTCGTGTTTTAAGTTGGTTACTTTATAACCATTCCGACTTGGAAAGCGTTCAATAGAGTAGTAAAAGTAAATATTTGCTATATAGACTCTTAACACTGTATCGATTCTCGGATCCAAAAAGTTTCCCTGACTCATACAGACGTACATGACAAGAAGGTAAGTTTTGTTAAACTTATTAATTCATTCTGCCGATGAATCAGGACAAGGCCCCGGTATACGAGGCCCTCGAAGAATTCAGAAGGAACCGTGTAGTTCCTTTCGACGTACCAGGACACAAGAGAGGCAGGGGTAACGCAGAGCTCGTGAAATTGCTTGGAAAGCAGTGCGTGGAGCTTGACGTCAACTCCATGAAGCCGCTCGACAATCTCTGCCATCCTATCTCAGTCATCAAGGAAGCCGAGGCCCTCGCCGCAGACGCCTTCGGTGCCGCACATGCGTTCCTGATGGTCGGAGGAACGACCTCCGCAGTACAGGCCATGGTCATGACAGCCTGCAAGTCAGGCGAGAAGATCATCCTTCCACGAAATGTGCACAGGAGCGTCATCAACGCGCTCGTAGTCAACGGAGCGACCCCGATCTACGTCAACCCGGACGTGGACAAGAAGCTCGGTATCGCGCTGGGAATGAAGATCTCGCAGATCGAGAAGGCGATCGAGGACAACCCGGACGCCGTGGCGATCCTGGTCAACAACCCGACCTACTACGGCATCTGCTCGAACCTCAGGAAAATAGTCGAGATCGCCCATGCCCACAACATGCTGGTCCTCGTGGACGAGGCCCATGGCACCCATTTCTACTTCGGTGAGGACATGCCGATAACAGCGATGGCCGCAGGCGCCGACATGGCGTCCGTCAGCATGCACAAGTCAGGCGGAAGCCTTACCCAGAGTTCGTTCCTGCTCGCAGGCCCGAACGTCAGCGCTGGTTACGTCAGGCAGGTGATCAACCTCACCCAGACGACCAGTGCATCATATCTGCTCATGGCAAGTCTCGACATATCGAGAAGGAACCTCGCCCTCAGAGGAAAGGAGTCATTCCGTCTGGTGAAGCAGATCGCGGAGTACGCAAGGACCGAGATCAACAAGATCGGCGGTTACTACGCCTACGGCCGCGAGCTGATCAACGGAGACAGTGTCTATGACTTCGATACGACCAAGCTCACCGTCTACACCCTCGACATCGGTCTCGCAGGCATCGAGGTCTATGACCTCCTCAGAGATGAGTACGACATCCAGCTCGAGCTCGGTGACATCGGCAACGTGTTGGCCTACATTTCCATCGGTGACCGAATGAGGGAAGTGGAGAGGCTCGTGAGCGCGCTCTTCGACATCAAGCGTCTCTACAGCAAGGACAGGACTGGTCTGTTCGACCATGAATACATCAACCCTCAGGTCGTCCTCACCCCTCAGGAGGCGTTCTACGCAGCCAAGGAGGAGATGATCCCGATCAGGGAGACCAAGGGAAGGGTCTGCACCGAGTTCGTGATGAGCTATCCTCCGGGAATCCCTATCCTCGCTCCGGGCGAGAGGATCACCCAGGAGATCATCGACTACATCCTCTACGCGAAAGAGAAGGGATGCTCGCTGACAGGTCCGGAGGACGAGAAATGCGAGAGGCTCAACGTGATCAAGGAGAGGACGATCTATTAGCGCCGCAGGCGGATTATCAACAGACTTAGAATCAGCATCATACAAGAATGGAATATTGGTTTTCAGAGCACCACACGGAGAATGTCAAGTTCTCGGTAAAGGTCGACAAGCACGTCTACAGCAACGAGAGCGATCTCGGTAGGGTAGACATCTTCGACTCGCTCGAGTATGGAAGGATCATGGCCGTCGACGGCTACATCATCTTCACCGAGAGGGATGAGTTCATCTACGACGAGATGCTCGCGCACATCCCGATGGCAGTCCACAAGAACGCAAGGAAGATCCTGGTTTTCGGTGCGGGTGACGGAGGAGTGATCGACGAGCTCGTCAAGTACGACAGCATCGAGAGGATCGACCTGGTCGAGATCAACGACGGAGTGATCGAGGCCTGCCGCAGGTATTTCCCTGAGGTTGCCGTATCGCTTGACGACCCGCGCGTCAATCTCTACACTGACAACGCCCTCAGGTTCATAAGGCACATAGAGAACGAGTACGACATCATCATAGTCGACTCCGCCGGCTTCTACGGCCCTGGCGAGAGCCTCCTCTCGAAGGAGTTCTACGGCGGCTGCTTCAAGGCGCTCAAGGAGGACGGCATCATGGTCAACCAGCACCAGAGTCCGTTCTATGACGAGGACCGTGTCGAGACGCAGAAGGCGCACAAGCGCATCGTCAACAGTTTCCCGATCAGCAGGGTCTATCAGGCACACATCCCGTCATACCCTTCAGGCTACTGGCTCTTCGGTTTCGCATCGAAGAAATACCACCCTGTGACCGACCTCGACGCCGAGCACTGGAACAGTCTCGGCATCGCTACAGACTACTATACCACAAACCTCCATGTCGGCTGTTTCGCACTCCCTGCATATGTGGAGAGAGCGCTCAAGGACGTGGAGAAGATGAGAGACTAAAACACATGTTAGACAGAAATATAGAAACATTCATCGGATGTGACGCTTCTTATGAGGATGCGTCCATCGTGCTCTTCGGAGCACCGTTCGATTCTACCACTTCGTACCGCCCGGGAACAAGATTCGGAAGCAGTGCGATAAGGCACGAGTCCTACGGACTGGAGACCTACAGCCCTTATCAGGACAAGGACCTCACTGACTATGCTACCTTCGATTCGGGCGACATCGAGCTCAGCATGGGCAGCAGCCAGATCGCCCTCGACCAGATCTCCGAAAGGACACGCACCATACTTGAGGACGGCAAGCTTCCGTTCATGGTCGGTGGCGAGCACCTTGTCACCCTCGGTGCATTCAGGGAAGTGTACGCGAAGTATCCGCAGGTTCATGTCATTCACTTCGATGCACACACAGACCTCAGGGACGAATACCTTGGAGTACAGCTCTCGCACGCGTGTGTGATCAGAAGGTGCCATGATCTCGTGGGCGACGGTCACATCCATCAGTTCGGAATCCGAAGCGGCGACCGTCCTGAGTTCAGATGGGCGGCCCAGGGACACACCGAGATGCACAAGTTCAACCTCGACGGGCTCGAGGAGACCGTAAAGGCGCTGGGGGATACCCCGGTGTACTTCACCATAGACCTTGATGTCCTCGACCCTTCCATCTTTCCTGGCACTGGAACTCCGGAAGCCGGCGGAATCGGGTTCATGGACCTCGTCAACGCCATCAGGCTTGTCGGTGGAAACTGCAACGTCGTGGGCTGCGACGTCAATGAGCTCAGCCCGACCTACGACCAGAGCGGAGTGTCGACAGCTGTCGCATGCAAGGTCGTAAGGGAGCTGATCCTTGCACTTAACAGGTAAGGACCGGTCTTTACCAGGTAAAGAATATTTTTAACCGAGTAATTATTTAACACATATCTACAGAAAATGGCAAAAGTATTGGTAATCGGATGCGGCGGAGTTGCCGGAGTGGCAATCAGGAAGTGCGCACAGAATGACGAGGTTTTCAGCGAGATCTGCATCGCCAGCCGCACTGTAAGCAAGTGCGAGGCTGTCAAGGCGGCTCTTGAAGGAAAGACAAAGGCTGTCATCACCACCGCCAAGGTGGACGCTGACAACGTAGCGGAGCTCGTGGCTCTCATCAACGAGGTGAAGCCTGATGTAGTCCTCAACCTCGCTCTTCCTTACCAGGACCTCACTATCATGGACGCATGTCTCGAGGCAGGCGTTGACTATATCGACACAGCCAACTACGAGGCAGAGGACACCGAGGATCCTACCTGGAGAGCAATCTATGAGAAGAGATGCCAGGAGAAGGGCTTCACAGCATACTTCGACTACTCATGGCAGTGGGCATACATGGACAAGTTCAAGGAGAAGGGCCTCACAGCCCTGCTCGGAACCGGTTTCGACCCAGGTGTGACAAGCGTGTATTCAGCATACGCCCTCAAGCACTACTTCGACGAGATCCACACCATCGACATCCTCGACTGCAACGGTGGCGACCACGGCTATCCTTTCGCTACCAACTTCAACCCTGAGATCAACCTCCGCGAGGTGTCAGCCAATGGCTCGTACTGGGAGGACGGCCACTGGGTGGAGACCAAGCCTATGGAGATCAAGAGGGAATACGACTTCGAGCAGGTCGGCCCTAAGGACATGTATCTTCTTCACCACGAGGAGATCGAGTCCCTTGCAAAGAACATCCCTGGTGTGAAGAGGATCCGCTTCTTCATGACCTTCGGCCAGAGCTATCTCACACACATGAAGTGTCTCGAGAACGTCGGTATGCTCCGTACCGATCCTGTCATGTTCAACGGCCAGGAGATCGTGCCTATCCAGTTCCTCAGGACCCTTCTTCCGGATCCTGCATCCCTCGGTCCACGCACAGTCGGCAAGACCAACATCGGCTGTATCTTCACCGGAATCAAGGACGGAAAGAAGCGCGCCATCAAGATCTACAACGTCTGCGACCACCAGGAGTGCTACAAGGAGGTCGAGAGCCAGGCCATCTCATATACCACCGGCGTACCTGCGATGATCGGTACCATGATGGTTGTCAAGGGACTCTGGAAGAAGCCGGGCGTGTTCAACGTAGAGGACTTCGATCCGGATCCATACATGGACGCTCTCAACAAGTGGGGTCTCCCATGGGTTGTGGATGAGAATCCTGTCCTTGTAGACTAGCTCCAGATTTCCAGCCATGCAGAAGGACGGACTAAGGACTCCTTGCTATATAATTGACGCCGAGCGTCTTGAGGCCAACCTCAGGACGCTCAGAGGCGTTGAGGAAAGGACCGGCTGCCACATACTCCTGGCCCAGAAATGCTTCAGCTGCTACGGACTTTATCCGCTGATTGCGAAGTATCTGAGCGGTGCCACGGCGAGCGGCCTGTTCGAGGCACGTCTCTGCCACGAGGAGATGCCCGGTAAGGAGAACCATGTATTCAACCCGGCCTTCCGCGAGGAAGACATAGACGAGATAGTCACTATCTGTGACCATATCGTATTCAATTCGATGCGTCAGCTTTCGCTCTACGGTGCGAAGGTCAAGGCCAACGGCCTTCAGGTCGGTGTACGCATCAACCCTCAGCACTCGACCCAGAGTGCCGAGCATGCCATCTATGACCCTTGTGCTGAGGGCAGCAGGCTTGGAATCACCCTCGACGAGTTCGAGGAGGCGGTTTCGGGAAACCCTGAGCTGCTGAGTCTGCTAGACGGTCTGCATTTCCACACCCTCTGCGAGCAGAATTCAGACGACCTGGAGTCTACCCTCGATGTCTTCGAGGCGAAGTTCTCGAAATATCTGGGGCAGATGAAATGGGTCAATTTCGGTGGTGGGCACCACATCACCAGAGAGGACTATGACATCCCTCGCCTCGAGAGGTGCATTCGCCGCATGAGCGAAGGCTACGGCCTCAGGGTCTATCTCGAACCCGGCGAAGCCGTTGCGCTGAATGCCGGCTATCTGAGGACGGAAGTGCTTGAGATACAGCACAAGCGGGGTACCATGGTCAATGGAGTTGCCATGGACATAGCGATCGTGGACGCTTCGGCGGCCTGCCATATGCCGGATGTGATCGAGATGCCGTACCGTCCGCCGCTCCAAGGCAGCGGCGAGGCAGGGGAGAAGGCCTTCACCTATCGTCTTGGCGGCCCTACCTGTCTGTCGGGCGACGTCATCGGAGACTATTCGTTCGACCATGAGCTCAAGGAAGGCGACATCCTCGTCTTCGAGGACATGGCGATCTATTCAATGGTCAAGAACAATACCTTCAACGGAATGCCGCTTCCTTCGATCTACATCAAGGAAGGCGACAGCTACCGTCTCTGGAAGAGTTTCAGCTACTCGGATTTCAAGTCGAGGGTCTGAGCCTGGGGTTTATGATGAAATATCTTGGTATTCTTTGCAATATTGACTATATTGCATTTTACCAATGTAATTGTAAATATCACTGAAAACATATGAAATCAACATTTAGAAACCTATTCCTGGCGGTTGTCACCTTCATGGTGATCTCTGCCTCCGCATTTGGCGCGAAGCAGCCGAAGTACGTTTTCTACCTAATCGGCGACGGTATGGGAGTCAACGAGGTCTTCGGAACCCAGATCTACAACAAGGCTACAGGCCTCGGTCCTGAGCAGCTCAACTTCGTCCAGTTCCCAGTCCTCACTCTCGTCACCACTCATTCTGCGACATCGCTCGTCACAGATTCAGCCGCTTCAGGTACAGCTCTCTCTACAGGTGTGAAGACATACAACGACGCAATGGGCGTCGACATCAACAAGGTTCCTCTCACCAACATCGCAGAGTGGGCAAAGGCTGCAGGATTCGGCACAGGCGTAGCTACCTCTGTAGGTGTCAACCACGCCACTCCAGCTGCTTTCTATGCACACGCAGACTCTCGTAACGAGTATGAGAAGATTGCCATGCAGCTCATCGAATCGAAGATGGACTTCGCTGCAGGTGCAGGCTTCCTCAACGAGGTGAGAAGAACAGGACATGATTCAGCATATCTCGAGGCGCTTGCGACAGCGGCAGGCATCTCTATCCTCCGCGGTGCAGAGCTCAAGAACGCTGCATCACACAAGGAGCGCGTCATCTGCTTAAGCGCAGACCCTAAGGAGAACGAGCTCCAGTATGCGATCGACCGTCGTCCTGGAGACACAACTCTCAGTGACTTCGTGCAGGCAGGTATCGACAACCTCTATGCAAAGTATGCCAAAAAGGGTTTCTTCTTCATGATCGAAGGCGGAAAGATCGACTATGCAGGACACAACAACGACGGAGCAGCCGATTTCCAGGAAGTGAACGACTTCGCTGATGCGATCGACCTCGTCCTCGCATTCTACAACCAGCATCCTGACGAGACCCTCATCGTAGTCACAGCTGACCACGAGACCGGCGGTCTCATGCTCGGTGCAGGACAGTACCTGATGAACCCAGAACGCCTTGCAGCGCAGAAGAAGTCAGAGGTCGTCCTCAACGACATGTTCAAGGCATTCGTCGGCAACGACAGAAGGAAGATTCCTTCATGGGACGCAATGAAGGGCTGGCTCAAGGAGAACCTCGGTCTCTGGGACAGCGTAAGGGTAGACCCTAAGACAGAGAGAGCTCTCTGGGAGTCATACGAGAAGTCAGTCGCTCCTGGCGGATCCCAGGTAGTCACTCTCTACTCAGCAAGCACACAGGTAGTCTCTGATGCCATCGAGTATCTCAACTCGTCTTCAGCATACTCATGGGCACACGGCGCACACTCAGGATCTCCTGTAGGTCTCTACGTGAAGGGTGCCGGTGCAAACTCGTTCCTCGAGTGTCACGACAACACCCAGATCCCTGTGATCATTGCCAAGCTCGCAGGTTATAAGAAGTAATCGCTTTACTGGATTCAAGGTCACATCAGGATGATACCAGGACTTATCAGCGGCGCGATCGCCGGATATATAGCCTCCAAGATAGTCGACGGGGAGGGGAAGGGATGTCTCTTCAACCTCTTCATCGGCTGGCTGGGCGGTCTCTTCGGAGACTGGCTCTTCGGCTGCCTCGGGGCCAAGTGGCACATTCTCCATCCATGGATGGGTGCTGTGTTCGGATCGATAATCCTGCTCCTGATATTCAATCTTATAGCTCCGAAGGCATACAGGCATGACAGAGGAAACGGCAGCCCATATGGCGGCAACTCTTACGACGGCAACTCTTACGGCAGCAACGGCGGTCCTTACGGCGAGACCAGGCAATACACATACGAGGACGGCGACGACACCCCGGACGAGCAGTAGGACAACTGCTTTACAAACCATTGACAATCAAAACAGTCAGCAATGAGCAAAATATCTAGACGCGAGGCGATCAAGACCATGGGTACTGCTGTTGCAGCTACAGCTGCAGTGGCTACAGGACTCGGATCTGTGGTGGCGTGCGCAGCAAAGGAACCAGAAAACGAAAGAAAGATGAAAGTACTCCTTCTCAACGGCAGTCCCCGCCATGAGGGAAATACTGCAACATTGCTTGCCGAAGTGGCTAAGCAGCTTGAAAAGAACGGCATCGGGAGCGAGATTGCCAATGTAGGCAACCGCCCTGTAAGGGGCTGTGTGGCATGCGGACAGTGCCACGCTCAGAGACTCGGCAAGTGCGTCTTCGACGACGACGTCACCAACTCCATAATCGAGAAGATGGCCGAGTGCGACGCTATCGTGGTCGGTTCGCCGGTCTATTACGGAACTCCTGCCGGCCAGGTGCTCTCTGTTCTTCAGAGGATGTCCTATTCCGCAAGCTCAGTGATGGAGGGCAAGCCTGCATCGGCTGTATGCGTGTGCCGCCGCGGCGGTGCTTCAGCAGCCTTCCAGACACTCCAGATGCCATTCCAGATGCTCAACATGCCTATCGTGACGTCGCAGTACTGGAACATCGCCTACGGTTCAGGTCCAGGCGAGGTCTCTCAGGATGCAGAAGGTCTCCAGACCATGCGCACCCTCGCCGACAACATGGCCTACATGCTCAAGCAGTTTGCCTCAGGCAAGGCCAAGGAGCCCGAGAGGGAACCATGGACGACGACCAATTTCATCAGATAGACGAGAAGAGGCTGACCATTGGTCAGCCTCTTCTCGTCTATGGGAGCAACTCCCTGATTTATGAAACTTTACGTCCTCTGACAGCTACTCACCAAGATACTGCACGAATCCGCAGGCATTTCCGTATTCCTCGTAGTATGCGTCATAGTACATATCAAGGTAGAGAAGACCGTCGATGAAGAAGGCATTGAGCTGACCCTCCTCTCCGTCCTCGTCGACGAAGCTGAGTGTGATTGTGCCGTCCTCGTTGACTTCGTATGTTCCTTCAGCTGTTGGGTAATCCTCCCAGAAACCGTCCTCAGGGTCACCCTCGGCAAGAATGAAGTTGTTCTCGTAGTAGAATTTGATACCTGTGAAATAACCTTCCATGTCAGGGTCGATGAAGGCATAGTCCATTCTCCACTCGGTGCCAGCTACGTCGATTCCCTTTGGTGCTGCCTCCTGGCTGATGGTAAGCTCCGCCTTCTGATCCACGCAGGTGAATGTGACCGTAGCAGTACGTGCATCACCTTCATTTGCTGCGATGGTGAGGATTGTACCCTCCTCGATAAACATCCCACCTGAGCCCTTGTCGACATTGGCTGTAATCCACTCTGGAAGTCCGCTGAGGGTCCAGTCACGGCTCGCAAACACGACGACGGTTACATGGTCGCCCTCTGCGCTGATCTCTACAGGACTGTTAGGGCTGATGCTGATCTTAGGCTCGACGCCTGCCTGCCTGATTTCCACTGAAGCTGCGATACCCTCGATCTCGATCTTGATGGTCGCGGTACGTGCGTCGAGAGTAGGCTGCACATCGACGACGATCTCCTGATTCGAGAGAGATGGAGTTCCCTCGCTAGGAGTAACCTTTATCCACTCAGGAATGTTTGTCACCTTCCAGTCACGGGTAGCGACGAATGAGACTTTCTCAGTGGCGCCTGCTGCAGGCACCTCGATAGCTGAATCTGTGAGCTCCACCTTCGGTGCTCCGAACGGATCCTCCTTTTTACAGCTTGCAAGCGCGATCACGGCTGCAGCTGCTACGAATAGTACTTTTCCAAATTTCATGGTGTCAAATATTTTATAGTTTGTTGATTATCATTTATTTCCGCCGCTTCAATCACCAAAAAAACGGGCGAACTCGCCGTCATAGCTGAACGACAGGGCCTTCCCGTCCATATACCTGGCGTCAAGGTCAAGGCTGTAGCCTTTCCCTGACTTCTTTATGGTCATGGTACCCTGTACCGGAGCATATTCCGAAGGATAGTAATGGTCCACATCCTCGAAGATGACCATATAGTCGATGCGGTTGAGGTAGCTATAGTCGCTGAAATCGACAGTCTTGCCGAGATGCTCCTTCATCACGCTCAGCACCATGTACGAGGTGAAAGGAGCTGCCGGTTCACGTGCAATCAGGAACTCCACGTACTCGACGTTCTCAGAGCATACAAGAGTGTGGACCGAATATGACCTGCCCTCGAAATCATATGACGCCACGGGCTCGACAGGGACTTCCTTCTCGACGTCGACATATTCCGTCTCGATGTGCGTACATGCGCACAGGACAGCGAGCATGACACTCGCCATGGTCATAAATCTCTTCATTATCCGATCACTGTCAATGGTCCCTTGTATTCAAGCTTGAGTCTGGTATTGCCATTCTTGAGGCCGAAGCTGGCAATCTGGCAATGGAACATGTCGTCGGAATAGTCATGGACTATGTACGAGCAGGTGTCGAGCGAATCCTTGTCCCAGGTGTTGCCATCGTACGAGATCGAGAAGTTGTCCCTGTCTGTTGAAAGACCGACGTTCATGAAGACCTTCGAAGCCGAAAGTGTGATGACGAGCGGGTTGTCGGCCTTAGCCGCCTCGACGGTAGTGATGCCTTCGGACGGACAGAGGAATACGTGACCTAGGTCACTGCCGATCTCGATCACAGCCGACTTCAGGGCGATGGTCTCGCCGTTGTACTCAAGCTGGCTGTAGATAGGTCTTGAGATATCTATGTCCTTGAAACCGCCTTTCCAGTACATCTCGAAAGGAGTGTTCACGGCACTCTTCTCTTCGTCTGTGGCATGTCCAGCGCTGATAGATATCTCGTAACCGAGCTCCTCCGACTTGTTGATGATGAGCTCGCCGTCAGTGACATCCCAGAAGATGTGTCCCTCGATTGAGTAGAACATGATCGCGAGCTTGCCGTTCTCGATGCATGTAGGAATGTGGTGCGGCTGTCCGTCGCAGAGGTCCGAAGAGGCTGCGAGGCCGACGTATGTGGTCCTCGGAAGGTCTTCACCGTATTCGATCTCGCCGACCGCCATGTAGAGGGTAGGCTCGAAGCCTGCCTCGAACGGCTTGTCATAGAAACCGGCCCTGAGAGGGCGCTCATAGTCGTCGCCCAGGATGACGAAGTTGTCATTCTCTCCGCCTGGGATGTAGTCTGCGGTAACCTTGGCCTTGACGGTGCTTCCGTCCTTGAGGCTCAGTTCAAACTCGAACACTGCCTTAAGCGCCTCCTTGTCCACACTGAGGATGAACCATCCTGCCGAGATATCCTCAGACACCTCGTTCTCGCTTGCATCCATAGGATCGAATCCGTCGATTCTTGCCTGGAACACATGTCTGAGCTTCTCATCCTTGAGGACTACCTTCTTTCCGTTGAACGAGTTGAGGATGGCGGCAGCGACGATGCTCTCGCCATCGGCTGGCTCGAATCCGTCGGCCACGACCTCAGGAGTAAGGCCTTCCATGCTTCCGAAATAGAAGGAGAAATAGCCTCCGTTGTACACGAAGCTGGTGGCGGACTTGACTTCGATCTCTCTGCTGACCTTACCATCCTTGTCGAGGAAGTAGATGACGTTGTCCTTTGGCTGCACGTCGGTTCCAGGGTCAGTCCCCGGCTCGGTCTCTGTTCCCGGCTTGTCCGGTTCCTCCGGAGTGACCTGCGGGCCGCAGGACACAAGAGCCACTGCAAGTGCAGCAAAAACTAGATAAAGTATCTTTTTCATTGTAATTTGTTTATTTCCAGTCGATTATGATTTTCTTTGCAGGATTGCTGCAGTCGAGCAGCTCCGCCTTTATGACAGGCTCGTCGGAGCCTTCCTCGTATGAGACGCTGAGCGTTCCGCCATCTATCATCGCGTAGTCACCCTCCCATAGACCGTTGTCTCCGAGGTTGAAGTACCAGCAGCCCTGAGGGTCTGAGTAGCGCCTTGGGTATCCGGCGACGAATCTGAACGGCTTTATGTAGGATCCGTCGATTCCTCTGTTCGGTTCGCGAGGGGAGAACTTGTATTCACCTGCAGGGATCCTTCCGTCGGCATCAGGTGAGACAAAGAGATCGAGCAGCATCACAGGACCATGGCCGCTGAGCTGCACCTTCTCGATGATGCTCTTTATCGGAGAGACGCTGACCTGAGGACCTGTCAGGTAGACCCTGTAGTTCCTGAAGGAGCCGTCGTATCTGTACTGGTCTCCCTTGTCACGGATCTCAAGATGAGGGAGCTCGTTCCTGGTCAGAGTGACGTCTGACCCTATGCATGAATCCAAGGTTCCAGGGAAATCATACTCTGTGACGTTCCCGAGCGGACCTTCATAGAGGAAACGGTGTTTCAGGAAATGGTCATCTACCATGGTCCCGGAGATCCTGTAGGTGCCGTCGGAGTTCATGACGACAGAGATTTCGCCGTCGAAGAAGGCCAGAGGCCCGTAGGACTCTGCGTCGAGGTCGAGTATGTAGGAGCCGTACCAGCCGTCCAGGCTGCCATAGTATGGATGGTCGAACGGAATGCTGTAGCCTGTCTCGAACTGACCCAGCTCGAGGTCCGAATAGCTGTCCGGAGCCGAATAGGTGCGAGCAATTACAGGAATGTCCTTGTCCATGCCTTCTGAGATCTTCGTCTGCAGGCACAGCTTTATGACGGTTCCGGTACCATGGTAAGTATCGGTCGCCAGGTCATAGCTTGTCTTGGTGTCGGTCGAAAGGGTAACGTACCAGCGGTCGAGTGTCTCTGAATATGCTCCGTAGAACTCTATGTCGGCCTTTGCAGTCCTGAGAGTATCCACCTGTATGTCCTCCAGGTCAGGATAGGTAGGGACTTCGATGATGTTCTCTATATACTCTGTCTTGGTACAGCTGGACATCAGGAAGCAGAGCACCATCAGCGAAGATTGTATGAATCCTTTATTGAATAATTTCATCGGTAAATAGTAAGTAGATAGCAAATTTAGCTATTTTTCTTCTTTTATGTCCGTTCCGGGGACATCTGTTGACATTTTTGATGCTTTTTATTAGATTTACAGATTGTAAACGAACTATTATTATGAAGATCACAGTCATCGGTGCCGGCCACATGGGTGGAACCGCGGCACGCAGCTTTTCGACCAGCTCGCTCTTTACCCCAGGCGACATCACGGTCACAGCAAGGACCCAGGCTACTCTCGACGCCTTCGAGGGTACTGGAATTCACACAACTCTCGACAACAAGGCGGCCATAAAGGACGCTGACGTAATAATCATCGCCGTACGTCCGAATGCTGCAGAGGCAGTCTGCAGGGACCTCGCCCCGGCTATCGACTTCGCCAACCAGATAATCATCAGCTTCGTGGCAGGCGTACCTTCATCGAAGTACCTCGAGTGGTTCAGGAGCTCCGACTCTGTCGGCATGGCCTGCCCAATACTCTTCCTGGCTATGCCTAACACCGCTATGGAGCTCAATGAGGGCCTTACCTTCATCGCACCTATATTCGCTTCTCCTATCCAGATATCTCTTGTCAAGGCTATCTTCGACAGCGTGGGCAAGTCACTTGTCATCAAGGAGGACATGATGAACTCCGGCATGGCGCTCGCTTCCTGCGGCGTCGCTTACGCCATGAAGTACATCCTCGCATCCGTAGAAGGTGGCAAGGAGCTCGGTTTCGACAGGGACGAGGCAATCAAGGTCGTTCTCCAGACCGTCAAGGGCGCATCGATGCTAGTGGCAAACCACGGCACCAAGCCTGAGGACGAGATCGCCAAGATCGCAACCCCTGGTGGATACACGATCAAAGGTCTCAACGTCATGGAGAACTCTGACTTCACAGAGATCGTCAAGAAAGCCCTCGACGTCTCGTCCAAGTAGAAGATGGGCACTCTGAGGATAGAATTTGCGACTGCTGAGCACCTGGCCTACTGCCAGGCGATCTCCGATGCGATCGCACAGGCCGCTCAGGACAAGGATTCCGGCCTCGCTCTCAGAGCTCCCGGCTACATTGCCGAGAAGATCCTCGCCGGCAACGGCGTGATCGCCCTGGACTACGGCACAGACCCTGAAAGTGCTGTCTTAGGCGAATTGCCGTGCGGTGCTGTCTTAGGAGGATCGCCCGACGGTGCTCCCTGTGGCGACGCCTCGGTCCTGCCGGTCCTCGCCGGGTTCTGCTATATACAGCCGTGGGAACATGGCCTTTTCGTGGCACATTCTGGCCTGATCGTCCTTCCACAGTACAGAGGCAGGGGACTGGCCTCCGCAATCAAGCAGAAAGCCTTCGACCTGACCGCCCTCAGGTATCCCCAGGCCAAGGTCTTCGGACTGACGACCAGCCCGGCGGTCCGTCGCATCAACACCTCGCTCGGTTACCGCGAGGTCCCTTACAGCGAGATCACCGCCGACATCAACTTCTGGAAAGGCTGCTGCAGCTGCGTCCATTACGCCACACTCTGCCGTAACGGCTTCGAGAGCTGTCGATGCACTGCGATGCTGCATGACAGGCAGTGCTGATCACATCTGGGAAAGCACTTCCTTGATGGCGGCGTCGAGCTGCGGATCCTTGCCCTCGAGGCGGTCCTTGAAGGTGTTTCTGACGTAGATGTCAGGGGTGACTCCGATGTGTTCGAGGTCCTCGCCGGTGACGCTGTAGCAGCCCCATGCAGGGAGGCGGCAGGTAGAGCCGTCGATCAGGCGGACTGATGAGGTGAAGATGATCCATCTGTAGGTCTCGGTGCCGACGAGCTTGGCGATGCCAAGGGTCTTGATACCGTTCGAGGTGACCTCGGCGTCGGAGAGACTGTGCTCGTTGACGAGGACAACTATTGGCTTGCCGGCTGGTACGACATTAGGATGGGTGGTCTTAGGGAAATCCCTGAAGGCCCACTGGAAATGCTCCTGCTGGCGGAGATAGTCGATGACCTCCTTGTGGACGTTGCCACCGTTGTTGTAGCGCAGATCGAGGATGATGGCATCCTTGTCGCATGCGTAGGTGTTCATGTCGATGAGGAAGTTGGTGAGATCCTCGTCTCCCATGGCCTGCATATGGAGGTAAGCCACCTTGCCGTCGGTCTTCTTCTCGACCATGGCACGTCTCTGGTCCTCCCACTCGCGGTACTCAAGACTCTTCACTACGGAAGGAGTAGAGGTGTGTATCTTGACGTCCGTCTCCTTGCCGCCGCGGCTGAAGGTAAGCTTCACCTCGTCTTTCTGGACGCTGGTGCTGAAGTACTTCTCGCGGTTGACAGAAGGGTCGACTCTCTGTCCGTCGACTGCCACGAGGACGTCTCCCTTCCTTATGTCGAGACCGTACTTGTCTGCAGGTGAGTCAGGGATTATCCTCTCGACCTTGTATGGATTTCCGGCAGCGTATACGATACCTGTAGTGAGAGTACGCATCTTTGTCTCAGTCTTCTCCTCGATGCCTGTAGAAGAGAATCCGAGGTGTGATGAGTTGAGCTCACCGAGCATGTCGGCGAGGAGGGTGCGGAGGTTGTCACGTGTGCGCACGTATGGAAGGAGGGATGCGTAGTAGTCGCGCACCGCGTTCCAGTCAGCGCCATGGAAGTTGACGTCGTAGTAGTTCTGGTCAAGCACTGCCCAGCACTCGTAGAACATCTGACTGAACTCGTCAGCAAGCAGCTTCTCGACGTTGCGTGATATATTGATCTTGCTTGCGCTCAGGGAATTAGGATCGATCTTGTAGATTGTTCCGCCACTGATCGCGAAGAGGGCGTCCTTCGATGAGAAGAAGCTTCCGCCGGTGAACTCCTTGATCTGCTTTGGCTTTGCCTCAGGATCAGTGAGGTCGAGGGCGTAGGCGCCGCGCTGGCCGTTGTTGTACGAGCTGTAGAGAAGGAGTTCCTTGCCCTTCGATGCGAATACATAGAGTCCGTTCTGTGAGCCGCCTCTCTCCACAGGGGTCATCCTTCGGAAGATATTGGTGAAGTCGATAGTAATAGAAGAGTCCTTCTTTTCTGACTTCTTGTCCGATGCCTTGCTGTCGGCATCCTTGCCCTTCTTTCCGTCCTTACCGCTTGCTGCCTTGGCGCCGCCGTCCTTGCCGGCATCATCCTTCTTCTCATCCTCGAAGAGCTTGTCGTACTTGTCGGACTTGAAGGCTGTGTCGTACTTCTGGAGAGGAAGCTTGTAGAGGGATGAGCTGCCGCCACGAGGGAAGGTGGTCGCAGTAGGGTTGGCGAGAAGGAACATGTACTTTCCGTCTGGAGAGAAGACCATTCCACCCTCTGATGAAGTCGAAGATGTCAGGTTGGTGAGTTTCCTGTCCTTGAACGAGAACACGTAGATCTCGCTCTCGAACCTGTCCATCGCCTCGAACGCGAGGTAGCTGTCGTCAGATGAGAAAGCGATGTCGTAGGTCTGGTATGACCAGAACTCGGCGTCCGCAATCTTCTCGATGTTGTTCGATTCCATGTCGCAGAGCATCACGCTGTGGTTTCCGTCGATGAACGCGAGCTTGTCACCCTTGTTCGATACCTTCAGACCCTTGACATGGGCGCTCGGCGTGTAGACTGACCTTTCGGTCATCGATCCGTCGCCTGCGATACGGTAGAGGTTGATATAACCATGGTTGGTTCTGGTGTAGTAGATTGTCTTGCTGTCCTTGCTCCACTCGACCTCGTTGACTCTCTCGTCGGAAGGGACTGCAAGCTGTGTGAGGTATTCGCCCTTGGCGTCAGAGACATAGAGGCCGCCGCGGATGACGAACGCGAACTTCTTGCCGTCAGGTGAGATGGCCGCAGCCGTAGGCTTCTGGTCGGTGAACGACCTGCGGACCTCGATTCCACCGGCAGCGACGTTGATCTCAGGTACCATGGTCTTTCCACTCTTTATGTCAAGGACGTTGATCTGGTAGTCCTTGAGGAAGACGATGGCGGATCCGTCAGCCGCGATCGCAGGGTACTGGACCGACTTGTCGAAGGTGGTCAGCTGCTGAGGCTTGCCGCCCTTGACGTACTTGACGATGTTGGACTCCTGGTTGTACTCGTCGCTGACGTAGTAGATGTTTCCGGACTTGTCGGCCATAGGCCATGCGTCCTTGCCGATATAGTCGGTAAGTTCCGTATATGAACGGCTCTTGGGGTTCCATGACTTGATGTTCGGGTTATGGTCGCCGACATATCTCTTGCGGGTAGGGAAACTGATGCTCTCCATGGACTCGTTGAAGAGGTACTCGCCGGTCTTGGGGTTCTCGACGAGGTTGACGACGGTGTTGAAGAAGCCCTCGAACATCACCTCAGGGGTGCCGCCTGCGACTGCGACCTTATAGGTTGTCTTCCTTGCGCTGCCGCGGGTGGTCTCGAAGAAGACGTACTTCGAATCAGCGGACCATGATACCGGGACGTCTCCGGCCTCATGGTAGGTGAGCTGACGTGCCTGGCCGCCGCCTGTCGGCACGACGTAGACGTCGTTGTTGCCCTGGATGTCAGAACTGAAGGCTATCCACTTGCCATCCGGCGAAGGGACAGGACTGTTCTCATTTCCACCGAGGGAGATGAAGGTGCTGGCAAGGCCGCCTGTGACAGGGACCGAACAGATGTCTCCGTCGTACGAGAAGTATATCTTGCTTCCGTCAGGGGAAAGTGATGGGCGGGATGCGAAGCGGATGGTCTCGGCCGATGCGAATACGCCGGATGCGAGAAGCGCCGCCGCTGCAAGGATGTATCTTTTCATAGTGAATGTAATTTACGTCTGATATATGCTTTTACATCTGCAAATATACGAATTATAGGGTGAAGTTGCTATCAGGAAATCCCGCTTGTGCAGCAGTATGGCACAAGCGCGGATTATCTTTGCAGTGAATTAAAAACATTTGAGTATGGAAAACAAGGACAAGACACTTAGGGGCGGAGAGGACAGCATGGTATGCGAGTTCGCTTTCTGGCTGGGCAAGAGGACTGACATCGAGAAGCTCCGCGAGAGCTATCTGGAGACATCGGAGGAGGTAGGCTGCTTCTCCTTCTGATTTCCGCGACTTTATGCTATCTTTGCCGCAAATCAATCAGAATGACCTGGGAAGAAAGGAAATACTGCAGGGAAACGGCAATTTCGGAGCTGCGCTCGACCGCAGTCGAAGGAATCGAGGACCTCATCGCCAAGCTTGACGAGGACTGTTTCTTCACATCCGGCTGCAAGGGCCACGACGAGGCCGAGGGCGGCGCTGTGAGCCATGCCCTCTGGACCCTGCACTTCGCCAGGGAAATCGCCGCCAGGAAGGCCTCTGAGGCTGGAGGCGAGGCTTCGGAAATCGAAGCCGGTGGCAGCACGGAAGCGGCCGCTGTCCCCGACAGGGAACTGATCATGGCAACACTCGGCCGCAGTACCTCCGAAGGCGGGGCGATGAGCGTATCCGAAGGTCTGTCAGGAACGGTCTCCGACGCCTGCAGGGCGCTCCTTGACGAGGCGGCACAGATGGCGGTGGCCTTCTGCGACTGCATCCCGTTCGGTACGAAGCCTATCGACGTAGCCGAGCCTGATGTTCTTGACGAATGGATCGACACGGTCCTTGACAACGACGACCACAGGCTCTGGACCGGAGGCGACGACGAGTTCTACGAGTCGATTGAGAACAGCACGGGCTTCCCTTGCCACCTTGTGATGACCCTCACGGTGCGAGGCGAGGATGACGAATGTGACGTGGCTGTCCTGAGCGACGACATCGGGAACTATACCCTTATGCTCCTCTCGTCCGAGGACGGGGAGGATGCTCTCTTCCGCAGCGACAGGAGGGTGTTCGTATATACCGACATGGTATTCTACATCACCAGATATCCGCAGTACAGGTCCTCATACGTGGCTCTACGCAATGCAAAGGGCAGGTGGGGAGTGGTGGCCCTCAGGGACGACCGAAAGCGCCGCAGCGGACACCTTCTTGCCGAGGAAAAGGTGGTGGACTTCATAAGCAGAAGCCCGGGAAAGGCTGCATGGTCGCTCCGCAGCCGTAACGGAGGTACCATAGGCATTACCCACCCGGACTTCTATACAAAAGTCGCGATTAGCCGCTACCTGTAGCAGCAGCGGCCTTTCCCCTTATCAGTCTTTGTTCTTTGTGGCGTACCAGTCCCTGAGTACGTAGAAGGCCTGTTTCTTCTCTCCCTTCTCGGAGATCACACCCTTGCGGTTGAAATCGTCCTGGATGCCCTTGAGCTGGCGTCTAGGGGAGCGGAAGTCCTTGATGATCCACGGTGTCGAGCCTGCGAGGCCCGGCATCTTGTCAAGCATCCTGACGTTGGCCTCGTAAAGCTCGGCCTGGTACTCCTCGGTGAAGCGGATGTCGCTTTCCCCGTGATATCCATACTTGGCTCCGCCACCCCACTCGGATATGATGACAGGCTTGTCAATGTCGAAGGTCCAGTAGACCTTGTCCGCCTTCTCCTTGTTTCCGTCGTACCATCCGATGTACTGGTTGAAGCTCATCAGGTCCGCTACCTTCGCAAGCTCGTCGACGCATGTCGCGTGGATGTTCTCACGGTCCACATACTCCTTCTCCATGGCAGATGACACGAGGCGGGTAGGGTCCATCTCATGTGCCTTGTTGATGAGCCTTGTGAGGAAGGCGAGGCGATCGTCGCCACGTGGTGTCTCGTTGGATACTGACCAGATGATGACGTTAGCGCGGTTATGGTCGCGGGTTATCATGTCCACGAGCTGGTTCTCGGCGTTCGCGTATGTGTCGGGATCGGTCCAGTGGATGGTCCAGTAGACAGGGATCTCGTCCCATACCATGATGCCCATCTCCTCCGCGACTCGTACCATGTTCTCGTTGTGAGGGTAATGCGCAAGACGCACGAAGTTGCAGTTGAGCTCCTTTGCCCATCCGAGGACGGTGCGGGCATGCTCCTCGCTCCAGGCACGGCCTGAAGGTGCGTATGGTTCCTCCTCATGGATGCAGACGCCGCTGAGGAATATCTTCTTTCCGTTGAGGAAGATCTCGTTTCCACGGGCCTCGATGGTCCTGAACCCGATGCGGTCACGGATTGTCTCAGAAGCAGTTGCGATCTCCACGTCGTAGAGCTTAGGGTCTGCAGGGCACCATAGTCTCAGATGCTCCTTCTTTCCCTTCATGGCAACCTCGAAGCTGCCATAGCCCTGGGCGTCGACGGTCACCTGCGCCGAGAGCTTTGCCTCGGGGATGCTGACGGTAACGGTCTGACCTGCAGCCGCGCCGTCCATGCGTACCCAGCCCTCGACTGTGTTGTCAGTGCCCTTCTTGAGCTGGACGCTGTAGTCGCGCACGAAGGCCTTCGGGGTCTCCACAAGGTAGACGTTGCGGGTGATGCCGCCGTAGTTCCACCAATCAGAGTTGACGGTAGGAACGCCTTCCGGCCTGCGCTTGTTGTCGACCTTGACTACCACGGTGTTCTCTCCGGACCTGAGGATGTCTGTCACCTCGAAGTTGAATGGAGTGTAGCCGCCGGTATGCTTGACGCTCTGCTCGGCGTTGACCGAGATGATAGCCTCGTAGTTGACGGCACCGAAATAGAGGAAGTAGCGCTTGTCCGGTTTTGGCTCGACATTGAATTTCTGACGGTACCAGATAGTGCCCTCGTAGTAGTAGAGCTTCTCCATCTGTGTATTCCAGTCACCAGGGACGCGGAGCGACATGTCTGTGTCGAAGTCGTACTCGACGAGGTTCCTCGGGTTCTTCCAGTAGCTGTTGTCGGCGAAGAACGCGCGGTTGTCGCTCATAGGTGTGAGGCGGTAGTCGTAGTAGCCGTTCTCGAACTGGTCTACGATAGCCTTCCAGTCACCGTCCAGGCATGTGACCTGACGGCCCTGGATGTTCATTATCTGTGGGGCAAGTCCATAATTGAGATTCTCGCCTGCGGCAAATGCGAGTTGCGCGCAGACGAGAATGCATATTGTCGAAAACAACCTTTTCATGGTACCCTGTTCCTACTTGAAGAGCAGCTGTGCGAAGGTGTTGAGATAGAGGCGCCAGTTAGCCCATACGTGACCACCGTCTGAGTGGAAGTATGTGTGCTCGAGGCCGTTGTCTGTAAGCACCTTGTCGATTGCATTAGAGTTGTTGAGGATGAAGTCGGTGTCACCGCATGCGAGCCAGAAGAGCTTGTAGCCGTCCTTCTTGAGTGCCTGAGCCGCCTCGTTGGTAAGGCTGCCTGCTGATGAGAGAGGGCAGATCCAATCGAAGAGTGAAGGGTAGAGGCTCACTGCAGTCACGGTGTGTCCGCCGCCCATAGAGAGACCTGCGATGGCTCTTGAAGCAGGCTTTGCGTCAGCTCTGTACTCCTTCTCGATGAATGGGACGATCTCTGTGCAGAGGCTCTTCACGTATGCATCTGCGTAGGCAGGATCCCTGAAATTGATGTCTGACTGAGGAAGACCGAGGGTCTGTGCAGCCTGCTGGCCAGGGTTTCCGTTAGGCATCACGACGATCATAGGCTTTGCAAGGCCCTTCTCGATGAGGTTGTCGAGGATCTGTGCAGCGCGGCCCATCGATGACCATGCCTCCTCGTCGCCACCTGCTCCATGGAGGAGGTAGAGTACAGGATACTTAGCCTTAGGGTTCTTCTCGTAGCCATATGGAGTATAGACTGTGACGCGGCGGTTGATGCCGAGGATCTTGGAGTCATACCACTTGTAGCTTACCGTACCTCTGTGCTGAGCCTCGCCGTAGTTGGCAGTCCTTTCGCCTGGGACGGTGAGCATGTTGAGGTAACGTGTACCGTCGCGTTGTACATAGAAGTTCTGAGGGTCGTTCACGGCTGTTCCGTCCACGATGAAGTTGTAGGTGTGGATCTCGGCGTATGGAAGGTCGAGGGTCACTGACCATACGTTGTTCTCGCCTCTGGTCATGGCAACCGGCTGAGGAAGCCAGCTGGCCTGAAGCTGGACCATGGTAGCATAGTCAGCCTTGAGGTTGAAGGTGACGTCAGAAGCTGTGATCTCCGGAGAGACTACACGTACGTTTGCTCTGAAGTTCTGGAGTTCCTGAGCTGAAGCGCCTGCCATTGCAAGTGCGGCTGCAACTGCGAAAGTGATGATCTTTTTCATATTGGAATAGTGTTATTTATCCTGTTGAGATGGCCAGGGAAGGCCTGTCTTCCAAATATAGGCATAAATCCGACAATCCGCCCCTAAGGCACCCATAAAAATGCTTATCTTTGTCCTTCCTAAACCAGAATTCAATGCGCCGCTACATAATCATCATACTTACTCTGCTGTCTGTGACCATGGCAAATGCCCAGACCAGGGAGCTTGCCGACAGCCTCATCGACTACAGCCTCCAGTACATCGGAAAGCCTTACAGGCGCGCCGGAAACGGTCCCAGCGCCTTCGACTGCTCAGGCTTCACACGCTTTGTCTACAAGCAGGCCGGTATGGACCTCCCGCATTCGTCCGCGGAGCAGGGCAAGATCGGAAAGGCTGTGGAAGGAGACCTCTCGGCCCTCCAGAAAGGGGACCTGGTGCTCTTCAGCGGCAGGGCCAACGGCTCAAGCATAGGACATGTCGGCATCTTCATCGAGCTTGACCCTTCAGGGGAGTCTTTCTCCTTCATCCATGCATCGACCTCCAACGGAGTGATCATCTCCCATTCCAATGAAGAATACTACAGCAAGAGGTTCCGCGCAGTAAGGAGAGTGCTTCCTGACTTCGAGGATGACATGGTACAGGACGAAGGCCCGGACGAAAGGGAAGGACAGGCAGTAGAGACCGACAGGCTCGAACTCTCCGACGAGGACGTCAGGATCGTCATGTTCGGTGACGGTAGGTGGATGATCGTGGACAAGGACGGTACACTCCGTTCTCCTGACACCGAAGCAGCCATCACGCTCACTCCGGACGGCAGATGGAGCCTTCCGAAGAAATCCTCCACGATGCTTCCAGGCTCCACAGAGCAGAAGACAGCGCAGCTGACTTCTCAGACAACCACCGGCGAAAGCGGTGCCGAATACTATGTCATCCAGTCCGGAGACACGCTCTCGAAGATCGCGAAGAAGTTCGGCACGAGCGTGGCGAAGATCTGCGAGCTGAACGCGATGTCCCAGAACGCGACACTTCGCATCGGCAGGAGACTCAGGATAAGGTAGACAACCAGTAGGAACAGTCCGACATCAATGCCCCGCGAGATAGACATACTCATCGCTGACGGTGCGTCCACACGTATCGGCAGGACCGTGCTGAAGTCTCTCCGCATGAGAGGTCTTGTGTGCGAAGCCATCGACGACTTCGAAGTCCTGAAGGACGAGTTCGGCTATCTGAGGCTGCTCAAGGCGACGCTTAAGGAAGTCCGTCCGAAGGTACTGATGCCTGTATTCAGAGGCGAGCTGATAGCCCGGAATATGTCCATGGTACCGGACTCTCACGTCCGTACCGACAAAGCACTGTCTGCTATGCTCGAAGGAGTCGCCATCCCCGTCTCATCTGCCCATGCCATCGCTCAGCTTGACGACAAGGCCAGCACATCGGCGCTGTGCACCAGGCTGGGCATCCCTCAGCCACGTCTCTACAGCGACGAGGAGGCTTTGGAACAGCCACAGATGCTCTTCAGCACACCTGGGATGCCGGTGGTATTCAAACGCAGCACCGGTCTTGGCGGGGACAGCGTCTATTTCCCCAAGGACAGGAAAGCCCTCGACAACCTGATACGCTCATGCGGAGGAAGACCGCATCTGGTGATGGACTACATAGACGGGTACGACGTCTCGGTCGATGCCATACGCTGGGACGGATGGTTCCAGGCGGCAGGGTACCGTACCATGGTACCGAGACGCAAGGGGACGTCGCTTGTAAGGATCGGCGTCGACATGCCCGAACTGACCGCCTATGCTCAGCAGATTCTTGACGCAGTGGACTACAGAGGCGCCTGCGGCATCGATTTCCGTATCGACAGGAAGAGCGGGAAGGCCTATTTCCTTGAGTGCAACCCCCGTTTCTCGGGCGGACTTAAGTCAAGTCTCGCCGCCGACTTCGACATGCCCTACATCCTATGGCAGCTCTGTAAAGGAGAAATGCCCGAGCCGGTG
The DNA here is from genome assembly GCA_045599665.1 of Candidatus Cryptobacteroides sp. Lineage (GTDB taxonomy): Bacteria > Bacteroidota > Bacteroidia > Bacteroidales > UBA932 > Cryptobacteroides. The sequence continues at coordinate 24,300 of JAZRWK010000017.1, forward strand.
AGGCTCAGGCATTGCAGATTGAGTATCGAGTGGGACGAGCTCTTCGCCCGCAAAGGCAGGTGAATTACTTCACGTCCCTGATGCATCTTACTGAATAGGCATCCGCACGGCTGCCGGAAGCGTTAGGAGACATGGTCGTCTTCTGGAAAGCGAGCGGACTGACACCAAGTCCAATAAGTGTATCGTCAAGTTTTGAAGGACTTGCGCTGTTGCTCCAGAAGGTTCCCCACATACCTGAGACGCTGCCGTAGAGCATTCCCCATTGACCGTCGTATCTTGCTGCTGCAGGAATGAATGTCTTCACATCCTTCGCCTTGTCGAGATAGAGGGTCCAGCCATAGTTGAAGTCATCGCCGCTGATGACCCCGTCACCGTTGATGTCTGCGACGTTGAAGTTGCTGACGGTCACGTCATATCCGCCGCTTGGGGTAGCGTCCCTGAAGACATCCACAGGCGGTACTCTCCAGCCTGCAGGGCATGGGTCGTAGTATGTCTTCGATCCCTTGTTAGGGTAGGTGTTGGTCTCAGAGTCGCGCTCGTTGCCCTTAGGATTGCCCCAGAGCGCGTCGTTAGCCTCCTCCGGTACGAGCCAGTCCCTCGAGGTAGCGTACTGCTTGTAGTTGGTGAGGACGGTCGTAGGATGCGCGATCGCGTATGCGAGATTGTTGTCAGCGGTCGAGGTCCATGAGGTGTGGTCGATGTTGACTTCGTTTCCTTCGGCGTCATACACCTTTACCGGCATGGTGGCGGTGTCTCCGGTGAGCACAGGGCTTCCTGGGAACGGATCCTTTCTGCCCCACTGGTAGAGAAGGCCGAAGCAGTCAGTGCTCACCACTTTGTCACCCTTGTCAGTAGCACCGAGGTTTATGTCCATCACTTCATAGCCTGTTGCAGATGCGAGGGCATTGATCTCGACACCTGGATTCCATACATGCCAGCTCCAGATGATCTCGCCTTCCTTTGTAGCAGCGATAAGGGCGTTTCCAGGCTTGTCGGATGCTGTGAAGCTGATGAAGCCTTCTTCAAGAGAAAGCTCTGTGACCATTCCGGCAGAAGTCTGCCATACGAGCTTGACTGCATCTGGAGTAAGTTCTGCAGGTGCATCGAGACCTTCGACAGTCTTGCCGTTTCCGCGAACTGTAGCGTTGAACTTATACTTACCTTCCTTTGGAATAATGTAGCTGTTGGAGGTTTCAGTCTCGCTGAGGTTCACCATAACTACCGGATCAGTGCCAGGATCTGTGCCTGGATCTGTACCTGGGTCGGTACCTGGATCTGTGCCTGGATCCGGATCGACTACGTCTACAGGATCCTTGCCATCGCCATCATCAGGAAGCGGCTCCTTGCATGAAAGAATCAGACCTGATACTGCGAGGACTGCGAAGAGCCTTGCAGACCATACTGAGAATGATTTGAGTGTAATTGTCATAATTCGTTGAATCTAACTAACCTTAATATTATAATCTTGTTTGTATGTACAGAACAAAGATAACATTCTTTTCCGTCTATTTTCATATCTTTGTGAGACAAGTACCTTAAAATCGCTGAGAAACAGAGAAAATCCAATACATTATGAAATATAATTTCGACGAGATCGTTCCACGCGCCGGAACTGACTGCTACAAGCATACTTACCTCAAGGATATCTGCGGAAGGGAGGACGTGCTCCCCATGTGGGTGGCCGACATGGAGTTCAGGACTCCTGAGTTCGTGATGGAGGCGATCCAGAAGAGGCTCACCCAAGGCATACTCGGATACACCTGCCCTTCTGACGGCTACTACGAGGCGATCTGCCAGTGGAACCGCAGCCAGTATGGTCTCTCAGTCACAAGGGAGATGGTCAACTACATCCCGGGCGTCGTTTCCGGCATCTTCCTCTCCATGCTCGCCCTGACCGAGAAGCATGACAGGATCCTGATCATGGAACCTGTATACCATCCTTTCCGACTTGTTCCTCAGGCCAACGGGAGGGAGGTGGTGATGACATCCCTCAGGCGCGGAAAGGACAACTTCGAGATGGACTTCGAGGCATTCGAGAAGGATATCAAGGGCTGCAGGATGCTCGTACTGTGCAACCCTCACAACCCGGGAGGAATCTGCTGGAGCGCCGAGGAGCTCCGCAAGATAGCTGAGATCTGCGCAAGGGAGAAGGTGACCGTCGTGAGCGACGAGATCCACTGCGACATGCTCTTCAAGGGCAGGAAGCACATTCCGTTCGCTTCCGTCAGCGATACGGCAAAGCGCATCTCGATTACCCTCCAGGCTCCTACCAAGACATTCAACCTTCCTGGAATCGTAGCGGCGCACATGATAATCTTCGACGAGGCGCTCCGCAGCAAGGTGTTCAAGTTCGTCCAGGGCAGCGACATGGACCTGGGAAACATCCTCGCGTTCGACTGCGTCAAGACCTGCTACAGCGAGGTCGGAGCGGAGTGGAAGGCTGAGATGCTCGACTATGTCGACTCCAACATCGACCTTCTCTGTGAGAGGATGGCCGCCGAATGTCCTCAGATCGTGCCGATCAGGCCTCAAGCAAGCTTCCTCGTGTTCCTTGACTGCAGGGCTCTCGGAATGAGCCAGGAGGAGCTCATCAGGTTCTTCGCCGACAAGGCGCACATCTGCATGAACTCAGGCGAGATGTTCGGACCTTCGGGCGTAGGATACATGAGAATGAACGTAGCGTGTCCGCGCTCGATGATGACCCAGGCGATCGACCAGATCGTGGAGGCGGTCAAGAGCCTCTAGAAAGCCCGATCAGGGTACCATGGACTTAAGAAATTTAACAGATAGACATATGAAGACAAGAAACATCATCCTTTCGCTGGCATCAGTGCTTGTGATGGCAGCATGTTCAACAACCCCGGCCACCCAGAGCGGCAAGTCATTCGACGAGGTCATGGCAACAAGGCGAAGCATCCGTGACTACGATGCGTCGAAGTCAATCTCCAAGGAAGAGGTGACAACCCTTCTTCGTGCAGCTCAGGACGCACCGTCATGGGCCAACACTCAGCCAAGCAGGTACTATGTAGCTATGAGCGAGGACAAGGTCGCAGCTGTGCAGAAGCTCATCGGTGAGAGAAACGCTCAGAACGTGCAGGGCGCACCTGTACTCATCGTATCGACCTTCGTGAAGGGCCAGTCAGGCCACTTCGCAGGCAATCCTACCAACGAGATCGGTGACGGCTGGGGAGCATACGACAACGGTCTCTCGAACTGCTACCTCATCCTCAAGGCACGTGAGATGGGCTTCGACACCCTCATCATGGGCATGAGAGACTCAGACGGCCTCAGGGCTATCTTCGGAATTCCTGAGGAGGAGACAGTGATGGCTGTCATCTCTCTCGGATACAGGGCCAGCGATCCTGCTACACCTGCTCACAAGAGCCTCGACGAGATCGTCAAGTTCTTCTAGTCCAGGCACGGACGGGGCTTCTGGCAGATCATGCGCGCTATGGGAACTGGACTGACTGAGGGATGCCGCAGACTGGCGATGATGCTGGTCTGCGCATGCGTGCTTACGTCATGTGGAATCTCAAGGGCATTCCTGTCGAACAACCCGCGGTACCATGCCGGCGTCGCCAATCCGACCGGATACGAGAGCGAAGGCACTCTGGAGGAGTGCGTCTACAGCTGTTCGGTCGAAGGCCCGCAGAGCCGAAGGATGCTGGTGTACCTTCCAAAGGGGTACCATGATACAGAAAGACGCTATCCCGTCCTCTATCTCTTCCATGGTGCCAGGGGCTACGAGACCAGCTGGGTCAAGAAGGGACGCCTGCTCCAGATTACCGACAGCCTGTTCAGGGAAGGCCTTGCCGAGCCCTGCATCGTCGTGACCCCGAACATGAACCAATACAACGACGACAAGGACTTCGACGACTCGCGCTACAAGGACATGTTCGAGTCGGTCTTCGAGGTCGACGGGGCTGTCGAGTCCGCATTCATGGAGGATGTCGTGGGATATGTGGACAGCCATTTCAGGACCATCGCCGCTAAGGAGTCCAGGGCGATAGCGGGCCTTTCTATCGGTGGTCTGCAGACCATGTACATATCTGCCAACAACCCCTCATCGTTCGACTATGTCGGACTGTTCTCGCCCATGTGCGGCATAATCCGCAAGGCAGGACCTTACAGCCAGTTCTACAGGAACAGGAGGGTGAAGCAGACCGAGCAGTTCTCCCAGGCGAACAGCCCTCTGCTCTACAACATCTATGTCGGCAAGGGCGACGTGGTGTACCCTCAGGTCAGGATGTACACGAAGTACATGGACAGGATGGGATTCCCGTTCAACGTTGCATATACCAAGGGAGACCATGACTGGCCCAACTGGAAGGCGTACTACATCGACCTGCTTCAGAGGCTGTGGAAGACCGGGCCTGTGGAGATAGAGCCGATAGTCATAAAGAAGAAGTGAGCTGCGGCGGACCACTCTGGAGACAAGAATCGTTTTAATCGGAAATATTTTCAGAAAACACTTGCACATGACGCTCAGGATTTATAGATTTACACCATGACATCAATCTCGAGAAGGAATAATAACAATAATAATCAGCAGGGTAATCAGAATACTCTGCCGCTTTGTTGTGTTCTTCCCGGTCGGGACATGATGGTATAAAGACGGACAAGAAATAAAGGACTATAAAGACAGCCGGGGCCGAAAGGTTCCGGCTGTCTGCTTTATATCCGCGGACAGACAACAAAAACCAACATACAATGCAGTCATTAATTGAAAACCGTGATTCGGTCAACCGCTGGCTCGAGCGGTATGGAGTCAGATTCGGAGTCTACAAGGGTGGAGTGTTCAACGAGCAGCTTTTCCCGTTTGATTCAATCCCCAGGATCATTCCCCGCGGGGATTGGCAGATGCTCGAGCAGGGTCTCATCCAGAGAGTCAAGGCGCTCAACGCGTTCCTCTGGGACATCTACCACGAGAAGAACATCATCAAGGACGGAGTCGTCCCGGAGGAATTCGTCTATTCATCGAAGGGTTACATGCCTGAGTGCGAGGGCATTGACCCGGAAGGAAAGATCTACTCGCACATCAGCGGAATCGACCTCGTCGAAGGAAAGGACGGAAACTGGTTCATCCTCGAGGACAACCTCAGGATTCCTTCCGGTGCTTCCTATCCGATGATTGCCAGGGAGATCACACGCAAGGTCTCACCGGTCACCTTCATCGACAACCATGTGGCAGACAACCGCGACTACGCAGTCCTTCTCAAGGAGATGATGGACAGCGTGAACAAGGGCAGGGGAATCAATGTGATCCTCACACCGGGAAGATACAACTCGGCGTTCTTCGAGCATTCGTACCTCGCCGAGAAGACCGGCGCAGTACTCGCGTTCCCTGGGGACATGACCGTGGAGGACGACATAGTCTGGTACACGGGCCTCTTCAAGGAGAAGATCAAGGTAGGAGCCATCTATCGCCGCGTAAGCGATGAATATCTTGACCCAATGGCCTTCGAGGCATCCTCGCTGCTCGGCGTCCCTAACCTCTTCCAGGCCTACAGGAAAGGCAACGTGGCAGTCATCAACGGATTCGGAAACGGAGTCGCAGACGACAAGGGCATCTACTATTTCGTGCCTAAGATGGTGAAGTACTATCTCGGCGAGGAGCCTATCCTCCACAATGCACCGACCTATCTCCCTTATTTCAAGGAGGACTACGACTACATCCTCGCGAACATCGGCAAGCTCGTCATCAAGGACGTCAGCGAGGCAGGTGGCTACGGAGTGGTGTTCGGCCGCGACCTCAGCCCTGAGAAGCTCGAGGAGCTGAAGAAGCTCATCGTGGAGCAGCCTAGGCGATGGATCGCACAGGAGGTGATCGACTTCAAGGACCTCGAGATACTCGAGGGTATGGAGAAGGTCGAGAGGAAGGCCGACCTGAGGGCATTCGTGGTGTCCGGTGCCGACGGCGTCAAGGTCTGGAAGAGCGGCCTGACGAGGTTCTCGAGGAATCCGGACTCGTTCGTGGTGAACTCGAGCCAGGGCGGCGGATTCAAGGACACATGGGTAATGGAAGAATAAGAAACGGACATATCAGATGAAACAGACAATCATATCACCGGCAAAGGCCAACAGTATGTACTGGCTTGGCCGATATACTGAAAGGATATATCTTCAGCTCCACCTTCTGCGCAAGTGCTTCGACAAGATGATCGACGGCAAGCCTGAGGACTACAACGGATATCTCTCCTCTATCGGCAACACCTTCGTGTACGCCGACCTCGAGCAGGAACGTTATGCGCTGGTCCACGACAAGGAGAATCCTGTATCGATCCTGTCATGCATCGAGAGGGCTAACGACAACGCCCTGATAATCAGGGATGAGATCACCAGTCCTACGCTCGGCTACATACAGATGAGCATGGAGACCCTGCGCCGCGCGGCTGCGGACGGGGAACAGCCTACCGTCGACGAGCTCCAGAGCCTCACGGACTGGATGCTGGCATTCTGGGGATCGATAGAGGAGAGGGTCTATGACGACAGAGTCAAGACCTTGCTGAAGATAGGTAAGCTGGTCGAGCACATTGACATGAACATACGCTTCGAATACAAGTTCTACCGCATCGAGGAGGCCTTCGCATCGCTGGTGAACTGCTTCCAGAAGGAGCCGAGGGCGTTCAACGCAGAGGCTATGGAGGCTTTGCAGATGACCATCGACGAGTCGCTCTACGACCCTAAGGATCCGGTTTATGTCAACAAGGTGCAGATGCTTCTGGGAAATCTCGTAACTTTGTAACGATGGCCCGTTTCCGCTTCACATACCAGTCTGCGACCCGCTTCTCCGTGCCTGTCACCGGGCACAGCTTCCTGCTTCGTGTCCTGCCTCTGAGCGACGGTCCCCAGCAGCTGGAGCAGGCGTCTCTCAGCCTGGATCCCGAGCCCGACAGCCTCTGCGGAGACGTCGACAAGTGGGGAGCGGAGATTTCCTACGGAATTGCGTCGAAGCCGCACAGCCAGTTCAGCTACGTCAGCAGCGGCATAGTGGAGACTTCGGGAAGACCTCGCATGGACGCACACCCTTCTCCGGTGTTCAAGGTACCCACCGCACTCACGGGATTCTGTGAGGAGATGAGGGAGCTTTGTGTGGAAGGTTATGGCCTCGAGGCGGCCATGGCCATGGCGGTCAAGGTCAGCGGGGCTGTCGCCTATGTACCAGGCAGCACGGGCGTCGCGACAAGCGCTGCCGAGTCCTTCCGCCAGAGAAAAGGCGTCTGTCAGGACTTCTCGCACATCCTGATCGCCCTGTGCCGCGAATGCTCCATCCCGGCCCGCTACGTATGCGGTTTCGTGACCGGAGAGGGGGAGACCCACGCCTGGACGGAGGTCTGGCATGAAGGATCATGGTACGGTCTGGACGCGACGTCAGGTCTTCCATGTGACGACACGTACATCGCCATCGCCTTCGGGCGCGACGCGGCGGATTGTTCAGTGAGCCGCGGTGTGTTCACCGGATCGGCCCTGCAGGAAACGGTGACAAAAGTAACAGTTGAAGAATTAGAAGAAAAATGATAAAGACAGTGTTCGAGAGGTCCCTGCCTGTTGGCGAGACCTTCTCGATAAAGAAAAATGTAATCCGCAACGGCAGCGGCACCAAGCGCGTCTGCATAGTCAGCGGAACCCATGGTGACGAGCTGGAAGGCCAGTTCATCTGCTTCCAGTTCCAGAAGGAGATACTTGAGGAGATTGACTGCCTCGACGGAACGATCGAGGTCTATCCTGCACTCAACCCCATGGGCATAGACTCGATCAGCAGGGGAATCCCCAACTTCGACCTCGACATGAACAGGATATTTCCTGGAGATCCTCAGGGCACCATGGCCGAGCAAGCCGCGGCTGCCATAGTGGAGGACATCAAGGGTGCCGACATGGTCATTGACATCCATTCGAGCAACATCTTCCTTCGTGAGGTCCCACAGGTCCGGATCAGTGAGATGACAGCCGAGGTGCTGGTACCATGGGCCCGTCACCTGAACACGGACTTCATATGGGTGCATGGGGCAGCCACCGTGCTCGAGGCGACCCTCGCACATTCGCTGAACATCAGGGACACACCGACCCTCGTGGTCGAGCTTGGTGTCGGAATGAGGATCAACCACTACTACGGAAAGAAGATGGTCCTCGGCCTGAAGAACCTCATCGCCGAGATGGGAATGTGGAAGGGCGCAGTCGACAAGTCGGCGATAACAGACCCTATCGTGTCCGTCGGGGACCAGGTCAGCTTCGTCAACGCGCCGGCTTCGGGAATATTCTCGACCGAGACCCACAACGAGAGGATAGTCGAGGAAGGGGACAGCCTGGGACAGATAATCAGCCCGCTCACGGGTGAGGTCATCCAGGACATCAAGGCTCCGTGCAGGGGCTATCTCTTCACCATCAGGGCATACCCGGTATGCTACGAGGGTTCACTTCTAGCCAGAATTCACAGGATATGAAAAAGGAATTGATTTTCAGCATGGAGTCGCCTTACCGCGACACATTCAGGATATGGGGATACCGCTTCGGTAGCGGCGAGAAGAGCCTCGCAGTGGTCGGCGCGATGCGAGGTGACGAGGTCCACCAGCAGTTCGTGTGCGCCCAGCTCGTCTCGAGGCTGGAGGCAATGGAGAAGGAAGGAAAGCTCAATGACGGGCACGAGATACTAGTCATCCCGTCGGCGAATCCTTTCTCCATGAACATCGAGAAGCGTTTCTGGGCCCTCGACGGCACGGACATCAACAGGATGTTCCCGGGCTATGACCTCGGAGAGACAACCCAGAGGATCGCGTCGGGCCTCTTCGAGGCGATCAAGGACTACAGGTACGGAATCCAGATGGCCAGCTCATACATGAGTGGCGACTTCGTCCCTCACGTGCGCATCACCAGGACCGGCTTCGAGGACGTCGAGACCGCTCGCCTGTTCGGTCTCCCGTACGTCTCTCTCAGGACCCCGATGCCGTTCGACACCGCGACGCTTAACTACAACTGGCAGATATGGTCTGCCAAGGCCTATTCGCTGTACGGCGGCCAGAACGACGACGTCACTCCGGAGAGTTCCAGGTCCATGGTGGATTCCATCCTCAAGTTCACCCACAGGATAGGGCTCACATCTCCGCTGAAGCAGGCGTCGATGCTCTCATATGAGACCATACTCGTGGATGACCATGAGCTTGTGAAGATCCAGGCCCCTTCGGCCGGCATATTCCAGAAGACCGTCAAGGCAGGGGACGAGGTGAGCGCAGGACAGGTGATCGCCAGGATCATAGACCCATACGAGGGCAAGGTGCTGGACGAGCTGACATCGCCATGCGACGGAGTCATCTTCTATGTTCTGAACAAGCCTCTGGCCCTCCAGAACGGTCCTCTGTTCGAGATCAGGGCATATTAGGGCGCATCTGTGGGATATTTGTCGGACTTTCCCTATCTTTGGAGACATAACTACTATCTGACAGACCCCAAGACCAGTTTACCATGAAGACAAGACTCATGACCATGGCTGCGTTCGCAGCACTCTCCATCGCAGTCAGCAGCTGCGGAATACTTGGCAAGACACAGTGGGACGCAGGCTACCTCGCAGGCGCGGCAAGCAATGCGCTCACAGCGGCGACACTCAGCAATGCCCAGGTAATCGAACTCAGCCGCCAGTCTGTCGCCCACATGGACCAGGAGAACAAGGTCAACACGGGCAGCTACAAGGCGCGTCTTGACAAGCTCATGGCAGGTATCACCGAGGTAGAGGGCATCACCCTCAACCTCAAGGTCTATGAGACAAAGGAGATCAACGCCTTCGCATGCGGAGACGGATCGATACGTGTATATTCGGGCCTGATGGATGTGATGGACGACGACCAGCTGATAGCGATCATCGGCCACGAGATCGGCCATGTGATGCACAAGGACACCAAGGCAGCCATGCAGAGGGCTTATGCAAGCGCTGCTGCCAGAGGGCTTGTCGCTGCTGCAGGAGGAACAGTCGGCGAACTCGCCAAGTCTTCGATCGGTGGCATCGCCGAGTCGTACGTATCGGCGCAGTTCAGCCAGAAGCAGGAGTTCGCGGCGGATGACTACGGCTTCAACTTCGCGGTGAAGCACGGCCACAGCCCTTACAGCATGGCGACTGCTCTCGAGAAGCTCGTGCAGCTGAGCAACGGCGGTGGAGCAAACGCATCATACGTGGCAAAGATGTTCTCGTCGCATCCGGACAGCGCTACCCGCGCAGCCAAGATGCGCGCCAAGGCTGACGCATATAAGAAATAAAGGAAGTCCCTTATACAAACAGTAAGAGCCACCTTGGAGGGTGGCTCTTACTGTTCAACAGGCACGGAGCTACTTCTCCTCAGATGGATGGGCGTGGAGGTCGTATGCTCTGATGGAGTCGAAGTAGTCTGCGATGACCTTGCAGGTCGTCTTCGGGTCGAGGGTGAACTTGCCGAGGACCTTGTCGCCGTCCATGAGGCCGACTCCGAGCTTGCCGAGCTCTGCATTGTACTTGAACACGAGCATCTTCTGCTCGAAATCATCATCCGTGAAGCCTACGCAGAGGCCGTCCTGGGTAGAGAATATCTGATTCATCCGTTTATTGGTTTATCCGTTTTCCGCTTTCTTGATTATATCTGCAAAGTTACTGGATTTTCAGTAACTTTGGGCCTGGACAGAAAAAACAAGTAGACCAGACAGTTATGAAAGAAGCAACAATCGAAGTCCTCGGAAAGGAGGATGTCATCAATCTCATCGACAAGCAGTGGATGCTCGTCACAGCGGGCACTCCTGACAGCTATAATACCATGACCGCCAGCTGGGGCGCACTAGGCTGCCTCTGGAACAGGCCAGTGGCCATCATCTTCATCCGCCCGGAGCGATATACCCATGATTTCATCGAGACAGGCTCAAGGATTTCGCTCTCTTTCTTCAGCGAGGAACATCGCGACGCCCTGAAGCTCTGCGGCAGCAGAAGCGGCCGCGACTGCGACAAGGTGGCAGAGGCCGGACTTACGGCAGTGCAGCTGGAGGACGGTACCATGGGCTTTGAGCAGGCCCGCCTGACCCTCGACTGCAGGCAGCTCTTCAAGACAGAGATGAAGGAGGCCGACTTCCTCGACAGCTCGCTCCTGGACAAGTTCTACGGCGAGAAAGGCGGATTCCACACGGTCTACGTCCTTGACATCGAGAAGGTCTACACAGGTGTTTCAGAATAGAGAGAGGCATCGCTCATGAAGGCAATCATCACAGGTGCTACCGGCTACGTCGGCGAGGGAGTCCTCCTTGCAATGCTCGACGATCCAAGGATCGAGAAGGTGCTCTCCATATCCAGAAGACCTTGCGGACACCAGAACCCGAAGCTTGAGGAAATAGTTGTCCCTGACCTCATGGACCTCAAGGAAGGCGACGAGCGCCTCAGGGGCTATGACGTAGTCTTCTTCGCCGCCGGAATAACCTCCGTAGGCACTCCGAAGGACGTCTATCAGGTCATCAGCCATGACATCCCTGTCCATATCGCCTCGATAATGCCCGACAAGGAGAAGATGACCTTCATCTACGTCTCCGGCGCCGGCACCTCGGACAAGGGCAGGCAGCACTGGCAGAAGGTCAAGAGCTCGACCGAGCATGAGATCAATGCCATGGGCTTCCGTCACGCCTTCGGCTGGAGACCTATGCTCATGGTACCTTACGCAGGGCAGAAGAGTAAGCAAGTAAAGGCCCAGAAGGTCACGCTCGTCCTTTATCCGATCGTGCGCCTTCTAGGCCAGTACAATTCAATGAGGGAGATGAGCAACGCAGTGATCAACGTCACGCAGAACGGATACAGGAAGTTCGGAATCTCGCCTCTGGATATCAGGAGACTGGCACGCTAGTCTCCCGTGATTTCACTGATAGGCTTGCATGAGTTTGCGAAGAGCCACATCTGGTACCTGTCCACTGCTCCGAAGTCTCCCGAAGCATCCTCGCCGACAGTGATGGTGTTCATCGTAGTCATCGAGCTGCCGCTCTTCTCCACAAGGAACCATACGTCAGTCGTCTTGGAGAGATCGCACTTGGTGCCGTTCTTGACGAGGGCTGCTGTCAGCTCAGCATCGGTGTACTTGTTAGGATCGTCCTTGGTGAATGCGGCATAGCCGTAGACAGGCTCGCCTGCATCGATGACGAGGGTGTTGTGTACGTAGTACTTTCCAGCGTACTTGGCGTACTTTGTCTGGTCATATGCATAGAGTGCGTCGCCGTCGTAGTATGCAACGTTATCCTGGAATACGATGACGTCAGACAGTTTCGCCTCCTGAGTGGTGAAGACCTCGCTCACAAATGCCTTGGATACTGCGTTTCCTTCAGCGTCCACACATACGGCAAACACGAGATAGTCAGTAGCTGAGGCGAGAGAAGTGTACTCATAGTCCTGGTAGCCTCTCATTCCGCAGCCCTTCACGACATCCTTGATGGTAGGCCAGAAACTAGGGTCGATCTGATTCTTGAGCCAGTCTGCGAGGAAGTCTCCCTCTACCTTTCCGTACTTGTCGTACACGTCCTTCTTGACTACATCCCACACATAGAGGACTGTAGGATCGCTTGGCTCGACCTCGACGTAGGCACCGCGCGTGGTTATGTCTGACACAGTCGAAGTGAATGTCACGCCTGAAGGATCGTTCTGGTCGGCGGTTGTGAATGTGAAGGTATAGAGCTTCGTGCAAGGCTCGCCGTCCTTTACGCCATAGGCATAGAGGCAATATTCAGTAAGAGGGTCGAGGGCTCCTGTCTCAGCGTTGGTGACGGTGGTGTTGCCATGATCAGTCATACCCATTGATATGATGCTCTTGTAGAAGCTGTGGATCTCGCTGAGGATGGTATTGTCGTCCTTGCCAGGGAAGCGACCTGAAGGGAGGACGACATTGAAGAAGTCCATCTGTCGGTCGGTAGGGAAGATGTCGATGCTGAGGTCCATGAACTCATTGCTGTTGAGCTTGAACCTGAAGTCATCGAGAGGGGCTGCGGCCTCGAGACGGATGTTGCTGAGGCTGCTGAAAGTGACAGTGTGGCCGTTCTCGAGCTTCACCTCGCCCGAAAACCTGTGGTTGCGGACATTGACCGTACCCTCGGTCACATTGAATTGTTCGTTTTTCGCGAGTTGAGTCGCAACGCCACCATCTGCGTACTCCGAAGCAGATGCATCGAACCCGAAAGTACCTACAGGCACGTCGAAATACTGGATATTGATTGGATCTGTGTGGAGGACGAATTCAAGTGTCTCGTATGTGAGGTCCAATGTCACTCCGGCAGGAAATGTGTCGTTGTACAGCTTGACACTGAACACTGACTTGCCGTCTATCTCGCCCATGTAAAGGGCTTCAGAGCTGGCATATTCCTTTGTGTATTCGGTAATTTCCGGATCAGGAACCTGTCTGCAGGCGGTAGACAGGCCTGCGCCGAGCAGCACTGCGGCTGCAATCTTCAAAAGTTTCTTCATAATGTTTGATTGAACGTTTCTGATTATATAGAACAAATATAGCAGAAAATCGCGTAAATACGTAAATTAGCCATCCAAAGATCAAGCAAAGCGAAGATGGAAATCCATATCAAAAGATTCGAGGAACTGACCCTCGATGAGCTCTACGATCTGCTCCGGCTGAGGGCTGAGGTCTTCGTCGTCGAGCAGAACTGCCCGTACCAGGATGTCGACGGCACCGACAGGCATGCGGTCCAGGTCTTCGGTACCATGGACGGAGAGATAGTAGCCTGCCTTCGTGTCTATCTCTGGCCGGACGGCAACGCAGCCATCGGCAGGGTGGTCAACTCGATGAAGGTCAGGGGGACCGGTGTCGGGAAGCAGCTGATGCTCGAGGGCATCAGGGTCGCCAGGGAGCTCTATCCAGGGAAACGCTGCCTCATCCACTCGCAGTGCTATGCCATTCCTTTCTACGAGAAATGCGGTTTCTCCGTCGCCTACGAGTTCGATGAGTTCCTCGAGGACGGCATTCCGCACAGGATGATGGAGATGATGCTTTAGGGATTATCCGGCAGTAACAGTTTTCATAACTGGCAGTAACAGTATTTACAATATATGGGACAGATTGAACAGATGCTCGAATTCAACAGGGAATTCGTCCGCAACAAGGAATACCTCCACCACCAGACCAGCAAGTACCCGGACAAGAAAATCGCGATAGTGACCTGCATGGACACCCGTCTTGTCACTCTGCTTCCTGCGGCGCTGGGCATCAGGAACGGAGACGTCAAGATGATAAAGAACGCGGGTGCGGTCATTACCAACCCTTTCGACAGTACTGTCAGAAGCCTTCTCGTCGCCGTATATGAACTGGGAGTGAACGAGGTGATGGTCATCGGCCACACCGGCTGCGGAGTGCAGGGAATGGACGCCCAGGAGATGCTCCACCTCATGCGCGAGAGGGGAGTCGACGACGAGCACATCAGCCTCATGCGTCACTGCGGCATAGACCTCGACACGTGGCTCCACGGCTTCGACGACACAGAGGCTGCGATGATGGAGACGGTCGACCTGATACGCAACCATCCTCTCATGCCGAAGGACGTCAACGTCGCCGGCTACATCATGGACTCCGAGACCGGCGAGCTCAGGGCGATATAGAAGCGTTGCTCGCTGCAAACTGAATGAAAGTCAATGATTCTGCCGAGCCGCCTCAGTTGGCTTCTCTGCCAGCTCCATCTCGCTACTCCTACCTTAGTGATCTGGAGTATATCCTGGCGAGAACTGCTCCTGAGATATTGTGCCAAACGCTGAACACGGCACCTGGCACGCTGGCCATCGCAAGAGCGCTGAAATGCGCCGAAGCAAGGCTACACGCCAGACCGGAGTTCTGCATCCCGACCTCCACGCTTATGGCTGTGCGCTGCGGGTGCGAAAGACCAAGCGCACGACCTGCTCCATAGCCCAGTGCATAGCCGCAGACATTGTGCAGGATGACTACAAGTATCACTGTAAGTCCGCAGCTGTGAAGGCTTGATGCGTTGGCAGATACAACTGCGATGACAATGAGGGTTATGACCATGGTGCTGAAGGCGGCAAGGTACGGTGTGACGGTCGCAGTCACCTTAGGCAAGGTCCGCTTGATCAGCAGTCCGAGAGCTATAGGAACGATGATCACCTCTACTATCGAAAGGAACATTCCCCAGAAATCCACAGGCACTATCTGGCCGGCGAAGAGCTTGACCAGAAGGGGAGTCATCACCGGCGCCAGCAGGGTGGAGATGCCGGTCATCCCGACGGAAAGGGCGACGTCGCCCTTGGAGAGATAGGTGATGACGTTGGAGCTGGTACCCCCTGGACAGCAGCCCACGAGCACGACGCCGACCGCCAGTTCCGGCGGAAGGTTGAACAGTCGAGCCAGTACCATGGCCATAAGGGGCATTATCGTGAACTGGCAGAGACAGCCGATGATGACGTTCTTCGGGCTCGAGAAGACCTTTGCGAAGTCCCTCAGCTCGAGCGTCAGGCCCATCCCGAACATCACGCATCCGAGCATCGGGGTGATCCAGGCGGTCCTCACGTGTCCTGTCACGTCCGGCCAGAGGAATGAGCATGCGGCGGCAGCCAGCACGATCACCGCCATGTATTTCGTTATGAATCCGCAGATGGCCTTCAGTCTGTCCATATCCTAGTTGTAGATGTATTCGTTGAAGAAATCGCTGAGGTCGGTGCCGGTGGACCTCTCCATCGACGCCTTGAACTCCTCGGTGGTGGCGTTGTCGAAGGCAAATTCCGTTACATAGTTCCTGAGGGCACCGAAGAAGGCCTCGTCGCCGAGGAGCTGTCTGAGCTTCCTGGTCACCCATGCGCCCTTCTTATAGACTATGTTGCCGTAGGTGTCGGTCTCCGGAGTGTCTGCGATGGGATGGTAGCGCCTGTCGCCCTTCTTGATGTATGTCGCGAGGAAATCGACCTCCCTCTGGTATGCGACGAGATCCTCCTGGGTGAAGCCTCCGAAGCTGCGCCCCTGGGGCGTTCCGTGGTAGCTGACCCCCACAGGAGTCGCCTTCCTCGTCTTCAGCGGCCTTGGAAGGTCGATGCTGAGCACGGATCCGTCATAGGAAAAGCTGCCCTCGGGGAGGACCTTCCCCCTGCAGCTGACCTCGTCCACCTCCATGGACAGCAGGTTCAGGCTGATGGAGCGCGTCTTTGCCGCCTTGCTCCTGACCATCAGGTCCGCATGGCCAGAGATGGTCCCGCCCTGGAAGTCGGTGATGTCGACGCAGACCTTGTGGTGGTCGACGGTGATGAGATCATGGATGCCTGCATCCTTCGGTCTTTCCTGCGCAGAGGCGCTGATTCCGACGGCAAGGGCGACGGTAAAGACTGTGAGTTTACGGTTCATGGTCGATTGATTGTGCTTTTCTCCCACAAATTTACGATATTTACCGAAACAGATTTAAAATGCACAGATTACTGCTTTCAATTCTTGCCGCGGCTCTCACCGCCTGCAGCGCGGCTCCGGACTACGAGGCCTTCGTAAGGGACTTCTACGAGAACATCAGATATCAGGACGACTCGTTCCTGCAACAGCACTGCACCCCAGAGATGCTCCAGGCACTGGAGATCGCCAATGACTATGACAACCCGGGAATGGCCTACTGGGAGTTCCGCAGCGGCTATCAGGACGGTCCTACCGACGAGCACCGTATAATCAGCGTCTCCTCAGACGGACCATGGTGGACCTACCGTGCACTGGACATGGGCATTGAATTCGTGCGAAGCATCAGACTGAACCATTCAAGAGGCAGAATCATGATAGAAGATCTCAGACAGTTCAAGCTCAGGGATCCGGAGATCTTTGCGCTTGTGATCACCGACCCGAACGTCATCAGACTGGACGTCAGGAAGGCTGACGAGTACGCCGAGGGCCATGTTCCCGGCGCGATCAACATGGACGTGGAGTCACCAGACTTCGAGGAGCAGATAAAGTCCCTCGAGAAGGACAGGCCGGTGGCGGTGTACTGCAGGAGCGGACGCCGCAGCAAGGATGCCACCGAGAAGCTCCTGAAGGCCGGCTACACCGGCTACGATCTCGACGGAGGTTTCCTCGCATGGGAGGAGGCTGGAAAGCCTGTGGAGTAGCTACTCAGCCTCTTCCTTAGGGATCTCAGTGAATCTCGGGCCGCTGTAGCCGTCTCTTTCCACATTGGAGAAGAACATCTCCTTCGGGCGTACCCAGAGGCCTCTTTCGCCGTACAGTGCCTGATAGACCACCATCTCCCTGTCCGGATCCTCACTGTCCTTGGCTATCCCTATCATCTTGTATTTGCCGCCCTTGAAGTGGCGGAAGTATCTGCATTCATCCATACGGTAAAGTCAGCTATTTTGATCTATGACAGTAAAGTTAGTGAAATTGACTCTCTTTGCACAACTTTAATCAAACTATGACTATGAAACAGGATTTTATCATTCGCCACGAAGGTTTCGAGGCCTATGAGGCCACTTTCCCGTACAAGGAAAAGCTCAAGCTTCCTGGGCAGCTGCAGTAGCGGCCCCTAAACCACCATCAGGATCACGGAGAGGATGGTGACGGCCTGGATGAAGCGGCGGAAGACCTTCTCGGGCAGGAGACGGACTATCCTGATGCCGATGATGGCGCCGAGGCCGATGACCGGGAGCATCAGGAGGTCAAGCTGGAGGGAGGACCAGGTAATATTGTTCCAGACGAAGGCCTGGAGAGGGACCTTGAGGAGGTTGACGACGAGGAAGAACCATGCGTTGATGCCGATGTATTCCATCTTCTCCTTCCTCATTGAGAGAAGGTATACTG
This sequence comes from Candidatus Cryptobacteroides sp., assembly GCA_045599665.1. Lineage (GTDB taxonomy): Bacteria > Bacteroidota > Bacteroidia > Bacteroidales > UBA932 > Cryptobacteroides. The sequence goes on from JAZRWK010000017.1 coordinate 42,050, forward strand.
ACATCACGGGACCGGCGGCGTTGCCGATCATGGTCGTGAAGCCTCCCAGAAGCCCGAAGATGGCTGAGTACCACCATCTGTTCATCCATCGGTTCTCCTTTCCGAAGATCTCGCTCCATATCATCACTACCAGAGCCAGCATCAAGGTCCATCCCATCAGCTGACGGAAGTGTCCACCCGGGACGAGGCGGTCTACGCCTATGGCTACGAAGAAGCCGAGTATGGCTGTAGGGAGAAGCCTGAGGACTATCTTCCAGTCGGCTATGCGCCTATAATAGGCTACAGCTATGATGTCGGCCATGCAGAGCATGGGGAGAATGATTCCTGTCGATTCCTTGGCTCCGAACGCCATCGCCAGCAGAGGCACTATCATCAGCATGATGCCCTGCACGCCGGTCTTGGACATTCCGACGCACACGGCGGCCAGGCATATCACCGCCCACTGGATGTATGTGAGGGATTCAATCATCGTCGCAAACCTTTTTATTCATGCATTATTCCTCCAGCAGCTTCCTGTCCGTGGCGATCCTGACGAGCTCGGCGGAGTTGGATGCGTCGAACATGGCGAAGAGCTTCTTCTTGTACCACTTGATGGTCTCCGGGCTAAGGCACATGGCCTCGGCGATGTCGGCGTTGGTGTAGCCCTTCGCGATGAGGCTGAGCACCTGAAGCTCCTTCGGCTTGAGACTGACTTCCTTCTTGTCCGGTGTCACGCTGATTGTCTCGACGGTGTTCTCCAGGACCTCTGCCAGCTCGCATTTCTCCTGCTTCTCTTTCCTGAGCCTGCGCACCACGAGGAGGGACATGATACCGAGTAGGACTGCGACTGCGATTAGCAGTATGATGGCGGACAGCCTTCTCTTCTGCAGCGCCAGTACCTGGCTGGTATAGTCGAGGCTTTCCATCCTGGACCTCAGCTCCTCGTCTTCATGGTCGGCGAAGTAGAGGTTGGCGTCGGCCAGGTAGTGCATGGCCTTCGAGGTCCTGTGCATGTCAAGATACAGGCTTCCAAGGCCCTTGTAGGCGGTCGCGATTGCCAGTGAGTCTGCTGACAGCAGGGAATAGTCGAGGGATTCGTGGTAGTATTTCTCTGCTGGACGGAGCTGGCCGTCCTCGCGCATCGTCTCGCCCATGTTGTAGTACAGGACCGCGCAACTGTTGTACCAGTCGTGCTTCCTGAAGATCTCCCCGGCCTTCTCGTAGTAGCTCATCGCCGTGGAAATGGAATCCATCATGCTGTAGAGGTTGCCAAGGGTTCCGTACATCTGGGACAGCGCGTCGTCAATGTCCCCCGGGCTGTACCCGTCCGGGTCGGAAGGGTCGGACGAGGACATCTTCTCGACCGCCTTCATTGCGATGCCGTAGTACTTGGCTGCACTGTCGTACTGTTCCTTCGCCCAGAAGTGCTGACCTATGCCCTTGGCTGCCTGCTCTTCCTTTCGGGACCAGCCGAAGCGTCTGGAGTATTTCAGCAGCAGCCTGGCGTAGTATTCGCTCTTGACGCCGTTGATCTGGTTGAAGCCGGACATCAGCTCCTCCAGGTCCATGGTGATCTTCTTCATCTGTTCCTCGCTGGCCTCGTCCAGGTCCTTCGCGGTCCACTGGGCCATCACGGCCTCGAGGGAGTCCACGTTATGTCCGCGATGGTCGGTATACTCGGCACCGGCGTTGATGCTGAGGCAGACTGTGACGAGCAGGGCGGTCAGTACTTTTCTCATACGGCAAATATATGGAAAAAAGCGTCATAACAGTCCTGAACCACCCTTCCGAGTGGTATTTCTACCCGAAAGGGTGGTGCTATTGTCCTGTCTATTCTTGAATTTTGCAGAAAAAAGAGCCATGCCGAGACTTACCGACAGAGAACTGATGATTGCCAGACTTGGTGCTGAGGGAATGACCGTACCGCAGATTGCGGATGCCATGAACCTGAGCCCGGAAACAATCAAGTGGTATCGCAAGCGTATGTTGCGGGAGTTCAGTGCGAAGAATTTCGCAGAACTTATCGCTGTGCTCAAGGACGCGGATATAATATAAAACAACCATAAAGATCATGAACGGAAGGAAATTATTGGCCGTGCTGGCTGTTGCCATGATAGCCTGCGGCAGCGCAGATGCTCAGAATCTTCTGGGCCGTCTTGCAGAAAGAGCAAAGAATGCTGCTGAGAACGCAGTGGGAAACAAGATCGAGAACGCGGTCAACAACGGCGTCGAGAAAGCGACTTCAAGGAAGAACGGCAGCAACACCGCAACTGAGGCGGCGGAAGCAGAAACAAAAGCAGAAGAGCCTGTCGCAGCCGAGACAGTGAACATGCCTACTGTAAACACCTCCACCGATTTCAAGCGCGGTGATAAGATTCTCTTCCAGGACGACTTCAAGGGCGAGAAAGTAGGCGAGTTCCCAAGCAAGTGGGATCTGCTCGCAGGCAAGGCTGAGGTGAAGAAGCTTGGAAGCGAGCTTGTCGTGGAGGTCACCGAGGACGGTGTCATCGCTCCTCTCATCAAGCAGGAAGGCGCATACCTCACCGAGGAGTTCACAATCGAGTTCGATTTCTACTACTGGGAGAAGGCCCCTGCTGGAATGGACGTAGGTCTGAATGAGATTGATTTCTACCTGATGGGAAATGACGACCGCAATGATTTTGATTATAACGGATTTACTACCCTATGTGCAAGATTCGGTATCTGCGACATGCAGCCAAAGGGCTACGAATACCGCACCACGGCAGACAAACTGATCAATACAAGCTATGACTACAATCTCTCGAACGGCTGGCACACAGTGCAGTTCTCGTTCAACATGCGCGCCGGAAAGATGTACATCGATGGCAACCGCGTGATGAACGTGCCGAACATACAGCAGCCTAAGTGGTTTGCCATCAGGGGTTGTTTTGACTACAACAACCTGAACTTCATCCGCAACGTGGTGATCGCACAGGGTGCTGTGGAGCTTTATGAGCGCAACGCCCAGGACATGACCATCGTAGAGAAGCAGATGGAAGAAACCGGCAAGTTCGTGACCAACAACATCAACTTCGAGACAGGCAAGGCCACTCTCCTTCCAGAGTCGATGGAGGAGATCCAGAAGGTGGCGGACTACATGCTCAAGAACAAGAGCGTACGCTTCGAGGTGCAGGGCCACTGCGACAACCAGGGTTCAGACAAGGTGAACGATCCGTTGTCACAGCAGCGTGCCGAGGCTGTCGTCGCAGCCCTCGTGAAGCTCGGAGTGGACGAGTGGAACCTGCGTGCAGTAGGAAAGGGCAGCCATGAGCCAATCGCTGACAACGGCACAAAGGAAGGCCAGGCAAAGAACCGCCGCGTCGAGTTCGTGAAGAAGTAACCGATAGAATATACTACTGATATGAGAAAAGCAGTCATCATCGCAGCATCTCTGATGCTCGCCGCTGCACCTGCAGCGAATGCTCAGGCACTCCTGAACAGACTCAAGGAAAAGGCCACCAATGCAATCAACAACGCTGTAACAGGGAAAATCACAGAGAAGGCAACCGACAAGATCTCCGAGAAGACAGGCATTGACCTGAACTCCATGGAGGAGAGCACTTCGGCGGAGTTCCCTATGGCTGACAGCAGGGAGGCTCTCCAGCCTAAACGAAGCAGTTCATTCGGATGGGATGGCATCGTGACCCCGAGCAAGGCGGATTCACCGGTCTCGCTCATGAAGGAGTTCCCGGCAGTACCTTCTGCAGCCAGGCTTGCAGATCCTGCCGAAGAAGACCAGATCGCATACTACAAGGCCATCAAGGCCGTGACCCTAAGGGCTGAGGAGCTCAACGCAGACACCACCTGCGAGGACAGCTTCACCGAGAAGTGGCGTGCCGAGGCCGAACAGGCTATCATGGATGCATACGGCATCACCGCTGCGGAGATGAAGGCAATGAACGAAGGCACCCTCACGCCTGCCCAGCAGGAAGCTATCGAGGACCGTATGCGTGCGAAGATGTTCGGAGGCGTGGATCTGACGCAACTGGGGGGACAGGCACAGCAGTCCGGAGGCATGAACGAGAACGATGTCATGAATATGACCCTGGCGGCTTCAGAGGCCGTGTTCAGAAAGCATGACGCCGAGCTGAGGAAGTATTACGGCGTAGGTGCCGATGAGTATGTCAATGCTGCAAGGGAGAACATGAAGAGTAACAGCGAAGCTGCCAGCAAGGCCCTTGAGAAGAAGGGTGAGGCACACCTGAAGACTCTTGATGCAGCTACCCAGAAGGAAGCCAGAACCTTCCAGAGCAATCTCCAGAAGGAGCTCATGCAGGCGAACATGAATGCTATCCCTGGTGCAGGCCTGGGACGCCAGATCTCGCAGAACATGGGGGCGATCGAGCAGAAGCTCTCTCCGCTCGTGGAGAAGCAGCAGAAGCTGCAGAAGTACACCGAAGCGATTGCTGCAGCATGGCCGAAGGACACCTGGAGCGACGCTGATGCGAAGTTCTCAGATGCAGAACGCAAGAAGATCGAGGCGATCAAGTCCCAGATCAGCGCCACCAGCGAACCTGACAAGTACAATCCTCTCTATCTCCAGGCGATGGAACTGATCAGGACCTATCGTGAGAGAGCTGCGAAGGTATGGTCGGCTGATGTCCAGAACCGCTATGCGAAGATCCAGAACGGAATGGACGAGGTCATCAGGATCCAGCGTCAGGCAGTAGCTGAGGGAGTCATCCCTGAATGCGCACTCTGGAGGACCCCTCTCAACCTCGTCATCGAGGCAGGAGACGTGCTTGCGGAGGCCTATAGCAATTTCCCAAGCAACTATCCTCACATGTACTTTGATGAGACTGCACGTCAGGTCAGTCTCAGGAGCGACGAGTATCCATGGTGGCCTGAGTTCTACGTGACGGTTGACCTGGACGAGGTCCTGGCTGGAAACAACATCTTCAAGGAGGATTCCAACGGCAATATCTACCAGTTCAGCGATGGCAGCTGGAATCCGGTTCCAAAGGACTATGGGAAGAACTTTGCCAAGAAGGAGAAGAAGCCTGCAAGCGCAAGCTGGAAGAGCAGCGACGGCAAGCGTACGGTCGTCTACAACGCGGAAGGAGGATTTCTCCAGTTCCCTGAGGGTGACATCGTCTATCCTGTGGCATGGGAGAAGAGAGGCAACGAGATCGTCTGGGCAGAGAATGACACCGTCGAGAACCAGGATGGAACAAAGGTCTGCAAGGTCATCAAATGTACATACAAGCTCTAGTCATAACCCTTTCAGCACTGTTTGCTGCGCCATCCATCAAAGATGACGCAGCAAATGCTTATTGCGCGGAACATCGTGCCGAATGGGCGCAGGTCTGGGAACAGTATGGCGTTCCATGCGACCTGGCGGAGGCCGTCATATTTCCGGAACTCATACGCTACAACCTGTTCCAGGACAAGATGGAGACCGGGGCCGTGAAGGCTGTCTATGTCTCCAGGGGTACAGGAGGGTGCGACTTCAGCATCGGACGCTTCCAGATGAAGCCGTCCTTCGCGGAGGATGTTGAGAAGCGGTGGATGCGAAGCGGCCTTGCCAGGGAATACAACCTCTATTTCGACACCAAGGACAACGAGACCGCCAGGAAGGTGCGCATAAGCCGCCTCGAGAAGGAGGAATGGCAGTGCATCTATCTCGCCGTGTTCCTGAAGATGCTGTACCTGGACTATGGTTCCACAGACAAGCAGGGAAGGCACATGCAGGACGGCATCGAGACACTTCCGCTCAAGGAGCAGGTCCGTCTTGCGGCTACGGCCTACAACCGCGGCTGCCGCTGGTCCAACCCCGGGTTCGGTTCACTAGACGAGATACGTGCCAGCTCCGGCGAGAAGCACTTCCACACCACCATCGTTCCTACTTCCAGGACACGGCGCTATGTCTATGCCGACATTGCCCTTAGGCATTTTGCAGATATTTATTAACTTAGCGGTATGAACGAACCGATACTCAACTCCCATAACAAGGCCGAATACGAGCCCGCACATACCGCTGAGCATATTCTTAACCGGACGATGGTCAACATGTTCGGATGTCCGCGTTCGCGCAACGCCCATATCGAGAGGAAGAAGTCGAAATGCGACTACATCCTCGATTCATGCCCGACGGACTGGCAGGTAAGTGAGATAGAGGCGAAGGTCAACTCCGTGATCGAAGCTGCCATGGACGTTACGATCAGATTTGTGGGCCGTGAGGAGGCCGCGTCCATCGTGGACCTCAGCAAGTTGCCCTCGGATGCGTCTGAGACCCTGCGCATCGTCAGCGTCGGCGACTACGACGACTGCGCCTGCATCGGCGCACATGTGGGGAACACTTCCGAGATAGGGGAGTTCAGGATCATAAGCCACGATTTCAATGACGGCATCTGGAGAGTCAGATGGAAGGTCGTCGAGAAGTAGCCAGTGCCTATGAAAAGGATTCTCCTGCTGCTCGTCGCGGTGCTTCTGGGCACTGTCGCTTATTGTAAGGAATACAAGGTCTACGGCCCTCAGGGAGGGCTTGCGATGGATCTCACCCTGCCGGATGGATTCGACGTCTCCAGGGACCACTGTCCTATGGTCATCCTCATGCACGGCATATTCTCCAGCAAGGATTTCCTCCCTATGCCTCAGCTTGCGAAGGCTCTGGCGAAGGAGGGAAAGTCTCCTGCGGCTCTTGTCCTGCTCGCACCGGGTGCGGTCATCAAGGAGGCGTGCCAGGGAGGAACCTTCTTCGGCAACCGCTTCGACCCGTCAGATCCACCTGAGCATATCAGGTGCTTCGGCCTCTTCAGGCTCGGAAGGGAATACATGCTCTCCAGCCAGAAGCTGGAGATATATGAGACGGCTGCAGCCTACCATGGTCCCGTATGCATAGTCCATGGGGACAACGACAACACCGTACCGCTCTGGTGCAGTGAGAGGTACGTTGAGATTTACCATGATCCCGAATTCCATCTTGTCGAAGGCGAGAACCATCGCTTCTCCAAGCGGACCGGGGAGATGGTCGGCCTAGTCACGGGATTCCTGTCAACCCTTCCTTGAGGTCCTTCCGAACGGGAAGAGTGACATCTTGGCGATCTTGAAGTGCTGGAGACCGAAAGGTATTCCCACGATAGTGACGCAGAAGAGCAGGCCGAAAAAGAGGTGGGCGAGTGCGGCTTCCCACCATCCTCCTACAATCCACAGCACATTGAATACCAGCGACAGGCAGCCGGGCTCGCCTGGGGCGAAGTCGTTTTCCCTGCCGAACGGATGCAGTGCGTAGATGCCGATCTTTATCAGCTGGTAGCCGAAAGGTATACCGATGATGGTGACACACATCAGCAGTCCTGCGATGATGTAGAGAGCGGCGGTCAGAAGGCCGCCGAGGATGAGCCAGATAAGATTTCCTAAGAAGTTCATAGTTATTCTGTATAAGTGTGAAGAGTTATCCTGATGATCTCCGGCCATGCGCCGAAGCGGAATGCGACGTTTCCGCCGCTTCCTGTAGAGACATATAGCTTCCTCTGTCCTTCTTCGTAGAGGCCTCCCCATTCCTTGTAGGCGAATCTTGACGGAGAGAATCCAAGGACCTTGAACTGCATCGCATGGGTATGTCCTGAGAGGGTGAGGTCTATGTCTGTGTCAGGAAGGACTGACCTGCGCCAGTGGGTAGGATCATGGCTGAGAAGAACCTTGAAGGCAGCCCCGTCAGTCCCGCTCTGCGCCTTGTCAAGATCGGCATACTGAGGGAAAGGAGGCGTTCCGTCATTCTCCACACCAATGATGGCCAGCGTGTCCGATCCTCTTGTGACAAGCATGTTCTCATTGAGAAGGAGGTTCCATCCGAAACTTCTTTCCATGTCCTGGAGGATCTCGATGTTGCGTCGGATTCCCTCAGGAGTATGCTCGCTTCCGTACATGCAGTAGTCGTGGTTGCCCATGATGCTGAACACTCCGTCCTTGGCCTTCAGGGTTGAAAGCATCTGCCTGAACGGTTCCAGCTCGACGGGGCTGCCGTTGACGATGTCACCGGTGAATACTATCGCGTCGGCACCGGCCTCGTTGGCAAGCTCGATCTCTTTCTGGATGGTCTGAGGATGCGGTCTGTATGTTCCCAGATGCCAGTCTGAGATCTGTACTATAGTGTAGCCTTCGAAAGACTCAGGAAGGTTCTCAAAGTGAAGGTCGACCTCCCTGACGACAGGATTCTTCCATCCTATTGCCATTCCATAGGCGGCACAGGCCATGAACAGCACTCCTACCGTTGCACCGGCAAGGTTGAATGCTCCCTGAAGGTGCAGTAGCCTGCCGAGAAGAGACAGGACGGTGAAGAACAGCTTCGGAAGCATGAAGCAGAGGATGACGGCAAAAAGCAGCTTGATTGCCCAGTTGCTTTCTGCTCCGCCGTTCTGAAGTCCTGCGATGCTGAAGAAGAAAAGAATGGTCGGCAGCCACTGTAACAGCCTGACATACATGGACGAATCCTTCAGGAATGCCTTGGTTATATACATGTCCGGAAGAACGGCCACCGTGGTCAGGACTATCATTGGAAGTAGGAAACGCATTCTGTTGATGATTGGGGTTTTATATGGCAAAAATAGTAAAAATCGTAAATTTGTCTTCAGGAAGAAAGCATTTCTTAAGAGACAATGACAGTAAGTGACCTTAACAACATGTTCCTCCACCTTGTCATGGCGTCGAAGGAGAATGACAGCGAGTTCCGTTTCGATACCGGAGAGGAAGGCGCGGAACCCCTGGGTATAACATCGGTCGGTCTCGACGAAGATGGTGACGTGTGTCTGGAATGCGACTGCAGATGTCCTTCATGCATGAGCGCCACAGAGCTTGCCGGTGAAATCAGAAAACACGATGGCGCGAAGACCGTATACTTCGTGTATGCAGACTCTGACGGCTCGCGTACTATCTACAACATCAAGGACGGCGGCACACGCGACAGGTTCAGTCCTGAGCTCAAGATGGCCTCTGCAGATGAGCTCCGCGAGCTTCTTGAAGGCTTTTCCCCCGACAGCATCCCATATTTCGAGAGCGGCACCGTCAATTTCACGGTCAATTCGGTCTACTTCGATGACCATGGTTGCCTATGCCTGGAGTCCAACGAGATAGAGGAGCTGGCCAACTATACGTCAGGCATCCTCGCAGAGGAACTCACGCAGGTCAGTGCCAATACCAGGGTTTACCTCTACGATGACGACTCGAAGGAGTACTACGGAATCTATGTCAACGAGCACAAGACCGATCCGGACGGCAATCCGTGGATCAATATGAGATAAATCTGCGGATTATGAAACGGACCATTATCATCCTTCTCGCCATTCTCGTCTCGGTCTCTCTCTATGCCCAGAGCACCCACGAGGCGTCAGACTGAACGACGGCTGGACAGTAGGCATCCTGGGAGGGGAATCAACTACATACATCGATGCAGCGCCAGGACATATCCATGCAGTCAATACTGCCGCTTATGTCAGAAGATATGTGAGTCTTGGCAAAAAAGATGTAGTCTCCTTGTATGGAGACATTTCAGCCGGTGCATCATGGATCTATAAAGTGACAGGCAAGTATCAGACGATAGGAGAAGATGAGGAGTACAAAGTCATCCATGAGTCCAAAGGAGATGTCGAAGCGCTGTTTACCTTCGAGCCAGGTGTCAGAGTAAGGTTCTATAAGAATATCCATCTTTTCCTTGGCCCGACCTTGTCTACTCACTGTATAGGCCTGCATGTCGGAGTCGGTTTCTAGAAAGATGATGGAAAACGTGGGCCCACGTACAGAAGCTCACCGCGCCATGATTGACTATTGCTTCAACGTAAAGGGATTCCTGACGCTGTGGTCCGACTTCTTCGTGGACAATCCTGCTTCGGGAAGAGTCATGGAGAAATGCGGTTTCGTGGATACCGGCAGGGAGAACATGTGCAGCCATCTCTACCATGGAGATGACCGCCCGGTCCATGTCATGAGGCTGGATTATGCATTATGAGACAAGATGAAAATGGCAAGAAATACCTAGAAAGCAGCAGCCGCAGGGAAATTCATCCCTGCGGCTGCCATAATAAGATGGTCCTTGTCTCCTGCTGACCTTCATCAGGGAGACAGGCAGGATCCTATGGGAGCACGGCACGCACCGTCATGCCATAACAACGGTAATCCCTGCTGACACTGGCACGACCATCAGTAGTATGGAGATAGTACGCTGAATCCGAATCATAGGCAATACCGACAGGCTTGGAAGACGACCAGCAGTATGCACGTCCAGCATTGGCGCTGACATATTGAAGATAATTAGATAAGAAAGCTCCTGCATAAGGGAAAAGAATGTACTTGTCCGTATATCCAGGTTTCTTCGATGTGAATTTACTGTAATACTTGCCATCAATGTATGCCAGGCCACAAGTACAGTTGTCCATGAGCTCTTCAATCTCATCCTTTGTCGGCATGCGCCAATCTCCGCCCCAGTTCACTGAAGCGGCGTCATCTTCCGGATCCAGGACAGCCTTGTTGTCACCGATGAAAGAACCGTTACTATACCAGGATGATGCAGTCTGGCCGTCAGCATGCGTGTACTTTGTGATTGTATTCACGCTACCGTTGCTAAGGCTGTAGTTGCTCCAGTCGTATCCGCCTGGCTGGTTTGTATTCCATATTAGCGGACTCAGGCTAGAATACAATGGCTCGGTCCCGCCCCATGCAAAATAGTCGCCGTTCTCATCAGTCGAATTCGCACCGACGTTATAGGTAGCCCACTTCACGGAGAGACCAAGGTCGACATATTCGTGGCCGTTATGGACAGGTTCAGCGTCCTCGTCGATTTCATCATCCCCGGTCCCCTCTCCGGTGCCCGGATGCGTGTCGGTGACCACAGTTCCTTCAGGAATCCAGATAGGGTGGCGATTTTCTGTAATGAACATAATGCTCTGACCGTTGTACACGTACAGAGTTTTAAGAAGGTTCACGCCGTTCTCGTCATCCATTGGGCTGCAGTCCAAATAGGCCAGAGCAGTATTGTTGCTGACATCAAGACTCGGGAGTAGATTATTAGAGCAGTCCAAATTAATCAGAGCAGTGTTATGGCTGACATCAAGACTCGTCAGCTGATTTGCACCGCATGCCAAATCATTCAGAGCAGTGTTGTGGCTGACGTCAAGACTCGTCAGCTGATTAGAAGCGCACAACAATTGCCTCAGAGCAGTGTTGCTGCTGACGTCAAGACTCGTCAGCTGATTTCCAGAGCAGAGCAATCTCGTCAGAGCAGTGTTGCTGCTGACGTCAAGACTCGTCAGCTGATTTCCAGAGCAGTCCAAATCCCACAGTGCAGTGTTGTGGCTGACGTCAAGACTCGTCAGCTGATTAGAAGCGCACAACAATTGCCTCAGAGCAGTGTTACTGCTGACATCAAGACTCGTGAACTGATTAGAACGGCATGACAAAACCCCCAGAGCGGTGTTGTATCTGATGTCAAGACTCGTCAGCTGATTTCCACCACAGTCCATATAGTCCAGTGCAGTGTTGTATCTGACGTCAAGACTCGTCAGCTGATT
>JAZRWK010000018.1:0-96346 GCA_045599665.1 Candidatus Cryptobacteroides sp.
CAACTCTTCGGGGTTATGATTATCTCTTTTACCTGGGCCTACCTCGTTGGCATCAAAAAAGACATTGAGGTCAAGGCCATCCGTATACTAAAGACTGGGAACAGAGCCATCAGCGTGATGAAGTACGGGCTTGAGCATATAGCCAGCGCGCTTCTAAACCCTCTCAGGCCCCAGCCGTTCGATATTTTTAAAATTTTGTCATGTGCTTAAGAAATTGAAATAGATGCAAGAAGCATCAAAGCTGAACAAATCTTCTTCATAAATCTCATTGATTAATACTCTCCGTATTCAAATTCTTCTGCATCATCTGAGTAACTGAATACTCCGTCGACGTTGCTCATCACAGCTACGCTTGGCTGAATAGCGAAAGCTTTTACCTCAGGCGCCATATAGGCAGCCTTGATTTCAATTGTTTCTTTTTTCATTGATATTAAGTTTAAATTGTTGTTTCTATGTTGGTTAGCAACTGAAAGAGTAGTTAGAATCAGCGAAATTATGGCGCTATGGCGCGTATGGTAGAATTTGGTGTTCAAAACTCTACCGAATAACAAAGTTATTCAGTTCATGCAAATAATCGTTTTAAATTTGGGAATTTTCTTTGTGAAACGTCGATTTTTCGGGATGAATCGGCGTTTTATTATTACTGGTTTTCGCATGTTTTAAAATTAGATGTTGTTAATTTTTTTGATAATTTTTACTTTTGTAATTGAAACTTAATAAGTTACACTAGAAAAAACTATGCGGAGTGCTTTAATAACCTTCAGGTATAATTTCGGGGGGGGTAAGTCTCTATCAATCAATAAGTTACAATTTGCTGCCGATCCATATGTGGACCGGGCGTTTATAACGTGCCGTCGTTTCGTCTAGAAGCGGCGTTTTTTTGTATGCCTAAACCTAATGATTCAAAACTTGGGAAAGAAAGCAGAGATGTTTACGAAGAGCTTCAGAATAATGTGATTGTGCTTGAAACAGAAAAACTTTGTTTGTGCTACCCAGACATTGAGCCTGGGAACATGCGACACTGAAACGACATTTTTTAATTACTAACAATAAAAAACTATTCTTATGACTAAGGAAACAGTTAATCAGGAGAGCAATGTATATGTTGCACCTGAAGTGAAGGCAATCAATGTCAAAGTTGACGCTGTAATCTGCGTAAGTGGAGAAGGTAAAGATCCTGAATTCGGCGGAGAAGCATAAACTTTGATAACCTATGAAAAAACTATCCTACTTTCTTATAGCAGCCGCTGCATTTGCGGCGGCTGCATGTTCGAAAGGAGAAATTGAATCTCCTGTGAACGAGTCAGGGGATCTCGTAATTCCTTCTGGCATTGCCGCTGTAATTATGAATCCTGTCCCTGTAGATGTCGAAACTAAAGCTCTTTCATCAGACCTTAAGTTCAGTTGGGCTGCTAAAGACAAGATCGATGTCTTTTCTGGAACTGAAGGTGAGCAGATGATCTATGGCATCAAACAGGTAGATGGAAAACCTACAGCCTGCTCTTTTAAAGTCTCAAGTTTCGGACTTCTAGATGGTGATTATTGCTCAGTCTATCCGACACAGGGTGCAGTAGATGACCCTACCGCAATTCCTGTGTCATTCAATGGACAGATTCAGAATGGAAATGGAAACACAGAACATCTTGCAAAATATGACTACAATTTTGCAAAAGCTACTATTGCTGACAATTCTGGTTTATTCTCTTTTGATCACCTTGTAACATGGGCGTGGCTTAAGCTTTCTTTTACAAGTGCTTGTACGGTAAAGAGTGTTTCTCTTTCAACGGGTAGCAACGCAATTGTCAGTGAAGCAGTGATCAATGCTCTTGAAGGAACTTTGACTCCAACTGCTATGACCAATACCATTAAGGTTGAATTCAGAGAGCCTATTTCTGTATCTGCAGGAGATGTTGTCAATGCATATATTACTGTCGCACCAATGAAGCTTTCAAACGACACTCTTACAGTAACAGCGGAATGCGAAGGCGATGGTAATACTTTCTCTGAGACCAGGACAAGTAATGCTTCATTCCAGGCAGGGAAATATATGACTCTCTCAAGAACCTTCGGTAATGGAGTAGCAAAGATTGGTGACGCTACATACGAGTCACTTGAAAGTGCTATTGTTGCAGCGTTGGAAGCCAATGACGGTACACCTGTCGAACTGATTAAAGACATTGAGTACGCTGATGGTGCTGCATGGAGCCCAATCGATTTCGCAGGAGGCACTGTCGTTATTAATGGTAATGGCCATACTGTAAAAGGCCTTCCTGGCATGCTCTTCAACAAGACAGGCTCAGGAGGACATCGCCTCAGAATGAGCAACATTACATTTGATGGTGCAACGGTTTCTGCTGGTAATTATGCTGCAGTCATTGTAGGTTATGCAGATGCAATGAATGAGCTCTACTTCGAGAATGTGACTGTTAAGAACTCAACAGTTAGTGGAACCAACTACGCTGCAGCATTTGTTGGCTATGCAGCTGGATACAGCAATAGAAATGATGGACCTGTATTCCAGGAAGTGACGTTCAAGGATTGTGTTGTTGAGAATAACATAATTACGGGTGCGGGGTCTACAGGTGCGCTTATGGGGCATGCCGCTGGTAGTGACTGGGCTGTAGTTAACGTGGAAGGAACATCCGTTAAGAACAATACGATAACCAGTACCGGTTCTGCTAATAATAAGGCAGGCTCTCTCTTTGGTACAGCAGGAAATGCAGGTGCAACTCCTGGTCCGGATGGAAAGATTACAGGTCTGTTTGTGTCTGCAAACGTAAGTGGCAATACTGTTAAGTCAGGCACTGCTACTGTCACCACAATCTGTGGCCGTCAGGGCTCTACCGGTGGCCGTCTTGTCATGAACGCAGGTGGTAGCTATGATACACGTCCATACAATGATTCGGACGTTGCATGGGCATCATGTGTTGCCGGATATGGACTTACTGAAACAAATGGAGTTTGGACTGTGGCTGAGGCAATAATTGTTGCAAAAATTGGCAGCACCGAGTATGCTACTCTCGATGATGCTATCAACGCCGCATTGGCAGCTAATGATGGAACTCCAGTAGTGCTTACCAGTGATATAACATTCGCTGAGGGCTCTGAGTTTACTCCTGTGGTTTATAGTGGAGGTTCTGTAGTAATCGATGGAGATGGACATACTGTGACAGGCCTTCCAGGCATGCTTTTCAACAAGCAGGGCTCAGGTGGACATCACCTCAGAGTTAGCAACATTACATTTGATGGGGCAAAAGTGAATGGTACAACCGGAAATGAAGCTGTAATTGTTGGTTATGCAGATTCAATGAGCGAACTCTATTTCGAGAACGTTACTATCAAGAATTCTACTGTAACTGGTTCTAACTACGCAGGTGCTTTCGTCGGTTATGCAGCAGGATGGAGCATGGAAAATGACGGACCTGTTTATCAGCATATTACATTCAAGGATTGTGCTGTAGAGAATAATACTATTACTGGTGGTGGCTCTACAGGTGCTCTTATTGGACATGCTGCTGGCAATCCAAATGCAGTGATCACAGTAGATGGTACAACTGTTACCGGAAATACAATCAAATGTACTGGATCTAGCACGAATAAGGCTGGTTCTTTGTTTGGTACGGTGGGTAATGCAGGTGCTGACAGTACACCAGATCTCCCTAAGGGACTGTTCGTTTCTGCATCAGTCAGCGGTAACACTGTAATATCTGGCGCTGCTACTATCTCTACAATCTGTGGTCGCCAGGGCTCTACCGGTGGCCGTCTTGTCATGAACGCAGGTGGTAGCTATGATGCACGTCCATACAGTGAGTCGGATGTCGCATGGGCATCATGCGCTGCTGGGTATGGACTCGAAGAGACTGATGGTATCTGGAGTGTCGTTGAAATGGCATATTCTGCCGCTACCATTGGTAACACCTCATACGAGACTCTCTCTGAGGCGATAGCTGCGGTTCCAAATGATGGTACCCCAACCACAATCAAGATCAGCGATAACATTGAACTTGCAACCGCTCTTACAATTGCTAATACCAAGAATGTCATCCTTGACCTCAATGGTAAAACTGTCCAGAATGAAGCAAGCAAGTCTCTTTCTCCGCTGATTACTGTAAACGGAAAGCTTACCATTGATGACAGTTCTGCTGTTAAAGATGGCGTGATCAGAAATACAGCAAGCGCTAAGTACGTCATCAAGACAGGAACTGCCGCTTCCGTGCTTACCCTTAATAATGGTACTATCGAGACAACGACTGGTAACAGCAATGGAGCGGTATATGGAACAATCGGTTCGTTCGTGATGACAGGAGGTAAGATCGTTGCTGCTGGAACTGGTGTTACCAGCAAAAACGTAAATGTTTCGGGTGGTACTATTGAGGCTAATGCTGGTCAGGCTCTTTGTGCGGCTGGTGTAATTACTGGTGGTACTTTTAAAAGCACTGGCAATAATGCAGTTTATGCAAATCAGAGTTCCTCACTTGAGATTACTGGTGGTGAGTTTAGTGGCGTGAGCAGTAAGCCAACCATCAATATCTACACCACAGATGTGAAGATTTCTGGCGCGACACTTTCGAATGGAGTTGGTTTCGCTTCTAATGCAACTGGTATGATTCTCGCTGGCGGTGCAAGCGAGTCTTATCTTGATGCAACTCATGCAGCCATTATGGATGGAGATGATGTTCTCGGATATGCACCTATCAACACTGGTATCCTTGCGAATGCTAAAGTCTCAGGTAAGACTGTCCAGCTTATAAAGGACGTTGCAACAACTGCATATCTGAATGTAACAAAGAGCTTCACACTTGATCTCAATGGCAACAACATCACATGTACCCCAGCGAAGTCAGATGCGGCTATCTTGGTAAAAGGAAGTCTTTCTGCTCCAGTTGAGCTTACAATCAAGGGAGAAGGAACAGTATCCTGTGGTGACCATGGCGAAGGATGCAATGCTATTCAGGTAGTCAATTACTCAACTGTTGATATCGAAGGTGGTAAGTTCTCTGTCCCTGGAGACAATTCTACAATTTATATTCTTGCTACAGCAGGAGAATCGATTGTAAACATTTCTGGTGGAGAATTCTCTTCAGGTGATGGAAAGTATGTTCTCAATATTAAGGATGATTGTCGTGCATACTCGTCATTCAATGTGACAGGTGGCTCTTTTGTTGGTTTCAATCCTGCAGACAATATCGCAGAAGGCGAGCACACAAACTTCGTCGCTGAAGGCTATGGTGTGGAAGAGAACGCAGGTGTTTATACCGTTGTAGAGATGGAAGAAGGTTCTTCTACCGGAGTAACTCCAGATCTCGGTGATTGGAAATAGTCTTTATCAGACTGATTTTTAGCGATGTCTTCAGGGTTCTCCCTGGAGACATCTTTTTTGTTGAACGTCGGATGAAGTTTGGATTTCTAGGTTGAAAAGCTCGCAGGGAGAATCTCCCTAATTCGGAAGATCCTCCCTTTGACTAAGACAGATGGCGAGCAGCATCGGCATTGCCGATCAGAGAAGGGATCTATCGCTTGCGTTTCCGCATGCATTGTTAATCATAATATAGAATAGTTTTAGATTGTTTCAGGATAAGTAAAACCTGCCAAGTGGTCTGCTGGCAGGCTATAGTTTATCTTTGCAAAGAAAGTATAGGTAAATTATGTATGTACAAAACTATGCGTAAAACTGCATCAATTCCCACCTAAGCCACTTTCGCGGGAAAATGGCGTAGGCGGGACGTCTGGATGCCCACTTATCGCAGAATCAAACGGAAATGGCGTAGGCGGGATGTCGGGATGTCCGCTTACCGCAGAATCAAGCGGAAATGGCTTAGGTGGGACGTTGGGATGCCCGCTTACCGCAGAATCAAGCGGAAATGACGTAGGTGGGACGTCGGGATGTCCACTTACCGCAGAATCAAACGGAAATGGCGTAGGTGGGACGTCGGGATGTCCACTTACCGCAGAATCAAGCGGAAATGGCGTAGGCGGGACGTCGGGATGCTCACTTACCGCAGAATCAAGCGGAAATGGCGTAGGTGGGACGTCGGGATGCCCATTTACCGCAGAATCAAGCAGAAATGGCGTAGGCGGGACGTCGGGATGTCCACTTACCGCAGAATCAAGCGGAAAATGGCGTAGGCGGGACGTCGGGATGTCCACTTACCGCAGAATCAAGCGGAAATGGCTTAGGTGGGAGAAGAAGTTTGCAACCACCCCTAAATCATCGCCTACAGAACTTCTTTATCAGCCTCCCAAACTGGTCTTCGACATGCTTTTCCCTGGTCGGGGAGGCCTCGCGGGCATCATGGTTGAAATAGATTATCTCGTCGGTCTCCGAGTCGACAATAGCGACCGTCGAATCAAGAAGATACCTCACCGGAGTCTCATACATTGCAAACATTCCCAGCGTAGCGACAGCGACGATCAGGCCGATGACAGTTCCCCGCACGACAGCTTTCCTGTAATTCCTGGCGTCACGGTCGAAGCCATGTGAGAATACAACCAAGCCGTATCTCTTGCCATGGTCCTCCAGAAGCCGGTCAAGGGCCGGCGGGATCGCCGTCATTCCGGACTTTTTCGGGTTCATGGACTGAAGCGCGGCGATTTCGTCTGCAGCGTCATCGTCGAACATCTCCTCATTCAGGTCGATGATGTCCGTAATCGGAATTCCGGAGTGAAGGATGGCCTCTGACATGAGCCTGGCCGTCTCGGCGCTAAGTGCCGCATCTTCAGTCATTTCGCCTTCAGAATCCATATAGCTGATCTCCGCCTGTGGCGTCACAAGGGCGATGTCGCGTACCAGCGCCATGTCCGTCTTTGCCACATATCTTGCTGTCGAGCAGGATGTCAAGGCAGAAATCATCAAAGCAAATATGTAAAGTGTTCTTTTCATAGTACAGTCTGTAATAGTTCAGTAAATGTACTCTTTTTTAGGATTGTCGCAAAACCGTGGGGGAATTTTGTTTTGAATCTAGACGAGAATCCTGTGCCCGCGAAGCATCTGCCAGGTGCCCACCTACAACAGAATCAGGCGGAAGTGGCGTAGGTGGGACAAATCCGAGCCCACCTACAGCAGATCAGCGCTAAAGTGACGTAGGCGGGATGTTCTGGTGCCCACCTACAACAGAATCAGGCGGAAGTGGCGTAGGTGGGACAAATCTCAGTTTTGTATTACGAGAATTACTTCAACCTTTACGAGGAAGTGGATTAGGAAAGCTCATGACATTATTTAAGACAGAAAGGGAACTGCGACGGGAATTTTGTTATCTTTGCAGTCATGGACATAATAAGGTGGGACGATCCATCGCGCCGCTTCGGCGGTGAGGAAAGTCCGGACAGGAAAGGGCACCTTGCTGTGGAAAGCACAGATGGGAGTAATCTTATATGGTCTGTAACAGAAAACAACCGCCGATACCACTGGACCCTCGGGCCCAGAAGGTCGGTAAGGGTGAAAACGCGAGGTAAGAGCTCACGACGGCCGTCAGCGATGCCGGTCGGGTACAGCCGCTGGGCCTGCAAGACCAAATATACTGACAGATGAGGGCTGCCCGCCCGATGTCAGGGGGTAGGTTGCGAAGATAAATGATGGATTTAAAAACAGAAACCGGCTTACGGCCCCACCTTAACTTACACAGAAGCGTCTTAACTGGCACTGCAACGCCATTTGAGGCGCTTCTTTATACTTTTAATCTCGCTGATTGCGATATGCACTTCGTGCACGATTGTCGAAGGCTATCTTGATCGAGAGGGCTACCGGAGTTCCGTATAGTCAGGCGGGGTGGACATTTTGGGTGATGAAATCGCTATAAATGATTGATTTACATATCTTTGTAGAGATTATCATTGATATGCTTAAAAAATGCTTTTTCTGCGGGTATTCAAATGTGGTGTAAACGAGCGTACGATACGCCGAGACATGGAGGAGATGCGTTATGTCCAGAAGATATCCAAGGACAAGCTTGTGACCATCCAGATGTACAACGCAATAAAGGAAGATGTGATGGAAAAGTTCGCGCAGGAGAACCTGGACAATCTGCACGGAGAACTACCGTTCTAGGAGAAGGCACCGCTGCCGGAATATGCGACCTCCGGCAGCTAAATATCAAGCGCTGCGGGGAGCTCGCCACAAGGGCTCTCCTCGCGCTTGACTTTTGCCCGGTCCATCCTACTTCTAGGTGACCAAAATCTGGACTCCTCTTGGGATGGAATCCGGGGGATACTTCACCTACGACAGCCGCAGCCATACCGCACACGCTTTCGGCGGCGTTTCGCTGACTATGAAGGACCTCGCCAAGATCGGCTGCCTGTACTCCTTGTCAGGCTCGGCCTCAGGGACGATACCTACGCCCACATCCCATACCTCTTTGAGCAGCTGAGCAATCTGTTTTGAGTTTTGGATGGGCTGGGGTGACCTAGGTCGGACGTTTCCCTTGCGACCTAGGTCATGAAAATTAGCTAACTAATTGCAAATCAGTGAGAAAGAAAAACCGGGCGACCTAGATCATGGCACTTTTATCCGACCTAGATCGCTATCACTGTTTTACCAGTTGGATTTGTCCCGCCTACGTTACTTTGGCGCTGATTTGCGGTAGGTGGGCTCGGATTCTTCCCACCTACGCCACTCCCGGATGATTCTGTGGTAGGTGGGCACCCGAACGTCCCACCTACGTTACTTTGGCGCTGATTTGCGGTAAGTGGGCGCCCGAACGTCCCACCTACGCCACTTCCGGATGATTCTGCGGTAGGTGGGCACCCATCGGACCTCCGGGGGCACAGGATTCTCGTCCAGCTTAGTAACAAAATCTCTCTGCTGTTTTGCGACAATCCTAAAAAAGAGTACATTTGCATTCCTTTAAGGGATGAACAGTAAGATTTAATGGATAAACAGTAAGAATCCTTTAAATTTGACGAAAGATGAGAAGACTCCTTTAAAATTGACAGACGATGAGAAGAATCCTTTGCATATTGGCGCTGATGACCTTGGTCTTCACTTCCTGCTCGGAGGCGAAGGTCAAGCAGTATAAGGTCAAGGTGGTGAAGGAGTATCCCCACGATGTGACTTCGTATACCCAGGGACTTTTCTTCGACGGGGGCAAGCTCTATGAGAGTACGGGCCAGTACGGCTCGTCGACTTTCAGGGTTGTCGACCTCGAGACGGGAAAGCCTCTCCAGAAGCTGGATTTCGGTGCGAAGTATTTCGTCGAGGGCTCTGTGATGCTCAATGGGAATCTTTATATCCTTACATGGCAGAGCAGGGTAGTCTTCGTCTATGATGCTGCGACGCTGAAGTACAAGTCTTCGTTCTCTTATCCGAGGGAGGGCTGGGGACTGACCACTGACGGAAAGCAGCTCATCGCCAGCGACGGTTCGGCGAATCTTTTCTTCATGGATGAGAACTTCAAGGTCGAAAGGACAGTGACCGTCAAGCTGAACGGCAATGCGATCAGATACCTCAATGAGCTCGAGTATATCGACGGAAAGATCTGGGCCAATGTCTATACGACTGACATGATCCTTATCATCGATCCGAAGACGGGCGTTGTCGAGGGAACCGTGGACTGCACAGGTCTGCTTCCTAAGAACCTGAGGGATGTGAACACTGACGTGCTGAACGGCATAGCATACAATCCTGCCGACAAGAAGCTTTACTTCACGGGAAAGTACTGGAAGAGGTTGTATGAGGTTGAACTGATAGAACAAAAGTAGTGGTACTTCTTTGAAGTAATATACTTCATAGAAAGTAACATACTTCATAATTTTATAAAATATTAACAAGCGGGGGTACTTGGCTTAGTCCAGGTTGAGAGAGTCCCATGAACCTGATTCGGTCAATACCGACGTAGGGAAGGCTATTTTCTCATGCGCACTGTGCGCTGCCCTTGCATAATGTAAATCTTTATGCGAGGTTTTTTATTCTTAGCTGCAGCTTCGATGCTGCTGATTTCACCGGCAAAGGGTTTTGCCGCAAATGATCCAGGCGACGACGGGGACAAGGTCGAGAAGCTCGACAGTGTCATCGTGTCGGCTTCTCGTGCTGGTAAGAAGACCCCAGTGACATTTACCATGGTCGGAAAGGACGAGCTCAGCGGAGCGAATCCTATCAATTCACTTCCCATGGTCCTGAGCCTTCAGCCATCGGTCGTGACCTTCAACGAAGGCGGTACCGGTCTTGGCAATTCTGCCATGACGGTCCGTGGATCGAAGGGATCGCAGATCAATGTCACTCTCAACGGCATCACTCTCAACGATGCTGAGTCTCAGGAGGTCTTCTGGGTGAACATCCCGGCTCTTCCTACTCTTATCAATTCTGTCCAGCTTCAGCGTGGTCTCGGAACATCGGCCAACGGTTCCGGCGCTTTCGGTGCATCTGTCAATATGAGCACTGCCTCCGTTTCGGCTGATCCGTTTGCTTCGATGGACGTCTCAGTAGGTTCATGGAATACTTTCGCGACGACTGTCACTGCAGGTACAGGCCTTACCAAGAGCGGTCTCTATTTCAATATCGCTTATTCACGCGACTATACCGACGGTTATATCCGCAACGCATGGGTGAAGTCCCAGAGCCTTTTCGGAGTCCTCGGTTGGATGAAGGGCAACAATTCACTTCGCCTTACCTATCTCATGGGCGACCAGCACAGCGGTATCACCTGGAACGGTATCGACCTCAGTATGTATGAGGAGAACAGAAGGTACAATGACTCGGGCGAGTATTACGATGCCAACGGCAATGTGAAGTACTACGACAACGAGAGCGACAACTACCGTCAGCACCACATCCAGCTCAACTATACCCACCAGTTCAGCGACGCGCTCACATGGAGCACCACTCTCAACTACACCCGTGGAGACGGTTATGACGAGTACTACAAGGCTTCAAAGAAGTTCTCGAAGTATCTTTCTCCTGACTATATCGCTGCGAACATGCCAGGACAGGGAAGCAAGAAGAGCGACTTCATCATCCGCAAGAGCATGGGCAACGACTATTTTGTGTTCAATACCGACGTCCGCTACCGCACTGATGTGCTGAATCTTACCGCAGGCCTCAATGCGTCGCACTATTTCGGCGACCATTTCGGAACTATGCTCTGGAACAGCGTCCTCGGCGACGGCTTTGACTATGACAAGTTCAACGAGGGATACAAGAACTGGTATTACAACGATGCTGACAAGAACGACGCAAGTGCATTCGTACGTGCTGAGTATCAGCCGGTTGAGTGGCTTACCGCCTTCGCTGACCTCCAGTACAGATATGTAGGTCTTGACATGCGCGGTCCGGACGACGACTTCGAGAGCGTGGCGTACAAGAACAACTGGAACTTCTTCAACCCACGTGCCGGTGTGACAGCCTCATGGGCTCCTGAGCACAAGGCCTATGCTAGCGTTGCTCTCGGTCACCGTGAGCCAGGCCGCGGCGATATCAAGGAGAACGTCAAGGGCTCTGACATCAACCCTATCAAGCCTGAGAGAATGCTCGACTTCGAGGTCGGCTATGAGTACTCAAGCTCAAAGCTCTCTGCTTCTGCCAACATCTATATGATGGAGTACTGGGACATGCTCCTCGAGACAGGTCGTCTCAGCAGCTCAGGTTATGCGATCAAGGAGAACGTTCCTAGATCATACAGAAGAGGACTCGAGCTCGCAGCTGCATGGAAGGCTGCGCCATGGCTCCGTCTCGACGCCAACACGACTCTCAGTCTCAACAAGATCGAGAACTACACCGCCTATGTCCAGGAAATCGACGAGTGGTGGGACGAGCTCGGCACTACCCAGGCTTTCGAATATGGCAAGACAACTATGCTCATGTCGCCTTCGGTCACAGGTATGGTGCAGGTTTCGGTCAATCCGTTCGTAAACGCGTCCAACTCGCTCAAGACAACTTCGCTTTCAATCAACGGCAAGTTCGTCGGCAAGCAGTATCTTGACAACACCGGTCGTGAGGAGATGGCTGTTCCTTCTTACTTCGTATCCAACCTCTCACTTACCCACGAGTTCAAGCTCAACAGCGGCTTCCTCGGCCTCAGCGCATATGTCAACAACCTCCTCAACAGCGAGTACTACGCTTCAGGATGGCGCTGGGAGTATGTCTACCAGGGAACAAGAGATATGGAGACAGGTGTAGGTGTGTATCCACAGGCTACCAGGAATTTCATGGTAAAGGTCTCATACAGATTCTAGTACAGGGACTGATATAATACTATAAAGCCTCGCATCACTGCGAGGCTTTATTGGTTAGTTAGTAGTGTGTTTCCCTTATAAATGGGTTGCATTAATTATCTCGGTTAGAGTCAATATATTTCCAAGTCTCACGACTTTAATTCACTTATTTCTATTGTATCGTTTTATCTTAATGCAATGCAAATATAGACATAAAACGATTAACTACAAATTTTTTTTGATTTTTTTGGAGTTTTTTCGGTCTATTTCTCCTTGTTCTCCAGAAGGCGCGGGCGTAACTGCTTGGTTCTCAGTATGGCTTGTTCGTCCTGCCATTTCTGGATAAGCTTAGGATTTCCGCTGAGGAGGACGTCAGGAACCTTCCATCCGTTGTACTCTGCAGGCCTGGTATAGACAGGAGGGGAGAGCAGGTCGTCCTGGAAACTGTCGCTGAGAGCAGAGGTCTCGTCGGTGAGTGCACCAGGGATGAGCCTGATTATGGCATCCGAGAGAAGCGCCGCTGGAATCTCGCCGCCGCTGACCACATAGTCGCCGACCGAGATCTCGCGTGTGACGAGATGTTCGCGTATCCTGTGGTCGATTCCTTTGTAGTGGCCGCAGAGGATAATGATGTTCTCTTTGAGTGACAGCTCGTTGGCGATTCCCTGGTTGAGAAGCTCGCCGTCAGGGGACATATAGATTATCTCGTCATATTTCCTCTCGTCGGTGAGTTCCTTGATCATCTTGAAGACCGGCTCGATCATCATGACCATTCCGGCATCTCCGCCATAGCAGTAGTCATCCACAGTCTTCCTTGGACCGAGGCCGTATTTGCGAACGTTGTGGATATGGATCTCTACGAGGCCCTTCTTCACAGCTCTGTCCACTATGGAGTGGCTGAGTGGGCTCTCGAGGAGTTCAGGAACAACTGTCAGGATATCGATGCGCATGATGATTCTTATATTTGATTATGGTATTTCTTGTTTGAATAAGGTGTTTCTTATATTGGCTTACAGGTGCAAATTTAAAGAAATTTAGATATATTTGCATTTCGTGGGTCCAATTTGACCGCACTGTAAAGTTTAACAATTGTAACTCGATTATTTATGAGTGAAGAAATCAAACCTGATGTACAGATCACATCAGATGTAGAAGAACCTAAGAATGAGATTCAGGAAATCGTAGAACCTGTTGTCAATTATGCCGAGAAGACTCTGAATGAGCTTTCAGGACTCTTTGAAAAGCTCATGGAGGATGTTGACAGGATCAAGAAATCAAAGGAGGCCGAGGCTATCAAGTCCGCTTTCTACAAGAAACTGTCAAAGGAGAAGGTCGAGGCTGGTCTTGCATCAGCAGTCGAGCCGGAAGCAGAGGACGTAGCTGAGGAGCAGGTAGAGACAGAAGCACAGGCAGAAGTTCAGGAGCCGGAGAAGGTCAATCCTTTCGAGGCGATCGAATCAGGGTTCAAGTCACTCTATAATAAATACAGGAAGGAGCGTGCTGAGTACACAAGGCAGCTTGAGGCTGAAAGGGCAGACAACCTCGCAAAGAAGCAGGCTGTCATCGATGACCTCAAGACTCTTGTAGAGAAGCAGGAGGATGTCAGCGCAGCATTCCCTGAGTTCAGGGAGATCCAGACGCGCTGGAGAGCTGTCGGTCCGGTTCCTGCACAGAACTACAGAGTCATCAACGATACATACCAGTTCTATGTAGAGCAGTTCTACGACAAGGTCCAGATCAACCGCGACATGAGGGATCTTGACTTCAAGAAGAACCTCGAGGCCAAGCAGCAGTTCTGCGAGATGGCTGAGAAGCTCGCTGAGAACGAGAATGTGATCGAGGCTTTCAAGGAGCTCCAGAAGCTCCACGAGCAGTGGAAGGAGTTCGGTCCTGTCGCTAAGGAGTACAGAGACCAGATCTGGGACCGCTTCAAGGCAGCTACAGCTGTAGTCAACAAGAAGTACCAGGGATTCTTCGAGGGCCAGAAGGAGCAGCAGGCGGAGAACCTCGCCGCAAAGACAAAGCTCTGCGAGCAGGTCGAGGCTATCGCTGACAAGGAGGATATCAAGTCTTCAAACGACTGGAACGCTCTCTCAAAGGAGATCGAGGAGGTCCAGAAGGTATGGAGATCGATCGGATACGCTTCGCGCAAGGAGAACCAGAAGATATATGACCGTTTCCGTGCTGCATGCGACAAGTTCTACGAGAAGAAGAGAGTGTTCTACTCTGACTTCAAGGACAGCATGAACGACAACATGGACAAGAAGCTCTCTCTCATCGAGCAGGCAGAGGCTCTCAAGTCAAGCACAGACTGGAAGAAGGCTACCGACCAGTTCATCGCCCTCCAGAAGGAGTGGAAGGAGATCGGCGCGGTTCCTCGCAAGAAGTCAGAGCAGCTCTGGAAGAGATTCCGTGCAGCTTGCGACGAGTTCTTCGCAGAGAGAGACAAGCAGGCTAAGCCAGAGAACCAGTTCTATGCGAACCTCAAGGCTAAGAAGGCTATCATCGAGGAGATCAACGCATTCGTCTCAGACGATGCTCAGCTCATCAAGGACGCAGTGGCAAGCTTCAACGAGAGATGGAAGGCAATCGGATTCGTTCCGTTCAAGGAGAAGGATTCAATCGCCCAGGCTTTCAAGGAGGCTATGCAGGCCAAGTTCCCTGACTTCGGTGCACGCCCTGCAAGAGCGCAGAGGAACAATGGCGGACAGCGCGGCGCTTCACGTGCTCCACTCTCAGAGAAGGACAAGCTCGTACAGAAGTACAACGCGCTCCAGCAGCAGATCGATACCTACGAGAACAACATCGGTTTCTTCGCTGCATCTAAGAACTCTCAGCCACTCATCAAGCAGATGCAGGACAGGATCGAGGAGGCTAAGAGCGAGCTTAAGGCTCTTGAAGCTCAGATCAGACAGCTTGAGGAGTCTCAGGAACAGGAATAACAGATACAGCCGGCCATCTGCCGGCTGTCTAATTGAATTTTTGACGTGAATAAGAACAATGTAATTGGATGGGTACTGATCGGAGCAGTGATGCTCGGTTTCTTCTGGTACCAGTCCAAGCAGGTAACAAAACAGATCGAATATCAGGCACAGCTCGATTCACTTGCTGCTGTGGAGCAGTTCAGAGCGGATTCGATCTATGCGGCGACGCATATCGCTGACACTAACAGCGTGGTGACTTCCCTCGATGCGCTCACAGGTGCTCCAGTGGCTTCAATCTATAAGGATTCTCTCCTTGAGGCTTCGTCAAAGGAGTCAGGCTCGCTCGTCGTTCTCCAGAACGACAAGCTTGCACTTACCCTTACGACCAAGGGCGCACAGCCATATTCAGCAAACGTGAAGGGCTACACTACCTATGAGAAGGAGAACCTCTATCTCATCAAGGGTGGCGAGAGCGAGATGGGCTACACTGTATATGTCGGTGAGAACATCAATACCAAGGACTTCGTGTTCCAGGTCGCAGCCCAGACAGACTCATCAGTAGTGATGCGTCTTCCATTCGCGGGCGGTGGCTATATCGAGCAGAGCTATCTTCTCCACAAGGATTCATACCTTGTAGACAATGTGCTCTCATTCGTAGGCATGGACAATCTGATCCCACGCAATGTCTCTGTCTTCGACATGGACTGGAAGGTCAGCATCCCACGCCTCGAGAAGGGCTACAAGAATGAGAGCCAGTACTCTATGCTTGACTATTACTTCACAGGCGACAAGAAGCCATCCCAGATGGGACGTGGACGTAACGGCTCGAAGAGGATCGACAGCAAGCTCAGCTGGTTCGCATTCCATCAGCAGTTCTTCTCTGCAATCATGCGTTCTAAGGACGAGTTTGGCATGGGTGACCTCTTTGTCACATTCGTTCCAGAGGACGACGAGTCACACAACCTCATGACCTGCAGCGCAAGCATGCGTTCAGAGCTCAAGAGAGGCGGCGACTCGCATTTCGAGAATGAGTTCTATTTCGGACCTAACCATTTCCAGACCCTCAAGGCACTCGACCAGAACTACGAGAAGATCATTCCTCTCGGTGGATGGCTCGTGGGCTGGTTCACCAGGTACGTCATCATTCCTCTCTTCAACTTCTTCAACAGATTCATCGGCAGCTTCGGTCTCATCATCCTTCTTCTCACACTCGTGATCAAGACAGTGGTGCTTCCGTTCACCAACAAGTCTTACTTCTCGTCTGCAAGCATGGCTGCTCTCAAGCCTGAGCTGGAGAAGATCAACAAGAAGTATCCTAAGCAGGAGGATGCCATGAAGAAGCAGCAGGCGACCATGGAACTCTACAGGAAAGCCGGCGTAAGCCCTATGGGCGGATGTCTTCCTACCTTGATCACATTCCCTATCCTTTGGGCTATGTTCAGGTTCTTCCCTGCATCTATCGAGCTTAGACAGCAGTCGTTCCTCTGGTGCGACGACCTCTCAGCATACGATTCGATCCTCCATTTCGGAACAAGGATTCCTCTCATCGGAGACCATCTTTCACTCTTTGCTCTCCTGATGGCAGTATCTATGTTCTTCTTCTCAAGAATAACCATGCAGTCTCAGCCTACAGCTGACGATCCGAATGCGGCAAGCATGAGGTTCATGTCACTCTGGATGATGCCTATCATGATGTTCTTCATCTGTAACAACCTCTCAGCAGCGTTGAGCTACTACTACCTCCTCAGCAACCTCTATACGATGGTTCAGAGCTGGGTGATCAGGAAGTTCTTCATCAAGCCTGACGAGATCCTCGCAAGGGTCAAGGCTGCAGAAGGCAAGCCTGTCCAGAAGTCTAAGTGGCAGCAGAGAATGGAAGAGGCTCAGAAGGCACAGAAGATGATGTACGAAGAGCAGAAGAGAAAGCAGCAGGGTGGACGCAGATAACAGATCTTTGAAATGAACAGCATTGCTGAAAAGATAATTTCGGTAAACAATTCGCTGCCACAGGGTGTACACCTTGTGGCAGTGTCGAAATTCCACCCTGTGGAGCAGCTGATGGAGGCCTATGACGCAGGTCAGAGGCTCTTCGGCGAGAACCGTCCGCAGGAACTCGCAGCCAAGGCTCCTGTGATGCCTGACGACGTGCAGTGGCACTTCATCGGCCATCTGCAGACTAACAAGCTGAAGATGGTACTCCCATACGCTGCGATGGTCCAGTCGATCGACTCGCTTCATCTTCTCGAGGCCGTCAATACATGGGGAGTGAACAATGGCAGGACTATCAGCTGCCTTCTCGAGCTGCATCTAGGGGCAGAGGAGACAAAAGGCGGCCTGACGGAAGCCCAGATCAGGGAAATCCTTGACCATGCTGCCTCGTACGCTGCAGTCCGTTTCTGCGGTCTCATGGGAATGGCGACGAACACCGACGACGAGGCCCTCATCAGGGCTGATTTCGAGAGGATATCCAAGCTGAAGGAGGATCTGGCCGCAGAATATCCTCAGCTGACCGATTTCAAGGAGCTCTCGATCGGAATGTCGGACGATTACAGGATCGCCCTCGAATACGGAGCTACCTTCGTCAGAATAGGTACCATGATCTTTGGTCCTCGGCAGTATTGATCTGGCAGTATCGACCGGCGATATTGCTTTTTCCGGGAAATTTTTCTTATCTTAACAAAACTTAATACTTTAAACCATGACACTTATCATCATTCTGGTCCTCGCAGTCCTTGCATTGTGGGTGATCAACACACAGAACGCGCTTGTCAAGCTTGATGAGATGTGCAAGAATGCACTCAAGCAGATCAATGTACAGCAGGTCAGCCGTTACGATGCAATCGCTGCACTCGTGAAGCTTACACGCGACTATGCTTCTTATGAAAGCGAGACTCTTCAGAAAGTCGTAGAGGCAAGAAAGATCACAGCCAATGCGTCTCCTTCCGTCGATGATATCAACAGGAACGAGGCTGCACTCAAGGAAGTTTCTGCAAAGCTTATCGCAATCGCAGAGCAGTATCCTGATCTCAAGGCTAACCAGCAGTATACCAAGACAATGGATGAGATCACCCGTTACGAGGAGAATGTACGTCTCAGCCGTATGACATTCAACGACACGGTGACCAAGTTCAACCAGAAGGTACGTATGTTCCCTGGCAGCATTGTCGCTTCCATCCTCAATTTCCCTGTAAAGGAGTACCTTGCAGAGGATACCACAAAGACAGAATATCCAGCTATCTGATGAAGATAAAGACCATACTGGCAACGTTGCTTCTGGCAGCGTTGCCTTTCTCCGTACTTGACGCCCAGGAAATCCGAAGCGTCAATACTGAGGTCGTACTTAACGTCGACGGCTCGGCCGACATCACCCAGGTCTGGGATGCTACTGTCGTGAGCGGTACGGAGTGGTATATCCCGGTCACGAACCTCGGGAAGATGAAGGTTTCTGACCTCCATGTCTTCGAGAACGGCCAGGAGTATGTCAACGAAGGTCGCAGATGGGATGTGGACCGCAGCATCGAGCGCAAGGCAGGGAAGTGCGGTATTGTCGAGAAAGGTGGCAATGACGTGGAGATCTGCTGGGGCCAGGGAAGCTACGGCGACCATGTCTGGACCTGCAAGTACCATCTCTCGGGCCTTGTCCAGGCCCTTTCTGACTATGACGCCTTCAACCATCAGTTCGTCAATCCAGGACTGGTCGCAATGCCTAAGAGCGCCCGTCTTGTGGTCGTCAACAACACCGGTTCACAGCCGTGGACCAGCGAGAACACCCGCGTATGGGGCTTCGGTTTCGACGGCGACATCGATGTGCTTGCCGGAAGTGTGATCGCAGAACTTGACGGAAGGTTCCAGAGCATGAATGTGATGGTCCGCTTCGACAAGGGGATGTTCGAGCCGGAGATCTCGCGCGACATGACCTTCGAGCAGATGCAGGAGAAGGCTTTCACGAAGAGTTCATATAATGACGGTACCGACTGGTTCGCTATCATCATGATGCTCCTTTTCCTTCTGCCGTCAGTCGGATCTGTTATCTATATGGTCATCGCGTCTGCTCTCGGCTATACCTACAAGAAGAACCTTTTCGGCCAGTCGAAGATCACTGACTGGTACAGGGAAGCCCCTGTGGGCGGAAGCATCCCGGGCGCATGGTATGTGCTTACCAAGGGCAGCCGCTTCGGGAATCCGAACAAACCGGAGTACCTTGTAGGAACCTATTTCCTCAAATGGATACTTGAGGGGGCTCTGAGGGTATCTGCCGATTCTTCAAAGAGATCCGGCAACGATACGGTTCTCGTGTTTACTGACAAGCGTCCTGACTATACCTGCCAGGAAGAGAAGGATCTCTACAGGTGGGCTGTCGAGGCTGCAGGGGACAAGGTCCTCGAGTCTGCCGAGTTCAAGAAGTGGTCAAGGAAGAATTCCGAGATGCTTATAAAATGGCCTGAAAAGGTCCAGAACGCCGGTTATGCCTACCTTGTCGACAACGGCTACATCAATGGCCTGGGCAAGGGCAAGCCGGAAAGATATCAGGATCTGCGCAATGTCATAGGGTTCAAGAATTTCCTCAACGATTTCACCCTCTCCAGCGAGCGTGAGGCGCGTGATGTGAATCTCTGGAAGAGCTATCTCATCTATGCCCAGATGTACGGTATCGCAGAGAAGGTTGCGAAGCAGTTCAAGAACCTCTATCCTGAGTTCTTCCAGGAGATCGCCCAGCAGACCGGCATGGATGCCGGCACTCTCATGAGGACCATCCACTGGAACCAGAACATGTCCAATGCAGGCTTCGCCAGCGCCGTCTCTAAGCAGCAGGCGGCAGCCGCAAGGAGCGGTTACGGCGGACACACTTCATTCGGCGGCGGAGGCGGCTTCTCCGGCGGTGGCTTTGGCGGCGGCAGCCGTTAGAAGGCCCTGACTCTGTCGGGGACGGCCTGGAACCGATAGGGAAGGCCTGGCAGCCTTTTGGAAAACCTGGCAGCCTTTTGAGAGGACCTGGCAGCCTTTTGGGAAGGCCTGGGATCATGGTACCATGGTCCAGAGCCTGTGCTTATAATTCAGAAATCATCGCCTTGGCGACAGACAGGGAAGCTCCGGAACCTCCGAGGGCTTCCCTTATTTCATGGAAGTCGGAGATCATGTTCCCTCTGTATTCGTCGTCTTCGATCAGGCGGGTCACTTCGCTGAAGAGGTTTTCGGGAGTGAAGTGGTACTGAAGGAGTTCCTTGAATGCCTTTCTTCCGAGAATCAGGTTGCCGAGGCTGATCGCGTCGACTTTGATTATCTGTCTGGCTACCAGGAAGTTGAAGTTTGAGGATGCGTATGCGACGACCTGAGGTGTTCCGATAAGGCAGGTCTCAAGGGAGGCGGTGCCGGAGTTGACGACCGCTGCTTCAGAGTGCTTTACGATGCCGTGGGTGTGGCCGAAAAGCACCTTCATATATGATTCACGTCCTTTGAGGTATGGCGCGTAATCTGCCATGGACCTTGACGGCGCGCCGGCGATTATGAACTGGTAGCCGCTGAAACGGGGATCCTGGTGCATCTTGTCGGCAAAGGCAGAGCAAACTGGCATCATTGAGCTGACTTCGCCCTTTCTCGAACCGGCAAGGATGGCGATCGATGGCTTTTCCTCCAGACCGTTTGCGCTGAAGAATTCTGCCCTCGGGATGCTGAGGTCGGCTGAATTGTCGATCGCGTCGACCAGTGGGTTGCCTTTATAGATGTATGACACGCCTTTGCGGTCGAAATATTCTTTTTCGAACGGGAAGACTATGAAGAGCCTGTCGACGTTTTCCTTGAGTTTCCTGACTCTGTTCTCCCTTGATGCCCAGACCTTTGGCGCAATGTAGTAGAAGACCTTGAAGCCTTTTCTGTGGGCGTATTCCGCTACTCTGAAGTTGAATCCAGGATAGTCGATCAGTATGACTGCGTCCGGGCTGAAGGCAGCGATGTCCTCGCAGCAGTCCTTGAAGCGGCGGATGAAGGCGCCGGCCTTGAGGATGATCTGGCTGAAGCCGATGACGGCCCCCTCGCTGTAGTCCCGCACCAGACCGCCGTCGTTTGCGGCAGCAGGCTGCTTATAGACGGCATCCATCAGCGGGCCTCCCCAGAAGCGTATCACTGCCTGCGGGTCCTCTGCATAGAGGCCTTTCATAAGATTTGAGCCATGGAGGTCGCCCGAAGCTTCTCCAGCGATGATGTAGTACTTCATGCTATATCGTTTTCTGGAAATCGATGTCGAAGCCGCAGTCTCTGAGCCTGGCGTTCTCTTCGTTGTCCGTGGTGTAGATCGTGTGGCTGGTGATGGTGACATAGCCTGCCTTGAGCGTATGGTGGTCAGCTCCTGGAGTGTTGTCCGGCGAATCCACGTACTCTCCGACCATCATGTAGAGCTCTTCACCTTCTTCGAGCGAGATGTCGGACTTGCGGCCGAGTGATTCCGGGGTTATCCCGAACTTGCTGAAGTGGTCTGGATTCCACTCGCTGAATTCCTTGATCCAGTGTCCCTCTCCCATATGGGTCACCCTGATGCCCTTTATCTCCTCGAGAGGAAGGGCAGGGAAGTTGATGTTGTAGTATGAGCCTTTCCTGCCTGGGAGGGATGCGATCAGTTTCTGCAGTATACCTGGCAGAAGCGCTTCCACTGCGGAAAAGTCCGCGTCAGGGTCCATCGTGTCGAGCGAGACTCCGATCGCCGGTATTCCGCTGATCACGGCTTCCTGGCATGCTCCGAGCGTCCCGGAATATAGAGCTCCCGCCGTCGCGTTGGAACCATGGTTGATTCCACTGATAAGAAGGTCGGGGCGGGGTACCATGAAATTGATGCCATATTTGGCGCAGCTTGCAGGCGTGGCGTCAAGGTATGCCCAGTGGATGCCGTCGGTTTCGCCGAGGTCCTTGTAGGCCAGTTGCTTGAGTCCGAGGTCGACAGCCAGTGCCATTCCGGACTGGTGTCTCTTCGGTCCCACGACGTTGACTTCGCCGAAAGACTTCATGATCTTGGCTACTGTCCTGATGCCTTTTGCGTTGTATCCGTCGTCGTTGGTGATGAGAATTCTCATATTGCCTGCAATTTTATCGTTTCAGTCGCCTCGGCAGCGACATTTATTTGTCTGCAAAGATAGACAAATTCACTTTTTTTTCTTAAATTTGCTTCGCATTTCAGAAGTTGGTTTCTGTCATGCCCGAAAAAGCATATTCAAACTTTTTAATTTTTATATCAACAATGATTAAACTTGGTATTAACGGATTTGGCCGTATCGGCCGTATGGTATTCCGTGCAGCAGTTGAGAACTTCTCAAATGACATTCAGGTAGTTGGTATCAACGACCTTCTCGATGCAGATTATCTTGCTTACATGCTTAAGTACGATTCTGTACACGGACAGTTCAACCACGAGATCGCAGTTGAGGAGAACTACCTCATCGTAGACGGTAACAAGATTCAGGTTTTCGCTGAGAAGGATCCTTCACAGATCACTTGGGGCGCTCTTGGCGTAGATGTAGTTGTTGAGTCAACTGGTTTCTTCCTCACAGCTGAGCTCGCAGAGGCTCACATCAAGGCTGGTGCAAAGAAGGTCATCATGTCAGCTCCTTCAAAGGACGCTACTCCAATGTTCGTATACGGTGTTAACCACAATACTTACGCTGGTCAGACAATCATCTCTAACGCTTCTTGTACAACTAACTGTCTCGCACCTCTTACAAAGGTCCTCAACGACAAGTTCGGTGTCGTACGTGGTCTCATGACAACTGTACACGCTGCTACCGCTACACAGAAGACTGTTGACGGTCCTTCAAAGAAGGATTGGAGAGGTGGTCGTGGTATCCTCGAGAACATCATCCCTTCATCAACAGGTGCTGCTAAGGCTGTAGGTAAGGTTCTTCCTGAGCTCAACGGTAAGCTTACCGGTATGTCACTCCGTGTTCCTACATCAGACGTTTCATTCGTTGACCTTACTTGCGAGCTTGCAAAGCCAGCTACATACGCTGAGATCTGCGCTGCAATGAAGGAGGCTTCTGAGGGCGAGCTCAAGGGTATCCTCGGATACACCAACGAGGCTGTTGTTTCTACAGACTTCCGCAACGACTCACACACCTCTATCTTCGATGAGAAGGCTGGTATCCAGCTCGACCCTACCTTCGTAAAGGTTTGCTCATGGTATGACAATGAGTGGGGTTACTCAAACAAGGTTTGCGAAATGGCACGTGTTATCTCTAAGTAATTAGGATAAGACCTCAAATAAAAAACCGACTGAGAAATCAGCCGGTTTTTTTATTTCCTTCGAACCGACAGGTCTACAGGATATTCCATTCCGTAGACCAGGGCGCGGTCGGTGAACTGCCAGAACTGCCAGTCGTCGCGGTCTGGCTTCTCAGTCCTGTAATGCGCAATCCAGACAGGGTAGTGCTCAGTGATCTCCTTCGTCAGCCAATCCTTTGCGAAGCTCTCATACGTATATACAATAGGCTTGCGGCCATAGTGTTTCTCGACGGTCTTGAGCCACGAAATCAGGTCCTTGTTCAACTTGTCCTTGTTTAGTCCCTTGTGGGTCGTCTCTATGTCCAGTACAGGAGGAAGGTCGCCGTGCCTTATCGTACCCACTGTCCTGATGAAGTGGTCTGCCTGCTTCACAGGGTCCTTCGATGTCCTGTAGAAATGATAGGCACCGCGCTGGATACCATGGTCCGCGGCCGCTTTCCAGTACTCCTTGAAGCGACGGTCGTTCATCGACTGCCCTTCGGTCGCCTTGATGAAGACGAACGAGACCGGGCTGATTTCCTTAGCTTGCCTGATGTTGTGGACGGTCCTTCCGGCACGGTCGGTCATGACCATCAGGGAGTCCCAGACTATGGTACCCCGATTGTTGTGGGATATGTCGATGCCGTAATCGCCTCGCACGGACGCCGGTACCGATGCACCATGTTCCCCAAACGTCCTCTGGAGCAGCGGTCGGCATATCATCAAGGCAAGCAGCGCGACGATCGTCGCTACGCTCCACCATCTGAGCCTGATGACAGGCACGCGCTTCCCCCCGGCGCGTTTTCTGCGTCGTCCTGCCGCCGGCGCCGTCCTTTTCCTGCCGGGCTTTTTGTTAGCTTGCTCCATGTGGCAAATCTACGAATTTTCGGACAATCGCACGAATTGCAGCTGCTTGATCGGGCCAATTGATTGGCTGCTTGCCCGGGCCAATTGATTGGCTGCCTGCCCAGGCCATGCCATAAGAGGAACGGGCTCTGTCCATCCTCGTATCCTGCGTCATTCGCTGCGCTCATGGCTTGTCTACTGCGGCTGAGGTCGCCCTGTCCCTCTTTTGGCATGGCTTGAGCTCCCCGCAGCGGCGCTTCATAGCGGGCGCACTTTCTTTTGTGCGCCCGCGGTGCTTCGATGTGACCTAGGTCGCTCGAGGCGGAAAAACGAGTTTGACAGCCTTTCTAATTGGCATAAAAAACAGGGAAGCATTCGACGAATGCTTCCCTGAATCTTTTTTTTGGGTGGCTTACTGACTCCCGCCGCTTGCCGCCTCCAATCCCATCAGCTGGACCCTATCTCTTGCTGATCAGCGCGTTGATCACGTTCAGCAGGATGTATTCTACGAATGAGATGAGTGGTATCAGTGACCAGTTGAGGCCAAGGACCAGGACGAGGAGCGCTGAGAGGGCGACTATGCCGAGGAAGATGAATCGGATGATGACGGTAGCCTTGTCTGCCTGCTTGCCTTTGCCGAATTTCATTGCGAACATCGGGATCTCGCTGACGAGAAGCATCGCAAGGATGAATGCGACGGCTGGCAGGAACCATGCGCTGGCGCAGAGGCCCATGAGATGGCCTCCGGTTGCCAGGCCTTCGGTCACCAGACCTCCTGTCACCAGGCCTTCGGTCACCAGGCTTCCCTCTGTCACCATCGCATTCCCGCAGGCGACGTAGTAGCTGAGCGAACCGCAGATTATTGCGGCGGCAGGGGTGGCGAGGCCGATGAAGCTGTCGTGCTGACGCTCGTCGATGTTGAACTTGGCCAGCCTGAGGGCTGAGAATACTGCGAGCAGCAGAGGCAGGAAGGTAACCCATCCGGCTGCCCCGCAGAGCACCATGGTCTCGTGGAGCATGATCGAAGGCAGCAGGCCGAAGCTGACCATGTCGGCGAGGGAGTCAAGCTCCTTGCCGATGTCGGAATAGGCTCCGAGTGCGCGTGCAGCAAGTCCGTCGAAGAAATCGAAGACAGCCGCTGCGAGCATCAGGAGGAAGGCTGCCTTGACGTTTCCTCCAAGACAAAGGATCACCCCGATGGATCCTGAAAGGAGATTCATCGAGGTGATAGAATTAGGGATATGCCTGATTATTCTTCGCATTTCTTACTTAATGCCGAGCTTGGCCTTGAGCTCCTTTGGAAGGGCGTCCTTGTGGACGATGAAGTCGATGGCCTTGGCCTTTGTGAACTCCTCAGAGATGTACCAGATGCCGTCGTACTTGCCGGTCACGCCCCATGAGTTCTTGACCATGAGGTATCTTGTGCCGTTCTGGTCCTTGGCTACACCGAATGCGTGCATTCCGTGGTCGTCGGTGGTTGTTTTGATGTCGAAGCAGCTCTGACGGTATTCCTGGTCAACCTTGATTTCCTTTGGAAGGGATGCCTTCTTCTCCTCAGCCTTCTTGTCGTCTGCCTTTCCTACCCATCTTTCCTGGTCTGAGCCGCTTGTGGCAGCTGCGGTCACGTCGGTAAGGATTCCAAGGCCGTTTCTTGTGAAGCCTGACTCACTTACGTCGCCGCCCCATGTTGTGGTGTAGCCGTGCTCGATGGCGTAGAACATTGCATTGATGAACTCATCAAGCGGAACGTTGTATGCCTGGTCGCCGCGCCAGTTGTCGCAGACCTCGATGGCGAACTTGGTGTAGAATGGGTGGTGGGTGTATGAGGTAAGGGTTACATAGTCGTCTGCGTTGAGCTTGTACTGCTCTACATATGACTTAGGAGTATACTTCTTTCCCTTGTACTCGAACTCGGTAGGGCACTCTCCCCAGTATGCGTCCTCGATTCCCTTGAAGCCGTTCTTCCATGCGGTAGAGAGGGTCTTGTTAGGGTTGGTGTTGATTGTCTTGACATATGACTCGAGAAGTGCGTCGATCTCGCCATGGACAGGAAGCTCGGTTCCGTAGTTGAGGCCTGGCATCACTTCCTGAGGAACAAGGCCGTAGGTCTCCATGATATGGAAGACGTCCTCGCTCTCGGAACCTGCGCCGAATGTGAGGTTTCCGTCGAGACGGATGTACTTGTCAGCTCTGTCAAGATATGAGTGGCTTACCACGAACATCTCTGAGAAATCAGGATAGTCTGCCTCGTTCTTGATGTTGTTGATACGGATTGCCTCAGACTCGAGGAACGAGAGGCCTGAGAAGCACCAGCAGGTACCTGAGCGGTTCTGGTTCTTGATAGAGGTGACAGGGTTCTCCTTGACTGTGGTGAACTTGTACTCGGTAGACTGAGCAGAAGCCACAAGCGGCATGGCTACTGCCATTGCTGCAAGAATTGTCTTGATGTTATTCATTTGATATCAGTGTGTATTGATTAATCGTGTCATATTAATACAAACATACTCATTTTTTGTTAAATTTGTATTCTTAATGGTACTAATGAAAAGATACGTCATCCTATACTTGATGCTGATCTCCGCTCTGATGGTCTCGTGCAGTGACCATGATCCGGGTGCAGCAAGACCTCATCCTCTGGTTGAGGCCATCGTTGCGGATACTACGTCGTCCTACAACCATGCCGTCCGTGCGGCCGGCCATGACAACAACCATGGTACCATTGCTGTCGTCGGTGCTCCATCTGACGTCGTACTCGTGAGCGAGGCCTTGCTCACTTCTGACATGCATGACAACATCTCCGGCTCGCACAATCCTGACGGACTTCCTGATTTCTCGGGGGAGGTCATCGCGCAGATCCTTGACATTGCCCATCCGTCGTACGAGGTCTATGCTTCGGAAAATGGTGAAGATGCGCTCAGGGAGCTCAGCGTGAGGAATTTCCTTCGCGCGGTCGATACCACCGTGGTTGAGAATCCGCTTGACGGGAGCTCTGTCAGACCAAAGAGAAGGGCCAAGATGGTGGTGTTCGCGTCGTCGCTCTCATCTGCATTCGGCCTTTTCGATGTGGATACTCTCTGCTCAAGCCTCGGCTCCGGCGTCATTGCCGTCGCTCCGGTCCAGGCTATGGTCGACTACGCCAGATCAAGGCACCATGGACCCCTCAGCTTTGTCGTCTGGTCAGAGAACTCCAGGATTACAAGAGGCATCTATTCTTCGTCCATGAAGGACGAGGAGTATGTCGCTCTTGCTCCGTCGATGGAGTATGTTTCTACTGCTTCGTCGATTGATGCTGAAGATTCCGTTTCCGTGAGGACTTCGTTCCTTCGTCTCCTTGATATGTATATGGATGCTGGAAACAGCCGTCGCATCAGTGCCGTGCTTGTCGACAACTTCGATATTCCGACAGGATCGGTGGACCAGACAGTGGAGGAGATCCTTTCGTCGGACGACGACGATCTTTTGATTTATAGAAACATACTTGAACCTGACTTCGAGTGTATCTATCCGGGTCCCGCAATTGCTGACAGGTGCTACAGACATCTCAGGATGGCAAATGCGTTCACCCATAGGATAGCATACCCTGAGCTGAGAAGTTTCCTTACCAGCGATTCGACTGAGTTCCTGGTTGAAATGAGGGAGAGATATCTCTCGCCGGAACTGATGGAGTTCATTCAGGTTCATGCACCAAAGACATACTCTCTATATGTTCGTTGATTCGATTGCACCAGAAATGATCGAGAAGCTGCCGAAGGCAAGCTTTGAGGGTGAAATAATTGTGATTGACAAACCTGGCAAGGAGATGGACCATGCGATCAGGTATCTGAAGACCAAGAAGATAATCGGCTTCGATACTGAGTCCCGTCCATGCTTCAGCGCAGGTCAACCGCAGTATGGCACTTCTCTGCTTCAGCTTTCCGGGGCTGAGAAAGCCTTTCTTTTCAGGGTCAAGCTTACCGGAATCAATGACAAGCTCCGCTCAATTCTCGCGAATCCTGAGATACTCAAGGTCGGAGCCGCGGTGACCGATGACATCCGTGGACTGAAAAAGTTCGGCAACTTCAATGAGGCCGGATTCGTGGATCTCCAGAAGGTCGTAGGTGACTACGGAATCAAGGACAAGAGTGTGAAGAAGATGGCTGCCATCATCCTTGGAGTCAAGATTTCCAAGACCCAGCAGCTGTCGAACTGGGAGGCGGAGACCCTTTCTGAATCCCAGCAGAAATATGCGGCTACCGATGCATGGGTCTGCCGCGCGATGTATCAGAAGCTCCTGAAGAGCAACAAAACAGAAGAACAGATCGATGACTAAGATAATTCTCAAGAAGGGCAGGGATGAATCCCTGAAAAGATTCCATCCATGGGTGTTCTCCGGCGCGATCGCCCAGATTGTAGGCGAACCTGCTGAGGGAGATATCGTCGGTGTATACGCGTCAAGCGGCGAATTCCTTGCTGCCGGACATTACCAGATCGGCTCAATCGCAGTGCGCGTGCTGAGCTTCGACACTCCTGTCCTCACCCCTGATTTCTGGGAGGTGATGATCAGCAGGGCACTTGCCGTACGTATCTCGTGCGGTCTCCATGATCCCGAAGGAAAGACGAACTGCTACCGACTTGTCCATGGCGAAGGCGACAACCTTCCAGGACTTATCATCGACTACTACGACGGTGTCTGCGTCATGCAGGCTCACTCTGCCGGCATGTTCCGTTCGAAGAAGCACATTGCCGACGCCCTTGTAAAGGTCTATGGTGACTCGCTCAAGGCTGTCTACGACAAGAGTTCCGGCACTGCGCCGTTCAAGGCAGGTCTCGATCTTGTCGACGGATATATATGGAAGAAGGAAGGCTTCAGCGACGACGAGCAGACTGTCCTCGAGAACGGCAACCGCTTCCTGGTGAACTGGACTGAAGGCCAGAAGACAGGTTTCTTCCTTGACCAGAGGGAGAACAGGGCGCTCGTGGGCAAATACTCGAAGGGCCGCAACGTCCTCAACCTTTTCTGCTATACAGGAGGTTTCTCTATCTATGCGCTTGCAGCGGGAGCAGAGCATGTCGATTCGGTCGACAGCTCGAAGAAAGCTATGGACATGGTCGACAGGAACGTAGCTCTCAACGGTTTCGATTCTTCAAGGCACACAAGCTACTGCACGGATGCGATTGACTTCGTCAAGAACGTACCTGACGACAAGTATGACCTGATGATTGTCGATCCGCCTGCATTCGCAAAGCATAGGGGAGCACTCAGCAATGCGCTCCGTGCATATCAGAGACTGAATGCCGCTGCAATCTCTAAGGTCGCTCCCGGTGGTTTCGTCTTCACCTTCAGCTGCTCTCAGGTAGTAGACAAGGAAGCTTTCGCTCTTGCAGTGTTCTCTGCTGCAGCCCAGGCAGGCAGAAGCGTCAGGATCCTTGACAGGCTCAACCAGCCATGTGACCATTCGGTCAACATCTACCATCCGGAGGGAGAGTACCTCAAGGGACTTCTTCTCTACGTTGAGTAGACATTTGCGAAATATTTTTTTGCATATAGAGTTAAAAAGACTATATTTGCAATCCAATACGAATGGTGCTTTGGCCGAGCGGTTAGGTACAGGTCTGCAAAACCTGGTAGAGCGGTTCGATTCCGCTAGGCACCTCACAAGGAGCTCCGAGGAGAACCTCGGGGCTTTTTTGACAACTATAACAATACCACTGATGAAGAAAGCTCTACGCTTCTCAATTGTCATCTGCATACTTTCGTGGATCCTTTACACTATTGCAATGGGTCTTTTCAGTGATTTCGTCATGTCGAAAAGATTGTATGTGGTTCTTCTTGAAGTGGCATTCATGGCGGTTCCGCTGCTGTCTGTTTTCGTCGTCCAGGGACTGACAAAAGACTTCTCAGCATTCAAGCTCCTTAAGCTCAATCCTTCATCGACCTGGGTCGCAGGCATAGCCCTGATGGTCGTTGCCATAATAATGGTGGTTCCGGTCAGCGCACTTCTCCCAGGAATTACCTTCAATTATGGTCCTGAGCAGCTGATGGCATTGAAGGATATAGACGAGGATGTGGCTTCAATGATCAGACAGCGTCTGAACTCAATGCCTCCTTATGCTGTTATCGGCGGCACTTTGATCCGTGGACTGATAGGAGGCCTGACGATCAGCACCTTGTTCTCGCTGGGAGAGGAATTTGTGTGGAGGGGATATCTCCTGACTCTGCTCAAGGGACATAAGTTCGCCTATGTTGCGCTCTTCGTCGGTTTCTTCAATGGAATCTGGCATGCTCCGATGATCCTTTTCGGCCATATCTATCATCAGCATCCTGTTGCAGGCGTCTTCATGATGTCCGTGCTATGTATCCTTACCGGCTGCCTGATCATGTATTTTGTGCTCAAGACCGGTTCGGTCATACTTGGTGCTGCGATGCATGGTGTCGTAAACGGTCTGGTCGGTATCGTCTATCTCCTGACTTTGGGAGGAAGTGACCTGACTGTCGGCTTCACTGGATTTGCGGGTTTCATCACTCTCGGAATCCTGATTGCGGCCCTATATTATTATGATACGTACGTCTCTAAGGAACGGATCATGAGCTCGAATGTGGAAATCTGATAAAAAGAGGCCGTCCAGGTCTCTTTTTTTTGTTTTTTCCTGCAGTATTTCCGCATCGGCTGCATTTAAGCAACAGAATAATAAAAATTACAAAGGATATTTATGAAAAGAATCGCAAAACTTATCGTTGCAGCTCTCGGTGCTGCTGTAATACTTCCATCATGCTCGATCGACAGCACAGATGTCCCAGAGGGATGGTGCAATCCTAACATGGTGGTTACAATCAGGAAGAATGCCAACGACCTGACCTATTTCCAGCTTGACGAGAAGACTACACTTCTTCCTGTCAATTACAAGAACGAGTCAAAAAATACTCCTCTCAGAGCCCTGGCTTACTGCGAAGAGGTAAAT
The DNA here is from genome assembly GCA_045599665.1 of Candidatus Cryptobacteroides sp. Lineage (GTDB taxonomy): Bacteria > Bacteroidota > Bacteroidia > Bacteroidales > UBA932 > Cryptobacteroides. Next base: position 31,092 of record JAZRWK010000018.1, read on the forward strand.
CAGGATCCGACTCCGTTTGACAAGGCTGTCATGGTCCACATGCTTGAGCCTGTGCTTACAAAGGCGATGGTCGCTACTGAAGGCTCTGCCGAGGCGGACGCTGCCAAGTATGGAAAGGACGGCATCGAGATCAACAACAGCTGGCTGACAGTCGTCGAGGACGGCTTCCTTACGATCAGCTTCACTGCTTACTTCGGAAAGACAGGAATCTCTCACTATGTCAATGTCGTGACAGGTGTCGATCCAGAAGATCCATATACAGTCGAGCTCAGACACGATGCCAAGGGTGACTATACATACGTTGAGCAGCGTGCAGGCGTTGCAGCGTTCGATCTTTCGTCACTTCCTGACACAGAGGGGGAGAAGGTGAAGCTTACCGTAAAGTACAGAGGCTTCAACGCTGACAAGACTGTCACATTCGACTATTGCACCAGAAAGGCTGAGTAGTCATTCCCTTTAAGACTGAACAGTCATCCTTTTTCCAAAAGTGATAAGGCTTTTCCCGAAAGACGCCGAAGCGCAGCTGGTGCGTAAGGCAAAAGGTGGGGATACCGCAGCCGTAAAGTCAATCTATGACAATAACGTGCGGTATCTCTCCGCTGTGTGCCGCCGCTACGTTCCGGACGAAGACGAATTCAAGGACGTCCTCCAGGAAGCCTTCATCAAGATTTTTTCTTCACTCGACAGGTTCGAATATAAGGGTTCGGGCTCGCTGCGGGGATGGATGTCGCGAATAGTAGTCAATGAGGCTCTAATGTCCCTCCGCAGGTCCAGCAAGCATCCGCTGCTCAGCCTGGACGACCCTTTGCCTGATATGCCGGAGTCTGAGGATCCGGATGTGGACGGAGTTCCACCGCAGGTGCTTCAGTCCATGGTCGAGAAACTCCCGCCTGGGTGCAGGACAGTGCTGAACCTGTTTGTATTCGAGCAGAAAAGCCATAAGGAGATCGCCGAACTTCTCGGGATAAAAGAAAATTCATCAACATCGCAATTCCATAGAGCAAAGACCCTGCTCGCCGGTATGATAAAACAATACAGAAATGAACAAAGATTGGACATATAAGATGCGCGAGTCGCTGAAAGACTGCCAGGTGAACGAGCCTGACGGCCTCTGGGACGGCGTACAGGCCGGTCTTGATCATGGTGCCGGCTCGAGGGTCCGTCCTCTGTTCTGGCTTTCGGCCGTCTCTGCCGCTGCTGCGGCCGCCGTCGCGGCTCTGCTTTATCTGGGCAATGGAAAAGACTCCAGGATCGAAGGTCAGGCTGTCGCTGATGCGGATTTCGGAGTTGTGGAGAATATGCCGTCATCGGCTGAAAATCAGGAGCTTGAAGATCTGATGGCAGATGTCCAGGTCGAGGAAGTCCGTGTTCCTAAGAGCTTTGTGTCCGATTCGGAGGAAGAAGAAATTGACGAGGGCCGAGGCACCGGAAACGGCAGCTCCGAGGCCGTCGAGACCGAAAAAAGCCAGGTGTTCCAGGCCGGGAACTCGCAGGCCGTCGAGACTGATGCGACCCGGAACGTCGAAACTGATACTTCCCGGACCGTCGAGGATGGAGAGGCGGTGAGGTCGTACTGGGACGCTGTTTCCGGTACCATGGACATAAAGCAGAAGAAGCGCAGGCTGTCGCTGATGGCTTCTGTCGGCAGTGTGACGAAGGGGGACAGCGAGTCGTTCGGCGGATACGGTGCTTTCCTGAATTCTGAGCCTCGAATCCAGCTCTCACCTGTGCTGAATTCGAAGTCAGGTGGTGGTTTCGGAGATTGGTCAGACGATGTTCCGCTGTTCTCGGAGGCCAGTTCGGTGATCCTTGCCAATCTTGACAACAAGGATGTCAGGTCGGAGATGAACCATCATCAGCCGATAAGATATTCGCTGGAAGTCGAATATATGTTCGCGAGGAAGTTAGGTGTCGTTACGGGTCTTTCGTACAGCCGGCTTCTGTCGGATATGACTTCCGGCTCGGAGATCAGCAGCTACACGGTCAAGCAGAAGATGGACTATCTGGGCATTCCGCTCGCATTGAGCTGGCATATGGTCGACAAAAACCGCTTCGGTCTTTATGCCAGGTTCGGAGGAATGGGGGAGAAGGCGCTGTCGGGCGTTTCCGTCACTGCTTATGACCATGGCAACGGTCTCCATGATGGTGACAAGAGGAGGTTCGGCGAGGATCGTCTCCAGTGGTCCGTGGCTTCGTCAATCGGAGCAAGTGTCGGTCTCTGGAAAAGATTCAGCCTTTTCGCGGAACCGGGAGTTTCGTGTTATTTCGAGAATGGAAGCGACGTCGACAATATATATAAGGAGCGTCCTCTTAACTTTAATCTTACTATAGGTGTCAGGGCCAGCCTCAGCAGGTAGGCCCTGTTTTTTCTGGAAAGTTCTGACCAGTGTCTGATCGGAAGGCTCGCGGACTGTCTTCAAAGGCGGACTCTGGCCTGTATAAATAAAAAAGAAGACCTTCAGATCGGTCTTCTTTTTAACTTTATGAGCATTTACGCATCACGCGCGAAGGCTCATCTAACCACATAATTAATAACACTAAAACTAATAACCACTGTAATTTCGATTGTGAGAACCACATCTTGATTACATTGCAAAGGTACGGCTTTTTTATGTATTGGCAACATATTTTACTAAAATTATTATTAAAATTTTGTTAATATTAAAAATAGTATTGACTATTAATAATTTAAAACGATTACAATCTCTAATTAAATTTTTTTAGTCAGAGATATAAAATTCGTAAAACGGTTTATCGTGGCTTTCAGGTAGGGGTCAATATCTCTATTTAAACATTTTAATTACTAATCGTAAGCAATTTCTTAAATTTACTTTCATTATATTTGTGCTTATTAAAACAATTGAAAATGAAGTACTCTATCAAGATGGAGCTTCCTGAAGGCTGGAAGTCATCTGTTGAAACAACTCCGGATCCGGACGGAACAGAAATCACTCATCTCGCTGCCTATCTTTCTGACGAGAAGGCCCAGGCTGACATCTCAGACATCGATATCTATGTCGGAGACATGCCTTCTGATGGAGACGCACAGGAGCAGGCCATGCTCAACTATGTGGACATGGTCGGTTTCGATGAGAATGACCCTGAGGACCAGGATCCTCTTACCGTCTGGCCGTTCGCCGGCAAGAAGGCCTATGGTTTCGAATGCCTCTGCGAGGATGATTCTCCTATGAGAGTGATGTTCTGCGAGATCAAGAAGGGTGCGCTTGCGATTGTGTCAGTCGTTGCAAAGGACGACGAGACTCTCGAGAAGTATGTCACACTTGTCGACCAGAGACTCAGAGTTAAAGCTACAGAGGAGTAGGGCTCAGCCCAGGAACTTCCCGAGAAGAGAATATACGATGTGGACCGGAAGGCCCATGATGTTGAAGTACGATCCTTCGATCTTGCTGATGCCGATGTATCCTATCCATTCCTGGATACCGTAGGCTCCGGCTTTGTCGAAGGGTCTGTAGTTTTCTATATAGTAGCCGATCTCGCTCTCTGTCAGTTCCTTGAACCAGACGTGGGCGGTGTCGGACACGGTTTCCATCCTGTCGCGGTCCCTTACCGTGACTGCGGTGATGACCTGGTGCGACCTGCCTGAGAGCTGTCTCAGCATACGTGCGGCATCTTCCGGACCCTTCGGCTTGCCCATGATGTCGGTTCCGCAGAGTACCATGGTATCGGAAGTGATGATAATCTCGTCTTCTTCCAGCTCTCTCCAGAAACCGAGAGACTTGCCTTCGGACATGAGGGCAGGGACCCTCTCGTGCGGAGTCGACGGGTCGTAGCTCTCTTCGAAGTTGTTGCGTGTGTCGACTGTGAAGTCTATATCAAGACCAGCGAGCAATTCTTTCCTTCTTGGTGAATTGCTCGCAAGTATGATTCTTTTTCCTTTAAGGTCCATTTTCGTGTCGGTCTAGAAGAGCTTCTTGTAAAGCATCGTGTCGAACTCCCAGTGGCCCTGGGCTTTCAGCACCTTCTCGATGGCGTCGCGGACGCAGAGATGTCCGCCGTTGTATTCAGAGACGATGTCGGCAGCAGCCTTGACCTCAGGGACTGCGTCGGCAGGACACATTCCTATTCCGACAGCGATTATCACGTCGAGGTCCGGGATGTCATCTCCGATGAAGAGTATCTGGTCGGCGTTGAGATAGTGCTTCTGGCAGAACTCCTGGAGCTGCTCCACCTTGTTCCTTGATCCGAGGAACACATCGTCGCCCGGCACGCCGCTGGTCTGGAACCTTTCTCTGATGGATGTCGATTTTCCGCCTGTGATGATTCCTACAGGGTATCCTTTCATCACAGCCATCCTGACTGCGAATCCATCCTTCGCGTCAAATGTCCTGTAGAGTTCACCTGTCTCGGTCGCAAGTACTCCGCCGTTGGTGAAGACGCCGTCTACGTCAAACGCGAATGCGCGTATCTGTGTGAAATCTACCATTATGAATTTCCTCCTATCGGACCGAAGTCCTCAAAGTTGAATGTGCCGCCCTTGGACTTCTTCTGCTCGTCGAGAAGTATGGTGCCGAACTGGTTCTCGAACTTGATGATATTGTCCTGGATTGCAAGGAAGAGCCTCTTTGCATTCTCAGGGTTCATGATGATCCTGCTCTGTACTTCTGCCTTAGGCATTCCCGGGAGCATCGCAGCGAAATCCACAACGAACTCATTCTTTGAATGTGAGATGATTGCGAGGTTTGAGTAGGTGCCTTTCGCCACATCCGGGCTGATGTTGACACCGAGCTGCTTTGTTTCGTTATTTTCCATAATATAGATGTGTCCTTTAATGTTCTTTGCCTTACAAATGTAGCGATTTTTCGCTATATTTGCACGAATATGCACTATTGTGCATCGGCGTAATACGAAATATAATAAAAAGATATACAACCAATGGAACTTTCGGCAAAGTACAATCCCTCACAGGTAGAGGACAAGTGGTATGCCTACTGGCTTGAGAAGAAGTTCTTTCATTCAGAACCAGATGAGAGACAACCTTATACAATCGTGATCCCGCCACCAAATGTGACCGGTATCCTCCACATGGGCCACGTACTCAACAACACATTGAACGACGTGCTCATCAGAAAGGCCCGCATGGACGGCAAGAACGCTTGCTGGGTACCAGGTACCGACCATGCTTCGATCGCGACTGAGAACAAGGTCGTCGCCCGTCTCAAGACCATGGGAATCAACAAGACCGACATCACCCGCGATGAGTTCCTCAAGTATGCGTGGGAGTGGAAGGAAGAGCACGGCGGCATCATCCTCGAACAGCTCCGCAAGCTCGGCGCCTCATGTGACTGGGACAGGACACGCTTCACAATGGAGCCTGCTCTCTCAGACGCAGTCATCGCTACTTTCTGCTACTTCTACAAGAAGGGCATGATCTACAGGGGAGTACGTATGGTGAACTGGGATCCTGTCGCTCTTACTGCCGTAAGTGACGACGAGGTCATCCACAAGGATACCCAGAGCCATTTCTACCATCTCAGATACTATATCTCAGACGGTCAGGGCAATCCTACCGACCAGTACCTTGTGATCGCTACAACCCGTCCTGAGACCATCATGGCCGATGCCGCAATCTGTGTCAACCCTAATGACGAGCGCCACCATTGGCTCCGCGGCAAGAAAGTCATCATCCCTCTCATCAACAAGGAGATCCCTGTGATCGAGGACGACTATGTAGAGATGGACTTCGGTACCGGCTGCCTCAAGGTCACACCTGCCCACGATGCCCATGACTACGAGATCGGAATGCGTCACAACCTTCCTATCCTCGAGATCATCGATGACCATGGCAAACTCAACGAGAAGGCTCAGATCCTCGTAGGCGAGGACCGTTTCGTAGCACGTAAGAAGATCGCCAAGATGCTTGAGGAGTCAGGCAATCTCGTGAAGATCGAAGACTATACATCTCCAATCGGATATTCAGAGCGTACAGACGCTGTCATCGAGCCTAAGCTCTCTGCACAGTGGTTCCTCAAGATGGAGGACCTTGCAGCGGTCGCACTCGACAGCGTGGAGTCAGGAAAGATCAAGTTCATCCCGGACAAGTACCGCAACACATACCGCCACTGGATGGAGAATGCACACGACTGGTGCATCTCACGTCAGCTCTGGTGGGGTCAGAGAATCCCTGCATACTATCTTCCAGACGGACAGATCGTAGTGGAGGAGACCGCAGAGAAGGCACTCGAGGCTGCACAGAAGATCAATCCTGCCTACACCGCAGATGATCTCCGTCAGGACGAGGACGTTCTCGACACTTGGTTCTCAAGCTGGCTCTGGCCTATCTCAGTGTTCGACCCTGAGCGTCCAGGACATCCAGAGCACGAGCCAAACAAGGACCTTGCATACTACTATCCGACCAACGACCTCGTGACCGGCCCGGACATCATCTTCTTCTGGGTGGCACGTATGATCATGGCTGGTAACGAGTTCATGAAGGACATTCCTTTCGGAAACGTATATTTCACCGGTATCGTGCGCGACAAGATCGGCCGTAAGATGAGCAAGACTCTCGGAAACAGCCCTAACCCTCTCGACCTTATCGAGAAGTATGGCGCTGACGCAGTCCGTATCGGTATGCTCCTCTGCTCTTCAGCAGGTAACGACATCTTCTACGACGAGTCACAGGTAGAGCAGGGTAGAAACTTCTGCAACAAGATCTGGAACTCATATCGTCTCGTTCAGGGATGGAAGGTCGATGAGTCGCTCGCACAGAGCGAGGTCAACAAGGTGGCTGTCAAGTGGTTCGAGAACAAGCTCAGCCAGACCATCGCCACTGTTGAGGACCACTACTCCAAGTTCAGGATCTCGGATGCCCTCATGAGCATCTACAAGATCTTCTGGGACGACTATTGCTCATGGTACCTCGAGGCGATCAAGCCTGCATACGGCGAGGCGATCGACAAGGCTACCTTCGACGCTACCAACAGGTTCTTCGAGGCACTCCTCAAGATGATCCATCCTATCATGCCTTTCATCACAGAGGAACTCTGGCAGTCAATGGAGACAAGAGAGGCCGGCGCTACCATCATGTTCGAGAAGACTCCTTCAGCGGGACAGGTAGACGCAGACTATATCACAGGCTTCGAGATGGCTCAGGAAGCAGTCAACGGCATCCGTGGTATCCGTCAGCAGAAGAACATCTCTCCAAAGGAGGCACTCGACCTCAAGATCAAGGGCGCATTCCCTGCTGAGTTCATTCCTGTAGTGGAGAAACTTGCCAACACATCGTCAGTTGAGACTGTCGCTGATTTCGGCGAGGCAACAGGCGTATCGTTCATGGTAAGGACAGTCGAGATGTTCGTAGTTCTCGGCGGTCTGGTGAATGTAGAGGAGGAGATTGCGAAGCTCGAAGCTGAACTCAAGTATCAGCAGGACTTCCTCGCATCAGTAAGGAAGAAACTCTCCAACGAGAGCTTCGTCGCACACGCTCCTGAGAAGGTCGTTGCGATCGAGAGGAAGAAAGAGGCTGATTCTCTCTCTAAGATTGAGAGCTATGAGTCTCAGCTCAAGGCACTTAGAAAGTAACAGCCATGCTTGAGTATTCAGTAGAATTTCCTGTCCGTTACTACGAGACTGACCAGATGGGCATAGTCCATCACTCCAACTACATCAGGTTCTTCGAATGTGCAAGACTTGAGATGATGGAGCGATGGGGCTATCCGCTTCAGCAGTGTGAGAAGGACGGCGTGACTATACCTGTAGTGTCTGTGGAGTGCAAGTACAAGCACTCCGCATTCCTGGGTGATACGCTCAAGGCAGTTGCTGCGATCGACGAGAAGGAGCCTATGGCCAAGCTCGTGATCCACCAGTCTGTCTATAACCAGAACGGCGAGCTCTGTGCCTTCGGAGACGTAGTGCTCGGCTTCCTCAACAAGGAGACAGGCCGTCCGACCAGATGCCCGGAGCAGATCATCGAGGTCATCAGAAAAGAAATAGAGAAAAATAAATAGAAATCATCATGGTATATCCACTCGGAATCATCGGTCCAATGGAGATCGTCATCATCGCTCTTGTAGTTCTTCTTCTCTTCGGTGGAAAGAAGATTCCTGAACTCATGAAGGGTCTCGGCAAGGGTGTCAAGAGCTTCAAGGAAGGCCTCAACGAGGTTGACGGCGAGATCAAGGAAATCAAGAAGGACGTAGAGTCTGACATAAAGAAGGACTAGATGGCGGACAACGGCGAGATGTCATTCTGGGACCATCTCGACGAACTGCGCGGAAATATCTTCAGGTCACTGACCGCGGTCTGCGCGCTCGCCGTCGTTGTGTTCTGCTTCAAATCCTATGTATTTGATGGATTGCTTCTGGCTCCTGCCAGAAGCGATTTCTTCATGTATAGGCTGATGCATTCTGATTTCACCATGAACCTGGTGAATCTCGAGATATCCGCCCAGTTCTTCATCCATCTCCGCGTCTCGATCGTCCTGGGCTTCGTCCTGGCATTCCCATATATTGTCTACGAACTTTGGAAATTCATCGCTCCGGCTCTTTATGAAAAGGAGAAGAAAGCGATCAAAGGCGCATTTCTCTTCTCCGGCCTTTTATTTTATATAGGTATAGCCGTCGGCTACGTCCTCGTACTTCCTTTTGCCCTGAATTTCTTCCAGGGATATTCGGTCAGCGACACGGTCACGAACACGGTCTCGCTGAAGTCATATATCTCGATGTTCATGTCCCTGGTGCTGATGTTCGGAATCGTGTTCGAGTTCCCGGCAGTCATAGCTGCGCTTTCCAAGATGGGAATCGTCAGCAGGGACAATTTAAGAAACGGAAGGAAATACGCCCTGGTCGCAGTTCTGGTGCTTGCCGCCATAATCACGCCGGCGGATCCTATGTCCATGGTGATTGCAGCTGCACCTCTGTACCTGCTGTATGAAGTCAGCATTATTGTATGTAGTAAGGAAAGTGTTGAATAATGATATCGATCAATAACCTGACTGTATCTTTTGGAAGCTATAATCTTCTGGATGATATCAGCTTCCATATAAGTGAGAACGACAAGATCGGCCTCGTCGGCAAGAACGGCGCAGGCAAGTCTACCATAATGAAGCTTATCTGTGGCATGCAGTCTCCGACCAGCGGCCACATCGACATGCCGAACGGCATAAACATCGGATATCTTCCTCAGATCATGGACCACCATAAGGGCAGGACCGTGATGGAGGAGACGATGACTGCTTTCGAAGCTATGCACGCTCTTGACAGGGAACTTGCACAGATAAATGCAGAGCTTGCAGAAAGAACCGACTATGAGTCCGATGAATACATGGAACTCATCAACCGTCTCAACGATATCAACGACAGGATCTCGCTTGAGCATTCCGAGCCTCCTCAGGTAAGGGCGGAGAAGACTCTTCTCGGACTTGGTTTCAAGGATCAGGACTTCGACAGGAAGACTGAGACTTTCAGCCAGGGCTGGAACATGCGTATTGAGCTTGCGAAGATTCTTCTTCGCAGTCCGGACGTTCTGCTCCTCGACGAGCCTACCAACCATCTTGACATTGAATCGATCGAGTGGCTTGAGGACTATCTCAAGAACTACCGCGGTTCCCTGATGCTGGTTTCCCATGACCGTCGCTTCCTTGATACTGTCACTAACAGGACAGTCGAGGTCCTGCTCGGCAAGATCCATGACTACAAGGTCTCTTATTCCAAGTATGTCGATCTTCGTGCAGAGCGTATGACCCAGCAGATGGCTGCATACGAGAATCAGCAGAAGATGATCGAGAAGACTGAGGATTTCATCGCGCGCTTCAGATACAAGCCGACCAAGTCAAACCAGGTCCAGTCCAGGATCAAGGCTCTCGAGAGACTTGACAGGATCGAGGTCGATGAGACAGACAATGCAACCCTTACTGTGAAGTTCCCGCCGGCACCGCGCTCTGGCGACATAGCCTTCAAGGCGACTGACCTTACAGTGGGCTATCCTCAGAAGGTCGTGTTCCGCAATGCGGAGGTGGAGATCCGAAGGGGAGAGAAAGTGGCGTTCATCGGAAGGAACGGTGAGGGCAAGACTACTTTGATGAGAGTCATAATGGATCAGCTCGATCCTATCAGCGGCGAGGCGAAGGTCGGACATAATGTCCATATCGGATATTTCGCCCAGAACCAGGAAGACATCCTCGACAAGAACGAGACTGTGTTCAGTACTCTGGACAATGTGGCGGTTGGTGACATCAGGACCAAGCTCCGCGACATCCTTGCGCAGTTCCTCTTCAGAGGAGAGGACATCGACAAGAAAGTCGCAGTCCTCAGCGGCGGAGAGAGAGCAAGGCTCGGTATGGCCAAGCTGATGCTCGAACCATACAACCTTCTTGCGCTCGACGAGCCTACCAACCATATGGACATAAAGTCGAAGGATATACTCAAGCAGGCGCTTAAGGCATACGATGGCACATTGGTTGTGGTTTCACATGACCGTGACTTCCTCAATGGACTCGTCGACAAGATGTATGAGTTCCGTGACGGTAAGGTGAAGGAACATCTGGAAAGCGTCCAGGATTTCCTCGACAGCAGAAAGATGGAGAATCTCCAGGAACTTGAGAGAAGATTCAAGCCTGCAGACGAGAAGCCGGTGGTCAAGGAAGAGACTGTCGCGAAGAAGGAATTCGAGGCGAAGAAGTTTGTGTCGAAGGAGGAGAAGAAGATTAAGAACAGAATCGCTTTCCTTGAGAACGAGATTGCCAAGGTAGAGAAGAGAATGAAGGATATAGAGGCTCTGCTTGCTGATCCTTCGGACAAGGATGATATCATGGAACTGACCCGCGAGTACCTCGAGTGCAAGAGAGATGTAGACTCGAAGACTGAGGAGTGGGCAAGCTTACAGGAATAACTTTTAAATCTTTAACGATATGAAAAACAAGATTTTGGCTATTGCTATTGCGATTATCGCTTTAGGTTGTTATAGTGCTAAGGCACAGACTGTCAGCGGACAGCAGGACTTTACAAGTGGTTTCTCTGGGATCAATGTCAGCGACCGTTTCGTCGTTACTGTCAGGGAGGCTGACTATTATGGAGTTGAATGGACGGTCGAAAGTTCTCTCAAGAATTATTTCCATGTATATCTCAAAGGCTCGGAACTCGTAGCGACTGTCGACAGGAAGGCTATGGACAAGGAGACCAAGAAGCAGGTGAGTGGCAAGAAGACAGATCCTGTCCTCAAGGCTACCGTCTATGCGCCGAAGCTCAGCTCTGTCATTGCTGCCGACGATGCAAGAGTCGATCTCAACAGCATTGATATCAAGACTGAAAGTTTCAACCTGGATATTACTGACAATGCAAGAGTCGTTGGACTTGCGTTGAACGCCGGTTCAGTCACGCTTACTGCAGCCAAGAAGGCTGTGCTAGAAGAGGCGATGGTCGATGCCGGCAATCTTTCGATCAACAGCCAGAATTCTGCAGAGATGACAGTAGACCAGGTCTCAAAGAATCTTTCACTTCAGGTAAACGCGACTTCTACAATGAAGGTGTCTGGTGAGTGCGAGACCGTAGAGATCAATGCTGCGAATTCTTCAAAGCTCAACATCGAGGGCCGTGCAATTACCATGAATCTTAACGGAGCTTCAAAGGAAGTACATGCAGAAGGACTTAAGGTAAACGATGTAAAAGTAATTGGCTCAAACAATTGCAAGATGTATATCGTTCCGTCGGAGACACTTTCTCTTGACCTCAAGGGTGGCTGTACAGTAAGCTATGGCGGAAAGCCGGAGATTGAGATCGTGAACATCCAGAACTCTTCTGTCAACCATCTTTATTAAGATGGATTGACTGATCTTGGTCAGATAGCGAGTTTACATCAGAATTAACGAGATTCCTATGATTATACTGGATTCCCATTGTGATACGCCGTCTCAGCTTCTGAGGCGGCGCAATGTATGTATCGACAACGAACATGGCCATGTCGACATCCCGAAGCTTAAGAGAGGCCATGTAGATGCTTCGTTCTTTGCCCTTTATACTCCTGCGGCGGTTGAACCTGATGCGGCGACGCGTTATGCCATGCAGATGATTGCCGCCACCAAGGACATGATCGAGGCGAATTCCCAGGACCTGGCTCTTGCACGTTCTGCCGACGATATTCTAAGCAATAAGGACAAGGGCTTGATTTCCATTCTTTTAGGTATGGAGAACGGATCTCCGATCCAGACTTCTCTTCCTCTTCTGAGGGAATTCCACAGGATGGGTGTGCGGTATATGACTCTTACGCATAATGGAGACAATGAAATAGCCGATGCAGCCTCCCATGGTCAGAGATGGCATGGACTGAGCCCGTTCGGCAGGGAAGTCGTCGCTGAGATGAACCGTCTTGGGATGATCATAGATGTTGCCCATGCGTCTGATGAGACTTTCTACGATTGCATAAAGTATTCGACGAAGCCGATCGTCTCCACTCACTCATGCTGTCGCGCACTTGCCGGTCACAGAAGGAACATGACCGACGACATGATCCGGAAGATGGCGGACAAGGGAGGTGTGATCCAGATCAATTTCTATCCGGTATTCCTTTCTGACGGGTTCGGACGTCTGTTTGATGCAGTCAATGCAGAGCATCCTGAGTATGATGCGGCGGACAAGGCTTTCAGGGCCGATCCGGGAAATCCGGAAGTGAGGAAGGAGTATTTCCGCGTCATGGATATACTCAAGACTCTGGACAGACCTGGCGTGAAGGAGGTCGTTGACCATATCGACCACGCTGTCAAGGTCGGCGGAATAGACCATGTCGGTATAGGTACCGATTTCGATGGCATTGAAGTTCCTCCTTCAGGTCTCGAAGATGTATCAAGGCTTGGCCTCGTGTTCGATGAGATGTCCCGAAGAGGGTACAGTGACGGAGATATAGAGAAAGTTGCCGGCGGGAACTTCATGAGGGTGCTCAGAGAGGCTTAAAACTGCGGAAAAGACACTAAAAAGGGCTATAACATTTTTGTTATAGCCCTTTAACTATTTTGTTTTATTGATTGATTGTCAAATAGATAGCTCTCTGTTCAGCTTTTTAAGCAGAAAAAGCAGCGCGGCAGCTGCAAAACTCTCGATGTTGCCTTTTCTGTCGAGATTGCTGTGGAATTCCAGGGTCTCGGTGCCATATTTTGAGCTCGCTCCGATCCAGACGGTGCCTTCCGGATAGCGTTCGTCTCCACCTCCGGGGCCGGAGAATCCAGTCGTTGCGACAGAGTAGTCGCTTCCGGTCAGACGACGTACACCTTCAGCCATTGCGGCCGCAACCTGCGAGCTGACGACTCCGTTGTCTGTGATGGTCTCTGTCGGGACACCAAGTACCTTCTCTTTGACAGCGACTGCATACGATGTGACAGATCCAAGATAGTATGCCGACGATCCAGGTACTAATGTGACCAGATGGGAAATCTGACCTCCGGTACATGATTCAGCTGCCGAAAGTGTAAGTCCAGAAGCCTTGAGAATCTTGCCAAGGGCTACTTCTGCCGGCTCGTCACATATCGTTGTATTACTTGTAGTAACGATTTCAGACATATCGTTCAATTATCTATTTTCCAAATACTTGAGTGTGTGTTTTACAAGATGCGGTCCTTCGTAGAAAAGACCGGTGTAAAGCTCAACGAGGGAAGCTCCGGCATCCATCATGGTCGTAGCTTCGACAGGAGTCAGGACTCCACCGCAGGCTATGATGTCAAGCCGACCCTTGCAGTAGCTGTCTATATGCTTCACAAGCTCCAGGTTCTTATTGAACTGGTTGACGTTATTCTTGTTGACGTCTCCGGCTACTATTCCGTCGATTCCGGATGCCATGGAATAAGACAGGATGGAGTCAAGCTGGTCGTATGGTATGTCGGGCGATATCTTGATGAACACCGGCTTCATCTTGTCCATGGTCAGTCTCCTGTCAAGGACGACGTCCATTACTTCAGAAAGGATTTCAGGGTCCTCCAAAGGAGATCTTTTCATCTGGCTTTTCTCGGAAGCGTTGATTACGAACATGTCCGCGAAGTCGTACAGGAGGGAGAAGCCCTTGTCATAATCGGCCACCAGCATCTCGTCTGAGGTCGACGAATTGTGGACGATGTTGGCTGCTATGATGGTTTTCGGCCTGCGGTCCTTCAGGTTGGCGATGGTCGCGAGAAGTCCGTCATTTGCCATGTCGGTGCCTGATTCGGGCTTTGGGGTGATAGGGCCGAACTCGATGAATCCGAATCCAAGGTCGCTGATTACGTCGCAGAAACGCCCGTTCTTGTCAAATCCCGCTGCAAATCCTATGGGATTAGGAAAAAGTATGCCTGCCATCTCGGTCTGCAAGGTGGACTTGCTCCTTCCGTAGATGAGTTTTACGAGCTTTCTGGTGAGGAAGAAATTCCTGAAGAACTCCAATGCCGTAAGTGCCAATGTCTGCGCACGCTTTGGCTGGAGCCTGAAAATGATCGGACGTATGAACTTTCTGTAAATCATTGCCGGAATTCTTGATGGCAACAAATTTAGCAAAAAATCGGATTATCCCTTGAACTCAGATTGTATTATCCCTTGAACTCAGATCGGATTATCCTATGGACACAAATCGAATCAGCCCTTAAGCTCCTGGAAAGTGTTGTCGCTGTAGAATACAATAATCTTAGATACCGTCTTGGCTGAAGCTGCCTGCGGCGCAGGGGCGGAAGCGTGGATTTCGGGCTCTTTCCGGGCCGCGAACAGACTTTCCTGGATCATGGTACCGTTTTCGTCCGTACGTGCCTCTAGCGGCGCCGAAACGGGCTCTGGACGCACGGGGGCGGCGGAAGGCTGAGGCTGTCCGGAATCCGGACGTACGTAGCCAGCGGCAGGCTGTGCCTGCTGGGGCTGCGGCGCATAAGCCGCCTGCGCGGAGCGGGGTCCATCGATGGCCTGCTGGGGCTCCGGCGCTTCGGTCTGGGCCGGTCTTACGGCAGGGCCTTTATACATCTTTCCCTTGCCCATGAGAATCCATTCGGAGTTCAGACTAGGGTAATGTTCGAGCAGGCTGCAGATGAAATCGTAGCCGGGCCTGTTGCGTCCGGCCAGGATGTGGGATACGCTTGCGCGGGCGACGCCGATCGTCTCGGCGAACTGTGATTGAGATATGTTTTCAGCAGCTAGAAACTGCTGCAGTCTTTCGTTCATTTTCTTAACGGTTGTTTTAACAAAATTAAACATAAAATGTATCATTTACAAATCCGTACAAAGCAGGGAGTAGGGGAGCCGGAGGGGCAAAACGGTGCAAAATAACTAAATTAAAGAATTAGATAATCACGTATAAACTAACTGATAATTAAGGTATTAGTAATGAAATATATGCTTAAAATACGCCGATGACCTGATAATTGATGTAAATTTTGAGCTTGTATACAATCTTTATTGAAACAATTAATTTAGCATAAGTTACATAACTAACTGATTATTAGTAATATATTAATCATATAAGTATTTGATAACTTTTGCTTATTTAACAAATGTAATGTATTTGAATTTGGAGATGTAAACAATTGATAAATTTTGTAAATTATACAAACCTGTACATTGCGGGTCGTTTTGGAACTGTTGAAAACATGTTGAAAACCCCGATTTTATTATTTGAGTTCTTATGTGTATTTTTACAGAATATTACACGAGACAGATGATACCAGAACTCCATATAGAAGATTACAACTATCCTCTCACCGACGAACGTATTGCCAAATATCCGTTGGCTGAGAGAGATTCTTCAAAATTGCTCCGATATGTCGGCGGCCATGTAGATGAGCACATCTTCCGCGATCTCCCATTGCTTTTGCCGGATGGCGCCATCATGGTCTTCAACGATACTAAAGTGGTTCCTGCCCGACTGCATTTCCAGAGGTCGACGGGTGCCCATATCGAGATATTCTGTCTGGAACCGGTTTCTCCTAATGAGTACAATCTCGCATTTGCACAGACTGAGAAGTGTGTGTGGAAATGTGTGATCGGAAATGCCAAGAGATGGAAGGATGACACTCTTTCTCTCTACAATCCGCAGGAAAGCCCGGAGATTGCTGCCATGGACCTGAAGGCAAAGCTGATCGAACGTGACGGACAGACCGGTCTTGTCGAGTTCGCATGGTCAGACGGATCTCCATTCTCAAAGGTCCTCGAGTCGTGTGGAAACGTCCCTATCCCGCCATATCTCAACCGAGAGACGGAGTCGATCGACCTGGAGAGGTATCAGACTCTGTATGCACATATACGCGGTTCTGTCGCGGCTCCTACTGCCGGACTTCATTTCACTGAGAATGTACTTGGCCGTATCAGGGAAAGAGGCATCGACACGGAAACTGTCTGCCTGCATGTCGGCGCGGGCACTTTCCTTCCTGTGAAGAGTTCGAATGTAGCTGAACATTCCATGCACAGAGAGCCTTTCGTTGTATCAAGGGATTTCATCCTGAAGCTCGCCGAGTCGGACGGGTCTGTCATCGCAGTCGGTACTACTTCAGTCAGGACGTTGGAGTCTTTGTATTATATAGGTGTAAGCATCATCGAGACCGGTGCACCGGCCGATGTCGCCCAGTGGGCTCCTTATGAGAGAGAGTATCCATATTCGACTGAAGAGTCGCTTAAGGCGATCGTGAAGTACCTCGACGACAACAATCTTCCAGCCCTCGTGGCGGGAACCAGGATCATCATCGTACCTGGCTTCACATTCCGTGTAGTAAGCACTCTGGTGACCAATTTCCATCAGCCTGAAAGCACGCTCATCCTTCTGGTGTCTGCTTTTGTCGGAGGTGACTGGCGCACGATCTACGACTATGCTCTTTCACATGAGTTCCGGTTCCTGAGCTATGGAGACAGCTCGCTGCTTTTCAGAGCGTGAACCATATGTGGCCAGCAAGTGTAAAAAACTATGTAATTAGCATTTATTTGGCTATCTTTGATAACTGACAAACATAAGCTATCATGGCAGAGATCATCAACGAATTCGCAGATATATGTCCATATTCAGACGAGCAGGCATGCGCCGCATTTTCCAAGCTCGCTGACAGTCCTCTTGCAGTAAGCGTATCGAAACTCATCTTCCCGGACAAGGAAGATTCTTACTTCGGTCAGGTCCTGTCCCAGATCAAGACTGTGGACCAGTTCCAGAAAGTCGTAATCGCCGCCGGTATCCAGTGGGTACTCAAGACTTCTGTCGCTGAGTTCACCTTTGACGGAACAGAGAATTTCTCCAAGGTCAATGGCCGTTATCTCAGCGTCTCCAACCACAGGGACATCGTCGTCGACCCTGCGCTTACCCAGTGGGTGATGCATATCAACGGACTCGAGACTTCGCAGCTCTGTGTAGGAGACAATCTTCTGCTGAATCCATATGTCGAACTCGTGCTCCGCTCGAACAAGATGATCAAGGTCATCAGAGGCGTCGGTGCGAGGGAACTCTATCAGACATCGATGACTCTTTCAAAGTATATACGAAAGACCGTCACTTCCGGAGAAAGCTCTGTATGGATCGCTCAGCGCGAGGGACGTGCGAAGAACGGAATAGATGCTACAGAGCAGGGCATTCTCAAGATGTTCGACATGAGCGGAAGCGGAGACTTCGTCAAAGATTTCCTTGAGCTCAACATCCTTCCTATCAGCATCTCGTATGAGTACGAACCATGCGACATCCTCAAGGCAAGGGAACTCTATATCAGAAGAACGGTCGAGAAGTATGTCAAGGGTCCGGACGAGGATTTCAACAGCATCATGACCGGCATACGTCAGTGGAAGGGCAATGTCCATCTGAACATCGGCGAGCCTCTTACCAGGGAAGAGATCGAGGCAGCAGCTCAGCTCAGCAAGAATGAGAGATACCAGCATCTCCGTCAGGCTGTTGATGCACGTATCATCAAGGGATACAGGCTCTGGAAGAACAACTATATCGCCTATGACATCGTCAACTCAACTGACAAGTATGCAGAAAAATATACCGCCCAGGAAAGGGCGGCATTCGAAGCTTATATTGAGAAGCAGCTTGATCAGCTCGAGCCTGAACTGTCAAGAGCAGATGTGAAGGATATCCTCCTCCACATCTACAGCAACCCTGTTCAGTCTAAAGAAGGCTTGACCAAGTGAACATCGAGCTGTGGGAATGGGAACTGGATTCCGTTCTTAGGCAGCTCGCAGTAGATCTTCTCATTCATCGCGTAGGTCACAGGCCAGAAGTCTCCGACGTTTACCCATGCGTAGACTATCAGGTCTACTGAGCTGTCGTTCAGCTTGTCTACATGTACAGCCGGATCAGCAGCTCCAGTGGTCTGTGCATTCAGTATCCTTTCGTCCTTTGCCAGGAAATCGAGTATCACCTCACGTGCCTTCGCTGTGTCTGATCCATAGGCGATGCTTACATTCCATGCGATTCTGTGCAAAGGTTTGTCTGAGAAGTTGTCGATGTTTCCGTTGAAGAGCGCACCGTTAGGAAGGACTATGATGGAATTCGCATAGGTCCTGATCTTCGTGCTTACGATGGTGACCTCTGTCACGAATCCTTCATATCCCTGGGCCTTGATATAGTCTCCGACCTTGAAAGGCTTGAAGAGAAGTATCATCAATCCACCGGCAAAGTTCTGTACGGTTCCGCTGAGAGCCATACCGATCGCCATACCTCCTGCGGCAAGGATTGCGGCAAAGGATGTGGTGTTGATTCCGAGTGCACTGATGGTTATGATGATCAGCAGTACAGTAAGAGTGATGGTCACGAGACTGGTGACGAATGATGTCAATGTCGGTTCTGACCCTCTCCTCTCGAAGAACTTCTTAAGTATTGCCTTGATCTTCTTGATCATCCACGCACCGATGATGTATATCGCGAACGCGGCAAGGATCTTCAGACCGAAATCAATAGCCTGCTGGCCGAGGCCTGTAAGGAACTTGTTAGGGTCCTTGCTGAATTCCTCGGCCATGCTTTTAAGTATCACTTTGGCTGAATCAGCCTCATTGACCACCTGCTGGCTATCTGCAGTCAATGATGTCAATTGTAAGATATCCATCTATTCTAAAAGAGTTTGTCTACGGCAGCGATGATCTCCTCTGCAGGGAGGTCCTGGCTGAGGATGAGATCAGGCTCCTTCTGGATGGCACCATGGTTGGTCGCATTGAGCATTCCGCCGCCTGTGATGTTGAGCATGATGATTTCGTCTTTCTTGACATCTCCGTTCTCGACAGCCTGGGCAAGACATGCGACTGCACATGCTGCGGCAGGGAAGATGTCGACACCTTCCTTCTTGAAGAACTGGAGTATGGCCTTTACGATCTGGTCGTTGGTCGCAAGGTACATGTCGCCTCCGGATGCCTTGAGCACGTCATAGAGACCTCCTGCGATTGAGTAAGGCGGTTTTCTGTTTGAAAGTACGGTCGCAAGGATGATCTCAGCATCTCTTCTGGACTCTTCAGGAGTGATTGGCACAAGCTCTCTCTGGCCGGCTTTCCATGAGTCGTACATGAGGGTGTATGGAGCGTTCTGGCAGGCGTAGATCCTCATGTTGTTCTTGCCGAAACGACCGTCAGCTGCGAGTCTCTCTGCATTCTCCCATGCGGCGATTGCGCCGGTACCGCTGCCGACTGCCTGGAAATAGGCGTCAGGAATACATCCGATAGTCTCGACGGCCGAGAGTACTGTCGTTCCCATTCCGTCTCGTCTTGCTACGTTCTTTGCACCTCCTTCGAGGACGAAGCGAGGGTTCTTGGCGAGCTTTTCTCCAAGTGCGATCGCATCATAGTAGTCTGTTCCCTTAGGGGTGGCGATGACCTTCACGCACTTAGACAAAGGCTTTGCGAACCAGAGGTCGTTGATGTTGTCCTGTGGGATGCAGATGACTATAGGAATGTTGTTGTCAGAGCATACTCTGGCGAAGGCTCTTGCGGTATTGCCGGCAGACTGCACTACAAGGACCTGCCTGTTGTTCTTCTTCGGCATGCGTGCGCATACTGAGAATGCTTCAGTCTCCTTGAAAGAGCAGGTCTCCATTCGTGCTCCTATCTTCGGCCAGTAGCCGGAGAATGTGATGTAGAGGTTGCTGAGTCCGAGAAGCTCAGCGAGACCCTTGCTCTTGTATGTGACAGGTGCATGCGAATTCTTGAGTGTCCTGCAGATAGGAAGCCAGTCTGCGTATCTGTAAAGTCCCTTGAGGTCTTCTCTTGGAGTGAATCTGGTCTGGTAGATAGCTCTCACCAGTGACGGAGATGTTGCCTGTGGATCGGCGAGGGTCCATCCTTCATCAAGGAAAACGCGGCCGTCAGCTACGTTCTCAAGTTTGTAGGATGTAGGTTTGAAAGTTGCCATTTTGGTATAGGTTTTTAGTTTATATTCATGAAAAGATATGTAAAGTATCCGACGAAACATATCAGGAACAAAGCTCCGTCGAATCTGTCCACCTTGTTGTTCTTTCCTGTCCATGCTGATACAAGCAGGAGCAGCGAACTCAGGAGCAGCACGCCGAGGTCGACATAGCTGATCGAAGCGAATGAAAGAGGTCGTATCACTGCGGATCCGCCAAGGATCAGCAGGATGTTGAAGAGATTGGATCCTATCACGTTGCCCAGGGCAAGGGATGGATTTTTCTTTACAGCAGCTACAACACAGGTGGCAAGTTCCGGAAGGGAAGTGCCTCCTGCAAGGATGGTCAGGGCTATGAATTTCTCACTGATGTCCAGCCTGTGGGCTATGTCTGTCGCTGAATTCACGAAAAGGTTGCCTCCAAGGATCAGGCCTGCGAGTCCTCCCATGATCATAAGTATGGATACGCCGGTTCCGAACTTCGGGTCGCCGACGTCTTCCGGATTTTCGGAGCCGTTCCTGAAGGAGAAGTACATGAACATGGCAAAGATCAGCAGAAGGATGATTCCGTCGATCCTGCTGAGGCTGTCAGTTCCCGCACCGAGCAAGGTCCTGTTCATGCCCAGGATGATGAGAAGCACGACTACAAGTATGTTGAACGGTATGTCCTGCCTCTTGTTCTCCTTGGTGATCGCCATAGGAAGGATCAGGGCCGTGAGACCTGCTATGAGAAGGGTGTTGAATATGTTGGATCCAATGACATTGCCGATGGATACGTCGGCGCTTCCTTTGATTGCACCCAGCATGCTGACAACCATCTCAGGAGCGGAGGTTCCCATTCCGACTATGGTCAGACCGATCACGAAGTCGCTGATTCCGGATCTCTTGGCCACACTGGTAGAGCCGTCTACCAGTGCATCGGCACCGAAGACTATCAGGGCGAGGCCTGCAATCAGGATCAGTATCTGTAGGGCCATGGTTATTCTGCGCTGTTCTTAAGTCTCAATGCACATACGTTCTCGACATGCTGGGTGTGAGGGAACATGTCGACAGGCTGGACCTTGGTGATCTCATATTTCTCGCAGAGTATCGCAAGGTCTCTTGCCTGAGAAGCCGGATTGCAGCTGACATAGACCATCCTTTCAGGCGCTGCGTCGAGGATCACCTTCGCTACGTCAGGGTGGATTCCGGCTCTTGGAGGGTCAAGGATGATCACATCCGGCCTTCCGTGCTTAGCGATGAAGTCCGGTTTGAGGACATCCTTCATGTCTCCGGCGAAGAATGTACAGTTGGATATGCCGTTGTTCTTCGCATTGACTTTTGCGTCTTCTATCGCCTCGGGAACATATTCGATGCCGATGACCTTCGATGCCTTTCTGGATACGAACTGGGCGATGGTGCCGGTACCGGTATAGAGGTCATATACTACTTCGTTGCCGGTAAGCGCCGCGAAGTCTCTTGTAGTCGAGTAGAGCTTGTATGCCTGAGGGCTGTTGGTCTGGTAGAAAGACTTCGGTCCGATCTTGAACCTGAGTCCTTCCATGGTCTCCACAATCGCTTCGTTTCCCTTGTAAAGGATGCAGTCCTGATCGGAAATTGAATCATTTACCTTGGTGTTTATCACATAGTAAAGCGATGTTATCTGAGGGAATGCTTCAAGTATGGCGTCAAGGAGTGCCTCGCGTACTTTCCTGTCTTCATAATAGAGGCAGATGATCAGCATGACCTGTCCGTCCTCGGTAGTCCTGATGAACATGTTGCGGAGGTAGCCATGGTTCTCGCGTATGTCGAAGAACTCAAGACCGTTCCTGACCGCATAGTCCTTGATGAAGAGCCTGATGCTGTTCGAAGGCTCCTTCTGGAGATAGCACTGCTTGATGTCAAGCACCTTGTCGAAGAATTTTCCGACATGGAAGCCAAGTCCCATCCTGTCTTCCGGAGCGACCTGGTCAGGGTCTTCGTCGCGGTAGAGCCAGCGCTTTGAAGAGAATGAGTATTCGAGCTTGTTCCTGTAGAATGTCGTGTTGTCAGAAGGAAGGATAGGGGATATCTCTGGTACATCGAGATGGCCTATACGCACGAGCTGGTCGTAGACCTGCTGAGTCTTTGCCTTGAGCTGCATCTCATATGGAAGTGGCTGCCACTTGCAGCCTCCGCATACTCCGAAATGGCCGCAGAACGGCTCCAGTCTATGCTCGGAAGGCTTTACTATCTCTGTGATATAGCCTTCCATGTAGTTCTTTTTCTTCTTTGTTACCCTGACGTTGACGACATCACCAGGTACGGCGAACTCGACGAAAAGCACTGTTCCGTCCGCATCGTGGGCGATAGCTTTTCCTTCTGCCGCTACATTTTCTATCACCACGTTCTCAAGAACGAGGTCAAGCTTTTTCCTAGCCATTAATTGAACTGTTTGTCGAGTGATTGTGAAACATTGATTATAAAGTCACCCATAGCCTCGAATTCAGAGATCAGGTCAAGGAAGTAGTTGATTGACTGATAGTTCTCTCTTGAGGATTCGAGGATGTTGATAGCTTCGTTCCTGTATTTGTCACGAAGCTCGTTGATCGCTTCCTCTGCTTTTTCGGCAGCTGACATGTTGAATGCGTGCGTGCCGACATTGAGAAGATTGTTGTTCATCACAGAGAGCGCTCTTTCGACATGGTGTATCATGTTGTTGAGCTTCTCAGTTGTGGCTGGATCAAACTGTATGTTATGGATGTTCGTTCTCTGAAGTATGCGGCTGATGTTCTCGCCGCTGTCGCCGAGGCTCTCGAGCTCACCGATTATGCGATAGAGGATCTTGATCTCACCGTTCTCCTCCGGAGTAAGCTCATCTGCCTTGAATCCACCGAGGAATTCAGCGATACCGCTTTCCATCTTGTCGGTAATCTCTTCATATTCAACGAGTTTCTTTCTAGCAGTCTCGAAATTGTCGGTATTCTTCTCGTTGAGGGCCATCGGGATGTAGCTGAATCCTTCATAGCACACGAGACCATAGTTGACAGCCTCGCGGTAGGCGAGAGCGATAGAAAGTCCAGGTGCTCCGACGCTTCTTCCGGTGACATATTTGAGACGTACCTTGTCGAGGTCCTCGACAGGAGCGATTTCCTGCTTTGGCTTGAACAGCTTGTCTGCAATCTTGTCGACGAACCATATAAGGACTATGGTTCCTGCAATGTTGAAGAGCGTGTGTGCTATACAGATGCCGTAGATCTCGGATGGGACAAGGGAGATGAGTGCCTTGAACGGGATGAACAGGATCAGCACGATCAAGGCGATGCTCAGGTTGAACCAGAGGTGGACTCTGGCAGCCTGACGGGCCTCGTCGCTGGCATTTGATACTGAGAGATTTGCCAGAAGGGTAGTGCCGATGTTAGCTCCTACCATCACTCCAAGAGCGTTAGAGTAGTTGATGTAACCGCTTGAAAGAAGGATCATTGCAAGAATGATGGTGACGCTCGAAGACTGGAAAAGAGCAGCGATGGCGAAACCGGCGATGACGAATCCGATGACTGACATGAAGCCATGCGATCCGAATGCGGTCATTCCTTCTGAAATGGACTGGAATTCCCAGAGACCCTCGGAAGAACTCTGCACGAAGTTCAATGCGACGAACATGATACCGATTCCGATAAGCATGTGGCCGATCTCCCTGAGTTTGTCGTTGCTTTTGATCACGAAGCCGGCAGCGACTACGATATATGCGAATGAACCGATGTTGCAGGTGTACTGAAGGAAGGCTATTATCCACACAGTCAATGGAGTAGCTATGTTAGCTCCCATGATCGAGGACACTGCCTGGCGGATGTTCATGAGTCCGTTGTTGACGAAATTGACGACCATCAATGTCGCTGCATTCGATGACTGGACCGCAGCGGTAAGGCCGAAACCTCCGGAGACATTCTTGAATTTGTTGTCAGAGGTCAGCAGCGGAATGAATTTCCTTGTGCCTTTGGCAGTAAGTTTCTGCAAGCCGTTGCTCATCATTCGCATTCCGTAGAGGAAAAGTGCGAGAGCGCCTAAAAACGTCAGTAATTGCAATATCATTTATTATAATGTTTTCTTAATTTATTGTTTTCCTAGTATTTCAAAAACAGTGTCGACGTATTTCTCAATACGCAACTTAACATAATACAAATTGTATAACAATGTGGGAAAAGGGGATTCGTGACTAAAACCATAAGGCTGCTGAGAATCTGATTCCCAATATGTTAGCCCACGATTCCCTCAGATCCTGAGGCCTTACCATACAATCTGAATATGGATCATATACATCTGTCGGAGACACGACTGAGTAACATAGTCCCAGCGAATGGTCAAGGCAGGCCCAGTCTGCTATCCGGAGCCGATATCCGCCTCCGATTGCACATGTAGGCGAAATCTTGTCCTTGCCTTTCACCGGAAATCCAACGCTTCCGTCTATGAATCCGAACAATCCTGTCGTATCTTCATTTCTGTGCATGACAGCCTTGATTCCGACAGGTATAAGCTGTATATTTTTGTCAAAGCCTTGATAGCCAACGTGCAGCAAGGCTTCCATATGTCTCAGCGCAATTCCGACATTGTAACAGACAAAGCCGTTGAGATGATGTGTCATCTCCTTGGTGCTTTTCTCCGCCAGGAACTGGTCCTGTGTCAGGAACAGACTGTAAGCAAACTGATAGTAATTGAACGAGCCACCCCATTCGATGCCATGCACTAATGTCAGAGGTTTCTGGTCCTGGGACCATGCACCATGACTCATAAGCACGAACAGCAGTGCTGCCACTATGTGTTTAAGCCCGTTCAAAACCTATAAGCTATTGATATTTCAGGTATAAACGCCTGATATATGCCATGTTTCCAATAAGAGAGCCTGGTGTCATGCGTATCCTTTGCACTGAAACAAAGTCCGAGTTCTCCGCTCAGGCTGATACCAAGAACAAACCTGGTGTTCAGATGCTGATAGATACCAGCCATACCTTCAAGTCCGGCTAAAGCGCTGAAATGGCTGGCACCATGGTCCCTGACCAGTCCGAGAACCGCTCCAGGTCCGGCGACGAAGTCTACCTGCGTCCCGTTGAGGGCTTTCCATGTCCTGATCGGGTAAGCCAGACGGTAGACTCCCCTCACGCCCGGTGTCCCGGTCTCCCCTCTCACGACGTCCATCATGTCTGCAACTATCTTGGCCATATGCCACGGCATGCCGTCCATGCTGCTCGATGTGTATGTCAGGCCGATTTCCTTAGGGGAATAAATCACACCCCATTCGCTCCTTGTTCCCTGACCGTAGATGGTCGTGGATATCAGGTTGCCCATAAGGGCAAGCAATATTAGGCAGCAGTGTTTCGGCATGTCGGCACACATCTCTCTTATCTAGCAAATTTAATAAAAATACGGGGCATTTACTTCATTTTTGTTACATTTGTTGTCGCCGTCCTCCGAATGGGCGGAGAAATTGCGGAAATATTCTCTTAACAAAAATGTTAACACTTTTAACATTTTTGTTTTATTAATTGATAATCAAATGAGTAGTATAGTTGCACCACTTCCAGAGCGAATGAGGCCACAAAACCTTCAGGAATACGTTGGACAGCGTCATCTTGTGGGTGAAGGCTGCGTTCTTCGCAATCTTGTGGAGTCTGGAAACCTCACTTCTTTCATTCTTTGGGGACCTCCGGGAGTCGGAAAGACTACTCTTGCGAGAATCGTCGCTTCAACTCTGGACCGCGAGTTCTACACTCTATCAGCTGTCAGTGCCGGAGTCAAGGAAGTACGCGATGTTATCGACAGGGCAAAGGCCGACAGAGGATCGGTCTTCAATACCGGCCGTCCATCCCCTATCCTTTTCATCGACGAGATCCATCGTTTCAGCAAGTCGCAGCAGGATGCGTTGCTTGGAGCAGTCGAGGACGGTACTGTGGTCCTGATCGGCGCGACTACGGAGAACCCTTCTTTCGAAGTCATAAATCCACTTCTATCAAGATGTCAGGTGTTCGTACTTAAGTCCCTTGATACTGAGGATCTTGCGATTCTCCTGAACAGGGCCCTGAAAGAAGATGAGATACTGCGCAACCTTAATGTCAAGGTCGAAGAGACTGATGCATTGTTCCGCTTCAGCGGAGGCGATGGAAGGAAGCTTCTCAACGTCCTTGAGATTGTCATAGACTCCAACCGGCACAAGACGGAGATAGTCATAGACAACAAGACGGTGACGTCATGCCTCCAGGAAAACGTCGCCAGGTACGACAAAGGCGGTGAGATGCACTACGATATCATCTCTGCCTTCATCAAGAGTGTGCGAGGTTCTGACCCTAATGCGGCTGTCTACTATATGGCAAGGATGCTTGACGGCGGTGAGGATCCCCTCTTCATCGCGCGCAGACTCTGCATTTCTGCCGCCGAGGACGTCGGACTTGCGAATCCGAATGCCCTTCTGCTTGCAAATAACTGTTTCCAGATAGTCGAGAAGATCGGTATGCCGGAGGCCCGCATCCCTCTGTCGGAGACCGCGATATACCTTGCTTCGTCGCCAAAGAGCAATTCTGCCTACATGGCAATCAATGCGGCGATGGAAGTGGCGAACAAGACGCAGACAGCTGCCGTCCCTCTATATCTCAGGAATGCGCCTACCAAACTGATGGAGGAGCTGGGATACCACGACGGCTACCTCTATGCCCACGACTATCCAGGCCATTTCGTCGACCTCGAGTTTATGCCGGAAGAACTTGCTGGAGTCAAGTTCTACGAGCCTGGTGAGAATCGCCACGAGTCAGGACTTCGGACCTACCTACAGGCTTGCTGGCCAAAATATTACGGCTCTGCAACTAAAGAAAAGGATAAATAAGCACAGCGCTCGGAGGCAAGGGGAGAAAAGCATACTGGACAGCTTTGACAAAAAGGGTGACTACGGTCGAAGCGGCTCCAGGATGGAATACGCCCACCGGGCCTAGAACGGATATCCGACGCCGAAATGGAAGCCGAAGTTATCCCTCTTCAGCCACTGTGAAGGTGATATCCACCTCTCCCCTTCGTCCATTGCCGGATCGTGGAACTGCATACCGAGGTCGAAACGGACGAGGATGATGTTGAGGTCGAGCCTCAGGCCGAGGCCCCAGTCTGCGGCGATGCTCTCAAGGAAGGTCGATGCCTTCAGCCTGCCGAGAGAACTGTTCTCGGACGAACTTGACTCCTGGAGAAGCCAGATGTTACCTGCATCGACGAAAGCTGCACCCTGGAGTTTCCAGAACATCGGGAACCTGAACTCGACATTGGTCTCGAGCTTCATGTCTCCGGACTGGTTCGGGATGATGAATGTGGCCTCAGGCTTTGAAAGGCCTGGACCTACGCTCCTGGACTGCCATCCTCTGAGACTGTTGGCGCCTCCGGCGTAGAAATGCTGCTCGAAAGGCAGTACGGAAGAGTTGCCATAGGCATATCCCGCACCGACAAGCAATCTGGTTGCAAGTCCCATATCTTCATCTTTACCGAACCTCCAGGTCTTTCCGAGGGTAAGCTCGCTTCTGACGTACTGGGAATAAGGTGTGTTCCAGATTATCGCAGCCCCGTTCGCATCCTTCTTCATGATGCCTTTGAAAGCACTGAGCAGATTTCCTGCAAGACCGAAGGTGAAACGGGCATATTGGTAAGATGTCTTAGGGTTGACATCGCTGTTTGTCGTGTAGTACAGAGTCGTTCCAAGACCAAGGTCAAAGTGGTTCTGGAATGAGTTCAGCATGAACGGATTGGTCACCAGTTTCTTGTAGAAATCCTCCTGGATGTTGTAGAGCTTGACGATGTTGAGCTGGAGTGGGAAGAACTGGAAGCTGAAGTTGCCCGCGTATCCGGAATAGCCGTAAGATGCTGATATGATGCTTCTTGTGTACTCGGGACGGTCCTGGTAGTTATAAGAAGTCTTGATGTCGGTTCTTGGAATCTGGCCTTTGAACACCCTGATCGGGAGACCCACGAATCTAGGAAGGCTGATTCCGGCGGACACACCATACTCTGTCGACTTGATATGCTGGTTAGGCTTGAACTGGAAGTTTCCCATGAAACTGAGATTCAGCAGCTCGCCCCCATGGAATATGTTCCTGTGGAAGAAAGACAGCTCCGGAGATATACCGAGCAGACCTGTGGAATTCGAAGATCCTTCAAGATTGAGCTTGAATCCCTGCTGCTTTGCCGGATAGAGGCTGATCTCGCAGTCGACGTCGGTCGAGTCGATCTTCGTCAAGGATACGGACACATTGCTGAACGACCTGATGGAAGAAAGTCTGTTATATGTATTCGTCACGGCGCTTTCGCTGTAGATGTACCCCGGATGGATGGTGTTCATGTTCTTCAGCACATTCTCCTTGATGCTGAAGTTGCTGGGGTAATTGATGCTGATGTTCCTGAAATGGGACTTCAGCAGCGGCATCGCCTCGTTCGAGGTCTCATTTCTGGTATATTCTCTCACCGTTTCCTCAAGTACTGCTTCGCCTGGGAAAGAAAGAGTGTCCGCCTCGAAGGAATAGTAGTTCTTTGAAAAGCCGTAATAGCCTAGCTGTCTGAGATATGCGGCAGACCTTTCGGCCTCCTTCTCAAGCAGTTCCTCGGACAGGAAATCACCGCGATGAATCGTCACCGACGAGGTGTCCCCAAGGAAATCCTCGGCTATGTCTCCCCTTTCAGGAAGCTGGAAGATCAGGTCCCTGATCGGGAACTGCTTTCCCAGCGTCACGACATATCTCGCCCTGACCTTCTTCTTGTGGACTTCGATGCCGGCGTCGACCTTGGATCCATAATAGCCAAGATACTGAAGCCTGTCTTCGATATTGACAGCGGAACTGTTGAGCATGTCCGGGCTGTAGATTACCGGAGCCTGGCCTATCTTCCTGAATATCTTGCCAAGACCTTTCTCTCCGTTCTTTCCCCAGTTGTACACACACAGGAGAGGGTTCCACGGATCCGGCCTCTGCCTGATGTAGGACTGGATCTTCTTCGTCTTGAAAGTCTTGTTGTCAGTAACCTCGATATCGTTCCTTGTCAGGCGATACTGTCCGTCCTCAAGCACCCTGGTGGTACTGCAGGAAAACAACGATGCTGCCAGGACAAGAAGCAGGACGATATGGAATAGACGTGTCTTCATCTAGGTTGCTTATCATACAAATTTAACTTAATTAACTGACATATTCCCAAAAAATCAATAGCATTATTGAAATCGTAAAGTTATATTTGTATGACAGCAACAAATAACACAGGATGCCACTTCTTTCAAACAATCAGATAAAGTTCATCAAGTCGCTCAGTGACAAGAAATTCCGTGATGAATACGGCATGTTCGTAGTTGAAGGCGAGAAGATGGTTGCGGAAGCCCTTTCCTCAGGTCTCAAGGTTGAGGCCGTGTACCGTAAGGACGAAGTCGGCGAAGATGCGATGAAGCGTATCAGCGCCCTGACTTCCCCGTCCCCGGTCCTTGCACTCGTGCATAAGCCTGCGGACATAGACGCAGATGCCGTCACTCCGGGAAAGGGACTTTACCTCGCGCTCGACTCGATACGCGACCCGGGCAACATGGGCACGATAATCCGTCTGGCCGAGTGGTTCGGCATCGATGCGATCTACGCGACTGCTGATTCTGTAGACATCTTCAATCCAAAGGTCGTACAGTCGACCATGGGCGCGATTTTCCGTGTCAAGTTCCATTATACAGACATCTGCAAGGTCGCTGAATCGTTCACCAGAGCGGGCGGAAATGTCTATGGTACATTCCTCGACGGCGGGAACATCTATTCGAAAGACCTGGCTCTGGGCGACGCTTCGCCTGTGATGATCGTGATCGGCAACGAGTCGCGTGGGATTTCCGGGTCCATGGCAACCCGCGTCACCGACCGTCTCTACATACCGCCTTTCCCGCCGGACCAGCCAGGTTCGGAATCGCTTAACGCAGCTGTCGCCACGGCAGTCACCGTAGCTGAATTCAGAAGAAGACTATACAAATAACTACCTATGACACAGCAAAATACGGCTGATTTCTCATCAAAGTCCTATGAGACTCTGATGAGATACCGCGTCAGGAAAGTCCTGATGATCGGAAGCAACTACGACGCCTTCATAATGGAGGAGGACGGACGTATCGAATCCAGGATCGAGAAGGAATATATGGAACTGAACATCTCCAATCCGCCTTCTTTTGTCTGGGCAAATACCGCACAGGAAGCAAGAGAGACACTCGCCGCAGACCCGGGCATCGATATGGTCATCTGCATGTTCAACGAGCAGGACAAAGACATCTTCCCGCTTGCTAATGACCTCAAGGCAGAGAACAGGGATATACCGTTCGTGCTGCTCATGCATTACTCAAGGGAGATCCGAAAGAAAGTGACCTCGAAATTCGATTCGGGAATTGACTACGTCTTCAGCTGGCATGGAAACTCTGACCTTATCCTTGCGATCATCAAGCTGTTCGAGGATCAGGAAAACGCTGACAATGACATACTTGAGGTGGGTGTCCAGGCAATTCTTCTCGTAGAGGACTCCATCCGATACTATTCTACATATCTTCCTGAGCTGTACAAGCTCGTCCTGACGCAGAGCAATGAGTTCCTGAAGGAGACTCTCAACGAGGACCAGCAGAGGAACAGAAAGAGATCAAGGCCGAAGATCCTCCTGGCAACCTGCTATGAGGACGCCGTCAATGCGTACGACAAGTACAAAGGCAACTTCCTTGGGGTCATCTCGGACGTCGGAATGGTGATGCACAAGGGAGAGCCCGCCAGCAAGGAGAACCACATCGCCGGCATCGAACTAGTCAACTACATACGCAAGGACTCCCCTTTGATGCCTGTCCTTATGCAGTCGTCGCAAGGCAATCTCGAGGCTGACGCCCGTGCGATGGGTGTCGGCTTCGTCAAGAAATATTCCAGGACCCTTTTCCTTCAGCTGGCAGAATACATGAAGGAAGAATTCGGCTTCGGAGACTTTGTGTTCAGGGACGACAACGGCATCGAGCATGGACGTGCTTCAAACCTTACGGAGCTTAATGTCTTACTTGATAAGATACCTGATAACATATTGGTCAGCAATACTTCAAAGAACATGTTCTCCAAGTGGTTCTTTGCCAGAGGCCTTTTCAGTCTGGGTATGAGGTTCCGCTCTGAGCACCATGATGTGGCTTCCGAGGCGAGGACATTCATCCAGGACCAGATCAAGGACTACAACAAGGCCGTCGGACGCGGAATCATCGCGAAGTTCAACGAGGAGACATATGCAGACTACATCCGTTTCAGCCGACTTGGCGACGGTTCTATCGGAGGCAAGGCAAGAGGACTCGCCTTCCTCAACAGGCTGGTCCAGAAGCACTCCCTGTTCG
Organism: Candidatus Cryptobacteroides sp.; assembly: GCA_045599665.1. Lineage (GTDB taxonomy): Bacteria > Bacteroidota > Bacteroidia > Bacteroidales > UBA932 > Cryptobacteroides. The sequence continues at coordinate 62,689 of JAZRWK010000018.1, forward strand.
ATGCGTACGAAGGCATCTCCGTCTCTATCCCAAGGTCGATAGTCATCACTGCAGATTATTTCGATGACTTCATCTATGAAAACGGTCTCCAGTACATCATCGAGACTGACCTGACCGACGAGGAAATCCTCTCGGAGTTTGTGGCATCGCGACTTCCTGAGGGGCTGGTCGCCCATCTGAGAAAGTATCTTGAGACTGTACACACCCCACTCGCAGTCCGCTCAAGCTCAAAGCTGGAAGACAGTAACTATCAGCCGTTTGCGGGAGTATATTCGACATATATGATTCCATATATCGAGAACCGGGACCAGATGCTGCGTACCCTTGACAAGGCGATCAAGAGTGTCTATGCCTCGGCATTCTACAATGGCAGCCGTACCTATGTCCATTCGACGGGAAACCTCCAGAGCGAGGAGAAGATGTCCGTCATAATCCAGGACATCTGCGGTTCTGAGCACAACGGGCTCTACTATCCGATGATGTCAGGTGTGGCACGTAGCATGAACTTCTACCCTGTCGAAGGAGAAGAGGCAAGCGACGGCGTGGTGAACGTGGTTTTCGGTCTTGGAAAGGCTGTTGTAGAAGGAGACAGGACATTGCGCGTCAATCCGAGATACCCGACGAAGATCATGCAGCTTTCCCGCACCGACCTTGCCCTCAGGAGCACCCAGTCGATGATGTATGCCCTCGATCTTCGCCCTGGAGCATTCAAGATATCAAAGAACGACAGCGTCAATTTTGCCAACATCTCAGTCTCGGAGGCAATGGAGCACTGTCCGTACAACTACCTTGTGTTCTCTACTTACGATTATTCCTGCGACATGATACGGCCCGGAACCAATATCATGGGACCGAGGATCGTGACATACGATTCAATCTTCAGGTATGGCAGGTTCCCTGTCGCACAGGCTCTGAAGGATATCATGGATATCTGCCGCAAGGAGCTCATGAACGAAGTCGAGATTGAGTTCGCGATCGATGTGAACAAGGACAAGGATCTCTCTCTCAAGCTGCTCCAGGTGCGTCCGATCTGTGATTTCGGAGACCGAGGCGACACCGACATCAATGAGCTGGAGGCCAGTCTTGACAAGAGGCTTGTCGCTTCCAAGGATGCTCTCGGGACTGGATTCATCTCGGACATGCAGAGAATCGTCTATGTTCCGGAAGAAAGATTCAACTGCCTTAGGAGCAACGAGATACGCGACGAGATCGCAAGAGTCAACGCATCTCTTAGAGACGAGGGCAAGGGTTATCTTCTGATCGGGCCGGGACGCTGGGGCTCGTCTGTCCCTAGTCTTGGCATACCTGTCATCTGGAGCGATATCTCTGAGGCGAAGATGATCGTCGAATGCAGTATCGACGGCCTTCAGGTAGAGCCTAGCCAGGGTACTCATTTCTTCCAGAACATCACTTCTCTGGGCGTCGGCTATCTTTCTGTGGACACTGTCAATGACAGAGAGGCATTGAACAAAGACGCACTCGATTCTCTCAAGTGCGTCTACGATGGTACTTATGTGAAAGTCCTGGATACTTCAGTTGACCTGACAGCCTATATCGACAGGAACTCAAATAGATCCGTCGTTGGAATCAAGTCTTAAGACGATTGCATCAAAAGCCTTTACGGCAACTCTGAGCGGCACATCTGGATTCAGCTGTGCCGTTTTTTTCAGTCCCATCCAGCTGAATGCGTGGTCGGGAATCCTGACATCGAGCTCAGCATCCCTGTCCGAGAAGTTGCAGACAAACAGAAGGGTCGAGTTCTCATAGTCCCTGAGAAAAGCGAAATGTCTGTCGCGGTCAAATCCCCATGAACCTAAGTTGCAGTAGCAAAGGTCGTATGTGGTACCGTTGATGACTGCAGGTTCCGTAGCTGCCATCGTAAGGGCCTTGCGGTACTTTTCCAGCATTTCCCTTTCTTTCGGCAGCAGGGCGTCTCCGCCATGGATCTCATCATACAGACGGCTTACGGATCCGATTTTCCACCAGTCGAATATGGTGGTCCTGTTGTTCTTTCCGCTCATGCCCTCGACGTCCTGTCCGCACTCGCCTACTTCTTCTCCGAAATATACCATGAACGGCGCTGTGTTGAGGAAAAGCGATGTGTAGAGGGAAGCCATGCTGTTTTCCGGATTGCCGCAGATCTCAGGAGATCCGAAACGTGGCTCGTCATGGTTCTCAAGGAAATTCAGCATCCTGGGCTGAAGGTCTCCGAGGAACTGCCAGTTGCCTGTGATCCTTCGTGTGCTCTGCCACTCGCCGGCCTGTGACATACTGTCAGAAGAGTTCTTCTTCACGATGTCCTTGATTGCATCGTAGAGTCCTGACTTGTCATAGAGATAGTCGAAGCCAACCTTGCGTACATATGTTGAATACTGGTGTTTCTGGTAGACTTCAGCGATGAATATCAGGTCCTTATACTCTGCTTTCGCCGACTTGATGAGCCATGTCATGAACTCCACAGGAACCAGCTCGACCATATCGCAGCGGAAACCGTCGACTCCCTTTGAAGCCCAGAAACGGATGATTTCCAGGACTTTGTCCCAAGTCGATGTATGGAAGTCGCAGTAGTTGATCCTGATGGTGTCGAACCAGTCATTTATGCCTGGCTCATAAGTAAAGCAGTTACCGGACGCCTTGGCTGGGTATTCCTTGTACGACGAACCTTTCACCGGAAGCCTGAGATGCTGTCCAGGATAGTAATAGAAATCATTCTCTGCGGTCCAATGGACTGATCTGTCGTCTTTTGCGCCAAGAACAGGATGACCGTTCGCGTCGATTCCATTGACTATAGGTTCAGGAGAATGCTTGCCATAGTCACGGGCCACATGGTTAGGTACGAAGTCGATGATGACCTTCAGTCCAGCTTCATGGGTCCTTCTGACAAGGTCCTCGAACTCTGCCATACGGTTGTCGGGGTTGTCAGCCAGATATGGGTTGACATCGAAATAGTCGCTTATGGAATATGGTGATCCGGCGTTGCCCTTGACCCATGATTGGTCGGATCTTGAACATCCTCTTGTGTCACAAGCTGTTGCGTGGCGGATTATGCCTGTGTACCAGACATGGGAGAAACCCATTGAACGAAGGTACTCAAAAGTCTCAGAATCAATGCCTGAGAACGTTCCCGTGCCGTTTTCCTCTACTGTTCCCCAAGGTTTCTGCCCTCCTTTGATGTTGCCCCAAAGGCGTGGTAGCATCTGATATATCAACGGTTTGCTCATAAATGCAGGTTTTTCGTTCTGCAATATAGCAAAAAAAGAGCCGACTGATGCAGTCGGCTCGAAAATTTCTTGTCAGATTGACAAATTACCACTCAAGGATCTTAGCGAAGTCGTAGTCCTCAGGGTTAGCTACATACTTCTTAGCCTCCTCGTAGTCAGCTGGAGTGATGTACTGTGCGATGTATGCATAGTAGTTCACAGCTGTACCAGACTTGATGTCAACGATTCTTGGAGGAATCTTGCCGGTCTTAGGATCCTGGAGGTCAGCAAGGTAGAGTGGAGATACCTGACCGTATGAGTCAACGTATACCATGCAGCCTGTCTTGCCCTCGCTGAAGAGCTGGTAAACGCCCATTGCGAGCTCTGTGCAGTATGTAAGGTCATAAGCTACAGGGTCCTGGCAACGTACGTCGTAACCGATCTCGACTGGACGGGTCTTGAGCTTGAGGCCAGCCTTCTTGCACTCGTTGTCAAGGAGGTCGCTGAAGATGACAGCCTTGGAGATCTTACCGAGCTCTGGGTGGCCGTGCTCGTCGAATGTGAAGTTCACGCCTGCGTCAACCATCTCCTGCATTACACCTTCGTCATGGAAGAGACCCTCAGCAGTAACGATAGTACCATACTTGATACCCATTACCTTTCTCTTGATGATAGCTGAAACTGAGAGCTTGATGATCTTGTCAAGGGTCATCTTGGTGTTGTTGAACATCTCAGGGATGATGGTCATAGGGCAGTGAGTAGCCTCACCGATACCGAGTGCGAGTGAACCGCATGTACGGCCCATTGCGCAGAGTACGAACCAGTTGCCTGAAGTGCGTGCATCCTCGTATACAGTCCTTGCAATGTGAGCACCCTCGTTCTTAGCTGAGTTGTAGCCGAAGGTAGGGGCATTGTTTGGAAGAGGAAGGTCGTTGTCGATTGTCTTAGGGCAGTGGATGTTTGCGATAGGATAGTTCTTTGCTGCAAGGAACTTGGAGATTCTGTTTGCAGTAGAAGCTGTATCGTCACCACCGATGGTCACGAGGAGCTTGATGTTGTTGTCCTTGAAGAGGTCAAGGTTGAAGTTCTCCTCGAAATCCTTGTCAGTCGGCTTGAAACGGCTCATCTGGAGATAAGAACCGCCTCTGTTGAAATAACGGTCAGCCTTGAGGAAATCGATGTCTTCGATCTCAGCGTCCTTCTTGAAGAGACCTGAATAACCGCCGTGGAGGCCGATTACTCTGTAACCCTTTGTAAGGAAAGTCTTTGCAACGCTCATAGAGACTGAATTCATGCCAGGGGCTGGACCGCCGCCGCAGAGAATGATGATTGAATCTTTCATTATTGAATGATATTTAATTGATACTGTTCTGTCAATGACTCTAAACCCGACAAAATTACGCTTTTCTCGCAAAACAAACAAGTATGAAATAAGCAGTATTTTTAGTATATTTGTTGGTTAATATATAGATATGACACATATCGAGGCGGAAATAAGGATCAAGGAACTCAGAGACATTCTCTGGGAGAACAGCCGTAAGTACTATGTGGACAATGCTCCGTCCATGAGTGACTACGACTATGACCATCTCATGCGTGAGCTTGAGGACCTTGAAAAACAGTATCCGGACCTCATTTCCGCAGACTCTCCTACCCAGAAGGTCGGCAGCGACCTCAGGGAGGGCGGAGAGAAGAACGACTTCGTGCAGCGTCCGCACCAGTTCCCTATGCTCTCGCTTGGCAACACCTACAGCATCGCCGAGGTCGAGGAATTCGCCGACAGGGCCGTCAAGACCCTCGAGCAGGGATTCTCCTACAGCTGCGAGCTCAAGTTCGACGGCACGGCGATAAGCCTGACCTATACCGACGGCGTCCTTACAAGAGCCCTCACCCGCGGAGACGGAGTGGTCGGAGACGATGTGACAAGGAACGTCAGACATATCAGCAACATACCTCAGAAGCTCAGTGGCAGCGGTTTTCCTCACGAGTTCGAGATCAGAGGCGAGATACTTATGCCTTATGAGTCCTTCGACAAGCTCAACGAGCAGAGGGTAAGGGACGAGGATCAGCCGTTCGCCAATCCGAGGAACGCCGCTTCGGGATCTCTGAAGCTGCAGGATCCCAAGGAGGTCGGCAAGCGCGGTCTCTATTGTACGCTCTACCATATCCCGGCTCAGTGTGCCGACTTCCCTACCCATACTGCGGCCATGGAGGCTGCGTCATCATGGGGACTTCCCGTGTCTGACAGAAGCAGGCTCTGCCGCGACATCAGGGAGATCGAGGACTACATCAGCTACTGGGATGCAGAAAGGAAGAACCTTCCGTTCGCTACAGACGGAATCGTCATAAAGATCAACGAGATAGACTATCAGAAGACCCTTGGATATACTGCAAAGTTCCCTAGATGGGCCGTCGCATATAAGTTCAAGGCAGAGCAGGCATTGACCAGACTTGTGTCGATCGACTACCAGGTCGGAAGGACCGGTGCAGTCACTCCGGTCGCCAATCTGGAGCCTGTCCACCTTTCAGGTACCATGGTCAAAAGGGCTACCCTCAACAACGCTGACCAGATGGCCCTGTTGGACATCCATGTCGGGGATTATGTCTATGTCGAGAAAGGCGGTGAGATCATCCCTAAGATCACAGCCGTGGAACCGGCCAGGCGCCCTGCAGACGCACAGCTTCCGGTCTTCCCTGCTTTCTGTCCCGACTGTGGAGCAAGGCTTGAGAAGGCTGAGGATGAAGCGAAGTGGTTCTGCCCGGCCCAGGACAAGTGCCCGACCCAGATCAAGGGCCGCATACTGCATTTCCTCGGAAGGAAGGCGATGAACGTGCTTGCAGGCGACGCCACTGTCGACCAGATGTTCGACAAGGGGCTCGTCAGGACCCCTGCGGACCTCTATGACGTGACAAAGGTTGAACTCCTCCAGCTTGACGGATGGAAGGACAGGTCTGCGGACAGGTTCATGGAGAGTCTCCGCAAGAGTGTCGAGGTCCCTTTCTCGAGAGTGCTGTTCGCACTGGGCATCAGGCACGTCGGCGAGACCACCGCAAAGGCCGTAGCAGCACATTTCGGTGACATAGACACCCTTGCGGCTGCTTCCGTCGAGGAACTTGTAGCCATTCCTGATGTCGGAGCGATCGTAGCGAAAAGCATATATGACTATTTCCGCATGCCTGAGCACATAGATGAGATAGAAAGGCTCAAGGCCCACGGGCTCCAGTTCTCGATGGAGGCGAAGAAAGCCTCTTCCGATTCTCTCGCAGGCATGACGATCGTCATATCCGGCAATTTCTCGGTCTCAAGGGACGAGATGAAGCATCTTATCGAGGACAATGGCGGCAAGAACAGCGGATCTGTCAGCAAGAAGACGAGTTATCTTCTCGCAGGTACGAAGCCTGGCCCGGAGAAGATAAAGAAAGCAGAGGAACTCGGTGTGAAGATAATCTCAGAGACTGAGTTCATGGCAATGTTACCTTCTGCAGAGCCTGTCGGGGGAATTGTCAGAAAAGAACTTGACGGATCTGTTTTCGTCGAGCAAGACCTGTTCGGAGGATTGATATGATGAGTTTCAAGGAACTGTTCGCCAAGATTGCAGCCAAGGTCAGGGAGATCTATGTATTCCTTACGAAGGATATATGGTTCTTTGATCTTGAGGATCTCAGTCATCCGGCTGCGAGTCTGGCAAAAGCATATAAGTTCTGCACTGCCATGATACGCGATTTCGGAGTCAAGAAGATCGGAATCATGTCAGCTTCATTGAGCTATTTCACCGCGATGGCGGTCGTCCCGTTCATTGCGGTGTGTTTCGCCCTTACCGGCGGTCTCGGCCTGCAGGACCGTGTCTATGAGATACTTTACACCAACATCGATGACCCATATGTGATCGATCTTATCACGAACGCAGCTGACAATATCGTCAATACAGCGAAGAAAGGCGGAGTCGGACTTGTCAGCGCCCTGCTTTTCGTATGGTTGGTCATCTGGATGATGAACCGTGTCGAGAAGGTGTTCAACGATATCTGGAGAATCGAGGACAAGACTGTCGAGAGGCCTTTCAGGAACAGGAAAAGGAGGAAGTCGATCACCAGCTACAGTGTCGACCTCACCATCCTTTTCTTCGCTCCGTTCATGATAGTCCTGTTCTTCTCAGGTTCCATCGTCTATTCCCAGGTCCTTGACATCGTGATTCCGAACAACATCGGTTTCTCCAACGAGATAAAGACCTTTGTGAGCTGGCTGATCTTCGCATTGCTGAGCATCCTTGTGCTCTCGGCTATGTACAAGTATATCCCGTCCACGAAGGTGTTGTACAAGAATGCATTCAAAGGAGCGATCGTCGCAGGCATCGCATTCACCATACTTCAGTTCCTGTATCTTGAGACACAGGTGCTCGTCACAAGAGTCAATGCCGTATACGGTACGATAGCGGCCATCCCGCTCCTGCTTGTATGGATGAGATTCGGATGGCTGATAACAGTGCTCGGCGGTCAGATTTCCTACTCACTGCAGAACAAAGAAAAGATTATACAAGAGGCAATTAAGTCATGAGTATCTCACAGTTCACACAGGAAGACTACGAACAGATTGCGAGAGAGTATGCCGACCTCAAGGCAGCGGCCAGGAAGCGCTGTGCCAACGAGCGCGAGGTCGAAAAGATCCAGAAGGCATATGAGTTCGCGAATGAAGCCCACAAAAATGTCAGGAGACGTTCCGGTGAGCCTTATATGCTGCATCCTATCGCTGTAGCGAAGATTGTGGTCTCAGATATCGGACTGGGATACAAGTCGATAGTCGCCGCTCTCCTCCATGATGTCGTAGAAGACACAGCCTTTACCGTCGAGGACATCTCCGGGATGTTCGGCGAAAAGATAGCTTCTCTTGTGGACGGTCTTACCAAGATCAAGACCGTGCTTGACAACCATGACAAGAACAACAAGGACGACGCCGAGTACTCACGCAGCATGCAGGCTGAGAACTTCAAGCGAATCCTTCTTACTCTCAATGACGACGCCAGGGTCGTGCTCATCAAGCTCGCAGACCGTCTCCATAACTGCAGGACGATCGAGTTCATGCCTGAGTACAAGCGTGACAAGATCCTCAGCGAGACTATGTTCATCTTCATCCCTCTCGCCCATCGCCTCGGTCTCTATGAGGTGAAGTCCGAGATGGAGAACATATGGCTCAGGTTCAAGGAACCGGATGCATACAACGAGATCCAGACCTTGATCAACCGTGACATCAGTGACCGCGAAGCTGCCATAGACTCGTTCATCGAGCCAATCGACAAGGCACTTTCGAATGCCGGCTTCTCATACGAGATAAAGAAACGTCTCAAGTCACCTTATTCGATATGGCACAAGATGACGACCAAGAACGTCACTTTCGAACAGGTGTACGACCTCTATGCGATCAGAATCATCTTCGATGCAAATGAGAACACGACTACAAAGGACATGGAGCGTGACCAGTGCTACCATATCTTCTCGATAATCACAGGTCTGTACAGATACAAGCCGGACAGAGTCAGGGACTGGGTCAAGCATCCTAAGAGCAACGGCTACGAAGCCCTGCATGTGACCCTTCTCAGCGACAACGGCATCTGGATCGAAGTCCAGATCCGCACAAGACGTATGGACGACATCGCCGAGAAAGGTATCGCAGCCCACTGGGCCTACAAGAGAGAAGGATATTCCTCAGAGGATGCCAGCGAGATCGACACATGGCTCAACAAAGTCAAGGAGATCATCGTCAATCCTGATGTCAATGCACTCGAGCTTCTCGACATCGTCCACAACGACCTGGTCAGCACAGACATCGTGGTATTTACTCCGAAGGGTGAGCAGAAAAGCATAGTCAAAGGTGCCACTGCCCTTGATTTCGCATATCAGATCCATTCCCAGATAGGCAACACGGCTATCGCTGCGAAGGTCAACATGAAGCTCGTGCCGCTCTCCTATGTCCTCAAGACCGGAGACGTGGTCGAGATCATCACCTCAGAGGATGAGCATCCAAAGAAGGACTGGCTTCAGTTCCTCCAGACCCGCCAGGCCAAGAGCTTCGTCATGGACTATTTCAAGACTGACAAGTCGGCGGTCATCCTGATGGGCAAGATGAGTCTCGAGGATAAGTTCCGGGAGGCCGGGATCAATGCCAACGAGCAGCTCCTCAGACGTCTCGCGTCAGCTACAGGCCAGAAGAACATCGAGGACCTCCAGTTCCGTTATGCACTTGGCCTTGTAAGCTTCGACACTCTCAGGGACGTGGCGACCAGCCTTGCGATCCAGCAGCCTACGAAGTGGTACAAGTCGATTTTCGGGGTCTCATCCAAGCCTGAGCCCGTCTCTCCTAAGAAGAACCGTTCTGACTATATCATAGGATCTGCCAAGGATAAGCACAAGTATGTGCTTGCAAGCTGCTGCCAGCCGATCGCGGGCGATTCCGTCCTTGGATTCCTATCGCCGGACGGGACCATCACAGTCCACAAGAAGACCTGTGAGAAGGCACAGAGCCTTGCCAGCAAGTATGGTGACTGGATCGTCATGCCTCAGTGGCCGGACTCGGAGAACCAGTCCTACGTCGTCAGGATCAGCATCAAGGGCGTCGACAGGGTCGGACTTCTCAACGAGATCACCCGTTGCATCTCCCTCGTGATGGAGGTGAACATCAAGAGACTCTCCCTTGGAACCGACAAAGGCCTTTTCGAAGGCAGCATCGACGTGAACGTGCAGAACAAGGACGTCCTTGAGCTTCTGATGAAGAAACTGAAGAATGTCGATGGCGTCAAGAGCGTAATGCGATTAGATTTGTAGCGAATGAAGATTTTAAGGAAAATACTCAGCAGATTCTTCCCTGTCATACCTGTTGCACTCGTGCTTGCAGGCGTGATGGTCTCTCCGTCCTGTGCGAACACGACCACTCCGCCTAGCGGAGGAAAGAAAGATACCATCCCGCCTTCCATCATCGGCCTCAAGCCGCTTCCGGGAACGACAGGTGTCCCGACAAAGAACACACAGATAGTAGTGGAATTCAGCGAGTATTTCACTATCAAGGACTCCAAGGGGATATTCCTCTCTCCACCGCAGGCGAAGTCCCCTAAATACAAGATCAAAGGCAAGAGTCTTGTCATCTCGTTCGAAGAGGACCTTCTCGAGAACACCACCTACACTCTCGACCTTGGCGGAATCCAGGACAACAACGAGGGCAATAAGTTTCCAGGCTACACACTCACATTCTCGACAGGCGACACACTCGATTCCATGGTCGTCACCGGTACGGTCCGCGACTGCAATACGCTCATGCCAGTGAAGGGAGCGACGGTGCTCCTATATAAGGACCATGCGGACTCAGCGGCGTTCCTCCATCGTCCTGACGCAGCGACAAAGACTGATGAATGGGGATTCTATTCTCTGAGGAACGTGAAGGATACGCTCTACCGCATCTATGCCATAATCGATGAATCCGGCAACAACATCTATGACCCGGACAATGACAGGATAGGTTTTGTGGATTCCTTGATCAGACCGACCATGGTAGTGTCAGACACCTTGAAGGAGCTCCTTAAGTATGACATGAAGGATACGGTCAACTGTATGGCACGTATTTCTGAACACGAAATCAACGTCTTCCGAGAGAAACCATCCAAGCAGCTGATAGTCAACAAGAAGCGCAACTCCGACAGATACGGATACATTACGTTCATGGCACCTGGAGCGCAGATTGACTCCCTTTGGATAAAGAATGTCCAGTCCAGGAGGGTCATCCTCCAGATGAACCCTGAGAGAGACAGCCTTGAGATCTGGGTGAATGACAGGAGGAAGATGCCGGACACGCTCCATGTGTTCGTCGACTATATGAAGACCGACACAGCAGGAGTGCTTTCTCCGTTTGTCGAGCAGGTCTCTCTGGTTGCGGAAAAGAACAGTTCTGCTTCGAAGAGCACAAGAAGGGACATCAGGCATGAAGATACCACCTGCGTGTTCAAGCTGACGGTCAACCCTGAGACTGTCGAGCAGTATGGTTTCCAGTTTGAGTTCAACTACCCTATCGTCACCGAAGCATTCGACTCACTCAAGCTGACCTCTATCAATCCTCGACAGCAGGAAGAAGACATGAAGTATAGCGTCACAAGAGATTCGACGAATCTCAGGAAATATACTCTGATGCCTTCTGAGAAGCTCCAGTCGGGATATGAATACAAGCTTAAGGTCCCACACAGGAAATTCAGGGATATCAACGGCTTCTACAATGACAGTACCGAGGCGAAGGTCTCTCTTCCAAAGGATGACAAGCTCAGTTCCCTCTCCCTCAATCTGTCAGAGGTAAACCATACATATATCGTCGATCTTCTCAACGAAAAGCGCGACAGAGTATTGAGAAGCTATCATATCAAGTCGGACTGTACTCTTGACTTCCCTTACCTTAAGAAGGGAAAGTATTCGATCAGGATGACCGAGGATCTCAATGACAACGGTATTGTCGATACCGGTGACGTGCTGACCCACAGACAGCCGGAAAAGGTGAAGTTCTACAAGCTCAGGGACGGATCCTATGTCATAAACGTGATGGAATCGGCCGAGATGGAACAGGCGATAAATGTAGCAGAGCTCTTTGAAGACTAGGTACCATGAACATAAGATTCCTATACATATTGCTTATTACCCTGCCACTTATGGTGACAGGCGGTCATGATGCGCTGGCTGCGGCAGGCAGGGATTCCCTGGTTGTGGACGATGTCTATACGAGAGAGTACCTGGACACTGTCAACATCAAGACAAAGGTGGTGATGAACGACTATTCTTCGTTTGGTTTCCAGTACGGCGTCGCCCTCAACAGAATGATGTTCAATCCTCCTAAGGACCAGTCCATGCTTCTTACATCGGTCAATTTCGGTGTGACATTCAGCAAGTACGGAAAGATGTTCGGCTATATGCCTTATTTCGGCTTGCAGGTCGGCGTGTTCTATGGTCAGGACGGGTATAAGACCAGATTCAACAAGGAGACAGGCAGCAGACCGACTGTCGACGGAGCTTTCGAAGCAAGGTATGACTATCTTGAGGTCCCGATGCTGGCGATGTTCCATTACGATATCGTCAATTTCAGGATTCAGGCGAATCTCGGTCTCTATGGAGGCTACAGGATGAAGGTTGAAAGGACAGGTGATGCGTCTTTCGACCAGTCCTATGCCACAAGTTTCTACGACTACGATATAAGATTTGACTATGGTATCAAAGGTGGCGCAGGTTTCGCCCTGCTCTTTGATCCTATTGAATTCCATGTCCTTGCCCAGGTAAGATATGGATTCTCATCTCTCTATCAGCCAGATTATTACAGTGAATACTATTACCGTTATGCCTATCCTTTCGATGTGGTGATTTCGGCAGGCATCCAGTTCCAGCTCACTAAGAGGAACGGCAGGACCAAGGCCGATCTCAAGCGTCAGGCTAAGCAGATGGTGCTTGAGGGCGTGAAGGGCCCGGAAAGAACAGATCTCAAAGTCAATACAAATGAAGACTCTTACAGCACAGGTAGGTAACGTCTGCATAGGAAGCGACTGCCCTATCGCTGCACAGACAATGTGCAATACACATACATACAATGTCGAGGAAACCATAGCTCAGTGCCGCAGGATGTACGAGGCGGGTTCAAAGCTCATCCGTATTACCTGTCCCGGTCTGAATGACGTCCCTTTCATGAAGGAGATCCACGAGGGTCTTCGTGCAGAAGGTATCGATACTCCTATCGTAGCGGACATCCATTTCTCTTCGGAGACAGCGATCGCAGTCGCTCCGATAGTCGAGAAAGTCAGGATCAATCCAGGTAATTTCCACAAGGACCATGACGAGGCCTGCCGTCAGTTCTCGAGACTTGTCGTAGTGTGCAAGGAACATGGTACCGCGATCCGAATCGGTCTCAACCATGGATCGCTCGGCGCCCGCATCACCGACCTCTACGGCAATACGCCGCTTGCGATGTGCAAGGCTGCTATGGAATGGCTCGAGCTCTGCATCGCGAACGATTTCTACAATGTGGTCGTATCGCTCAAGTCCAGCAACACCATCGTGATGGTCGAGGCTTACAGGCTTCTGGCCAAGGCTATGGAGGAAAGGGGTGTTGTCTTCCCTGTCCATGTAGGTGTCACTGAGGCTGGGAACGGCGATTCCGGACGTATAAAGTCCTGTGTCGGTATCTCTGCTCTCCTTTCTGAAGGAATCGGCAATACGATACGTGTCTCGCTTACGGAGGATCCTGTCAATGAGATTCCGGTGGCTCAGTATCTTGCTGACCGCTATGACGGTCTTCTCCGTTCTTCTATGACTGCTGTCAGGATCGAGGGCAAGACCGCTGAAGCGACTTATGATGCTCCTTCACGCGAGAAGCTTCTGCTTGACTTCGCATGCGATTTCGGAAAGAGGCTTCTTGACAAGGATCTTGACGAAGTCAAGGTCAAGGGCTGCTACAGGGACGAGGACGGCGAGATTGTCGATGTTGTCGAGTCCGGCCTTGCCGAGTATCTTGAAGATGAGCTGATGCAGGCTACAAGAAGGCGTTTCTATAAGCCTGAGTATATCGCATGTCCTGGCTGCGGACGTACTATGTACGACCTTCAGGAGGCTTTTGAGGCGGTCAAGTCAAGGACCGGTCACCTCAAGGATACTGTCATTGCTGTGATGGGCTGTGTCGTGAACGGCCCTGGCGAGATGGCGGATGCTGACTGGGGATATGTCGGTGAGGGCAACCATAAGGTGTCGATCTATAAGGGCAAGGAGCCGGTGCTCCGTCATGTGCCTGACACCGAGGCTGTCGACCGTCTTGTCGAATTTATCGAGGCGTCGCAGAAATAGCCGTTTTCTTCGGGACGTCGCAGTCTGTTGCTTACGGGCGGCGGCGGTTGGACGCAAACCTTCGCTTCGCTCACCCTTCCCACACCTTCGGTGCGGGCCCCTCCCTCTGGCACGGCCGAGGGCGGCCATGGGTTTGCCGTCCAATCCGCCTTTGCCCGTCGATATCTGTCCTGTCCGTTCTAATCAGTAATGTTCGACGACATCGGTTCTGCCCCAGATGTGGAACGAACAGCAATAAGGCACAAAGCCGACCTTTGCGCCTCTGCCTACTCTAATCATTCCTGCCCGTCGACAGCAGCGTCGTGGAAGAGCTATGATTCGTTGGAAACCTGAAAAAAAGACTCTGAAAAAAGGGCGACCATTTCCAAGTTCCTTGGGAGCCCGTTTTCAGAGTCTTTTTTGTATTTCAGACGAGACAAAGCTACTTCAGTTCGGCGATGATGGTCTCGCTGGCAACGGTGCGGTCACCGACCTTCACCTTGATGTCGGCATCGAGCGGAAGGAAGAAATCGATGCGCGAACCGAACTTGATGATACCGCAGTCCTCACCCGCCTCGACATGCTTGCCCTCTTCAGAATAGCAGACGATACGGCGCGCGAAGGTGCCGGCAATCTGCTTGAAGAGAATCTCGTCGCCATGCTCGTTGCGGATAGCGGTCGAAGAATGCTCGTTCTTCTCAGATGACTTAGGAAGGAATGCCATCAGATACTTGCCGTCATGGTACTTATAATAGCTGATTTCACCCGTCATAGGGAAGAAATTCGAATGTACGTCGAAGAAGCTCATGAAGACAGAGATCTTGATGCAGTCCCTGTGGAGATATTCCTTTTCGTAGACCTTGCTGATCCTGAGAACCTTTCCGTCTGCTACGGCTGCGACAAGCTTGTCACTTCCATGACGGTTTCTTTCAGGAAGTCTGTGGAACCAGACGACAAATGCCATGAAGATGGCAAGGATGCAGCAGATCACAGCTTCGATGGCTGGTGCGTGTACAAAGAAGATGACCAGCCCCAATGCAATCAATGTGCTGATTATCAATCCTAGAATTGTACCTGTACAGTCTTTATGGATTCTCATGAACGTTATATCGTGGTGAGCGCAGTTATTCAGTTGCGAAATACAAATATAGCAATAAATAATTGATATAGCAACTGCCAGGGCACGTGTGGCTCAGGGACTTGGCTGAGTACTAGATAAGGCCGACGGCAAGGAGGTAGATAACTCCAGCCGGAATCGATACGACCGCGCTGTCGAACCTGTCAAGCAGGCCGCCATGACCAGGCATTATGTTGCCTGAATCCTTGACATCATAGCATCTTTTCCACTGGGACTCGAAAAGGTCTCCGTAGACAGCTGCGACGTTCATGATTGCAGACAGGATGACACAGTGGTAGACCGGGTACTTGAAGAGACCTGTCATGCCGAGGATCACACCGACAAGGATAGTGGTGAAGAATCCTCCCCAGAATCCTACCCATGATTTCTTAGGCGAGATGGAAGGACAGAGCTTCTTCCTGCCTGGCTTCTGACCGAAGGAGATGCCGAATGCATATGCGCCTACGTCTGAAGCCCAGATGAGCGCGAGGAAACAGAGCAGCGGAAGACCGCAGAACTCCCCTCCTTCGAATACGACCAGATTGGATCCTGCAAGTGGCAATGCGATATATACAAGGCCTGCGTAGAGGAACGCGAAGCTGGAGAAGTTCTCCTTTGTCAGGAAGTGGATCGAAGAGCACATCATGGCAAGCAGCGGAAGTATCGCGGCTGCCAGCCATCTGGCCGAGATGCCTTCTGAACAGATCAGGAAGGTGGTGACGAACAGGGTGATCGCACACAGGAAAGCCATGATGCGGGGTACCATGAACCTGTTGTCCATAGTGATCGTGTAGAACTCGTGAAGCATCACGACCAATACAAAAAGAAGCACTGCTGCGAACAGGAATCTGTTCAGCAGCAATGCAGCAAGTATGATTATCAGGAAAACGGCTCCTGATACGATTCGTGTAAGGACGTTATTCATTCTCAGTGGTTGCCTCCTGGGCAGTTTCTTCAGTGGTTACTTCATTTGTCGCCTTAGGGCCGAGAACGGCCTCGAGGTCTTCTGCAAATATAACTTCTTTTTCAAGAAGAAGCTCTGCAATCTTGACAAATGATTCCATGTTGTCCTGAAGAAGCTTGAGAGTCCTGGCGTGGACGTCATCCACGATATCCTTGACTTCCTTGTCCATGAGCTCGGCGGTCTTCTCGCTGTAAGGCTTGGTGAGATCATATCCGCGCGAACCTGTAGAGTCGTAGAATGAGAGTGCTCCGACCTTCTCGCTCATACCGTAGTACTGTACCATGTAGTAAGCGATACGGGTGAGTCTTTCGAGATCGCTGAGTGCTCCTGATGCAGGCTCGCCGTTGAGGATCTCCTCTGCGACGCGACCTCCGATGAGAGTGCACATCTCGTCGATCATGCAAGACTTGGAAACGATCTTGCGCTCTGAAGGAAGGCTCCATGTGAGTCCAAGTGCCTGACCTCTAGGGATAAGGCTGACCTTGAAAACAGGGTCTGCGTTTGGAAGAAGCCAACCGACCACTGCATGTCCTGCCTCGTGGTAAGCTGTCGTCTTCTTCTCCTTAGGGCTCATTATAGTAGAGTTCTTGCGCTCGAGTCCGCCGACTATGCGGTCTACAGCGTCGAGGAAGTCCTGCATGTCGACAGCCTTCTTGTCCTTGCGCGCCGCGTTAAGGGCAGCCTCGTTGCAGACATTGGCGATGTCGGCACCTGAGAAGCCTGGTGTGTGCTTTGCCATGAATTCGACATCGAAATTGTCGACAAGCTTGAGCTTCTTCATATGGACATTGAAGATCTCGATCCTTTCCTTGAGCTCAGGGAGCTCGACGTGGATCTGGCGGTCGAAACGTCCTGCACGTAGAAGAGCCTTGTCGAGGATGTCGGCACGGTTGGTCGCAGCAAGAAGGATGACACCGCTGTTGGTTCCGAAGCCGTCCATCTCGGTAAGAAGCTGATTGAGAGTATTTTCCCTCTCGTCATTTGAAGAAAAGCCTACGTTCTTGCCTCTTGCACGGCCGACTGCGTCGATCTCATCGATGAACACGATACATGGTGCCTTCTCCTTGGCCTGTTTGAAAAGGTCACGGACGCGTGAAGCACCTACGCCCACGAACATCTCCACGAAGTCAGAACCGGAGATCGAGAAGAACGGTACGTTCGCCTCACCTGCAACGGCCTTTGCGAGGAGGGTCTTTCCGGTTCCTGGAGGGCCTACGAGAAGCGCTCCCTTAGGAATCTTGCCGCCAAGCTCCGTGTATTTCTCCGGTTTCTTGAGGAAGTCCACGATCTCCATGATCTCCTCCTTGGCGCCATAGAGACCAGCTACGTCGCTGAAACGAACGTCCACAGTATTCTTGTCCGCAAGCTTGCCTGTCGACTTGCCTACGTTGAACACTCCGCCCATGCCTCCACCGGCATTGCCGCTGTTCTTTCCTATTCCACGGAACATCCATACCCACATGAGTATGATGAGTATAGGGAACAGGAGCCATTCGAAGATCTGACCCCATACTTTGTCGTTGTTGACAAGCACGACCTTTACCTGCTGATCGGCAGGAAGATTTGCATTGAGGTCGCCGAAACGTGCCTCAGGGTCGAACTTGGTCGACACCATGAAAGTGAAATGAGGAGACTTGGCAGGAACGGTGCCGCCGAACTTGTCGGCATACTTCGAAAGCCTTTCCTGACGGACGGTGATTTCACCCTTGTAGTCATTCCTTACGAACTTGATCTCCTTGATGTCACCGGCCTCTATCATGGACTCTACCTCGGCCCACTCAATCTTCTGAGGATTGGCAGCAGGCTGCTTCGAAAGCATCCAGATGATGCCTCCGATAAGCAGGAAGTAGAACCAGGAGAAACCGATGTTTATCCTTACGATCTTGGTCTTCTTTGGATTCTTGTTTTCTGACATTTAATTACTCTTCAACGTTTTTCTTGACCTTTCTTACAGATGCGCGCACCTTGGTCGATGCCTTAGGCTTCACGCGTGTCGTAGAAGCAGTCTTCTTGACTGGAGCAGGCTCGTCGACATACTCCTGTCTTGGAGCGTCAGCCCAGAGCTCCTCGAGACGGTAGAACTCCCTGTATTCTGTAAGGAAGATATGGACTACGACATCACCGAAGTCAAGGATGATCCAGAAATCATTCTCGAGGCCCTGCATACGCACGACCTTTCTGTCGAGCTGCTCCTGCATCTTCACGAGGACATTGTCGGCGATAGCCGCTACTGCTGTGGTTGAATCTGCGTTACAGATCACAAAATGGTCTGCGATTGCTGATCCTATAGGTCTGAGGTCAAGGGATACCACATTCTTTGCTTTCTTTTCAAGCATAGACTCCGCAATGACCGCTACTGGTGTTAATTCCATATTATTCGTTTGTATAAAAATTGATGTATATATTTGCAACATACAAAGATAACACAAAATCCGAACCAATGACAATGCAGTTTGATACAATATGGATGGAATCGGTGGATTCCACTAATACTGAGATAGTTAGACGTTGTGACAGCCTTGACAATCTGTCAGTCATAGCTGCTGTCAACCAGACAGCGGGACGAGGACAGAGAGGCAATGTATGGACTGTCGAACCTGGTGCGAACCTGACATTCTCCATATTGCTGCGTTTCGGAGAAGGCTGTCTTTCTCCGCTCAAGGCTACCAGCCAGTTCACCATCAGCGAGGCAGTCACCCTCGCACTGGCCGAGTACTTCGCCCTCGAAGGCATCAATGCAAAGATCAAATGGCCGAACGACATCTATGTCAGGGACCGCAAACTGGTCGGAATACTTATCGAGAACAGTCTGAGCGGCGACGAAGTCGGCAGAAGCATCGTCGGGATCGGCATCAACTGCAACCAGAGGGACTTTCCTCCTCAGCTGATGAACCCGACGTCAATGTCGTTGCTGACCGGCAAGAGATACGACACCAAGGCGGCTCTTTCGGACTTCCTCGCAGTGCTCGGCAGATATCTCGGGACCATGGAGACTTCAGAGGGACGTTCAGAGATGCATCAGCTCTACCTTTCAAAGATGTACCGTCTCGGCGAGCTTCACGAGTATACAGACTGCCTCAGCGGAGAGGTGTTCAAGGGTACGATAAAAGGCATCTCCGAGTCTGCATTGCTGCAGGTGGAGATGCCTGATGGTTCAATTAAGGAATTTGCTTTCAAGGAGATAAGCTATATCCTTTAAAGTATTTCTTAAGATTATTCAGCAGAAGGCTTGACACCCCTGATCAGATCCATCGACTGCTTAGGATCTTCGGATTTGAACACTGCGCTTCCGGCAACAAGGATGTTGACTCCTGCCTCAGCAATCTCGTCTGCATTGAGGATTGTGACGCCTCCGTCGATCTGGATAGCCACGTCCAGTCCCCTTCCGTCAATCTCTGCTCTGACTGTCTTGACCCTGTCAAATGTCTCTTCGATGAACTTCTGTCCGCCGAAACCTGCGAAGACAGACATCAGAAGTACATAGTCTGCTTTCTCGAGATATGGGAACAGTTTCTCTACCGGAATGTCAGGATTGATGGCAAGGCCGGCCTTGCAGCCACAGTCATGTATCATGTCAAGTATCTCGCCCGGATCAATGCCGGCAGCCTCCGCTGCCTCCAGGTGGAAACTGATCATTGAAGCCCCTTTCTCGGCGAACTTCTTGACGTATTTCTCCGGATGGACAATCATGAGATGCACATCCATAGGCTTCTTGACAGCCTTCCAGATAGAGTCGATGACAGAGAATCCGAATGAGATGTTAGGTACGAAGGTACCGTCCATGATATCCAGATGCAGAATGTCCGCATAGTTGTTGATCATCTCGATTTCCTTGTCAAGATGCATGAAATCTGCTGCAAGAAGAGATGGAGCGACTAGTCTCATATTTATTTAAATATTTAAATCTTTTTCAAATTTAACAAAAATTGGTCACAACATCTATAAGATGGGCGACAAATTTTTCATTTGAAGCGAGATCCAGCCTTTCACCCGGGGCATGCACTCCCCTGAGTGTCGGTCCGAATGAGATCATATCGAGACCATCGAACTTCTCAAGGAAAAGTCCACATTCAAGACCGGCATGTATGGCCTTGACCTCAGGATCGCAGCCGAAGAGCTTCCTATAGGAGTTCACAGCCACGTCAAGTATGTGCGAATCCATGTTCGGCTTCCAGCCTGGATATGGGTCTGAACGCTTCGTGGTGGCTCCTGCGAGGGTAAAGCATGCCTCGATCTTGTCTGCCACGAAGAATTTCGCAGAATCCGTCGAGCTTCTCTGGCTGGTCACGACCTTTATCCTGCCCGGCTCGTCCATCTTCACTGATGCGAGATTGCTTGAAGTCTCTACAAGTCCAGGTATGTCCTGGCTCATGGCAAGTACTCCATGGTGTACGGCAAGCAGAGCAGCTACCATGTTCCTGGCGACGGTCGAATCAATCGGGGCGGTGTCTGTCTCGACAATGCAGGCTTCGCACTGGACGTCAGGATCTGACTTCGCGAATTCGTTCCTGAGAGCCTTGAAGAACAAGCCGAACTCCTTGATCAGAGAGTCCGCTACGGAAGACGGGACAAGTACGACAGCCTCGCAGTTCCTCGCAATGGCATTGTGCTTGCCACCTCCATTGATCGAAACAAGCTGATAGTCAGTGATCTTGCCAAGATTGTAGAGGAAACGGGCAATCTGCTGGACAGTATTGATCCTCTCTTTGTTGATATCGTCTCCGCTATGGCCGCCGATAGAATTGAAGAGCTTGAATCTTACAGGAACATAGCCTTCGACAGGCTCTTCTTTCTCGTAACTGAACACTGCTTCTGTATTGACACCTCCTGCACAGCCGACGAAAAGCTGTCCTTCGTCCTCTGAGTCAAGATTGATGAGAGTCTTGCCTGTAAAGAAACCGCTTTCAAGAGCCATGGCACCGTCAAGGCCTGTCTCCTCGGATACTGTGAACAGGCACTCGATCTTTCCCATAGGAAGATCGCTTTCAAGAAGTGCAAGGCAGGCAGCTACACCGATTCCGTCGTCAGCACCGAGGGTCGTCTCGTCTGCGACCATCCATCCGTCCCGGATCTCGTAGCTGATCGGATCGGTAGCGAAATCATGGTTGCTTCCGTCGGCCTTCTCACATACCATGTCCTGATGGGCCTGGAGCACAAGTGTCGGGACACTCTCCTTGCCTGGCACGGCATTCTTGGTGATAAGCACGTTTCCGGCTTTGTCAACCTTGCTTTTCAGACCATGTGTCTTAGCGAAATTGATGAGAAAAGCGGTCATCTGTTCTTCATGACCGGATTCGCGGGGGATCTTGGTGATCTCCCGGAAAATGTTCAGAACTAAATTGGAATCCATTACCTGTTGTGAATTATACCACAGGTGCAAGCATCTTCTCTATGTCGGACACGTACTTCCTGAAAGTCTTGTCTGTTTCCATGAGGTCCGATACAGTAGAGCATGCGTGCATTACTGTAGCGTGGTCCTTGCCGCCAAGTTCCGCACCGATTGTCACC
This sequence comes from Candidatus Cryptobacteroides sp., assembly GCA_045599665.1. Classification (GTDB taxonomy): domain Bacteria; phylum Bacteroidota; class Bacteroidia; order Bacteroidales; family UBA932; genus Cryptobacteroides. Next base: position 84,302 of record JAZRWK010000018.1, read on the forward strand.
AGAGAGCAGTTCAGCATCTGCCTGCACACGTACATGGCGATCTGTCTTGCCTGGACGATCTGGCGCTTGCGGGACTTTGAGAGCAATGTTTCGCGTGTTATGTTGAAGTACTCGCAGACAGTCTGCTGTACTTTGTCGATTGTCATATCCTTCTGGTCCTCACTTACAAGGTCACCTGCGACTTTTGCGGCAAGCTCGGTAGTGATCTCCTTGCGTCCGAAGGTAGCATGGGCGATAAGCGAGATAAGCGTGCCCTCAAGTTCCCTGAAGTTAGACTTTATCCTGTTCGCAAGATATACGAGCACGTCGTCACTGATTGAGATGCCTTCCCTGAACGCCCTTGCGCGGAGCATTTCAAGCCTGGTCTTGTACTCAGGTCTGCTGAGCTCTATGGAGAGTCCCCACTTCATACGGGAAAGAAGCCTTTCCTCGAAGTTTTGGAGGTCAACCGGAGCACGGTCCGATGTGAAGATCAGCTGCTTGCCGGTCTCGTGGAGATGGTTGAAAATCGAGAAGAAAGCATTCTGCGCACCAGGTGATGCGAGATCATGGATGTCGTCCACGATCAGGACGTCTATCTTCGAATAGAAAGCAAGGAAGTCAGTGAGCTTGTTCTTTACGTTTGTCGCATTGACATACTGGTTCTTGAATTCGTTGCCAGTCACGTAGAGGACGATGAGTTCAGGATACTTTTCCTTGATCGAGAGACCGATGGCCTGGGCAAGGTGTGTCTTTCCAAGACCTGGACCTCCGAATATGAAGAGAGGATTGAATGGTGTGTTGCCTGGCTTTTCAGAAATGCTGAGACCGGCAGTGATACCCATCCTGTTGCATTCTCCGGTCACGAGGTTTGCAAAGTTGTAGACAGGATTCAGCCTAGGATTGATCGATACCCTCTTGAGTCCAGGGAACACGAACGGTCCTGGGTTTCCTTCTGTCGGATATGTCGCGATCTGTACAGGCCTGTTAGTCGGGCTGGTCACATCTGACGACGGATACTTCATCGCCGGCTGCTTGCTCACGACAGGTACATTATATACAAGCTGGGCGCCCTCGCCTATCACTCTCTTGAGAGTCTTCTTGAGCAGGTCAAGGTAAGATCCCTCGAGGTACTCACGGAAGAAATCCGAAGGGACCTCGACAGTAATAGTAGAACCCACAAGCGAGATCGGCTTGATAGGCTTGAACCACGTATTGAACTTCTGCGGCTCAATGATCTGCTCAATGATCCGTAGACAGTCGTTCCATACGGTGATATGTCCGTTCTGTTCTACCATTACAAATTAATTTCGAAAAAGTATCGGGGTCAAAAAAAAGCATCCGGTGGAAAGTCCTTCGAAATGGGGATGACTTTTCCTCCTAATGCTTTGCAAATATGGTTGAAAAATATTTTATAAAAAAGTCGATTTGCTCTTGCAGATTAAATTTATTTTACTTTTTATCCGTTTCAGAATTGTTGATATTTTTGGTTTTAGAAAGTGCTGATAATCAATTAATTAACAATTTTGTTAATATCTAAAACCATTATTTTTAAGACATTTACAATTTTGAATGATTCCAATTTACTAGAATCAAGATTTTTCCTAGTTCTAGGTTATTGAGAGCTATATAAATCCTATTTTACTCTCTGCACACTTTCTCCATCGACCTTGACGAAGAAAGATCCCGGGAATTTCTTGACGATCTCGGAATGCTGTTTTCTTGCCTTGTCGATATCTTCAGAAACACCTACGAAATACTTGTATAAAGTACCACTCTTAAGGGTGGTCGGCTCATATCCTTTGAAGAATGTATCACCGCTCTTCATGAGCTTCGCGGAAGCGATCACCTGGGTTCCGTAGTATACGCCGGACTTAGCCTGGACAGTGGCGCTCTCCGTCTGCTTCTGGGCAGGCTTCGCTGCTTCCTTCTCAACCGGCTTTGCAGCCTCCTTCGGCGCAGGCTGAGCCTTCACCGGCTCGACAGGCTTGGCATTGACGCTGCTGTCGTATTTCTTCTTATACGAGACGATCGCGTTGTAGATAGCCTTGGCAATCTGCTGCTGTCCAGCTTCGGTACTCATCTTTGCAAGGTCGTTGGTACTTGTGATGAATCCGCACTCGATCAGCACGGAAGGCATGGTCGTCCTCCAGAGCACAAGGAACGGATCCTGGGATATTCCCCTGTTCTTGAGTACCGGGCCTTTAGCCAGGGCCTGGGCAGCCTCGTCTGCGAAGAGAAGGCTCTGGACGAGATTCGAGTTCTGCATCAGGTTGAAGATGATATATGACTGAGGATCATTAGGATCGAAGCCCTCGTACTTGGTATCATGGTCATTCTCCATGAGGATTACGGAGTTCTCCCTCTTGCAAAGTTCCATGTTCATGGACTGAAGGTCGGCGCCAGTGCGCGACTGGCCGAGGGTGTGGAGCGAGAAGCCGCTGACGCTCTGCCAGCTGCGGTTGTTCTTGGGATCCACCGCGTTGATATGAAGAGAGATGAAGAGGTCGGAGTTGGCCTTGTTGGCGATGTTGGCCCTCTCATTCAGTTCGATGAACTTGTCGGAGTCTCTTGTCATGACCACTTTCATGCCTGGGTAGCCCTCGTTGAGAAGCTTCCTGAGCTTCAGGCCCACAGAAAGGACGATGTCTTTTTCCTGGATTTTCCTGCCGTCCCTGCTGACAGCTCCCGGGTCCTTGCCGCCATGGCCTGGATCAATGCAGATAGTGTTGAGTCCAAGCGCATCCGAAGAGCTCTTGGTCTGGGCGGTGGAAGCAAAGCTTCCGAGCATGGACAATACGCATGCGAGCGCGCATATATGGTTTTGGATATGTTTCAAAATGGTCGTATATTTGTATTTTGCAAATTTAATGATTTTGCGGGAAAATTCACATACTGGAAACAAAGGAATATGGGTGCTTATCAGTGCCTTGATGCTGCTTTTCTGCACTTCTTTCACCGGTCGTTCACAGGACCTCAGGAGGGGCAGAAGAGAACGTGTCACCTTCAACCAGGCAGTCGCCTACCATCCCGACAGCGTGGAGGTGACAGACTCTATCCTCGCCATCCGCGATTCAATCCACAGGGCAGACTCCATCTTCAAGCTTGATTCGGCGGCGCTCCAGAGGCAGAGTTCGCTCGATGCTCCTGCATTCACTGGTGCAAAGGATTCGGTCAAGGAAGTGTTCTCCGACGGCCAGAGGAAAGTGTATTACTACGGTGACGTGACCGTCGAGTACGGCGGAATGAAGCTCACAGCGGACTACATGGAGTATGACATGAACACCGGTACGGTATATGCCCGCGGTACACTTGACACGCTCAGCGGAGAGGTCAAGGGACAGCCTACCATGACCGAGGCCGGAAGCACCTACTCGATGGAAGAGCTCCGCTACAACTTCAACACCCGCAAGGCCAGGATCACCAACATGACGACCCAGCAGGAGGAAGGACTTCTCCATGGACAGAACATCAAGATGATGCCTGACCGCTCGATCAACATCACCAAGGGCAGGTATTCAGTCTGCGACCTGGAAGACCATCCACACTACTTCATGACGCTTTCAGCCGCGAAAGTAGTGAACAATCCTACCAGAAAGACCGTCTTCGGACCTGCAGGTCTTGTGCTCGAGGACGTGCCGCTCCCTATCGGAATCCCGTTCGGATTCATCCCCAAGAAGCCTAGCCGCGCCACCGGTATGCTCATGCCTACTTTCGGCGAGGAGACTTCCCGTGGTTTCTACGCCAGGGACGCCGGTATGTATTTCGTGTTCGGCGACCATCTCGACCTCTCGGTCACCGGCGACTACTACACCATGGGATCATGGGCGGTGAACGTCAATTCCCGCTATAGGGTCAACTACAAGTTCAACGGTAATTTCGGACTCACCTACTCCAACGACCAGTCGGGAGAGAAAGGCAGCAAGGACTTCTTCCAGACCAGGAACTTCAGCATCAAGTGGTCTCATTCGCAGGACAGCAAGTCCCGCCCTGGACAGACGTTCAGCGCATCCGTCAACTTCTCCAGCCCTTCTAACAACCGATACAATTCGACATCGGTGACAGAGGCCCTGCAGAACCAGGCATCGTCTTCGATCTCGTTCTCAAGGAACTGGAACGGAAAGTTCAGCCTCTCGGTGAACGCCCTGCACAGCCAGAACTCACGAGACAGCTCATATGCGTTCACTCTCCCTAATCTCACTTTCTCTGTGACAAGATTCTATCCGTTCAAGCAGAAGAACCGTGTAGGCAAGGAGAAATTCTATGAGAAGTTCTCTCTCGGATACAGCACATCGCTCCAGAACAAGATTAATTTCAAGGCTTCTGATTTTGGAAAAGAAGGGTTCTACGACAAGTTCCAGAACGGTATGAACCACAACTTCCAGATCGGACTGCCGAACTTCACTCTCCTGAACTACCTCAACTTCACCCCTAGCATCAGCTACGGAATGAACTGGTTCTTCAGGGATAGCGACTACAGCTATGATCCTGAGACAGACCGACTTGTGCAGAACATGCACAAGCAGTTCAGCACCCTGGGCATCACCCAGAACTATTCCGGCGGCATATCCATGAGCACCCGTCTGTACGGTCTTTTCAACTTCGGCCAGAACCACAGGGTCCAGGCGATCAGGCACGTCATCTCCCCTTCTTTCTCGCTCAGCTTCAGCCCTGAGAAAGGAACTTATGCCAATGGTTGGAGGACACTCGAGTACACCGACGCAAAAGGCGTAGCGAAGACCTACGACTACAATATCTACTCCGGTCAGATGAACTCCGTCCCTGGCAAGGGAAGGAGCGGAACTCTCGGAATCTCTATCGGCAACAATCTCGAGGCCAAGGTCCGTGACATGCGCGACACTACCGGCAAGGGCACGAAGAAGATCAAGCTGATCGACAATCTCAACATCAACACCGGCTATAACTTCCTTGCGGACTCCCTCAAGATGAACAACATCGGAGTGAGCATGTCCACCAGCATCTTCGGCAAGCTCGGCATCTCGGGAAACCTCAACATGGACCCATATGCCATCGACGAGCGCGGACGCAAGATCAATACCTTCAACATCGTCCAGCAGGGCTGGAGCAATCCTGTCAGGCTTACCGCCGCGAGCGCTTCCATGTCTTATTCGTTCTCCGGAAAGGGATCGATTAACGGAAATGACGGATCCAAGGAATCAACCGACGGAGGGAACAGGAACTCGGCCGACTATTATAAGAGGGTGTACTATCATCCGGTCACCGGTGAATACATACCTGGAGGATGGCTGTACTACACCAATCCTAACGTACCATGGTCGGTCAACCTCAACTATTCGTTCTCGTACAACAGGTCATATCAGTACACCAATGGACAGCTGATAACGAACAACCGCTTTACTCAGACCCTGGGTTTCAGCGGCAACGTGAAGCTTACGCCTAAGATGAACATCAACATGTCTTCGGGTGTAGACCTCATGGCGATGAAGCTGACCACCACTCAGCTGAGTGCCACATACGACCTCCACTGCTTCAACATCGCGGTCTCATGGGTGCCTACCGGAAAGTGGCAGTCATGGAGCTTCCGTATCGCCGCGAACGCATCGGCCCTCGCAGATCTCCTCCGCTTCAAGAAGAGCACAAGCTACTGGGACCGTTAGGTCCATGGTACCATGATCCCCGGGCATTTGGAAATTCCGAAGGAATTGCTTATATTTGCATTATCGTAATAGAGACCGGCCCCTTTTCTCACACGGTCTCGCAAGATTCCGACAATAATATTTATTCATACAAGTAAAATATACTATGCCACACAGCTTATTAGAGCTCAATGCGATGAATGAGGACCAGCTCCGTACGATCGCAGACGAACTTGGAATCAAAGGCACAAAGAAGATGACCGCGGAAGAACTCGGCTTCGCAATCCTTGACCAGCAGGCCATAATCGAGTCGAAGAATCCGCAGCCTGTTGACAAGAAGAAGAAACCTAAACAGAAGAAAGACGCCCCTAAGAAGGCAGAAAAGGCTGTAGAGGAAAAGCCTGCCGAGACTGCAGCAGCCCCAGATGCACAGATGGCTGAAAGCCAGGCGCCTAAGAAGGCGAAACAGCCAAAGCAGAAGGCTAAGAAAGAAGCTCAGCCTGAGGTGTCTGAGCCAGTTGCAGCCGAGGCTCCGGCAGAGACCGTCGCAGAATCTGCACCTTCAGCCGAATCCCCTGTTGCCAACCAGCCTAAGAAGAGAGGCCGCAAGCCTAAGAATGCTGTCCAGGCTCCAGCCGAGGAACAGGTAGAAACAGCTGCAGAAGCTCCTGCAGAGGAAGTTCCGGCACAGCAGGATGCAGAGGCATCGCAGCAGAGCCAGAATGGCCGCCAGCTCCGTCCAAGAAAGGAAAAGAACAGGAATCAGCAGCCAGCCCAGGAGCCAGATCAGGCTCAGCCTGCCGGCGAGAACGAGCAGGAAAAGCAGGAAAGGATAGCTGCGGAAAAGAAGCAGAAGGCCGATGCTATCTTCCAGAAAATCGACCAGAAGCTCAGAAACCGCGAACAGCGTGACCAGAACCAGCAGAATGCTCAGCAGCAGGGTAACCAGCAGCCACAGAGCAATCAGGACCGTCAGCAGTCACAGGAGCGTCAGGATCGTCAGGAGAAGAAGGAACGTCAGCCGAAGATAGAGTTCGAAGGAACAGTCGAGGCTACTGGTGTTCTCGAGATCATGCCTGACGGATATGGCTTCCTCCGTTCTTCAGACTACAACTACCTGAACTCCCCTGACGATATCTACGTTTCTCAGAACCAGATAAAGACAAACGCGCTCAAGCCAGGCGACACCGTGACAGGTGAGATCCGTCCTCCAAGAGAGGGTGACAAGTACTTCCCTCTCGTGCGCATCAAGTATATCAACGGAAGGACTCCTGAGTTCATCAGGGACCGCGTGCCGTTCGACTTCCTCACCCCGCTTTTCCCTGACGAGAAGTTCAATCTTCTCGGACATGGACATGAGAAGGATCCTTCATGCCGAATCGTAGACCTCTTCACCCCTATCGGAAAGGGCCAGCGCGGACTTATCGTCGCACAGCCTAAGACCGGTAAGACAATGCTTCTCAAGTCGATTGCAAACGCAATCGCAGACAACCACCCAGAGGTATACGAGATAGTGCTCCTTATCGACGAGCGTCCAGAGGAGGTTACAGACATGCAGCGCAGCGTAAAGGCAGAAGTCGTAGCTTCAACCTTCGACGAGCCGGCTGAGAGACATGTGAAGGTAGCTAACATGGTTATCGAGAAGGCACGCAGACTCGTAGAGTGCGGACATGACGTAGTCATCCTCCTCGACTCAATCACACGTCTTGCAAGAGCTTACAACACAGTACAGCCTGCATCCGGAAAGGTCCTCACCGGTGGTGTCGACGCAAATGCCCTCCAGAAGCCTAAGCGCTTCTTCGGTGCAGCACGTAACATCGAAGGCGGCGGATCGCTCACGATCCTCGCTACAGCCCTCACAGAGACCGGTTCAAAGATGGACGAGGTCATCTTCGAGGAATTCAAGGGTACAGGTAACATGGAGCTCCAGCTTGACCGTGCGCTTTCCAACAGGCGTATCTTCCCTGCTGTGAACGTCATCCTTTCAAGCACGCGTCGTGACGACCTTCTCTACAACCCTGAGCAGGCCAACAGGATATGGATTCTCAGAAAGCTTCTTGCTGAGATGAATCCTACAGAGGCGATGAGCTTCGTCCTCGGAATCATGGACCAGTACCAGACCAACGAGTCGCTGCTCGACAATATGAGCAAGGTAAGTCCAAGGGATTCGAAATACTAGACAACAAACTGACTACATAATGACCAGAAATGCCGGCTGATTAATTTCAACCGGCATTTCTTTATATGAATTATGCACCAGACCCGAGGATCATGGTACCATGGTCCTACTTTGTACCGAAGATTCTGTCGCCGGCGTCGCCGAGACCTGGTACGATGTATGCGTTTTCGTTGAGTTTCTCATCGACCGCAGCGACATAGATGTCGACGTCCGGATGGGCTTCCTGGACGGCCTTTACGCCCTCTGGAGCAGCCACGAGGTTCATCAGACGGATATTCTTGCATCCACGCTCCTTGAGCATCTGGATGGCGTCGCATGCGCTTCCTCCGGTAGCAAGCATAGGGTCAGTCAGGATGACAAGTCTTTCCTGGATGTCGAAAGGAAGCTTGCAGTAGTAGACTACCGGCTTGTGGGTCTCTTCGTTGCGGTAGAGTCCGATATGGCCGACCTTGGCGACAGGAATCAGTTCGAGGAGTCCGTCTACCATTCCAAGACCTGCCCTGAGGATAGGAACGATGGCAAGTTTACGGCCAGGGACCACCTTTGCGACCATCTTGCAGATAGGAGTCTCGATCTCCTTGTCTTCAAGCGGAAGGTCACGGGTGATCTCGTAACCCATAAGCATTGAAATCTCTTTAAGCAGCTGCTTGAAATCCTTTGTGCCTGTCTCTTTCTGGCGCATGATGCTCAGCTTGTGCTGGATCATAGGGTGGTTGATTATGTGGAGATTGCTCATGTTATTTGTTTTAGTAATGCAAATTAAGCATTTTTAGAATAGAAAGGCAAGATTAAGTTTTGTATTTTTGCAACAGAAATCGATAAAGACATGAGGCTCAACATACAGGATACGATAGTCGCACCTGCAACGATTCCAGGCACCGGAGCAATTACCATAATAAGGATTTCAGGTGGATCTGCACTTGAAATTGCAGATAAGGTAATATCGTGCAAGGGATTGAAAATCAGCGAATCAAAAGGATATTCAATCAGGTTCGGAACCATTCTCGACTCTGATGGGAATGTCCTTGACGAAGTCCTTGTCAGTGTTTTCAGGGCACCTCGTTCCTATACAGGCGAAGATTCTGTCGAGATATCCTGCCACGCTTCCAGCTATATTGCACAGAACATCCTGATGCTGCTTGTGAAAGCGGGCGCAAGGATGGCTGAAGCAGGTGAATTTACTAAAAGAGCCTATGTAAATGGCAAGATGGACCTTGCTCAGGCTGAGTCAGTTGCTGACCTTATCGCTTCGCAGGACCAGACCTCCCATCGAGTTGCCATGAACCTGTTGCGTGGCGGCATTTCTTCAGAGCTCCAGGTGCTCAGAACCGGACTTCTTGAGATGACGGCTCTGATGGAGCTAGAGCTTGATTTCAGTGAAGAAGACGTAGAGTTTGCTGACAGAAAGAAACTCGCTGATCTGTCGGAAAGAGTCCTGTCTAAGGTGGCAACGCTTTCCGATTCTTTCAGGATGGGCAATGCGATAAAGAATGGTATTCCTGTCGCCATCGTCGGCGCTGCGAATACAGGAAAGAGTACGCTGCTCAATGCCCTGCTCGGCGAAGAAAGGGCTATCGTGTCAGACATTGCCGGTACCACCCGTGATACGATTGAAGAGACGATGGTGATCGACGGAGTACGTTTCCGCTTCATCGATACAGCCGGCATACGCGAGACTTCGGAGACTGTCGAGAAGATCGGTATCGAAAGGACTTTCAAGAAGATGGACGAGGCCGAGGTCGTACTCGGAATGGTCGATGCGACCGCTCCGTCTGAAGAGGTCTCGGTGATTCTCAGTCAGCTTGTTTCCAAAGTTGATACAGGTCGTCAGAAATTGGCAATACTGGTCAACAAAATTGACATTTTGGGAGTTAACAAAAATGTTAGCAGTATAAACAGGTTTGTTTCATCTATTGATAGTAAGATAGTTACCCTTGAGATTTCTGCTAAGAACGGTTTTGGCATTGATTCTCTGAAAAAGTGGCTTTCCGACTCCCAGAAGGACCTTCTGGATGCTTCACAGGACGCCGTTCTGGTCACAAATCTACGCCATTTCGAGGCACTTGAATCTGCACGCACTTCCCTTCTCCGCGTCCAGGATGGTCTTGCCCTCGGCATGCCTTCCGACCTCGTCGCTCAGGATCTGCGCGATGCAATCCAGCATCTAGGTTCAATTACAGGAGAAATAGGCACTGAGGAAGTGCTCGGGGTCATATTCAGCAGGTTCTGCATCGGCAAATGATGTAACTAATCGATTTACAATTACTTACGATTAAATCCAACAAGACTAGCTATAGGTGAGACAGTTAAAGCGTCTCACCTATTTTCGCATTATAGGACGTTGTAGGACGTTTTTGGATAGTTTTGCATAGATTTTTTAGCGCATTTCTGCTGCATAACTTTCGATAGACCTCGTTCGTTCCTAAGTTGTTCACGGGGTGGGACACATTGGGACGCATTGGGACACCCTGGGACTATTTTGTGAACCAAAAATGGGAAAAATCACCTATCAAAAGCACTGTGAGTTCTGCGGCAGCGTATTCACGGCAAGGACTGCCGCAACGAGGTTCTGCAGTCATCTATGCTCTCAAAAGGCGTACAAGGTAACGAGACGGCGTATCCTTGAAAAGGAAGTCGGCGAGGCATTCAAGGAAGAAGAAGCCAGGCGAAGTGTCGAGCACTTCGACAACCTCTGCGTAATGACGCCACGTCTGGCAGCCGAGTATCTGTCTGTAGGCAAATCCACAATCTACCGGTATATCAAGAGCGGCCAGATCAAAATCCTAAAGCTTCCAACTAAAACTCTCATCAGGAAGGCAGATCTGGACAGTCTGTTCCAGACGCTTCCTGCTCCCCTGGTCCCTCCTCCGTTCAAGAACGAGGACGGTCGTCCTGTCACTACCAGAGAAGAGCCTAAGCTTGACATCAATGACTTCTACTTGACCAAGGATGTCATGGAAAAAGCCGGGATGTCTCTGGCTGGAGTGAAGAAGCTGTTGGAAAGAGAAGGTATTGAGGCGATCCACTTCCGTGACAAGGACTATTATAATAAGGTGAAGGTCGACAAGCTGCTTGCAAAGAGAGCTGAAGACGAGCATCCTGAGATAACCGAATGGTATTCCACATCAGAGATCATCAAGAAGTATAACATGACTCAGTCGGCCGTGTATTCCATGGCCTATGACTATGCCATACCGAAGAAGAAGGTCAAATCCCAGGTCTACTACTCAAAGGTCCATGTGGACGGAATAAAGAACGGCTCTATCACCGAGCAGGTGATGAAAAACGTTGACGGTTACCTCACATACGCTGAGCTCATGGAGCAATATCATCTTACGAGAAACCAGGTAGACCACTATCTGAGATTCTACAAGGTCAAGCGTATCCACTATGGTAAGATCGTCAAGGTTCTCAAGTCAGATTTTGACAGAATCTTTGAGTTCAGACGGGAAGAACCCCGTTCTAAATAAGGTGGGCGTTTTGATTAAAATCCAATTAAACCAAAATATTATTTTAATTTACGAAAATATATTTAGACCTTTGTGACGTGAGAACGTCCAAAAATTATGGAATCGTTATGAATAGCATTTACATCAGAGAGCGCAAAATGCGTAGTGGAAAGACATACATCTACTTGCAGTACTACCCTGCCATCAGGAATCCTAGAACCAAGAAGAGAGTGGAATGGGAATCCCTCAAACTTGAGCTCTACACAGAGCCAAAGAACAAGGCTGAACGAGAGCACAACAATGCGGTCAGAGAGATGGCTGAGGTAATCAAGGGCAAGAGAATGCTGCAGCTGGCCAGTGAGTCTTACGGCTTCATCGATAAGAAAAGGGCAAGGGAAGATGCAATCAAGTATTTTGCAGAGTACTCTAAGTATAAGCAGCATAAGTGCAGGTGCGCTTATCTCCACTTCAATAGATTCATGGACGGACACTGCAGATTCTCTGATATCACTGTTGAGCTCTGCAATGAATTCAGGGACTATCTGCTTTATGAAGCTCCGTCCAAGACTGGAGGAACGTTGCACCAGAACAGTGCGTCATCGTACTTCAATCTGTTCAGAGGAATGCTCAAGCAGGCTTTCAGAGAACACTGGCTCACCACGAACATCAACGAATACCTGGATCCTATCAAGTGCGTCAAGACCAACAAGCCGTACCTGACCCTTGAAGAAGTCAAGGACCTGTCAAAGACATATTGTGATGTGCCTGTGCTTAAGAGAGCAGCGCTCTTCTCGTGTCTCACCGGCCTTCGAATCAGTGA
>JAZRWK010000019.1:0-58562 GCA_045599665.1 Candidatus Cryptobacteroides sp.
AAACGGTGCCTGGGCCGCTCAGGTTGTGGAGTCAGACGGAAAATTCTACTATTATGTCACCCTTGACCGGAAGGATAAGCCTGAACACGCCATAGATGTGGCTGTGGGCGATTCCCCGCTAGGCCCGTTCGTGCCTGCCCGTAACTGCCGGTCGACTCTGGCGATTACTCTGCAGATTGGGAAAGCTATCAGGCCGGTACACTCGTAGATGAGATCAACGATATCTATGCTGAGTTCGACATGGTAGGCAGGGAAATGACACAGGCTTTGAACGTGTTCAGCGATGCAGTAGCTGAGGCAAAGAACAACTCTGCATTCGAGGCATTCAACTATGAGTATGAAATGTATCAGATGCAGCTCACATCTCTTGAGCGCCTTGCTAGAGAGGACGAGAATGACGAGGCTCTTGCTGCTATCAGCGCTGTTGCTCAGCAGCTTGGCGAGCTCATGACATGGGCTACCGAGTCTTATGAGAACGGTACACTCTTCGATGACCTTGAGGAGATCATGGCTGGATTCCCTGCAATCCAGACTCTCATCAACCAGATCCGTAACACATATTTCGAGGACTGATTCCCAGCCAGGACAGATAATGCAGCGAGGGCGGCCGGTCGGTCGCCCTCACTTTATTTTGCTGTTTGATGACAAAATATTAAATTTGAGCCTACAACATATTAATGATCAGATACAATGAAACATTTACTCAGCATTGCACTCTGTGCTGCCGCCCTTGCATCATGCTGCGGCAAATCAGAAGAGATCCCTGGAATCAAGGATTTCATCAAGGATGACTTCAAGATCGGAGTCGCAGTTTCTCCTTCAACCGTGCAGGGAATGGAAGGTGAGATGATCCTGAAGCACTTCAATACAATGACAGCAGAGAATGTCATGAAGCCTGCCCAGGTCATCCAGAGAGATGGCAGCTATGATTTCTCACAGGCAGACAAGATCGTTGAGTTTGCTCAGAAGAACGGTCTGACCATGCGTGGCCATACTCTCGTCTGGCATGGTTCTACCCCAAGAGGCTACATGAATGATGCTGACGGTAATCCACTCACCAAGGAGCAGGTTATGGAAAAGCACGAGAACTATATCAAGTCAGTGTTTGAGCACTATCCAAAGGATGTCATCTTCTGCTGGGACGTGGTGAACGAGGCCCTCGCAGATGAACCAGGTGAGTCAATCTACAGGACAAGAAGTCCATGGTACCAGGCATTCGGCGGTCCTGAGTTCATCGAGTGGGCTTTCCGTACGACCAAGAAGTATGCTCCAGAGGGAGTGCAGCTCATCTATAATGACTACAACGTAGTAGATCCTGCAAAGCTTGACAGGGCATGCCAGATGCTTTCTGAACTTCTCGAGAAGGGTGTTCCTATCGATGGAGTAGGTCTCCAGGCACACTGGGACAATTCTATCACACGCGAGCAGCTCCAGACCGCTATCGACAGATTCTCAGCCCTCGGACTTGACATCCATATCACGGAGCTTGATCTTACCTGCTTTGACAACTACCATGGAAACGGTGCTGCTGAGCGCCAGAAGATCAAGAACTCGATCCACTATACTGACGAGCTTGCAGATGCTCAGGCAGCTCAGTATGCGATGATTTTCGACGTTCTCCACCAGAACCGCGACAAGATCTCTTCTGTTACTTTCTGGTGTCTTACCGACCGTACCAGCTGGCTCAACAACTTCCCGATCAGAGGACGTCTTGATTATCCGCTCCTCTTTGATTCGCAGCATCAGCCAAAGAAGGCGTTCTTCGCGGTAAAGGATGTGTTCACCAAGAAATAACAGAGAAAAAAAAGAAGGCGTCATTGATAAACGCCTTCTTTTTTTGATTGATCATCTTTATGAATCGTCGTCATCGATGCTTTTGACGATATTGACTATTTCTGCCACGGCAGGCTTCGCCTCGGGGATAGGATAGAGCGGATAGACATGTCCCATCTTCTTTCCGACATGGAGGTGCGCCTTCGTTCCGCTTGCATTCATGCCGTCTACGACAGATATGCAGTCATCGATAAGCACTTCCCATGAACCTGCATAGATGTCGGCTTCAGGAAGACCTTTCATGTTGCCATATAGAGGCGAAACGATCTTGTCCCGGATGTCCAGGTTGCCAGCCCAGGCAATTCCATATCTCTTGACGCAGTCAAGGTCGATCATTGCATCTTTTCGGTTGAGATCATAGTTGCCGCCGTCGACATCGACCCACGGAGACAGAAGAACCATCCTGGCGGGCAGAGGCAGGTCTTCAGCCTGTGCCTCCTGCATCAGTGCAAGTGCGAATCCTCCTCCCGCGCTGTCTCCCATGATCACGGTCCTGCTCATGTCGTACTTCTTGACGATCTCCCTGTATAAATTCATCATTACCGGATGGGCATCTTCTGCGTTGTGCTGGGGAAGGAGCGGGTAATTAGGCACTACAAGCGCACATCCTGTCCTTTTGGCAATCTTTGAAAGGAATCTCCAATGGTATTTCGTGAAAGTCTTGATATACGATCCACCATGGATATAGATGACAGTCAGAGGACAGTCGTCTTCTGCATCCATGTAGAAGACCTGCATTCCTGCTGTTATCCTGGACCTGACGGGTCTGGGGAACTGTACGGAACTTGGCAGGACGTAGATTGACTTGTCTGTCTTCATGTCTGCCATCAATCTGTTTACCATCCTGTCATTCGGCTGGTGGTTGCTCCTCAGATACCTTCCTACTACCCAGGCAGCGATGGACCTGCGGTTATGATGCCATTCCTCTTCCTTCTCCTGAGCTGGTAAGGAAATAGAGATTACCAGCATTAAGAGACACAAATACAGTATTTTGTGTGGACCGTGCACGTCTTTGTGATTGTGGTTTATACAAATGTAGCTTATATTTGTGATAAAAGACAACTTTATTTGATATGAGAAGAATGTTTTGTCTCGCAGCAGCGCTGACGATGCTCTGCGGCAGCATAAAAGCACAGAATTATGACGACGGACTGCCAAGAAGCACTCCGGAGGCTGAAGGTGTCAGAAGCGAAGCGGTAGCTGAGGCTTTCCAGAAGCTTCAGGAAAAGGGATATGATGTCCATGGACTGATGATACTTCGCCATGGCAAAGTGATCGCTGAACATTGGTGGGCTCCGTATGCACCAGGATATCAGCATGCAATGTATTCTGCTACAAAGACTTTTACTGGATGTGCAGTGGGATTCGCCGTCCAGGAAGGGCTTCTCAAGGTCAGCGACAAGGTGATCAGTTTCTTTCCGGAGCTCCTTCCTGAGGCCATGCCTCAGTACCTCGAGGACCTTACCGTCGAGCACCTTCTCACCATGAGCTGTGGCCATGCAAGCACCCGCTATGCCGGCTCAGGCGCGGAGCAGATACGCAATTTCCTTGCGACTCCGTTCTCAAGCAGACCGGGAACCGTCTTCGCCTATGACGTGACATGCTCCCATGTTCTTTCACATATCCTGACAAGGGTGACTGGCGTCAGCACATACGAGTATCTCAAGCCACGCATGCTTGACAAGCTCGGTATCGAGAACCCTGTCTGGGAGATGGATCTCGATGGAGTCAACATGGGTAACGGTGGCACACACATGCGCACCTCTGACCTCGCGAAACTTGGCCAGTTCCTCCTCAACGGGGGCTCATGGAAGGGCGAACAGCTTCTTGACAAGGAATGGGTGAAGGCTCAGACCACTCCTCATATCTTCCAGCGTCCTCAGCTCTCCGAGGAGGAGAACATGAAGGACGACGGCGGTCAGGGCTACGGCTATCAGACATGGATGGGACGCCATGGTTCGTATCGTGCAATCGGTGGCTGCAACCAGCTGGCGATGGTGATCCCGGAATATGACCTTGTAGTCGCAAGCACAGGTTTCGTCCGTGACGAGGCCGGCTTCAATCAGGTCTTCTACGAGATGCTTGATGGCATGTCAGACAAGAAACTGAAGCCGAACAGGTCGTTCGACCTTGCATCTGCGGTCAAGGACTATGTCTATCCGCTCCCATATGCTGAGACCGGCTCTGCCTATGCACTTCGCGGCTGCACCAGGGTCTACCGCATGTTCCATAACGACATGGGCCTGACTGGAGTGTCATTCCGCTTCGATTCAGAAGGCAACTGTACAGTAACCATGGAGACCGCCTCGGCTGTCCATAACCATAAATATGGCTTAGGTTCATGGCAGATGGGATCGACCGACCGTCGCCTGCCTCAGCAGCTTTCCTATCCGAATCCGATGGACGCTACGACGGTACAGACCGCCGGCAGCTGCTCCTGGACCGCAGATGGTACACTTTCCACGACACTCATCTCGATGTTCAACGTCAATTCGGTCGAGACTATCGAGTATAGATTGGACGGAGATTCTCTTACCATGACCATCAAGGGTCAGAAAGATACCGTCCTCCAAGGCGTAAGATAAGAAATAAGACACACATATATGCGAGCTTTACGTTACATTGCCCCATTGGCTCTCCTTTCCCTTTTCTCGTGCGTGGGAGAGAGCAACCAGTCACTGGTCATCAACGACAAGGATTATTTCGAGGAGCAGGGCGTCAGCGTCCTGGTCTATGGAAACAATGCCTACGGTGGCTTCAACGATGAGAAGAATACAGCTATAGAGGTCATCCAGCATGGAGTCAGAACCATCCAGGGAGGAACAGTCCGTCTGAACAGGACCCCGGAGCAGTGGGATCTTCTTCCGACACCTGTCAACTTCAATGTCGACAGGGAGTCGAACACCATTACAACAGATATGAGATATGAGGAATACGATTTCGACTTCACCCTCGAGGTGACCGGCAAGGGCAAGGCAGTCGAGATCTCTGTCATACTTGACAAGCCTGTTCCTGAGAGACTCGTCGGCGAGGCAGGATTCAATCTGGAGTTCGTGCCTTCTCAGTTCTGGAGCAAGTCGTATACAGTTGACGGAAAGACTGAGAGATTCCCTAAATATGCAGTCAGCGACACGGAGGTCCGTCCAAATGAGCAGAAAGCCGTCCAGTTCAAGGGCTTCAAGACCTACGATGACAGAGGTACGGGAATGTTCGTGGATCCGCTTCCGCTCGCCTCAGGCCACAACTATCTGATTGCCCCAGAGTCTCCTGAGAGGATGATCAAGGTGAGCTGTGATGATGCGCTGATCGACCTGTACGACGGTCGTATGGTCGCACAGAACGGATGGTTCACATTCCGCAGCCTTCTCCCAGCAGGGAAGACCGGCAAGGTGCTTACCTGGACGGTTGAACCTAATGCAGTTCCTGGTTGGATAAGGGAACCGAACATCGGTTTTTCACAGGTCGGCTATGTTCCTGCCCAGCCTAAGACAGCAGTGATCGAAATTGACCCGAACGACGTTCCTCTCAAATCAGCAAAGGTCATGAGAATCATGGAAGACGGACTTGACGAAGTAGCTTACAGCGGCAAGGTCATCGAGTGGGGTAAGTATTTCAAGTATGACTATCTTCAGTTCGACTTCACCGAGCTCAACACCCCTGGCCTCTACTATATCAAGTACGGTAACACCAGGACCGAGAACTTCATCATCGGTGACGACGTATTCGACAAGATTACTGATGCGACCACGGATGTGTGGGTTCCTATCCATATGAACCACATGGCTGTCAATGAAGGCTACCGTATGTGGCATGGTGAACCGTTCAAGGAGGGTTACTACCAGGCTCCTGTGACCGACCATTTCGACAACCACTACCAGGATGACCTGAACGACACCAAGTACAAGCCGCATCAGCTTATCCCAGGCCTGAATGTAGGCGGTTTCTTCGATGCGGGCGATTTCGACATGGAGACAGGTTCGACCTCGACAGTCGTCACCAATCTCGTAAGAGCATGGGAACTTTTCCGCTCAGAAAGAGACGAGACTTTCGTATCGAAGGAACAGCGCTATGTCGATCTTCACCGTCCGGATGGAACTCCTGATATCCTTCAGTATATCGAGCATGGCGTGTCAAATCTTGTCGCTCAGGCAGAGAGCATAGGCTACATGGCCCTTACGCTCTCTAACTCAGTACTTGACAATTACCATCATCTCGGCGACGCTGCTTCGATCACCGACGGTCTCCGCTACGACCCATCCCTCAAGCCATACCAGGTCTCTGCCGATGGAAAAAGAAGCGGCACTCCGGACGATATGTGGGCATTCACCACAAGGCATCCGGTACTTGATCTCCGCTCAGCAGCGACTATGGCTGCAGCCAGCCGTGCACTCAAGGGCTATAACGATGATCTTTCATCACGTGCCCTTGCTCAGGCAAAGAGACTGGTAGCGGAGTCAGAGGCCAAGGCAATCGCCTTCAAGATGGGCCGGCCATTCGCAGGCCAGCATGACGAGCTTTCGACCCATGGCTATCCGGATATCCCTGCAAATATCCAGCTCTACGCAGCTACGGGAGAGGAAAAGTACAAGGCTGCATTCGAGGCAAGGATATGGGATGCCCTTGAGAACAGTGTGTCCATGGCTCTTCAGCCGGCGCTCGACGCCATCCCATATATGGACGAGGCCTATAAGGAGAAACTTCGCCCATATGTAGAGAAGTACCAGGGATACATCGACACCCTCGAGAATGACAACCCTTACGGAGTTCCGATCGGACTTGGAACATGGGCCGGCAGCATAGCCATCGCTGACTTCGGTACAGCCGTATGTTTCGCCAACAAGTACTATCCAGGAATCATACCTCTCGACAACGCCTACAAGGCTGCAAACTGGCTCTTCGGATGTCATCCATACCACAACTACTCCCTTGTCGCCGCAGTCGGCGCCAACAGGCCTAAGAATCTGTTCTATGGCAATAACAGAGCGGATTTCGCTGCTATTCCGGGCAACGTGGCCCCAGGTATGCTCCTCCATCGTCCTGACCATTTCGAGAACTATGACGACTGGCCTTTCTTCTGGGCTGAGAACGAGGGTACTATCGTCGGCAATACAGCCTATATCATCTTCGGTTCAGCCTTCAAGGCACTTGTGAAGGGTAACTAGATGAGTAAGAAACTGGTCATGTTCGACATGGATGGTGTCCTGTTCGACACTATGCCGCGCCATGCCCGTGCATGGAAGCTCGCCTTCGATGAGGTAGGGCACCATGAACCTGAAAGCGCGTACTACATCCATGAGGGACGTAACGGAAAAGGCACGATCCAGACAGTCCTCGGTGAGGATGTCGACTGGGAACCTGTCTACAGACGCAAGTCGGAGTTCTTTGCATCCCTTCCTGAAGGGGGACTTATTCCGGGCGCGAAGAGGGTGGTCGAGATGGTCCATGGTACCGGGATTCCGGCGATAGTCGTGACCGGTTCCGGTCAGGCCAGGAATTTCGACCGCCTCGCTGCCGAGTATCCTGGACTTTTCCGTACAGAATGGATGGTCACGGGAAGGGATGTCACCAAGGGCAAGCCTGATCCCGAACCATATCTGACGGGGCTTCGCAAAGCGGGCGTGAACCCGGAAGATGCCGTGGTGGTCGAGAATGCTCCTATGGGTGTAGAGTCAGGACATGCAGCCGGCTGTCTGGTCGTCGCGGTCAATACGGGCCCGCTGCCGGACCGGTGTCTTCTTGACGCAGGCGCGGATTATCTGTTCCCAAGCATGGACGCTCTTGCTGAACATCTGGAGGAAATACTTAGATAGTAAGGAATCATTATTAATCGGTATTACATCAGTAATGCCGATTTTTGTATCTTTGCAGTATGAAAGCAACGATTCAGACAAAGACCTTCAGTCCAAAGTGCGGAAATGGTACCGGAGAGTACCATAGTTTTGTCAGGGTTCCTCAGGCAGGAGTGCCTTTCGAGGAGCAGGTGTCTGCAGTTGTGGATGCTGTTCTCACCCTTTCTGAATCGTCTGAAATCCAGTTCGTGAGATTCTTCCTCAGCGATGCTGCGAACCAGCAGGCTTCTCTTGCCGAGTCTATGTCAGGAATGTCTTTCCCTGTGTCGTATGTCCAGCAGCCGCCTTTGGACGGAACAAAGCTGGCAGCGTGGGTATATGCTACGGACGGTGGTGCAGGTACCATGGGCCTGATGTGGGATGCGTATATGACATCCGCTTCAGAAGGCTCGCTTGCCCAGATGTCGGAGATCTTCACTGACTATGGCAAGAGTCTCGAGAGCAGGGGAATGACCGTGGCGGACAACTGTATACGTACGTGGATATTCGTCCACGACGTCGACGTCAACTATGGTGGAGTCGTCAAGGGAAGACGTGACTATTTCGATACCATAGGCCTGACTCCTGATACCCATTTCATCGCAAGCACCGGAATAGAGGGACGTCATGCTGAACCGAAGAGATCCGTGATCATGGATGCGGTCTCGCTTCCTGCTGTGCGTCCAGAGCAGATCCAGTATCTCTATGCCAAGGACCATCTCAGTCCTACAGCTGACTATGGCGTCACCTTCGAGAGAGGCACTGCCGTGCACTTCGGCGACAGGACCCATGCCTATATCAGTGGAACTGCCAGCATCGACTCAAAGGGCGCGGTACTCTATCCTGGCGATGTCAGGATGCAGATACTTCGTATGTTGGAGAATATCGATGCCTTGCTTTCAGAGACCTCGGCCGGTCTTGGCGATATCGTCATGGCTGTGGTCTATCTCAGAGACACAGCTGACTATCTCACCGTCAGGTCTATGATCGATGAGAGATGTCCCGGGCTCAATGCTGAGTTCGTCCTGGCTCCAGTCTGCCGTCCAGCCTGGCTGGTGGAGATGGAGTGTATCGCAATCGTCTAATTGAAAGATTCGCTTTCAGCCTTGTACATTGCCCTTGTCGTACGCTTGTTCATGCCTGTGCTTTCGCGTGCGAGGTCAGGTACGTTGAAAGAGTGGAAGTTCGTGTCGTAGAAACGGGACGACTTCTGAGGAAGAATGAAAGGCTTCGTAGGATTTCCCTCATCATCCAGGTGGCAGAAATACGCCTTGCTGTACTGTGCGTCGCCTCTCTTGCTCGCAAATACGAACCAACGGCTGTCTGAAGACCATGTGTGGAATGTGTCAGAATTCTCTCCCTTGATGCTTGAGAGTTCGTTGGTTTCTCCAGTCTTGAGATCGAGGAGTGTCAGAGTGCTCTCGTTGTGGTTGATAGGGAATGTTCCATAGTCTGCGGTTGTGAACATTACCCATCTTCCGTCAGGAGATACCTTAGGATAGCATACTGATGAGTTGCGCTGATTCGCATTCCAGAGGGTGTCCACCTGTGTTCCCATCTCTCCTGTGCTTGAATCGAACGGAACCTGTACGAGATGGTACATCAGCTTGTCGACGTCCCTAGGGACTGGAAGAGTGTCAGCGACGCAGTATATCACTGACTCTCCGTCTGCTGTGAAGCATGGGAAGGTCTCGAACCTGTCGGCACGCGCCGTATGAGGGAGATTGATCATCCTGTTGTTGTCGAAGTCGGCGATGGTGAGGTCGGATGCGGTGTCATAGACCTCCGTACGCATCCTTGACATTCCGTGAAGTCCTGGGATGATGATGTTGGTTGAGAAGACTCCGAATCTTCCTGAAGGATGGAGATCGCCATAGACCGTTGCGGAAAGCATTCCAGGGGTCTTCAAAGTAAGTTTCCTGATCTTTCCGTCGCGGTTCAGGATCGCTCCGCCGTTCTCACCGCGGATATAGAAGATAGAGAGGTCTCCACGCTGCTGGCCATGGATGTGGCAGTTCATACAGGAATTCTCTGTGACGGTATAGTCGCTGATGACGGTCTCGTCGAAGGTCTCGACATTGCGTTCCATGATCGAGACGTTGTCCCACATCTGGAAGGCTGGCTCGATCAGTCTGTATGTGAGATATGGGTCGACCGGCTCGTCGCAGACGTAGATTGACCATGAGTCTTCGATCGTCTGGCCATCGACCTTGACGCTTGCCTTGACATCGATGGTCTTGCCTTCAGCACCTTCAAGGAAGGCCTTCCATCTGCGGAGATTCCATTCCACCTCGGTACCATGGATAGTGACACTCCTGCCGTCTACCGTGAATGTAGTGGTCGCACTGCGCACTCCCTTCATCGCGTAGCGGTAGTTGAGCGGGGCGATGTTGGCTGGTATAGTGACCTCTTTGTAGTCTGGATAGATGATTGCCGGACCCTCACTGCCCGCGAGGGAAGTGGAGAGCTCGGTGTAGCAGGATGTAAGCATCGTGAATGCGATCACTGCGCTGAATATTCTGTATAGGGTCTTTCTCATGGCTAGTCTGCTGTAGTGTACAGATAGTAGTACCAATAGGTGTTCTTATACCTCTCCGGGAAACGGTAGAACTGTTCGATTCTCTGTATGGTCTGTCTGCTGATACCATATCTGTCAGTTTCTTCGGTGCTTGTCCTGTTCTGGACCGTCAGCCAGATGAGGGCGGCCTGCTCATAGATCGATCCTTTGAGCATCTTTGCGCTGTAATTGTTGAAGAAATCTTCAAGACGCAGGTTGAGCAGGTCGTAGATCAGAAGATACTGCCTTGCTATCATATTGTCCGGGTTCGCTTCCAGAAGCTGCAGCATGATATCCTTGAAGTAGAAGTTGCTGTCATAGATGATGTCATCCTTCGGCAGGTCCGCACGGCGGTCTGCGAGCCATTTCTTTACCTCGGGGCTCTGGTTCTCCGGAACCATGCTGCGGGCCCATTTCCTGTAGACAAGAGTCCTGTTGAGAATGTTGAGGTATTTCATCGCGGCACCGTATTCCTCGGTGATGAGGGTGATTTCGGCGAGTCTCTTGATATATTTTGTTCCAGTATGCTTGGCCGACTGCTGGAGGGCGACGATGGCGCTCTGTTCTGCCAGGGTCATGTTTCCCATCTGATACCATGCTTCACCGGCAAGCCCGACTGAGAACTGAGATGACTCTCCGTCCACCCAGAGGAATAATCCGTTTGCGTAGTTCTGGGGGTAGTCGAAGAGCTCGTTTCCAAGCTGGCCTTTGACTGCGAGCGCCAGGTTGGTCATATATACGGCTTCGTTGACGTAGATGCGTTTCTTTGCAATCCTGAGGACCTTGTCCCAGTTTTCCCTTGATGCCTGTACGTCGAGGGCGATTATCTTCTCATTTGTGAACTGAGGCGTGCCCCACAACTCACCATAGTACTTGTGGTATGGGTTACCTATGGAATAGACTCCTGCACCCAGCAGCAGTGCTGCCGCTGCCGCCTGCTGCCATTTCTTCTTGAACTGGAAAGCCACGAGCACCAGCGCGAGGTAGGAGAGTGCTGCTATGGAGTACTGTGTGATATACAGGTTTCCGGTCTCTCTCATGAATGCCCATACGTAGAAGATGAAAGCTATTCCCAGTGATGCCCATTTCCCGAGCCATCTGCGCGAAATCAGATAAGGTATGGTTGCGATACCAAGAATTGTCAATGCGATCAGGACTGGGCCAAGGACAGGGAAGTAAAGGAACTGATCCACGAAATCACCGAGGAAATGTGAAAGCCATCCCATGCCTCTGTATGTCTCCTGGATGTATTCCCAGTCATACAGGAACAGGTTCATCTGTTCTCTGCGCATCAGATGGTATGGATATCCGAACTGGAAGAATCCATATGCAAGCAGGAAAGCGACGCCTGCTGCGATTCTTCCGAAGTATCTTTCTTGTATTCTGGGTTTCATTGGCGCGTGCAATATGTGCATTCACAAATGTAATGTATTTTTCGCTCACGGACAAATGAAAGAACCGGCCTGGACTGATGCCCGGCCGGCTCTTTGAAAACTGCCCTGATTATTATTTTGCAGGAGCGATCACACGGTAGTTGCCGCTGAGATGCATGAATGCGAAAAGCCTGAGGATACCGTCATAGTATGCATCGAAGTATCCGTCCTCGTAAGGCTTGTTCTCGCTGTCCCAGAGTCTCTGTGCAAACTCGATTGCGATATCGTGGTCAGCTGCAAGAGAAGCTGCTGCAAGGGTTGATACAAGACCGACTGAATGTCTTGTGCCGGTTCCCTGGTATGCACCCTGTCCTGCGCGCATAGGATTCGTCATCTCTGTGCCGTCTACGTGGTACTGGTCAGCATATGTGTCGATGCCCTTTGAGTAGAAGAAGTCCTGGATGGTGTTGGCATAGTTGTTCTGCCACTCCTTGTCGACACAGGCCCATGAGTAGTCGAGTGCCATGTTCATAGGAACTCTCCATGAATCGTAGCGGAATGAAGGCTTTGACATGAATCTTCCACGTACCATGTCTGAACCGTCGTAGTTGTTGTAGTCAGCGTTGAGACCGGTCTCAGGGTTGATTGACTTGTGGAGATACTCGCGGCTTGCCTTTGCGCACTCGCGGTAGAAGTCGGCGCGTCCGTCATCTGCCCAGCGTGCCCATACTTCGTAGAATGCAGGGAGGTGGTATGAAGGGTCGGTGTAGTTGACACCCATTCCGTCAGCGGTGAAGGTGATGAGGTGGTTCTCCTTGTTGATGAAAGGCATGATGCCGTCCCAGCTGCCATCCTTCTCCCATGTGCAGTTGAGGATGTTCTGAGCCTCAGCGAGGTAGTTGATGTCGCCGTCATTGCCCCAGCGGTTAGATGCGAAGATGAGGGAGGTTACAAAGTAGAGCTCACCGTCGGAAGCGGGACCTCTTCCCTTGATGGTTCCGTCAGTTGCAAGACTCCATGCGAAATATCCCTTCATAGGACCTTCCTGGTACTGCATGTACTTCTTTGACCATCTCCAGATACGGTCGAACACGTCCTTCTTGTCGAGCTGGACTGCAATCATAAGACCGTATGACATACCTTCTGTACGTGCGTCATAGTTCTTGATGTCGGATACGTATCCGAGAGAGTCGCCGACCTCGAAGTATACCTTGTCCGGTCCTTCGAAGACTTCGTAGTAGATCTGGTTGAGCTTGGCGTCGATCTCCTTCTGGGAGTAACCCATCTCCTTGAATACGTTGCGGTACTGGCCGGTCTCGAAACCGCCCTTTGACCATGGTGCCTTGAGGCTATGGCCGCATGACACTGCAGCGATTGCCGCTGCCGCGAGGATAATGATTTTCTTCATATCAAGTGGTTGTGCGTGGTTGTAAGATTCGCGTTAATATGTAAAACTACGGAAAAACATAGATAAACTGAAATATTCAGGCTGATTTCGGACGGAAAATTGATATTCCTGCCCTATCTTTGCGTCCATGACACTGGACATAGTAACACTGTTCGACTATCTTGGAACATTCGCATTTGCGATAAGTGGCGTGCGTCTTGCCGCTGCCAAGAAATTCGATGTCTTCGGGGCATACGTCGTAGGCTTTGTGACTGCCGTTGGAGGCGGTACCATCAGGGACCTGTGCCTTGGAATCACTCCGTTCTGGATGATCCAGCCGTCATACGTCATAATCACCGCGATCGCCCTCCTTTTCACCATCGCGTTCAAGAAATGGGTCGTTCCTCTGAATGCGACTTTCTTCTTTTTCGATGCCATAGGCCTCGGCCTTTTCACCGTCGTAGGTCTTGAGAAAAGCCTTGCCGCCGGCTTCCCGTTCTGGGTGAATATAATCATGGGATGTATAACCGGTGCTGCAGGTGGTATGCTCAGAGACGTTCTCATCAACGAGGTGCCGCTCATCTTCAGGAAGGACATCTATGCCGTCGCCTGCGTGGGCGGAGGCGTCATCTACTATGCTCTGGCGAAATGTGGATGCCCGCTCATCGTCGACCAGTTCGTGACCCTCTGCTCTGTGATCCTCATCAGGGTGCTGGCCGTGTATTTCAACGTAAATCTCCCGTCACTCCGACCAGTCGAGGAAGATAAGAAGAATAAAGTTATTGACAGATAACGATTTATTGTTATATTTGTTCTATTGGAACGAATAACTAAATCAAATATTCAATGAGATTCATCAAGACAACCCTCTGTGCTCTTGCACTCGCGATGAGCACACTCGCCGTCGCTCAGCAGCGCGGTGTCCAGGCTCCACCAAAGGACGGCCTCAAGGACGCTTACAAGGATTACTTCATGATCGGTGTCGCAGTGAACAACCGTAACGTGCAGGATCCTGACCAGATTGCTCTCATCAAGAGAGAATTCAACAGCATCACAGCTGAAAACGCAATGAAGCCTCAACCTACAGAGCCTGAGTACGGCGTGTTCAACTGGGAAGATGCGGACAGGATCGCAAACTTCTGTCGTCAGAACGGTATCAAGCTCCGCGGACATACACTTATGTGGCACAGCCAGGTCGGTACATGGATGTACCAGGACAAGAACGGCAACCTTCTTCCAAAGGAGCAGTTCTATGCAAATATGAAGCACCACATCGATGCAGTCGTATCGCGTTACAAGGACGTCGTTTACTGCTGGGATGTCGTGAACGAGGCGATCGCTGACAACCAGCGCAATCCTTCAGACTCTCCATACCGCCAGTCTCCTATGTTCCAGATTGCCGGCGAGGAGTTCATTGCGATGGCATTCAAGTATGCACGCGAGGCTGCAGGTCCTGACGCCCTCCTTTTCTACAACGACTACAATGATGCAGATCCAGGCAAGAGCGACCGCATCGCAAACATGGTGAAGCACCTCAAGGAGGACTACGGCGCCCCTATCGACGGTATCGGCATGCAGGGCCACTACAACATCTATTCTCCTAGCGAGGAGAACATCGACGCAGCCATCACAAAGTATGCTAAGATCGTGAAGCACATCCACTTCACAGAGCTTGACATCCGCGTCAACACTGACCAGGGCGGTCAGCTCCGCTTCGCTCAGGGCGCTTCTGCTGGCGTTTCTTCATGGGAGCAGGCTCTCCAGAACGACCAGTACACACGTCTCTTCAAGGTGCTCCGTAAGCACAAGGATGTCATCGACTGCGTTACATTCTGGAACGTAGGTGACAGAGACTCATGGCTTGGTGCAAACAACTCGCCGCTCCTTTTCGATGTCAACTATCAGCCAAAGGCTTCTTACAACCTCGTAAAGAACTTCAACCCTGCACTTGACAATGCAGTGATCAAGGAAGACTTCGTTCCTTCATCATTCAACGCTCCAGGCCAGGACTATCCTATGGTCAACTCTCAGGGCTACGCTCGTTTCCGCATCAACGCACCTAAGGCTACCTCAGTTGTTGTCAGCCTCGGTCTCGGTGGCAACGGCGGTACCGTTCTCCGCAAGGGTTCCGACGGTTACTGGTGGGGAACTACCGCAGGTCCTATGGACGAAGGTTTCCACTACTACCACCTCACGATCGACGGTGGTGTCGTGAATGACCCAGGCACTGGTTTCTTCTTCGGTTCAACACGTTGGGAGTCAGGTATCGAGATTCCTGCACACGACCAGGATTTCTATGCCATGAAGAAGGATGTCGCTCATGGTAACATGCAGCAGATCTACTTCTGGTCTCCAAGCACCAGCAGCATGAAGACAGCCTATGTCTACACTCCTGCAGGCTACGATTCAAGCAAGAAGACAAAGTATCCTGTGCTCTACCTTCAGCATGGCTGGGGTGAGAACGAGACCTCATGGCCTGTACAGGGCAAGGCAGGCATCATCATGGACAACATGATCGCAAACGGCGAGTGCGAGCCTTTCATCGTAGTCATGACCTACGGTATGACCAATGACGTCGTATTCGGCCAGATGGGCGGCTTCACTGCCAAGGAATTCGAGACAGTGCTCGTAGACGAGCTCGTCCCTTATGTAGATTCGCACTTCCGTACAAAGGCAGACAGGAACAACCGTGCTATGGCAGGTCTTTCAATGGGAGGTATGGAAACCCACGCCATAACACTCCGTCGTCCTAACGTCTTCGGTTACTGGGGCCTCCTCAGCGGTGGTACCTATACTCCAGAAGAACTCAAGGGTACTGGCGTGAAGGGTGTGTTCATGGGATGTGGAAGCAAGGAGAATCCTGACGGTATCAATAAGGCCGCTGCAGACTGCAAGGCTGCCGGTTTCAATGCCAAGGGATACGTCTCTGAGGGTACCGCCCACGAGTTCCTCACTTGGCGCCGTTGCCTCAGGGAAATGGCACCTATGCTCTTCAAGTAGAAACAGATATTGTCTGATATATGCAGAGCCGGCCCGACGGACCGGCTCTTTTTTGTATTCCCAAAATTTGGATATGTATCTAAATGTCAATATCTTTGGGCTATATAAATTGTGATATTATAGTTATGAAGCTCTTCAGATTAGCTGCTCTTGCTCTTTTGGTAGTGGCCTGTGGCCCTAAGAATGTCGTGCTTGACCCAGATGTCGAAGTCGGACCATATACCGTGTCCAATATCTCTTCAGGCATCTACCAGATCCAGGACTACAACACTTCTAATCCTTCAGGCGAGGAATTCGATGCCGACGGAAACAAGACCCATTTCAATAACTGCTCTGACATGTATCTGCTCGTCGGCAAGACCGATGCGCTTCTCATCGACCTCTCGAACAGGATCAGATGGGCCGACAATGCAGATGAGTCACTTCGCGCCTTGGTCGCAGACCGCATAGGCGACAAGCCTCTTACCATAACCTTCACCCATAACCACGGCGACCACACCGGAATGCTTCCAGCTTTCGTGGGTGATCCCGACGTGAAGTTCGCTCTTCCTCGCAAGGATTTCGAGCATCTTCTCGACAGATTGTTCAAGGGCGCGGAATATGAACTGTATGACGATGGCAGGAAGTTCGATCTCGGAGGTCTCTGCCTGACAGCGGTGGAGGTCCCTGGACATACAGCAGGCTCCATGGTGTTCTTCGTGGAAGGCCGTGACCTCCTCCTTGCAGGTGATGCCATCGGCTCAGGCCATGGAGTCTGGCTCTATGATATCCAGACTTTCAAGAACTATGTGGCAGGCTTCAGCCATCTTATCGACTATCTCACAGATCCTGCCAACAAGATCAATGAGAAGGCCCTCAGGATCTATGGCGGTCACTACTGGCAGAAGGACTGGTTCCCTGAGCTTGGAGATGATGCATTCGGAATCAGATACATCGATGACATGGATGAGCTCATCGACCAGGTTATCTATGGAACTGCTGTGACAGAGCCTTCAAACCTTGACCATCGCACAATCGATACCTATTTCCGCAACGGCCAGGCCATCATTGCATGGAACGCAGCATTCGCTGAGCAGTTCAGGGCAGAGGACAAGCATCCTCTCAAGTAATCCAGGATTCTTTATTGATTCTTCGGCATAGCCGCGCACTTGCGGCGGAAACGGATGTAGAACAGGACTGCAGCCACGGTCAGTCCTGCGAACAGGCCATACCATACGCCCTCCGGACCAAGCCCCAACTTGAATCCCATCACATATCCCGCAGGAATTGCGACTCCGTAGTAGGAGATCGCAGCATAGAACATAGGCACTTTCGTGTCCTTCAGACCTCTGAGCGCAGACATCGAGGTCAGCTGTATCGCGTCTGACACCTGATATACGGCAAGGCAGATTATCAAACTTGAAGCGATTCCGATCACTTCGGGATCATTGGTGTATGCGTGAGGAAGTATGCCTCTGAAAATCAGGCAGAGAAGTCCGCATGTACACATGTAGGCAATAGCCATATGGGTAGCCGCACGTCCCGCCATGAAGGTTTCATGGTACCTTCCGGCACCGTATTGGTGCGATACCCTGATGGTCGCCGCTGCTCCGACGCCGGTAGCGATCAGGAATGACAGCTGGCTCAGGTTATGGACTATCTGGTGTGCTGCAAGCTCGGTCTTGCCCATCCATCCCACCATGATCGCGGCGAAACTGAATGCAGTGACTTCAAGCATGCTTGAGAAAGCTATCGGCAGTGACAGGCGCAGGATCTCTCCCATGCGTTCGGCCGAGATACGGGCCTTCCCTTCATCTGCCATGGTCCTGTCGCTCCCGAAGGCGTCGCAGGTGTAGCTTCTGAAGGCCTTTGCTGTGAAGAGTATGGTGACGAACAAGATGGCGGTGAATACTCGGGAGATGAATGTAGAGAGCGCAGCTCCCTGGACTCCGAGCGCAGGCATTCCGCAGTGGCCGAATATGAGCACCCAGTTAAGGAAGATGTTGAGAAGGTTCGCGACTATGGTGATCCACATCGCGTACCTTGTGTTCCCGACTCCTTCAGCGAAGAAACGCGAGGTGAAGAAGAACATCATCGGGATTATGGAGAACATATTGATGCTGAAATACTTCCTGGCATAGACAAGAACCTCGGGATCCTGTCCCATGCTGGACATCAATGTCAGTACTCCGATGAGGGCTAGGAAGACCAGACCATAGGCTATCGAATTCAGCACGGCTGAATTCTTCAGATACTCAGCGGCGTCTTTGTTCCTGCCCTGTCCTATGCTTTGGCCGACAAGGGGAGTGAGGCCCTGTGAGAATCCTATCATCGTGACAAGGGCGATCACAAACAGCGCATTGGCGAATGAGACGCCGGCGAGCTGGGCCGTGCCTACATGGCCGACCATTATGTTGTCCGCGATCTGGACAAGCACCTGCCCCGCCTGTGTAACCATCACAGGCAGGGCAACTGTCATGTTCCTCTTGTAGTACGGAAGGAATTCCTTGAAACTGTACATTGTACCTTGTTCCGAGCTGAGACAGACTATTCAGCGAGCCAGGTCTTCAGGGTCGAGATGATTTCACTGCGCCTAGGCTCCTCGAATGTGTTGATTCGTGTAGAATGGCTGCCGCTCTCCTTGACATAGACCTTCAGGTTCTGCTTTTTCGATGTCTTGAGCCAAGGTGCGACGCCGGAGCATCCCCATGGATCTATTCCACCATAGATGTACATCATCTTAGGGTCGTTCTTCTTGAGATAGTCCACCACATGCTTGTAAAGGGTATCGTCGAACCTGAGGTTCTGCTCATCGCCTCCGAGCATTACGCGGAGAAGGTAGTTCTCTGTGTTCTTGACAGACATGTACTTCTTGAAAGGCTTCATGTCATATCCGTAGTATCCGAGCTCCTTCGCTGCCATCACATTGAATGAGTAGTAAGGTGTCTGGAGCGCGAAATAGTCCGGATCGTTGATTCCGATGAAGTAGCGGAACTTCTGCTCAGCCGTGGCGTCAGCCTTAGGAAGAGTGTTGACACTCGTGCCCCACTGCCACATTGCATAGCGTACCTCGAGGACGCAGAGATCGTAGATCTCCTCTACAGGAACTCTGAACTCGTAGCCCTTGTCGTTGCAGAACTTCTGGAACATAGGGAGATAGACTGCCTTGTCCTTCTCAAGTTCCATCATGAAATCCTCGATCTGCCTGCGCTCGTCCGCCGTGCCGACCTGCTTTGAGAGGAAAGGCTCATGGCGACCGTCCTCGAGAGCCTTGTTAAGCGGAGCCACATAAGGAACGGAGATGTCTACATCTTCAGGATAGTATGAACGGTAGAACATGGTTGTCTGGCCGCCCTTGCTGATACCGGTTGAGATCCATTTGCCTGGATATACAGGCTTCAGCATCTCGACTACATGGTGGAGGTCGCAGAGCGAATTCGCCACGGTGAGGTACTGCCAGTCGCATCCCTCAGGCACTGATTCTCCGAAATAACGGTATTCTACGACGATTAGATTGGTGTCGAAGAGTCTTGAGAGTTCTTCCTGATATGCAGGGCTCATGGCATAGTCTGCCCAGTATCCTTCGGTGACTATCACCGTCGGCTTGTCGTAGCCTCTGTGGCATACTACCACTCTCTGCTCGAAAGTGCCGGCATCGACCTTGCGGGCAGAATCGTCGGCATACTTCACATAGGTCTGCATGCCAGGCGCCATCTCGCCTGCAGCCTCCGGGTTCACCGGTCTGGTGACCTTCAGCAGATACTTCTCAGGGAAAACGGATGTCTCGAGCTTCTGTATAGAGGAAACACTCTCAATCGCCTTGAGAGTGTTCGCGAGCTTGCTCTGGGCCAGCGCTGAAACTGAAATCAGCGCTGACGCAGTGAGCAATATAAGATATCTTGATGCTTTGTACATATTGATGTCTTAGTTGATCAGGAAGATCTTCTCCTGACCCTTGTATGTGCAACGTACTGTAGCACGGCCGTCAGAAATCTTTGAAACCTTGAAGCTTACGCCTGGATCGTCAGCCTCTACCTTGATTGTAGAGTTGTCGTTCATACGTGCGTAGAGCTGATATCTGTTAGCCTCGGCATAGCCGTTCTGGTTGGTGAAGCGTACAGGAACCATACCTGCAGGCATGATCACCTTCTCGCCGTCTACTGTGATTGTCACTGTAGGAACGACTGGCTTCTCGATCTTCACGCTGTTAGAACTGAAACCGATACCCTGGAGGTCGAAGAGTCCCCTTGGACGCATCTGCCTGTTGTTCTGAGGTCTGCCAGGGAACTGAGGAACCTGGATCTCAGGGCCGTCAGCAACGAGATAGATGGCGTGCTTGCCAGCAAGTCCTTCGACAGCCTTCGCAACGTCTGCTGTAAGGTGGAGGGCCTTGCCCTGCTGTCCTTCTGCAACCTCGATCACTGCGATCTCCTTTCCATTCCATGTGCTGTTCGCATATGGACCGTCAAGCATCACGTGTACCTTGAATGCGTTTGCAGAAGCAGGGGTGAGGAAGAGGTCGATCTTTGTTCCGTTGCCCTTCTCTGCACCCTTGAATGCCTTGACACCCTTGCTGTCAGCAGCAAGACCGCCGAAACCGAAGTACTTGAAACCTACGATACCACCGTTGGTGATACCTGCGAGGTCCATCTGGTTGTCCCAGTTGTCCCATGTGTCCTGGATCCAGTCATTGCCTGTCATGTAGCATGCATAGCCTGCTGCGTAATACTTGTATGGGTTGAGACCATAGACCTGGAAACCCTCTGATGTAACCTCAGCACCGGTGTACTCCATTCCGTTTGAAGCCTTTGCAGTCCACTTCTCACCAGGTGCATATGGGTCGTATCCTGTGATGCGTACCTGGCCACCCTTTGCCACTGGCTTCTCGTCCCACTCTACCTTCACTGGAGCTACGGTAGCCTGACGTGCATAGCCGAATCCGCGTGGTGGACGGTGATAGAACACATACCACTGGCCGTTGATCTCAAGAAGAGAACCGTGGGTGTTGTGAGCTGCGTTTGCTGTCATGAGTTCAGAGCCGTCCTCATTAGGAACGACACCTCTTGAGTCTACAAGCACACCACCTGAACGCCAAGGACCGAGAGGGCTGTCGCCGTAGGCATAGCGGAGAGCTGAGTTGGTGCTTCCGAGACCATAGTCAGGTCCAGAGTAGCCTGAGAATACCATGACGTACTTGTTTCCGATCTGACGGATTGAAGATGCCTCGAAGAAGTTGAATGCACCTGGGTCCTGGTCAGGGAAGAGGCTAGGATACTTTGTTCCCTCCGGGTCGCGGATGACACCGTATCTTGCAGATGCAGGGATGAAGTAGTCACGTACCTCAGTGCCTGGGCGCTGGCTGTACATGGTGTTCTGGTCGAGCTCGATCGCTGTAGAGTGCTGGAATCCATAGTATGCGTATGCACGGAAGCCCTTCTTATAGTCAGGGTCCTTCTTGTTGTTCACCGGCTCGATGAAGATAGACGGGTCGAAGTCGATGCAGCTTCCAGGAAGGCAGCCAAGACCGTCTTCGGTAGCGTTCACCGGAACGAAAGGTCCGTCAGGACGGTCGCTCTTTGCAACCATTCCAAGTCTGCCTGCACCGCGGCTGTGAGGATAGAGATAGTAGGTCCTCTTGCCTGTCTCGCGGTCATTCACCTCGACGAGGTCAGGTGCATACATGATGTCCCACTGGCCGTTTATGAAATACTTGAAGATCGAGCCTTCGTCTGTCCACTGGCTGAGGTCCTCGACAGGAGCTGACCACATTCTTACGTCCGGACCGCAGTACTGAGTATAAGCGAGGTCGTGTGAGCCGATGATGTAGGCTCTGTAGTGGCCTGGTCTGTCAGGGTCTTCGAAGACCTTGGGTTCTCCGTCTGGAATGTGCTCCCAAAGCGGGAGGTAAGGGTTCTGTGCCGAGAGCGACAGAGATGCTATCAGCGCGGCACCGAGAGTGAGAAGTGATCTTTTCATGCGTAATATGAGTGTTAATTTTATTTTCTCGTTTAATACAAATATAATCAATTCGTTCGGAATCGCTATATTTGGACAAAATAATATTCAGGTGAAAAGTATGGAAATATCGATACGCCCGGCCAGGATGGAGGACCTTGACTGCCTGATGGATATCTTCGAGAAGGCGAAAAGTTTCATGCGCTCGGTCGGCAACCATGGTCAGTGGATCAACGGCTATCCCCAGAAGGAAATGATAGCCAGCGAGATAGAGAGCGGACATTGCTATGTCTGCGAGACGGAGGACCATGGTACCTGCGCGACTTTCTGCATGATTGCGGGGGACGACCCTACATATTCGTATATCGAAGGATCATGGCTCTCCGATCAGCCGTATGTCACGATCCACAGGCTCGGCTCCGACGGCCGTGTCAAGGGAATTGGCAAGGCCTGCTTCGATTTTGCAATGTCGCAGGGAGTCAATGTCCGCGTCGATACCCATGCCGACAACCATCCGATGCAGAATCTGGTGACGGGCTATGGATTCAGGTACTGCGGAGTGATCTATCTTGAGAACGGAGATCCAAGGCTTGCGTACGAGATTTTGAACAGCAGGTGATTTTTTTGCTATAATTGCAGGACAAAATACAATTCTAGAATATGAAAGCAGTTCAGATAACAGAACCAGGAAAGGTTACAGTAGTAGATATCCCTGGAGTTGAGCCGGCTGAGAACGAGGTGAAGATCAGGCTCTGCTATGTCGGCTTCTGCGGAAGCGACCTCAGCACTTTCAGAGGTGGCAATGCGATGGTCAGGTTCCCTCGCATCCCAGGCCATGAGCTCGGTGCGGTAATCGAGAAGATCGGAAGCGCGGTTCCTGAAGGTAGGTTCCATGTAGGTCAGGTAGTTACAGTCAATCCATATACAAACTGTGGCCATTGCGCATCCTGCAGACGCGGCCGTGTCAATGCTTGTGAGAACAACGAGACTCTCGGCGTGCAGCGTGACGGTGCGATGTGCGAGTATGCATGCCTTCCATGGCAGAAGATCATCCCTTGCGGAACGATCTCTGTGAAGGATGCCGCTCTCATCGAGCCTATGAGCGTAGGTTTCCACGCAGTGTCAAGAGGTGCTGTCACCTCTGACGACGTGGTGATGGTGATCGGCTGCGGAATGGTCGGTCTCGGTGCCGTGGCAGGTGCACTTCGCCGTGGCGCTACGGTGATCGCTGCTGACCTTGATGACGAGAAGCTGGCAATCGCACGTTCTCTCGGTGTGCAGTATACCTACAACACCTCTACTGAGTGGAATGGACTTCCTGATCCTGACGTAGTGATCGAGGCTGTCGGTGCGGTACCTACGTACCGTCTTGCAGTCGAGCGCGTGGCATTCACTGGCCGCATCGTCTGCATCGGCTATGCGAAGACAGACGTGGCTCTCCCTACCAACCTCTTCGTGAAGAAGGAGCTGGACGTCCGCGGCAGCAGAAATGCTGATCCTGTCGACTTCGAGAATGTGATCGAGTATATCAACGGACATCCTGTAGAGCAGTTCATCTCCAAGGTGATCGTTCCGGAGGAGGCTCAGGAGACCATGGATGCATGGTCTGCAAATCCAGGAGGGTACTTCAGAATCCTTACTCGTTTCGAGTAGAACAGATAGCAAAGCCGGAAGGCATCTGATACAGGGCGACATTTTCCCAAGTTCCTTGGAGCCCTGTGTCAGATGCCTTTCGGCTTGTATGTCTGCAGGCCTATCTGCTAAGGATGCTGCCGAGCAGGACTGCTGCAAGGCCGAGCAGGACGCTGCCTACGATGTAGAGGAACAGGGTTCCCCAGTTGCCGTTCTGCATCATAGACACGCTTTCGTTGCAGAATGTCGAGAAGGTGGTGAATCCTCCGCAGAGACCTGTGGTAAGGAGAAGACACCAGTCGCTTGACGTGCTCGAGTATTTTGCGAACAATCCGTAGAGCAGTCCGATAAGGAAACAGCCGAGGATGTTGACGCAGAATGTGCCGAAAGGAAAACCGGCGCTTACCGGCTTCATCAGCTGTGAGACAAGATAGCGGAGAGCTCCTCCGATGAAGCTCCCGGATCCTGCTATGAGTAGTGCTCTAAGCATAATATCTGTCTTTTCTGGTTGTTGCCATGGAGGTCAAAGAGTCACTCCTGTCTTGAAGATTGCGATCTCGCGCCATCCGTTCTTCTCATTGTTCACTTCCTCGCCGCTGGCTACGCTCAGCACATAGTCGATGAACCTGCCTGCGACTGTCTCCATCGGCTCGTCTTCGGCAAGTACTCCGGCATTGAAGTCAATCCAGCTTGGCTTCATCTTCGCAAGCCTTGAATTCGTGCTGACCTTCATGGTCGGGACAAAGCTTCCGAACGGAGTCCCTCGTCCTGTCGTGAAGAGGACCATCTGGCATCCAGAGGCGGCGAGAGCCGTCGAGGCGACAAGGTCGTTGCCTGGCGCGCTCAGAAGGTTAAGTCCCTTTGTGTCAATTCTCTGTCCGTAGCCGAGCACGTCTCTTACAAGACTCTTTCCGCACTTCTGCGTGCAGCCGAGAGACTTCTCCTCAAGAGTCGAGATGCCACCAGCCTTGTTGCCTGGAGAAGGGTTCTCATAGACAGGCTGGCCGTTCTTCATGAAATATGACTTGAAGTCGTTTATCAGGCTCACAGTCTTGTCGAATGTCTTCTCGTCCTGGCATCTGTTCATAAGGATGGTCTCCGCTCCGAACATCTCCGGCACCTCGGTCAGGACAGTAGTTCCGCCCTGTGCCACGATCCAGTCAGAGAATACACCGAGAAGAGGGTTCGCGGTGATTCCGCTGAGTCCGTCCGAACCTCCGCACTTGAGTCCAACCTTCAGCTCTGATACAGGAATCTCCGTCCTTTCGTCCTTAGAGCATACTTCGAAGATCTCGCGCATCTTCTCCAGTCCGACAGCGATTTCATCGCCGTCAATTCTCTGGACCTCAATGCTTTTGATTCTTGTTTCGTCGACATCTCCGAGCAGTTCCCTGAAAGCGCTCAGCTGGTTATTCTCGCAGCCCAGGGCAACGATCAGCACGCCTCCTGCATTAGGGTGATGCACCATGTCAGCAAGGACGTTGCGTGTGTTCTGGTGGTCGTCGCCAAGCTGCGAACAGCCGTAGTTGTGGGGGAAGGCGACGACAGCGTCGACAGAACCCATGTCGTGGGCAATTTCCTTCTCGAAACGCCTGGCGAT
This sequence comes from Candidatus Cryptobacteroides sp., assembly GCA_045599665.1. Classification (GTDB taxonomy): domain Bacteria; phylum Bacteroidota; class Bacteroidia; order Bacteroidales; family UBA932; genus Cryptobacteroides. Next base: position 25,145 of record JAZRWK010000019.1, read on the forward strand.
GGTCTCGGCGATTCCGTTCACGCAACCGACAGTCGGGATGACCCACATCTGGTTCCTGATTCCGACATTGCCTCCCTGGCGGCGGAAGCCACGGAACGTACGCTGGACCATGGTACCATGATCCTCGGCCTGTGCAGCATCCACCGGTTCGTACCGGTAGTCGAGCAGGCCCTCGAGGTTCGTCCTGATGCACTGGTGGTCGATCCTGCTCCCCTGGGCAACGTCACGTGTGACATGGCCGATAGGGAATCCGTATTTGACCACATCGCTGCCTTCCGGCATCGCCCCCAGTGCAATCTTGTGGCCCGCCGGGATATCTTCAGTCAGGATCGTGCCGTAGACATCTTCTCCTTCCCTGAGGTCGGTGAGAGCGACCGCTACATTGTCTGCAGGGTTGATTCTGATGAACTTGGCCATTTCCGGAAGAACTTAGAAATTGAAGTAATTCTTTGCGTTGTAGTATGATACGTCCTTTACCATCTGGCTGATTCTCTCCATCTCCGACTCAGGGAGCCTGCCGGTTTCGAGGTCGTTGCCGATGATGTCGCACATGATACGGCGGAAATATTCGTGACGAGGGTAGCTGATGAAGCTTCTCGAGTCTGTCAGCATACCGACGAAGCGGCTGAAGAGACCAAGCGCTGAAAGGGCGTTCATCTGCTTGCGCATTCCGTCTTCCTGGTCGAGGAACCACCATCCTGAGCCGAACTGCATCTTGCCAGGGACGGTGCCGTCGTTGAATGTGTATGCCATGGTCATGAGGACTTCGTTGTCCTTAGGATTGAGGCAGTAGAGTATGGTCTTCGCGAGCTTGCCGGCAAGGGTGAGGCGGTCGAAGAACTTGTGTCCTGCGGCAGCTACAGGAAGGTCGTGGATCGCATCGAATCCGGTGTCAGGACCTGCGCTGCGGAACATCGCGGTGTTGTTGTTGCGGAGAGGTCCTACGTGGAACTGCTGTGTCCAGTCTGTCTCTGCGTCCATGCATCCCTGGTCGAAGAACACTGCGCTGCGGAACTTGGCGATTTCCTCCTGCGTCGGGGTCTTTCCGGCCATCACCTTTGCGAAGATCGCTTCGATCTCAGACTCGGTGTAGTCCTCGGCGTAGAATGTGTCGAGACCATGGTCTGAGAGGCGGCAGCCCATCTCGTTGAAGTAGTCGTGACGCTTCTGGAGAGCTTCGTTGAGGTCTTTATAAGACTTGATCTCCATTCCGGCTGCTGCTCCAAGCTGCTCCATGTATGCCTTGTATGCCTGAGGATTCTCGATCGCCATAGCCTTGTCAGGTCTCCATGTAGGGAGGACCTTGGTGCCGAACGGATTCTCGGCGATCTGCCTATGCCAGCGGAGGTCGTCTGCAGGATCGTCTGTCGTGCAGACTGTCTCGACGTTGAACTTCCTGATCAGTGCCTGGCCGCGGAACTCTTCTGTCGCAAGCATGGCGTTGCACTCCTCGAAGATCTCTCTTGCGGTCTTAGGGTTGAGCACCTTGTCGATTCCGAACACTCTGCTCAATTCCAGATGTGACCAGTGGTAGAGAGGATTCCTCATTGCATAAGGCATCGTCTCAGCCCATTTCTCAAAAGTCTCCCATGCGCTGTGCTTTCCACCTGTGATGTACTCCTCAGGGACACCGTTGCCTCTCATCGCTCTCCACTTGTAGTGGTCTCCTGCATGACCGTCGATGAGCCAGAGCTGGGTGATGTCGCGGAACTGGATGTTCTGGGCTATCTGCTGTGGGTTGAGGTGGCAGTGGTAATCAATGATCGGAAGGCCTTCGGCATTCTCGTGGTAAAGAGATTTCGCTGCGTCGTTGGTGAGCATGAAATCGTCGTGGATGAATCTGGACATAGTTATCTTAATGCGTTTTTTTGTCGTATGATGAACAAATCTAATTATTTTTTCTCCGTATTCCGTGTACGAGCACGGAAAAATTGTTAATTTTGAAGACAATTATAATAATACGTCAATCTGATTACCATGGAACAGCTTAACAGGACCTCAGCGTCAAGGCCGGATGAACGGGTGGAAAAGATAATCCAGTTCGGAGAGGGGAACTTTCTCAGAGCGTTCATCGACTGGATAATCTGGAAGACAGACCAGAAGACTGACTTCAATGCATCGGTCGTCGTGGTACAGCCTATCGACAGGGGACTCGTGGATGTGCTCAACGAACAGGACGGCCTCTACCACCTCAACCTTCAGGGAATCGATGAGGGCAAGGCTGTGGATTCAGTGGAGATGATCGACGTCATCAGCCGTGGAATCAATCCTTACAGGGATTTCGAGGACTATCTCCGTCTTGCAGAACAGCCCGAGATACGCTTCGTGATCTCCAACACCACTGAGGCAGGCATCGCGTTTGACCCTGCATGCAAGTTCGAGGACAAGCCGGCTCTTTCATATCCAGGCAAGCTCGTGCAGCTTCTCTACCACCGTTTCGAGACATTCAAGGGTGACATGGGCAAGGGACTCATCATCTTCCCATGCGAGCTCATCTTCGAGAACGGCAAGCACCTCAAGGAGTGCATCCGCCAGTACATCCAGCTCTGGAACCTCGGCGAGGAGTTCTCACAGTGGTTCGAGAATGCCTGCGGAGTCTACAGCACACTCGTAGACCGCATCGTTCCTGGCTATCCTAAGGATACCGCAGCCCAGCTCATCGAGAGGATAGGCTTCGAGGACCGTCTCCTCGACAAGGCTGAGATCTTCCACCTCTGGGTGATCGAGGCTCCGCAGGAGATCGCAGCTGAGTTCCCGGCAGACAAGGCAGGACTCCACGTCCTTTTCGTGCCTTCAGAGGCTCCATACCATGAGCGCAAGGTGACCCTCCTCAACGGTCCTCATACAGTGCTCAGCCCGGTGGGCTACCTCAGCGGCCTCGACACAGTGCGTGAGTGCTGCGAGGATGAGGTCGTAGGCAAGTTCGTCAACAAGGTGATGTACGAGGAGCTCATGGAGACCCTCAACCTTCCTAAGGACGAGCTGAAGAAGTTCGCCGACGACGTGAAGGACCGCTTCGTCAACCCATATGTGAAGCATTTCGTGACCAGCATCATGCTCAACTCCTTCCCTAAGTTCCGCACCCGCGACCTCCCTGGAATCAAGACTTATCTTGAGCGCAAGGGCGAGCTCCCTCAGGGCCTCGTGTTCGGTCTCGCGGCGATCGCAACCTACTACAAGGGCGGCAAGAGGGGAGAAGACGAGATCGTTCCGAACGACGATCCTAGGATCATGGCAACCCTCGAGGGCCTGTGGTCTACAGGCAACTTCCGCATTGTCGCTGAGGGTGTGCTCGCCGACGAGTTCATATGGGGTGAGAACCTCAATCTCATCCCTGGTCTCACCGACCTTCTCGAGAAAGATATAAGGCTCATCGCGGACAAGGGTATGAAGGCCGCTGTCGCAACAATTCTGTAAGTGCCCTGGAACAGGGTACCATGAAACCGGAAATAAAGAAACAAAAAATACTAAAATGGCAAAAATCATTACCTTCGGAGAAGTAATGCTCCGACTCAGCCCTGAAGGACAGGACCGTTTCGTCCAGTCAGAGGCTCTTCGTATCATTCCTGGCGGCGGCGAGGCAAATGTCGCAGTCAGCCTCGCAAACTATGGCCATGATGCATATTTCGTATCAAAGCTCCCTGCCCACGAGATCGGTCAGATCGCTGTGAACGGACTTCGTCGCTATGGAGTGAAGACTGACTATATCACACGCGGTGGTGACAGGATCGGTCTCTATTACTGCGAGACAGGTGCTTCCATGCGCCCTTCAAAGGTCATCTACGACCGCGCACATTCAGCCATCGCTGAGGCAGAGCCTAAGGATTTCGATTTCGACGCAATCATGGAAGGCGCAAGCTGGTTCCACTGGTCAGGAATCACTCCTGCAATCTCTGACAAGGCAGCTGAACTTACCAAACTTGCATGCCAGGCGGCAAAGCGCCATGGCGTAATCGTGTCCGTAGACCTCAATTTCCGCAAGAAGCTCTGGACTTCGGAGAAGGCTATCTCGATCATGCGCCCTCTCATGGAGTATGTGGACGTCTGCATCGGAAACGAGGAGGATGCTGAGCTCTGTCTCGGCTTCAAGCCGGAGGCTGACGTAGAAGGCGGCGAGACCAATGCTGCCGGTTATGAGGGAATTTTCCGTCAGATGAAGGAGCAGTTCGGATTCAAGTATGTAGTATCTACACTCCGCGAGTCATTCTCAGCTACCCACAACGGCTGGAAGGCTCTCATCTATGACGGCAACGAGTTCTACCAGAGCAAGCGCTACGACATCAACCCTATCATCGACAGAGTAGGTGGCGGTGACTCTTTCTCAGGCGGTCTCATCCACGGAATGCTCAAGTATCCTGACAACCAGGGTGCTGCCCTCGAGTTCGCAGTGGCTGCTTCAGCACTCAAGCATACTATCAACGGCGACTTCAACCAGGTAAGCGAGGCAGAGGTCCTTGCCCTTGCCGGCGGAAGTGCAAATGGACGTGTTCAGCGCTAATTGCGCTGAACGGTAATACTGGGGACCTGATTCCCCAGACACCTTGAAATCAGTAATATGGCAAAGTATACAAAACTCCAGGTCATCCAGACCATGAAGGAGACCGGAATGGTCCCAGTATTCTACAATGGCGACGTAGAGATCTCGAAGCAGGTCCTCAAGGCTTGCTACGAAGGTGGCGTGCGTGCATTTGAGTTCACAAACCGTGGCGACTTCGCACAGGAAGTGTTCGGAGAACTCGTCAAGTTCGCAAACAAGGAACTCCCAGGAATGATCGTGGGTGTCGGCTCAGTGGTCGATCCTGCCACAGCGGCTCTCTACATCCAGCTCGGCGCGAACTTCGTAGTAGGTCCGCTCTTCAACCCTGCAATCGCCCCAGTCTGCAACCGCAGGCTCATCCCTTACTGCCCAGGCTGCGGCAGCGTATCGGAGGTCGGCGCAGCCCAGGAAGCTGGCTGTGACCTCTGCAAGGTATTCCCTGGCGATGTCCTCGGACCTAAGTTCGTCAAGGGTCTCAGAGCTCCTATGCCATGGAGCCAGATCATGGTGACCGGTGGCGTAAAGCCTGAGAAGGAGAATCTCGCAGGCTGGTTCGGCGCAGGCGTCACCTGTGTCGGAATGGGCTCGAACCTCTTCCCTAAGGACGTGATTGCAGCAGGCGAGTGGTCAAAGATCACTGAACTCTGCCGCGCGGCTCTCGACATCATCGCAGAAGTAAGATAAAGACATAACAAACACAAACCACATGAGCACACAGAAAAAACTGATGACAAACTGGAGATGGTGGATCTGCAGCCTCCTCTTCGTGGCAACTACCGTCAACTATCTTGACAGGCAGGTGTTGTCACTTACAGCGAAGGAATTCATCTATCCTGACTTCCACTGGACTGACGCCAACTATGGTGTCATCACCTCGTACTTCTCTCTCTTCTATGCGTTTTGCACCCTGTTCGTCGGCAAGTTCGTCGACTGGATCGGCACCAAGAAGGGATATCTCATCGCTATCGGCCTGTGGAGCACTGCAGCGTGTCTGCATGCCCTCTGCGGTGTAGCGACCCAGTGGATCCATGGTTATGAAAGCCTCGAGGCCATGCGTCTCGTAGAGGACGGTACCGCAGCTGCCACAGCGATCGCCAGCACAGGAGTATGGCTCTTCCTCTGCTGCCGAGGACTTCTCGGACTGGGAGAGAGCGGAAACTTCCCTGCAGCCATCAAGGTGACCGCAGAGTACTTCCCTAAGAAGGACCGTGCGTTTGCTACTTCCATCTTCAATTCAGGTGCGTCAGTAGGTGCTCTCGTGGCTCCGCTCGTGATTCCGCCGCTTGCGAAGGCAATGGGCTGGGAGTGGGCTTTCATCATCATCGGTGCCCTCGGTTTCATCTGGATGGGCTTCTTCGTGAAGTGGTATGAGAAGCCGGAGGAGTCAAAGCATGTCAACAAGGAAGAGCTCGAGTACATCCATCAGGACGACACAGAGTTCGTCGTTGAAGAGACAAAGCCTGCCTCAGAGGAGAAATCAGTATCCCTCCTCCGCTGCCTCACTTTCAGACAGACATGGAGCTTCTGCGCCGGCAAGTTCTTCTCTGACGGTGTGTGGTGGTTCATGCTTTTCTGGGCTCCTGCTTATTTCCAGGATGTCTATGGCTACAAGGCTTCGTCAGGAACAGGAATGCTCCTGATCATGACCCTCTACTTCATCGTGACATTCCTCTCGATCGCCCTGTGCAAGCTCCCTAACTACTTCGTTGACAAGAAGGGCATGGAGATCTACTCAGGCCGTATGCGCGCGATGTTCCTCATCGCCCTCATCCCGCTCGTAGGACTTCTTGCACAGCCTCTCGGAGCATATTCAGCATGGTGGCCTGCAATCATCATCGGTCTCGTAGGTGCCGGACACCAGGCATGGTCAGCGAACATCTTCTCGACCATCGGTGACATGTTCCCTAAGAGCGCGGTCGCTACCATCGTAGGTATCGGAACCATGGCAGGTGGTATCAGCTCATTCCTCATCAACAGGCTTTCAGGTAAGTTCTTCGTCTACGCTGAAGGACTTGGCAGTCAGTTCTCGTTCATGGGATTCGAGGGTAAGCCTGCAGCATACTTCATCGTGTTCTGCATCTGTGCAGTCTGCTACCTCGTAGGCTGGACCGTCATGAAGACGCTCGTGCCTAAGTACAAGCCAATCGAACTTTAATGGAACTGATCTATCCTCCATATCTCGCTCCGCTCTATCCTCTTCCTAACGTCGATACGCCAGAGGTGGAGATAAAGCGGGGCGAAGAGATTTTTCCGGTCGTGGAGCCTAACGGGCTGGTCATCGGCCGGATGTCTCGTTCATATGCCCACAGCGGATGCATGGTGCTTCACCCAGTCATCCATCTCCATCTGATCAACCGTAAGGGTGAACTCTACCTTCAGAAAAGGTCGATGAGCAAAGACCTTCTTCCAGGTTACTGGGATACAGCTGTAGGCGGACACATCAGCTATGGCGAGACAGTGCTTGAGGCCCTTTACAGAGAGGCGTCAGAGGAACTCGGGCTCCATGAGTTCAATCCTGTCCACATCACTGCATACACATTCCAGAACCCTCGTGAGAAAGAGATCGCCGCAGTGTTCGCCGCGGTGGGAGACTTTGAGCCTGCTCCGGATCTGGACGAGGTCGACGAAGGACGCTGGTTCAGTTTCAAGGAGATACGCTCGATGATAGGCAAGAATATCCTGACTCCTAACTTCGAGAGCGAGTTCCTTAAGATCTACAAGCAGCTTCAGGCCCTGCTGTAGAAGCTATAAAAACATCCTAAAGAAATGACAGTCAATCTACCTTTCCTTACTTCAGCGAAGACTCTTGCTGAGATAGCGAAGACACTGGAGGGCGATTATTTCGTCGCCTTCATCGGCAACAACGAGATAGTCTCTGGCCAGAACATGGAGCAGAGACTTGAGCAGGTTGCCGTCTGGTCCGGTGCTGACATGGTATATGCGGACCATTATGATCTGCATATAGCCGAGGATGGCTCGTCAAAGCGCGTGGCACATCCTCTGATCGATTGTCAGGACGGTGCGCTCAGAGACGATTTTGATTTCGGCCCGGTCGTGCTCTACCGCACCGACGCATTCCTTAAGGCGGTGGCTCAGATGGACCAGTCTCTGACATGGGGTGCGCTCTACGACCTCAGGCTCCGTCTAGGAAAGAAAGTCAGAGTCAACGAGTATCTTTACTCTTCGACTGTGTCAGACATGAGGGCTTCAGGCGAGAAGCAGTTCGACTATGTCAACCCACGCAACAGGGAAGTGCAGATCGAGATGGAGAAGATATGCACCGAACACCTTAAGCGTATAGGTGCATGGCTTCCAGAAAGAGAAGGAGTGCCTGCAGAGTGCATGGCTGAATTCCCTTGTGAGGCTTCTGTCATCATCCCTGTGTTCAACAGGGTGCGCACAGTGGCCGACGCTGTACGGAGCGCCCTGTCCCAGGTCACTGACTTCCAGTACAATGTCATAGTGGTCGACAACCATTCCACCGACGGGACTTCTGAGATACTTGATTCCATCGACGATCCACGCCTTGTCCATGTCATCCCTCAGAGGAACGACCTTGGAATCGGAGGATGCTGGAACCTTGGTGTCGCTGATCCTCGCTGCGGCCGCTATGCGGTGCAGCTTGACAGTGATGACGTCTACAGCGGTCCGGACACTTTCCAGAAGGTAGTCGACAAGTTCAGGGATGAGAAAGCTGCCATGGTCATAGGCTCATATCTGATGACCGACTTCAATATGAACACCATTCCTCCGGGAATAATCGACCATAAGGAATGGACCGCGGAGAACGGTCACAACAATGCGCTTCGCATCAATGGCCTCGGTGCTCCAAGAGCTTTTGATGTCGCTCTCCTTCGCACGATCGGATTTCCGAACGTCAGCTACGGCGAGGACTATGCGGTAGGTCTCAGGCTCTGCAGGGAGTACCGTATTTCAAGAGTCTGGGAACCTGTCTACTGCTGCAGGCGCTGGGAAGGCAACTCAGACGCAGCCCTCAGCATCGAGAAGGTCAATGCCAACAACCTCTACAAGGACAGGATCAGGACCTGGGAACTCGAGGCGAGAATTGCCATGAACCGCCGATAAGGGCGTATATTGTAAGGAATACGCGGGATGAAGGAATCACGTATAATAGCGAAATTCATCAGCGACCAGCTCTCGCAGTGGCCGCTCGCTTCTGCCAACTTCCGTTCCCTAAAGTCTGTCCAGACGAGGGAACTTGAGGTCGGAGGGCTCAAGGTACGTCTGCAGCACAATCCTGGGAGAATACGCTCCACTGCTGCAAAGGTCGACGCCGCCTCCCTCAAGGCTCGCAGGTGCTTCCTCTGTGCAGAGAACCGTCCGCCAGAGCAACGCTCGCTGCGTTTCGAGGGTCGCAAGGGCAGGAAATACGAGATACTTCTCAATCCATATCCTATCTTCCCGTCACATCTGACGATCGCGTGTGCATCCCACACCGAGCAGTCAATCTGGAAAAGGTATGTGGACATGATGGATCTTGCCCACCACTATACAGACTACACTATCTTCTACAACGGTCCACGTTGCGGAGCTTCCGCCCCTGACCATCTCCACTTCCAGGCCTGCCCACGCGGGCAGATGCCTCTCGAGGCTGAGATAGACCGTCTTCTGGATATGGAAGACTCCAAGGACCTGGAGTTCCTCACCAGCGTCCAGGAAGCCCAGCTCTACAGATACAGAAATTTCACAAGGGGCGTGTTCGTGCTTCGCGCAAGGACCTCCAAGTCCATGGCAAAGCTCTTCTACCGTCTTCTTGAATGTGCACGCATCCCGGAAGGGGAGAAGGAACCTATGTTCAACCTCCTTACCTGGTACAAGTGCCGCACCGCAGGTGCGGAACGTCCTGCAGGCAATACGCATGGTCTTGCTCCGTTCGAATACAGGGCGATAGTCCTGTTCCGCGAGAACCACCGTCCTCACCACTTCTTTTCCGAAGGTCCGGACCATCTTACAATCAGCCCAGGCTGTGCAGACATGGCAGGACTCTTCATCATTCCAGGTCCCGAGGACTATGCCAAGCTCGACTCGAAGCTGCTTGCTGAGGTACTGGATGAGGTGTCGATCTCAAAGGAAGGCGAGGAAGAAATAGTATGGAGACTCACCAGAACCCAGCCTGAGATACAGGTCGGAATCATGTCCGGAGATGAGATCGCCTTCGAGATGATATCTGACGGCGCAGGGGTCCAGAAAGTCTCATATCGCGACGGAAAGATTGACTACAACGGAACTCTCTATGACGAACTGCTTTTTGATTCAGTCACGATGTCGACCTTGTTCGCAGAGCCAAGCTTCATACTCTACGGCGTCACCATCGGAGTCAACTTCCACTGGGAAAGAAAGCAGACCCAGAAGTTCGCAGGTTCGCTGAAATTCATAGTTGACGGCGACAAGGTCGTGGCCGTCAATGTCATAGGCGTCGAGGACTATCTGCTCAGCGTCATCTCGTCCGAGATGAAGGCCTCGGCGACCCTAGAATTTCTCAAGGCCCATGCAGTCATCTCACGTTCGTGGGTGATGTCCCAGATCGCGCACAGGCAGTCGAAAAGGTACCATGGTACCGAAACCCAGCAGACGGTGACCTGCAGGGACGGTGTGGTCGATATCGTGAAATGGTTCGACCACGAAGACCATACCAAGTTCGACGTCTGCGCCGACGACCATTGCCAGCGTTACCAGGGCCTCAGCATGGCTGTCGGCGAGAACGTCCGCAAGGCCATCGACCAGACCTGGGGCGAGGTGCTCACCAGCGAAGGCGAGATATGCGATGCGCGCTTCTCAAAGTGCTGCGGCGGAATCATGGAGGAATTCTCCGCATGCTGGGAGGACAAGGATTATCCTTACCTTCGTGCGATTCCTGACACGCCGGGAAACGAACCTGGCGGCAAGGACTTCTGTAATACTTCGGACGAGGGAATACTCCGTCAGGTGCTCAATGACTACGACCTCGAGACCAAGGATTTCTACAGGTGGACCACCCGCTACAACAGGGCTGTCCTGGCTGAGCTCATAACCCGCCGTTCAGGCTATGAGATAGGTGAACTGAGGGCTCTGACAGCTCTTGAAAGAGGAAAGTCTGGCAGGATAACGAAGCTGCGTATCGAAGGCAGCAGGCTGACTCTCAATGTCGGCAAGGAACTGATGATCAGGAAGTTCCTGTCGGAGTCACACCTCAAGAGCTCAGCCTTCGACATACGGTACGAAGGCGATGAAGTCATCCTCGAAGGAAAGGGATGGGGACACGGAGTCGGGCTCTGCCAGATCGGCGCCGCAGTGATGTCCTACAACGGCTACGGCTACAAGGAGATACTCCTTCACTATTATCCGGGAACAGTAATAGAAAAGAGATGTTAAAGAAAACAAGCGCGAATCCGTGGGCATGGGTCCCGTCGGTATACATATTCGAAGGTCTTCCTAACGCGATAGTCAACACGGTGTCACTCATCGTGTTCAAGAACATGGGAATGCCGAATGACAAGCTTACGCTCTATACGTCATTGCTGTCTTTCCCTTGGATTCTGAAGATCGTGCTCAGCCCTTTCGTCGACTCTGTCAGCAGGAAAAGGACCTGGACGGTCGTGATGCAGATGATGATGGTCGTCTGCACCTGCCTTCTCGGCCTTACCCTTCCGGGCGGATCGCTCAGCCTCATACTTGTGCTTTTCCTTGTGACGGCGTTCTCGTCTTCGATCCATGACATAGCCGCAGACGGCTTCTACATGCTCGGCCTTGACGAACATCGCCAGTCGCTTTTCGTCGGCGTCCGCAACACCTTCTTCCGCCTGGCTCTCCTGTGCGGACAAGGTCTGCTCGCGATCATCGCCGGCGTATTCCAGAACCATGGCCAGGATGCCGTAGGATCATGGTCAGTCACACTCGTAGGCTGCTCTGCAGTCATGGCGCTGGTGGCTCTGTGGGACATGATCTCCATGCCTCGCCCAGATGCAGATGCACCTAGGGAAGGCAAGGGCCTCAAGGCGACGGCCCTTGAACTCGCCGATCTCTTCAGGTCATTCGTGGCAAAGAAAGAATTCCTTCTTGCGCTGTTCTTTCTGCTGCTGTACCGCCTTCCTGAGGCATTCTCGATAAAGATGCTCATCCCGTTCCTCAAGGACGCAAGGGAAGTCGGAGGACTGGCGATGGGAGACGTGCAGGTCGGTCTGGCCAACGGTACCATAGGCGTGATAGCCTTGCTTCTGGGCGGTATTCTCGGCGGCATAGCCGGTGGAAAATGGGGACTTAGAAAGTGCCTGATTCCTATGGCTCTGAGCCTTGCGCTCCCGTGTGTGGTGTACCTCTATCTCAGCCTTGTCCAGCCTATGGGCGTGCTGCCTGTCTACCTCTGCATCGCTGTCGACCAGTTCGGCTACGGTTTCGGATTCACAGCCTATACCCTCTATATGCTCTATTACTCACGAGGAAAGTTCCAGACCTCGCACTATGCGTTCTGCACGGTCCTCATGACCTTCAGCATGATGCTCCCCGGCCTTGTTGCCGGCAAGATCCAGATGGCGATAGGCTACCCTGCATTCTTTGCCATGGTCATGGTATGCTGCCTTGTGACCGTGGCGGTTACATTATTGATAAGAAGAATAATCCCGGAAGGATATGGAAAGAAAGATACTCAGTAGAATACTCATAGTCTCCGCATTGCTCGTCCTTTTCCCAGGCCAGGCCTCGGCCCAGTTCTGGAAGAAGATCTTCAAAGGCAGACCTGCGAGGGTCCAGACCGTCTATGTCCATGACACGGTCTATGTCGACCGCGTGGAGACTGTCGAGAAGGCCGTACTTGTAGAGAAGCTCGTGGAGAAGGAAGTCCCTGTCCTCAGACCTGTGGTCAAGCCAGGCATCGAGGTGCTCCGCGAATCAGGATTCAAGGGCCTCAAGGGCAAGAGAGTGGGCCTTGTGACCAATCCGAGCGGAGTGGACCATACCCTGAAATCTACCATAGACATACTCTTCGAGGCCCCAGACGTCAATCTTGTGGCGCTTTTCGGTCCCGAGCATGGAGTCCGCGGAGATGCCTACGCAGGCGATGAGGTGTCTGATTCCAAGGATGCGAAGACCGGACTTCCAGTCTACTCGATCTATGGCTCGTACAGGGAACCGTCGCAGAAGATGCTCGAGGGGATCGACGTCATGGTCTATGACATCCAGGACGTCGGAACCCGTTCATATACCTTCATCAGCTCGCTCGGCCTTGTGATGAGGGCCTGTGCGAAGAAGGGTATCGAGGTGATGGTGCTTGACCGCCCTAATCCTCTGGGCGGCAACAAGATAGAGGGCAGCTACGTCGAGCCGGGCTTCTTCTCGTTCGTCAGCCAGTTCAGGATTCCTTATGTCTATGGACTGACGGTAGGCGAGTTCGCGCAGATGATCAACGAGGAGGGTATGAACCGAGGCCAGAAGGGCAATGAGGAACATCTCAGATGCTCCCTCACGGTCGTTCCTATGGAAGGCTGGACCCGCGACATGCTCTACACCGACACCGGTCTCCCATGGATACTCCCGTCTCCGAACATCCCATATCCTCAGTCCGCCATCAACTATCCGTCTTCAGGAATCTGCGGCGAACTGAGCGGCTACCTCAACATCGGAATCGGCTACAACCTTCCTTTCGGCACCTTCGCTGCGGAGTGGATCGACGCCGACGCTCTGCTTGCAAAGCTCCAGAGCTACCATCTCCCGGGAGTCGACTTCAGACCTATACACTACAAGCCGTTCTACGGAGGAATGGCCAACAAGCTCCTCCACGGCGTCCAGTTTTCATATACGGATTACGAGGCCGCACACATCAGCCTGACCCAGTTCTATGTCATGCAGGCGGTCAACGAGCTTTATCCGAAGCATAACCCGTTCGCGAACAAAGGCCGCAACGACATGCTCGATAAGGTTTGTGGTACGGATTATGTAAGAACTACATTTGCAGAGAGACTGAAAGTCTCTGACATCATCGACTGGTGGACAAAAGACGAGTCGGATTTCAGAGCACTCTCCGCCCGTTACCATATCTATTAACTAAACAACCGCATATATGAGAAACTTGACAAACAGACTTCTTTCAGCGCTCCTCGCCGCATCGACCGTCTGCTTCAGTGCTGACCTCTCCGCTCAGACCCGAAGCACCGCCGGCTCTTCGCGCTCTACGAGTTCATCCAGCTCTTCGCGCTCATCAAGCTCATCCGGCTCATCGCGCTCTACGAGCTCATCCAGCTCTTCGCGCTCTACGAGCTCTCAGAGCCGTTCGACCTCAGGAAGCACCGCTTCCAGGTCATCCAGCGGCTCATCAGCCAGCAGACCGTCAGGCTCAACCGTCAATCGCTCTTCGAGTTCAACCGCTAGCCGATCAAGCAGCTACGGCTCATCAAGCAACGATCAGGTCCGTCGTTCAAGCAGCGCTGCCGGTTCTGCAGCGAACCGCTCTTCCAGCTCGACTGCCAGCCGTTCATCAGCGCCTGGCAACAATGCTCAGGTCAGAAGGTCTACGACCACTTCCGGCGCAGCTTCAGGCAGGTCATCTGCTACAGCCGCTCCAGGTCAGACCAGACGTGTCGCAGGCGCACCTGCAAGCAGCAATTCTGTCGGCTCTGAGTCAGTAGTCCGCCGTGCTACCTCAGCCAGCGCCAACAGGAGCTCAGCATCTGCATCGACTCAGGGCACCGTACGTTCAGCAACTGCGCAGAACAGCGTGTCAAGGCAGGGCCTCGGCTCAGCCAAAGAGCAGAATGACAGGAACGTGGGACCTTCTAAGGACAGAGACCTCAACGACCGCTTCGTGGACAACAGCTCACATAACAACCACTATTATGACGACCACAGGATGGACGGCCATAATATCATGAGAGTCCACCCAAGGGAGAGAGACTTCATCGTGCACGACCATATCGGCAGTTTCTGGGGACATAATCCTCACTACTTCGGCTACCGCGTCCACGTCCTTCCTCCACGTTATACGAGAGTCAGATACTACGGTATCGACTACTTCCGCTACGGCAACGTCTACTACAGAGCCCATGGTGGCTACTATGTAGTCTGTAGGCCACCTTTCGGAGTCGTGATCGACGAGATCCTCCACGACATAGCCTGGCATCACGTGCGTTTCGCATACTATCCAAGTGTGTACAGGACCTATACAGGCTTCGACTCATACAGCAGGTATATCGACGAGCAGAACAGGCAGATTGCACGCAACAATGCGATCCTCGCCCAGCAGAACAGCCAGATCGCTATGAATCTGAACTCTGCAGACAGGTCCTACGAGATTGCGAATGCCCTCGGACTTGCCCAGAGCTATGCATATGCAAATCAGGAGTACTTCTACTCAGACGGAGTGTTCTACATCGAGAAGGATGGCAGGTACCAGACAATCGTTCCTCCTGCAGGAGCTCTTGTCGAGGAACTTCCTGACGACTACGACACCATCACTCTCGGCAATGCAGAGTACTACAGGGTCGACGACACAGTCTACAGGACCATCCTTGTCGACGGTCATCCTTACCTTGAGGTCCTCGGCCAGATGTACGGCAACCTCGCTAGACAGAACTCTTTGTTCTAGGGGGGGTGAAAGAAAACAGAGAAGCGGGTCCAGACGGGCCCGCTTCTCTGTTTCATGCAGCATCTGTGAGGTGCCCCCGGGGAGAGGGAAGGTCATATAATCCTTTATGGAGTTGTTTCCTGTGCAGTCAGGCCATGCTTAGGCATACATGAAATTCACCTTCCACCGGAGGACCCTGTTCACGACGTACAATGTGGTAGCCTGTGGAAGGTGAGGCAAAATCGGCTCACCTTCCACAAGACTGTCTATTACACGCAGCAGAATGGTAATCCATGTGGAAGGTGAATTTCGGGTTGAGATGGCTGTGACAAATATGGCAGTGGAGCCTCGTCACGGCGCCAGGCAATGTGTCAGCGCACTCAGGCCTGGCATAAACATATGCAAGCCTGGCATAAACATACGCAAGCCTGGCATATATACGCAGGCCTGGCATAAACATATGCAGGCCTGGCATAAAAGGACTCACCTCCGCTATCTTATAGCTCAGCTGGTTATCTTCTAGGATATATCAGATTGAAAAGTGCCTCGAGGGCCTTGGGGTCGCCTGAGGACATCAGCTTGACGGCGGGTCTTTTCGGGGACCCGTTCTCGTTTCCCCTGCTGAGGGCGATGCCGTCCTTGCGCATGACGTCGGTGAGGTGTCTTGCAACAGCTGGGGCAGGGTCGATGAAACGTATCCCGCGGGGAGCTGTCTTCTGCATAGCTTCAACAAGGAAAGGGTAGTGCGTGCAGCCGAGGACGATGGTGTCGGCACCATGGTCCAGAAGCGGCAGGAGGCTTTCCCTGACGACGGATTCGGTCTCATCGCCGGAAAGCTGTCCTTTCTCGACCAGCTCGACGAATCCCTTGCCGACATGCTCGCATATCTGGCAGTTGTCCTCGAAGTTGCCCTTGGTGTTGAGGTACTTGGAACCCTTGAGGGTGCCGGCTGTGGCAAGTACGCCGATCACGCCGGTCTTCGTCCCGAGGGCCGCAGGCTTGACTGCCGGCTCCATTCCGATGAAGCTGATATGGTCATGGTGCCCGCCGCTGAGGGCCAGTACCCGTTCGCGGACGGTCGGATCAGCCGGGTCGGAGTAGTCTTTGCGAAGGGTCGCTATCGCTGCCGCGGTGGCGGTGTTGCAGGCGACGACGATTATGTCAGCGCCTTGACGGATAAGCTCTTCCGAGATCGTGCGGCATCTGTCCTGGATGTATTCCGCGGTCTTGTCGCCGTAGGGACAGAAGGCGCTGTCGGCGAAGTAGAGATACTTTTCGTTCGGCAGGATATCAAATATCGCGCGGAGGACAGAAAGTCCGCCGAGCCCTGAGTCGAATATGCCGATAGTTGCCACTGTCAGAAGGGTTATAAGTCTTGTGAATGCCGTGCTGTAGTCCTGCAAATAGCAGGTTATTTGTCCTACAAATATAAGAAAACTTCAGTATATTTGTGGATATGGTTTCGATAGAGCAGATCAACGAGTTGAAGCAGCGTCTGGCGGTTCTCGCCGGATGTGTCAGCGTAGAGGAAAAGAGGAAGGAAGTCGAGGCTCGCCAGCTTCGCAGCCAGGCCCCTGAATTCTGGGACGATCCTAAGGCGGCAGAGCTTTTCCTGAAAGGAACGGCGGCGATCAAGTACTGGGTGGACGGAGTGGACGGACTGTCTTCTTCGGTCGACGATGTCGAGGTCCTTCTCGAGCTCGCAGAGGATGAGCAGGAGGTCGACGGCGAATATGCCGCTGTCCTTGCCCGTCTCGAGGCCCTCGAGCTCCGAAACATGCTCGGTGCCGAAGGCGACAACCTCGGAGCTGTACTTACCATAAACTCGGGCGCCGGCGGAACCGAGGCCAACGATTGGTCGGCAATGCTCATGCGTATGTACATGCGCTGGGCCGAAAGGAACGGCATGAAGACCATGGTCACCGAACAGGTCGAGGGCGATGAGGTCGGCATCAAGTCCGTCACCGTCGAGATCGAAGGTGACTATGCCTATGGTTACCTCAAGGCGGAGAACGGTGTCCACCGTCTTGTCAGGATTTCCCCTTTCAACGCACAGGGAAAGCGCCAGACTACCTTCTCGTCAGTGTTCGTCTATCCTCTCGTCGATGATTCCATCAACATCGAGATCCGCGACTGCGATCTCGAGTGGGATACCTTCCGAAGCGGAGGCCATGGCGGTCAGAACGTCAACAAGGTCGAGACCGGAGTGCGCGTGAAGCATGTCCCTACGGGAATCGTGGTGGAGAACACCGAAGGCCGTACCCAGATTGGAAACAAGGAGAATGCCTTGAGAATCCTCAAGTCAAGGCTCTACGACATAGAACTCAAAAAGCGTCAGGAGAAGCAGGCCGAACTCGAAGGTCAGAAGAAGAAGATCGAGTGGGGCTCTCAGATCCGCAGCTACGTCCTCCATCCATACAAGATGGTCAAGGACCTCAGGACGGGCTATTCGACAGCCGACACTCAGGGCGTGCTCGACGGCGACCTCAACGAGTTCATGAAGACATTCCTCATGCAGCAGGGCAGCGGCAACGTCGGACCTGTGGTCGACGATATCGACTGATGTCGTGACCGCACAGATGAAAGGAAAACAGACAGAAAGAAACAAAAACAAAATCATATACATTATGGCAGAATTCAGATATGCACCGATGTTTCAGCTTGGCGAAGACAAGACTGAATACTACAAGATCCCTGGTTCAGAGCAGTATGTCTCTACAGGCGATTTCGAGGGCAACAAGATCCTCAAGATCCAGAAGGAAGGTCTCACAGTGATGGCAAACACTGCTTTCCGTGATGTCAGCTTCCTCCTCCGCCGCTCACACAACGAGCAGGTAGCAAAGATCCTCGCAGACCCTGAGGCTAGCGCAAACGACAAGTACGTTGCACTTACCTTCCTCCGCAACGCTGAGGTAGCAGCCAAGGGCAAGCTTCCTCTCTGTCAGGACACAGGTACCGCTATCATCCACGGCGAGAAGGGCCAGCATGTATGGACCGGATTCTGTGACGAAGAGGCTCTCTCACTCGGAGTCTACAAGACATACACAGAGGAGAATCTCCGCTACTCACAGAACGCACCTCTCGACATGTACAACGAGGTCAACACAAAGTGCAACCTCCCTGCACAGATCGACATCGAGGCAGCTGAGGGCATGGAGTACCGCTTCCTCTGCGTCACAAAGGGTGGTGGCTCTGCAAACAAGACATATCTCTACCAGGAGACAAAGGCACGTATCCAGAACCCTGGCACACTCGTTCCTTTCCTCGTAGCTAAGATGAAGACTCTCGGTACAGCCGCTTGTCCTCCATACCACATCGCTATCGTAGTCGGTGGTACTTCAGCAGAGAAGAACCTCCTCACCGTGAAGCTCGCTTCTACACACTACTATGACGAGCTCCCTACAACAGGTGACGAGACAGGACGCGCATTCCGCGACATCGAGCTCGAGAAGCAGCTCCTCGAGGAGACCCACAAGATCGGCCTCGGCGCACAGTTCGGTGGAAAGTACATGGCACATGACATCCGCGTCGTACGTCTTCCACGCCACGGTGCAAGCTGCCCTATCGGCCTGGGAGTAAGCTGCTCAGCAGACCGTAACATCAAGACAAAGATCAACGAGGACGGTATCTGGATCGAGAAGATGGACGACAAGCCATACGAGCTCATCCCAGAGGAGCTCCGCAACGCAGGTGAGAGCGGTGCAGTCGAGATCGACCTCAACCAGCCAATGTCAGAGGTATGCAAGATCCTCACAAACTATCCTGTAGGTACGCGTCTCAACCTCAAGGGTACCATCATCGTAGGCCGTGACATCGCTCACGCAAAGCTCAAGGCCCGTCTCGACGCAGGCGAGGGCATGCCTCAGTACATGAAGGACCACCCGATCTACTACGCTGGCCCAGCCAAGACTCCTGCCGGAATGGCTTGTGGTTCAATGGGACCTACAACTGCCGGCCGTATGGACCCATACGTAGACGAGTTCCAGGACAACGGCGGCTCTATGATCATGCTTGCAAAGGGTAACCGCAGCCAGGCTGTGACAGACGCCTGCAAGAAGCACGGCGGCTTCTACCTCGGCTCAATCGGCGGTCCTGCTGCGATCCTCGCACAGAACAACATCAAGAGCATCGAGTGCGTAGAGTACCCAGAGCTTGGAATGGAGGCAATCTGGAAGATCGAAGTAGAGGACTTCCCAGCATTCATCCTCGTTGACGACAAGGGCAACGACTTCTTCAAGACCATCGGTCTTTAATAAACCTATACCAGTTTCTTCATCATGGATCTCAGAGACAACGAAATCATTCAGGTGAACATCTCAGGTGACGACAAACCTGGACTCGTGCTTGCCTTTTCAGAAATCCTTGCTTCATACGAGGCGTTCATCCTTGACATAGGCCAGGCGAACATCCATCAGTCACTCACCCTGGGAATCCTTTTCAGCACCTCCCGTGACAAGTCGGGATTCATAATGAAGGACCTGCTCTTCAAGGCGTCGGAACTCGGCGTGTCGGTAAGGTTCACACCTGTCGACGCTGAGCACTACAACCAGTGGGTTGCGCGCCAGGGCAGAAACCGTTACATCATCACTCTGCTGGGCCGAACCATCACGGCTCAGCAGATCACTGATGTGACTTCAGTGATCTACCGCTTCGGACTCAACATCGATGCCATCAAGCGCCTTACCGGACGAATCCCTCTCCAGGAGGAGACCGGCAAGATCAGGTCTTCGATCGAGTTCTCGGTCCGTGGATCGCTTACACTCGAACAGAGGGCTGAGCTTCAGGCGGAACTTGTCCACAACATGTCTGACGGAGTGGACGTCTCTTTCCAGAGGGACAACATCTACCGCAGAAGCCGCCGTCTCATCTGTTTCGATATGGATTCGACTCTCATCCATACCGAGTGCATCGACGAACTTGCCGACAGGGCAGGCGTGGGCGAGCAGGTGAGGGCCATCACTGAAAGCGCCATGCGAGGCGAGATCGACTTCATCGAGAGCTTCACCAGACGTGTGGCTCTTCTCAAGGGACTCGACGAGTCCGTCATGGAGGAGATCGCGCGCAACCTTCCGCTCAACGAAGGCCTCGAGCGTATGATGACCATCCTCAAGAGAGTCGGTTACAAGACAGCCATCCTTTCCGGAGGATTCACTTATTTCGGAAAATATCTCCAGCAGAAGTTCGGCTTCGACTATGTCTATGCCAATGAACTGGAGGTAGAGGACGGAAAACTCACCGGCAGGTACAGGGGCGAAGTCGTCGACGGACGCAGGAAAGCTGAGCTCCTCAGGCTTCTCTGCCAGGTCGAGCACATTGACCTCGAGCAGGCCGTGGCAGTAGGCGACGGTGCCAACGACCTTCCTATGCTGGGCCTTGCCGGCCTTGGAATCGCATACCATGCGAAGCCTAAGGTGAAGGCCAATGCCAAGCAGTCGATCTCGAGCATAGGCCTCGACGGAATCCTGTATTTCCTCGGCCTCAAGGACTCACAGATAGAGGCGAACATCTAGAACGAAGGTACCATGGACCATCTTCCACTCAACGACATCCCAATGCTTGTGTCGTCGATAAATTTCCTTCTCCGCGACGAGGAGTTCGACAATCTTGACCAGATATGTGACTGCTATGGTGTCGAGCGTGGGGAAATTGACAGGATTCTCGCTTCAGCGGGATTCGCGTATTCAGAAACTTTGAACAAAATCAGATAGACAATGGGAACGACAGCTGTTTTCTCTGCCATTCTTACTCTTCTCGCAGGAATCGGTATTTTCCTGATTGCCTGCCAGATGATGAGCTCGAATCTCGAATCGGCAAGTTCGAACAAACTCAAGGCACTCTTTGCTAAAGCATCGAAAAGCAAGCTCCTCGGAGTAGGTATCGGTACAGTCGGTACCGCTGCCATCCAGAGTTCCGGTGCGACCACTGTGATGACCATCGGTTTCGTGAATGCCGGTATCATCTCGCTCGTACAGGCTGCGACTATCATCTACGGTGCGAACATCGGTACGACCGTGACTGCGCAGATCGTCGCTCTCGGTATGTTCGGCGGCGCGAACTCGATTTCGACCACCGTCATCTTCTCGGCATTCGCCGGTGTGGGAGCGTTCATCTCGCTCTTTACCAAGAAGGCCAGCATCAAGACCATAGGTGGAATCCTCACTGGTTTCGGTATGCTTTTCGTCGGACTTTCCCTCATGAGCGGATCAATGTCTGATTTCGCTGCCCTCGATGGAGTCAAGGTATTCCTTGCAAAGATCGGCAACCCTATACTGCTCGTGCTTCTCGGCGCTGTATTCACAGCAATCATCCAGAGTTCATCGGTCATGACCTCTATCGCCCTCGCGATGGTAGTCAGCGGCCTCATCACCCTCGACCAGGGTATCTTCCTTACCATGGGTTCCAATATCGGATCCTGCGTCGTTGCTGTGATCGCCGGTATGACCAGCGGCAAGAACGCTAAGAGAACAGCTTTCATCCACCTGATCTTCAACTGTTCCGGTGTGATAGTGTTCCTTATCCTCGGTGCAGCTCTCGGGCTGTTCTCAGGAGGTTCCCTTACCTTCGGCTCTATATCTGACAGACTTTTCCCAGGTGCGCCTCAGACCCAGCTGGCTATGTTCCATACAATCTTCAATGTATTGACCGTAGCGTTCATGCTGCCTCTCACCAACGCGCTTGTATCTCTCGTATGCAAGATCGTCCCTGACGGATCATCGAGCGAGGATCCTGACCAGATGCATCTGCGCTATGTCGACGACAACCTCCTCAGGACTCCTCCTGTGGCTGTCGAGATGACAAAGCGCGAGATCATCGCTATGTCTGAACTTGCGATGGAAAACTTCGACAGGGCACTCTCGATTGTTACCAGCCTCGACCTCTCTGAGATTGATCTTTTCAACAGGAATGAGGAGCAGCTGAACTTCATAAACCGCTCGCTCGTGAACTTCGTGGTGAAGCTTTCGGAGAAGAAGGGACTGAGCGAGAAGGACCACATCTATCTGACGACTACTTTCCGTACCGTGCGTGACCTCGAGAGAATCGGAGACTATGCTGAGAACATCATCGAGTACGCCGAGATCCTCAAGGAGAGCAACCAGCATTTCTCAGACGACGCTCTCTATGAGATCAGCCAGCTCAAGATACTTGTCCACAACCTCTATGACTGTGTGATGCAGGCATACAATGAAGAGAGCTTCATTGCCTTGGGTGATGCGAACAGGATCGAGGAGGAGATCGACGACTATACCAAGGTCATGGAAGACAACCATATCATCCGTCTTTCAAAGGGTATCTGCACCCCTACGACCGGAGCTCAGTATCTGTCGCTCTCTACCAACGTGGAGCGTATCGGAGACCACCTTATCAACGTGGCCAAGAGTATCCGCAGCTTTGCGAACAAGTCATAGTGGCCGACTATGCTTTCCCTTGACAAGGAATTCCTTTCCCCTTTGCTCAGACATAGGGCGAATGACTCCCACAAGGGCAACTACGGCCATCTTCTTCTTGTCTGCGGATGCGAGACGATGCCGGGAGCGGCTGTGCTGGCGACATCGGCAGCTCTCCGTTCAGGCTGTGGTCTGGTGACCCTCCATTCGACCCGCAATGCAGCAGTAGCCGCTGTGACGGCCTGTCCTTCGGCGATGTTGTCAATCGATCCCCAGGAATGTTTCTCATGCGTTCCTGACAATCTTCAGAAATATACCGCAATCGCTGTGGGACCCGGTCTTGGACGTGATCCCAGGACCTTGACCGCCTTGACCGACCTGTTGACGCAGGCCCGTTCCCTGGGCATCCCTATGGTGCTTGATGCCGATGCGCTTAATATTATTTCCGAGAATCCGGCTCTTATGTCCATGGTACCCCGCGGCAGCGTAATGACCCCGCATCTTGGCGAGCTACGACGCCTTGGCGGCGATGCCGTGCAGCTCAGCCGCATGAGCGGCTGTGTGGTCGTCCAGAAGGGCTACGGAAGTCAGATCTTCGTACCGGCAGGCGGGCAGGGCAGCATGGACACAGAGCAGGGCGCTATCTCTGTCTATATGAATACTACGGGCAATCCCGGAATGGCCAAAGGCGGCAGCGGCGATGTCCTGACCGGACTGATCGGCGGTCTTCTAGCCAGAGGCTATGCGGCAGATGCAGCAGCAATGCTTGGAGTCTGGATACATGGCTACGCAGGTGATGTGCTGAGCGCAGAGTGTACACAAGAAAGCTACAGCAGCGCTGACCTTGTGGGAAAGCTCTGCTGCGGCTTCAAAGTTCTGTATGGAGAATAATGACCTGTCCTAAGTGGGTGGCCTGAGTCCTAGCTGCGAAGAAGCTCCATGAAGATGGCTATCATCTTCTCTGAGGCCTTCTGGGCTGCTACGATTACTTCCTGTTCGTCGGTTCCGTTCTCGTCCGATCCTTCACGATAGACGTCAGTGATCACTGACATTCCGAACACGCGCATTCCACAGTGTCTGGCTACGATGACCTCAGGTACGGTAGACATGCCGACTGCGTCTCCGCCTATGCGCTTGAGGAACCGGTATTCGGCTGGAGTCTCGTAGCTTGGACCGGTCAATGAGACATAAACGCCTTTCTTGACTTCTATTCCCAGCTTTTCAGCTGCTTTCTCTGCGAGGGCCGTCATCTGGAGGTCATACGGTCTTGTCATGTCTGGGAAACGGGGACCGAATTCGTCGAGATTGGGACCGATGAGCGGATTCGGCGTAAGCCCTATGTGGTCGGTGATGATCATCAGGTCTCCGACGTTGAAACCGTCCTGCATTCCGCCGGCGGCGTTGGATACGAACAGATCCTTGACTCCTATCACCGACATTACACGTACGGGCAGGGTCACCATGGACATGTCGTAGCCTTCATAGAAGTGGAAACGTCCCTGCATGGCGATGACCTCGCGGCCGGCAAGTGTGCCGACTATGAAGTTGCCCTTGTGGCCGATCGCGGTGGATACCGGGAAGCCTGGAACTTCGCTGTAAGGGATGACGAGGGCGTCCTCAATCTGCTCGGCCAGGTCTCCGAGGCCGCTTCCGAGAATGATTCCTGTCGTCGGTTTTCTTTCTCCCATTCTGCCGCTCAGATACTTGGCGGCGTCTTTTATCAAAGCTGAATTGTCCATGGTATAGAATTGCTCAGTAAATATTCTAGAAAAGCTGTCCGATGAGGCCAGGGATGATGTTGAGGCCCATCTCCTCGAGGAAGAAGAATGCTCCTGTCACGCGGTGTGCGGGCGAGAGAAGCGCCCACTTTACCTCGCTTATATTGCCGTCCTTGAGGCTGTCGTAAGCGTGGATAGCGAGCTCCTTAGGTACGATCTCGTCCTGTGCAGAGTGGAGGAGAGTTACCTTTGCTGAAGGGAGCCAGTCTGTAGTAGCGTCACCGATGGCAAGACATGCATCTACTGCCTGGCGGATCGTTGAGTTCTTGTCGAAGTACTCAGGAACTACCATCTGTGAGTAGAGCTTGGTGCCGTATGCGGACTCGATGAACTCGTTGAGCTCGTCGATTGTGTACTGCTTGGAACGGATTCTGTCGATGATACCGGTAGCGAGGAATTCCTCTCTGAGGATGTCAGAAAGCTCGATGCCGTCCATGATCTCAGGATATGCGGTCTTGAATCCGAGAAGTGTGAGAGGGAGGATTGCCGGATATACGCAGTCGTCCTGCTCGAAATAGAGGTCGAAGAGGAGAGGCATGCTGTAGCAACCGCCGCCGCATGCAGTCTTCCTGAGGTTGAGCTTGGCCTGGTCCTGTGCTGAAAGACCGGTCTCGATATACTTCTGGACTGCGAGAGCGACGCCGCCACCCTGTGAGTAACCATAGTTCTCGAGATAGTATCCACCCTTCATCTTGATGCCTCTCTTCGCATTGACATAGTCGATTGCAGCGAGGACGGCGTCTGTGCTCTGGCGAGCCTGCACGTCAAGGCAGAGGTAAGGATGGTCGTTACCTACGGAAACACCGAAGCCTTCGTAGTCAGGACATACGACGAGGGCGTCCTCGAGGGCCTTTGCAAGGGCGATAGGGTTCTTCTCGTATGGCGATTCTGCCTGAGAGCAGATCGTAGGATGGTTGTCGAGTACTATGAACTTAGGATCATGGTACTTTGTAAGGATGCCTTCAGGATATGCGAGCTTCATTGAAAGGGTCACCGGCTCGCCATTGCCGTTCACGCTCTGGTAGGTGAGGCGGGTGATCTCATAGCTGAGGGCGGCGCACTTTGTCTGAGGATTGACCTCGATACCATCGAAGAGGGCTGCGAAGTCTTCTGCAGAATAGAGGTTCGAGTCGACGACGTCGATCTCTTCTGGTGAAGGCTGAGGTACTGGTGCCTCGCTGATGGTGCCTTTCTGGCACGAAATGACTGCAGCTGAAAGAATGAGTGCAGAGAAAAGTTTAAGAGTCTTCATCTAAATGTATGAATTAATTGTTACTGAAAGTTACCTGGTATCCCAAAGATAGGTAAAAAAGTGATAACTTTACTGTTATACATAGTAATTATATGAATATGCTCAAAGAACAGATTCTCGCAGCAGCAGACCCTTCACAGGTCGCCGGACTTTCCCGTTTTTTCAAATGCGGACCCGGTCAATACGGGGAGGGTGACAGGTTCCTTGGCATCAAGGTGCCGGTGACCAGGGCGATCGTCAAGGACTGCTGGTCTTCGACAGATTTCCCTCAGTTGGAAGAATGCATCACGAGCGAGTACCATGAACTCAGGCTTGCGGCGCTTCTGACCCTTGTGGAGATATTCTCCCATGCGAAGAAGGACCAGACACTCCGTCAGCGCTGCGTCGATTTCTATCTTTCCCATACTTCTTATATAAATAACTGGGATCTTGTAGACCTGAGCTGCTATCCTCTGCTGGGAGAGTGGCTGAAGGACAAGGACAGGACCATCCTCTATGACTTTGCCCGAGGCGGGAAGAGCATATGGGAGAGAAGGATAGGAATTGTCAGCACCATGCAGCTGATCAGGACAGGCGAACTGGATGACACCTACGCCATAGCGGATATCTTCCTGGGGGAGGAGAGACTGCATGACCTGCTTCAGAAGGCTGTTGGGTGGCTGCTTCGTGAGGCAGGGAAGAGAGACGCCCGGAGGCTGAAGGACTGGCTGGAACCACGTGTCTCACTTATGCCGCGTACTATGCTGCGGTATGCGATCGAGAAATTCTCGGAAGAGGACAGGAGATATTTCATGGCGAAATAGCCGATGGAGAGCCTTGCGGGGCTCTCTTTTTATCTCTAAGGTATTCTGAAAATGAAAAATATTTTGAAAATCTTACTTCCTTGTGTTGCAAGGTACTAAAAATTGACATATATTTGCAGCGTTAAAAGGAATATACAGAACAAAAGAATAACTTGAATTATGAAAACTACAATCAGCGCTGCAGTCGGCGGCTACAACTTCATCTTCGACAACGACGCATTCTCAAGGTTGTCAGATTACCTGGACAAGTTCAGGAAGGCTCTTGATCCTATCGGAGCACAGGAAGTGATGGATGAACTGGAAATGAGGATCGCGGATCTCCTTAAGGAACGCCTTGGAGGCAAGGAGGTCGTGGATGTCCAGATGGCAGACTCCATCATCTCACAGCTCGGTCTTCCGGGAGGAGAGCAGTACCAGGGTACAAGAGAATCCACATCCAAGGACTATGCACCTAAGTTCGAGTTCTCGTTCGGACGTCCTGGACGTATCATGAGAGATCCTGACGACAGAAAGCTCGGTGGAGTATGCTCAGGTCTTGCATACTATTTCAATATCGACGTCACTCTCGTGCGTATTCTCTTCCTTGTCGCTCTCATCATGGGAACAGCAGGCTTCTGGATCTACGTAATCCTCTGGATCATCGTGCCTGAAGCACGTACGGCAGCCGAGAAATGCGAGCTTCGCGGACTCGAGGCAAATGCAGAGAACATCCGCCGTTTCACCTCAACTTCAAACAAGTAAACTATGGAACAGAACAATCTCGTCGAGAACAACAGGACCCAGATGCGAAGGGGAGTCCTGGAGTACAGCATCCTTCTCGTGCTCAAGGCCGGCGAAGGCTACACATCTTCAATCATCTCAAGGCTCAAGGCAGTCGACATAATCGTAGTCGAGGGTACCCTGTACCCGATGCTCATCCGTCTCAAGAACCAGGGCCTCCTGACATACCGCTGGGAGGAATCGCCTCAGGGACCTCCTCGCAAGTACTACACACTGACGGAAAAAGGAGCGGAGCAGCTCCGTGAGCTTGACCAGGCATGGATGGACCTCGTAAGGTCAGTTGAAGCCATCCGTACTATCCCAGAACACCTTCTTATCGGCTAAACTATGAAAAAGACAAGCAACATCAGCCTCGGTGGCTATGCATTCGTCATCGAGGACGACGCACTCGAGGCGTTGAAAAGATATATCGACAAAGTACGTTACAGCTCTTCGGAGGATGTACGTGATGAACTGGTCGCAGACATCGAGGAAAGACTTGCCGAACTCTTCATCGAGAAGATCGGAAAGGGAGTAGTCATAGACATAAAGACTGTCGACAGCGCAGCCGCCAGGATCGGAATTCCGGAAGACGGCCATGCGGAGGACCATGGTACCGTAAATGACGGCCAGTCAAGCGGCAGCCAGGCCAACGATTTCCTTAAGAAGAAGCTTTTCAGGGACGTCGACAACCGCATCATAGGTGGTGTGATGGCCGGTATCTCGAAGTGGAGCGGAGTCGACCTGATCGTGCTCAGACTGGTCACCGCGATCATCTTCGTGTCGACTTCCTTCGGCCATAACTACCATGCCCGCAACTTCGGATTCGGACTGTTCGTCCTCTATATGCTTCTGTGGGTTATCGTGCCGGCACCTAAGACCGTCGAGGACAAGTGCAGGGCTCAGGGCAAGCCTATCAACTATGATGATTTCAAGGCAAGGGCTGCGAGTTTCAAGGATTCAGTAGCCGAGACGGCGAAGGAGGCACGTACTGCTCCTTTCTTCAATGCACTCGGCCGTGCAGTCGCTGCAATAGTGGGGGTAATCTTCATCATTGTGGGAATGGCTGTCTCGATAAGCGCCTTGGTGGCTGCGATCTCAGTACCGTCC
Source organism: Candidatus Cryptobacteroides sp. (assembly GCA_045599665.1). Taxonomy (GTDB): domain Bacteria; phylum Bacteroidota; class Bacteroidia; order Bacteroidales; family UBA932; genus Cryptobacteroides. The sequence continues at coordinate 53,321 of JAZRWK010000019.1, forward strand.
GGCTTTGCGGACATACACTGGATCATCAGGGATCCGCATGTGTACGATATACTTACTGCATGCACTGCGAGCCCGGTCATCATATGGACGGCAATCGGAGCAGTTGCTGTGCTGGGAATCTCATTCCTCTACTCAGGTGTAATGACGGCATTCGCCCTCAAGGAGCCTAAGTGGCATCCCGGGCTGCTTATCTTCCTGCTTTGGATAGGACTGGTGATTACCTGTGCGGTGTTTGTGGCCAAGGAGTTCGCCTTTACAGTCCCTTGGGTGTTCGCAATGTGCTTGCCAGCGAGAATGTCATAAGGGCGCTGACGAAATAGATGAGGCCTGTGGTCACCATCGCGTTGCCGAGACTTACCAGCGGGGTGATCACAAAGCCGAATACGTAGGTACATACGCCAAGGAGCGCGGCAGCTGCGCCGGCATGCCTGCGGCCAAGGTCAAGAGTGAGGGCCGGAGTGCTGGCAAAGCACAGGCCGCAGCAGAATACCTGCAGCAGCGTGCATACCTCATAGATCCAGACAGAACCGCCGAAGATCAGAGTGGCGGCTATGGCGGTGCTCAGGACAAGAAGAGCCCCGCTCGCAACGAAGGTGCACTGGGCCGGAGTCCTGAATTTCATCGAGAGAGCAGAAGCGATACCCACTGTCGTAGCGTTTACGGCGAAGAAGATGCTGTATCCGGTAGCGGAGAAACCGTAGTGGCCCTGGATGATGAAAGGAGAAGATGCAAGATATGAGAAGAACACTCCGTGGAGAAATCCATACTGGAGAATGCCCCTGACGTAGGGCTTGTTCCTGAGAAGTTCCCTGAATGCCTCCATGGACTTCCTGAATCCTCCTTCCGATCTTTTCTCTACAGGCAGGGATTCACTGATGTTGAAGCAGCAGATCGTCAGTATTGTTCCGATGAGGAACAGCACTGCGAAGATTCCTTGCCAGCCGACAGTATCGGTGAGCACACCTCCGATGACGGGGGCGGAGACCGGAGCGATTCCGTTGACTGCGCCGATGATCGCCATCATCTTTGCCAGCTCCTTGCCTGAGTAGAGATCAGTAGCAATCGAGCGGCTCAGGACTATTCCGCCTGAACCGCCGATACCTTGGAGAAGACGCATGGCAATAAGAAATCCTATGCTCTTAGAGAATATGCATCCTATACATGAAATAAGAAAGATGCCCAATGAGACCAGAGTGAGGGGACGTCTGCCATGACGGTCGCTCAACGGCCCCCAGACTGCCTGGCCGACTGCAAGCCCGAGCATGCATGCCGACAGACTGATCTGGACCATGGACGCATTCGTGCCGAGACTCTCCTGCAGTTTAGGGAACGCAGGAAGATACATGTCGGTCAGGAATGGTCCGAAACCGAACAGCATTCCCAGGAATACTACCAGGAATATGCCGTAGGATCTGCTGCCGGTATTCATTTCAGAGGGATATCTGTCTGATTACTTCTTCCAGAGATTAGGAAGGAAACGCTCGTAGAGAAGGTGTCTCCATGTCGACCAGTCGTGGCCTGCGTTACCTGTGCAGTAGTACTCGTAGTCGATGCCGTGCTTGTCAAGAGCATCTGTGAAACCCTTTACGCGGACATTGAACATGCCCTTTTCCTCTGCGCCACCCTGTCCGATGAAGAGGTAGTCCACCTTGTCGTTGGCCTTAGGGTCGTTGAGGAATGTTGCGAGTGAAGTCTCCTCAGGCTTGTTGTCACCTGCGCTGAGCACACCGAAGTTAGCGAAGAGGTCAAGGGAGTTGAGACCTACGAACATGGTGTGGCGTCCACCCATTGAAAGACCTGAGATAGCGCGGCCGTGAGGGTTGGCGATAGTCTTGTAGTGGCTGTCGATGAATGGGATGATAGCCTCGCGGTACTCTCTCTCCATGACGTCGAATGTGAGGTCAGCGTGCTGAGGATGGTTGCGGTGTACTACCTGGTTGTTGACGATTGCGATGATCATAGGCTCAGCCTTTCCTTCTGCGATGAGGTTGTCCATGATGAAGTTCACACGGCCGTCGTACATCCAGTTGTTTGGAAGCTCGCCGCTGCCGCCCATGAGGTAGAGGACAGGATACTTCTTCTTAGGGTTGTACTGAGGAGGAGTGTAGACATAGATGTCACGCATGCCCTTTGTGACAGGGCTGTAGTAGAACTCGCGTGAGACCTTGCCATGGGCAACGCCTTCCTTGGCGTCGTACCACATAGGCTCGCTGCCGTGGATGATCAGCTCGCTGTAAGGAGGCATCGCTGTGAATGATGCGTAGGTGTTGTTAGGGTCGGCCATGCTGACACCGTCCACTACGAGGTTGTACTGGTACATGTCGACAGGAAGAGGACCGATGGTGAGTGTCCAGATACCGTCCTCGCCCTTTGTGAAAGGAATGCGGCCCTGTACGCCCATGATGGTGGTCATCGCACCTGAGAGAGCGACTGACTCTGCCTTAGGAGCCCTGAGGCGGAATGTGACTGTATGGTCGTCGTGTACGTCCGGTGAATTGAGGTTTGCGCTGAAAGGAATGAGACCTTCAGTGTCCTTCTGAGGATTGTGGCTGAGGTTGATGTTCGACTGCTGGGCTGTTGCCGGCAGAGCGAAGAGCAGCGCGAGCGCCGCTGTTGAAAGTAACTTGTTCATATCAATGAAAGTTTGTGGTTATTGTTCCTTAGGGAAAAGAGTGCGGAGGATGAATGACTGGATCGATGCTGCAGCCTCCGCTCCGAGGTTGCCGTGAGGAGCCCTGTCGTTGAGCAGGATCTGGGCCTCTGTGCCGGCGTCATACAATGCCTGGTACATCTTGAGAGCCTGTGCAGACGGTACTCTCATGTCTCTCTGTCCGTTGATGATGAGGACAGGAGGATCGTCAGGTGTGACATGGTAGAGAGGGCTTCCGGCCTTTACGAGAGCATACTGCTCAGGAAACCTGGCAGGATTTGCAGTGACTGTTCCGAGGTTGCATTCCGCTGTGGTCAGACCGAAGAGCTGGGAGCGGCTCGAGTTAGGGGCTTCTACCAGCTCGTATACCTGCGCATCCGTGCGACCTAGGTCAGGACGTGCATAGAGGTCTGATGCGAGAGTCAGGAAGTCAGTCATTCCGTAGCAGTCCACACATCCGATGACATTGCTGTCGACCTCGGTGTTTCCTCCTATGTTGCCTTCCATGGCTTCCTCACCGTTGGACACTGCCGCGAGCAGTGCAAGCTGTGAGCCGGCTGATTCTCCCATGGTCATGATGCGGGACGGGTCGATTCCGTAGGTGGCGGCGTTTGCCTTGAGGTAACGTATCGCTGCCTTCACGTCGTGGATCTGGGCAGGGAAGATGCCTTCGTTGGAGAAGCGGTATGTCGCCGCTGCGATGGTGACGCCCTTGCCGCGAAGTTCCATGATAGCCTTGACCTGCTGCGAACCTGCTGCCTCGAGATTGTTGTCGCCGGATACCCATGCGCCGCCATGGACGAACAGGACGACTGGCTGAGGATCCTCGCCGCAACCTTTCCAGATATTGATATTCAAGCTCTTTGCTCCGCCGTCAATGGTGGGAGCCTGGGCGAATTCCACATTGTGGAACACTGCCGGTTCTACGTTCTGCTGAACGTTCTGCCCGCATGATGCCAGCATTGCCGCTGAGACCATCACCGCGATCATCGGTCTGTTGTTCATCTTCATCAATTCTTTTTGATTAATCTTACTATTCAAATATATGTATTATTTTTGTAATAGTCATATTATCATTCTCTTATCATGAAAACCATTGTATCACGCCTTACAGTCTCTGCGCTAGCAGTGACATCAGCCATGATCCTCGCGTCATGCAGCAACAACCAGTCAAACGGCCAGCAGGTAGCCCAGCCCGATCCGCTCGAGATTTCGGACCCTGAACTCTGGGCCGCACAGAACCAGAAAGTGGAACTGAAAGCAGACCGCGGTGTGATGGATAATCCGCTGGACCTCAACGGCTTCATCCAGATCGCCATCATCGTCCCTGACATCGAGGCCGCGGCCAAGGAATGGGCTCAGATCCTGAACGTCCCTGTCCCTGAGATCGTGGTCAACCAGACTGTGGATACTGCCGATCCTAATCTCATGTACTATGGCAAGAACTACAAGTATGGCCTGAAGCTGGCTTCAATCATGGCTCCTCAGGGCTTCATCATCGAACTTCATCAGATTCTCGACGACAATCCAAGCACATACAATGAGTTCATCCGCGAACATGGCTATGGCGTCCATCACCTGGGCTTTGCAGTCGGTGACCGTCGAGACGCAGTTGTCAAGGAATTCGAGGAGCGTGGATATCCTAAGCGCGTCGAGCATTTCTACGATGGTGGAAGCTGGACACTCATGGAAGGTGAGGAGGTCCTGGGCGTAAACCTCAACATCAAGCCTCACATGTAGTCAGGCATATATGTCATAAAGTGAAAAGAGCCATCGCTTCCGCGGTGGCTCTTTTAATTGTTGTTTCAAGACTACTTCTTGAAGAGGCCCTGTGCCATTGTGTAGAGAGCACGACGCCATGTAAGGAACTCATGGGCTGTGCCTGGAGATACGTGACCTTCTGCATTGTAGCCGGCTGCCTTGAGAGCCTCAGCTGCTGCATTGATCTGTGCAGGAGACTCCTTCTCACCTGTGCTCATGAAGATGTAGTCAACCTTGCGGCCCTGGAGCTCCTCTACGCTGTAGGTACCACCTGAGAGAAGACCGTAGCTACCGAATACCTCTGGACGTGCGAGAGTGATAGAGTGGGTCTCCATACCACCCATTGAAAGACCTGCCATTGCACGGTGCTTCTTGTCAGCGAGTGTGCGGAAGTTAGCGTCGATGTAAGGGATGAGCTCGTCGCAGAGGACGGTCTCGAAACCGTTGTTAAGCATCATGCCCATACCACCTGCTGGACGTGCTGGACGAGCTGCTGGAGCCTGGCCTGCTGCTGGAGCCTGACCTGCTGGAGCTGCTGGACGTGCAGCTGGACGTGCGCCTGGACGGAAGCCCTCGTTTGTCATACCGTAGGTCATGACGATGATGAAAGGCTTGATCTTACCCTCAGCGATGAGGTTGTCCATGATGAGGTTGGCGTGGCCCTGGTTTGACCATGCATACTCGTTCTCACCCCAACCGTGCTGGAGGTAGAGCACTGGATACTTGGTCTTCTGGTTCTTGGCGTCGCCGTAGCCTGCAGGGGTGTATACGAATGCCTTGCGGAGCTGCTTTGTGCTCTCAGACCAGAAAAGTACCTGCTGTACGTTTCCG
>JAZRWK010000020.1:0-68834 GCA_045599665.1 Candidatus Cryptobacteroides sp.
CCGTAACCGATTACGACTGTCTCCTCGAGGAACTCTGTGTCCTCTTCGAGGGTGAAGTTCATGACTGTCTGGTTGCCGACTGCTGCGGTAACCGACTTGTATCCCACGAAAGATACATTGAGGATAGCTCCTGCAGGGACGCTAAGTGTATACTTACCGTCAATGTCAGTGACAGCACCGAGGGTGTTGTTACCGACTACCATTACAGAAGCACCGATGACTGGTACGTTCTGGCTGTCGACTACAGTACCGCTGATAGCGTGCTGAGCGAAAGCTGAGGACATACCAAAGCAAGCGACGAGAATGACCATCGCTGCTCTCAAAAACATTCTTTGAGCTTGTTTCATGAGTTTGGTATTAGTTAATAATGGAAATGAGTTGTATATGTCTGCGGGCAGATTCTGCGTTCTGCCTCAATTAACGAATGTCTGTATTAACGATAGTAGCGTGATTTAATCGTTTAAAGTTAGGAATAAAGTGGTTTTTTCGCAAGAAAAGGGCAAAAAAAATGACGGATTTCACAGAAACCCGCCAGAATAGACTTAAAATCAGTTGTTCAGCCCGATCAGGCCTTCTCCCAGATATAGACCTTGTCTCCTCGCCTGAGCTTGGCGTCCTGAGGACCATTGATGATATTCTTACCAAGTGCAACTGAACATCTTACGCCCTTCGGAGCGTGCTCTACAGAATTGAAATCGACCCTCATGTCATTGACCGTGAACTCTACGACTCCTGTGGTGTTGCCGATAGCCATAACTTCGTCACCGACATTGAGTGCAGAGGATTCAACTGTTATCTCGGCAACACCGATCTTGTCGAACCAGTTGGTCACCTTTCCGCAGTAGACTTTCTTGCGGGTAGCCTGGCTTCCATAGACAGTACTCCACTCGCCGAGCTTTGCACCCTGGTAATAGCCGTCCCAGAACCCACGGTTGAAGACTTCAGCCAGCTGTTCCTTAAGGCGCGCTGTCAGTTCAGGAGTATAGGTTCCGTCGCATACGGCATCCGCGGCCTGCCTGTAGCACTGGGCACATCGCTTGACATATTCCGCTGAGCGGGCACGGCCTTCGATCTTGAAGACCTTGACTCCTGCTTCTATGAATCTGTCCATGAACTCGATCGTACAGAGATCCTTAGGCGACATTATATACTTATTGTCTATATGGAGCTGGTTGCCCGTCTCAAGGTCTGTGACTTCATAGCCACGTCGGCAGATCTGGAAGCAGGCCCCGCGGTTGGCGGAAGCTCCGTAGGCATGGAGGCTGAGGTAGCACTTCCCGGAGATGGCCATGCAGAAGGCACCATGGGCAAACATCTCGATCCTGACGAGATTGCCCGACGGACCGCGCAGGTCGTTCTCGACTATCTGACGATGGATCTCGCCGACCTGGTCGAGATTAAGCTCCCTCGCGAGGACGATGACGTCCGCAAACTGAGCGTAGAACCTGAGGGCCTCGTAGTTGGAGATGCTGAGCTGAGTCGAGATATGCACCTCGAGACCGATCTGACGGCAGTACATGATAGCAGCCATGTCAGAGGCGATGATCGCATCGACACCCGCGGTCTTCGCAGTGTCAAGAGCATGGTAAGCGTCCTGCAGATCCTCCCCGTAGAGCACTATATTGAGGGTCATGTAGGTCTTTGCACCCTTCTCACGGCATATCCTTACGATCTCCGGCAGGTCCTCCGGCTGGAAATTGTTCGCCGAATGCGACCTCATATTGAGCCTGCCTATACCAAAGTAAATAGAGTTGGCTCCTCCTTCCAGCGCGGCATTGAGGCATTCGAAATTGCCTGCCGGCGCCATTATCTCCAATTCGTTCCTGTCCATCTGTAGAATTCCTTAGCTTGTTCTTCCGACCAGTTTCTCAGCATAGCGGCGCAAAGCCTCAAGCCCATCTCCCGAGCAAGATGCCGCCGCATGATCCATCGCAACGGATGTAAGCCTTACTATCTCGTTCTTTGCTTCATCGGCTATGCCGAGAGCGTCATAGAACCCTTTGACCTTCGCTATTTTAGCAGCCTTCTCCTCAGCCGTAGCTGAAGGAAGGGCAAGAGCCTCGAGAAGAGCAGCTTTCTGAGCATCGTCGGCCTTTTCAAGGGCACGGGTGGTCAGCCAGCACTTCTTGTTGTTGACGATATCGCCTCCGATCGGCTTTCCGAACACCTTCTCGTCGCCATAGGCATCGAGATAGTCGTCGGCCACCTGGAATGCGAGGCCGAGGTTGAAACCATACTTATACAAGTTGTCGGCATCGGCTTCAGAAGCGCCGCCGATAAGAGCACCCATCTTTGCAGAGCATGCGATAAGCACTCCGGTCTTAAGACCTATCATATTGAGATACTCAGACATAGGGACCTGGGTCTCCTTCTCGAAATCCATGTCGTACTGCTGGCCCTCACAGACCTCGGCAGCAGTCTTGGTAAAGAGACTGAGCACCTGAGGAAGAACTGCGGCAGGAGCCTTCGCGATCCTGTTATAGCTCTCGATACACATCACGTCACCCGAAAGGATGGCTGTATCCTCGTTCCACTTCTTCCACACGGTCTCGACCTTGCGGCGAAGCGGCGAACGGTCCATGATATCGTCATGGATGAGCGTGAAGCTATGGAACACCTCCAGTGCCGAAGCAGGCTGAAGGACGCTCTCGTCAAGGCTGTCCTTGAACAGCGAATACGCAAGCAGACAAAGCCTTGGGCGGATCCTCTTGCCACCTATGGCTATCATATATCTGAGCGGGTCATAGAGGCCCGCAGGTTCCGCAGTGAATTTCGGGTCATCGAAAAGCTCCTTGAGAGCGCTTTCGATCTGTGATTCTGAAATCATGGTCAATTGCTCTATTTACTGCAAAGATAGGATTTTCTCGCTCATCTTTCGTAACTTTCCGCCATGATAGTGATACCGAAGGTAAATCTTCCCGCCCTGGAGATAGCAGACCAGGTCAACAGCACCCTCTTCGAAAAGGGTCGGCTCGTCGTGACCGCACCTCCTGGTGCCGGAAAGTCAACCATCCTGCCGCTCACTATCCTCCAGGGACTTGACCATGGTACCGGCCCTACCGCCGGTGCCCAGAAAACAGCTGTCCGTCAGTCAGACGCCGCAGTCCCGAACGCCGCCGGCAAGATACTGCTGCTCGAACCCCGCAGACTCGCCGCCCGCCAGGTCGCCGAGCGCATAGCTTCCCTCCTGGGCGAAGAAGTCGGGCAGACCGTGGGCTACAGGGTCCGCTTCGAGACAAAAGTCTCTGCCAGGACCCGCATCGAGGTTCTGACGGAAGGCATCCTCACAAGGATGCTGGTCGCAGACCCCGGCCTTGAAGGCGTCGACGTGGTGATCTTCGACGAATTCCACGAAAGAAGCCTCAACAGCGACCTCGCGCTGGCCCTCACCCGCGAGAGCATGGAGATTCTGCGTCCCGACCTGAAGATTCTGATCATGTCAGCGACCATCGACGCCGCAGCGATATGCCAGGCCCTTGACGCTCCCCTGATCGAAAGCGACGGCCGCATCTACCCGGTAACGACCATCCAGTGCCCCGAGACGGACGCAGCCAATGCGGCGGAAGCCGTAGCACATACAATACGCCAGGCCCACAGGGAAAACGAAGGCGACATTCTTGCCTTCCTGCCTGGCGAAGCGGACATCAGGCGCTGCGCGGAGCTGCTCGGAACGGCGCTCGGAGCTACCATGATCCATCCCCTCTACGGTATGCTCTCCCCTGCCGCTCAGAAAGCGGCGATCGCTCCGTCGCTCCCAGGCCAGAGGAAAGTGGTGCTGGCGACGCCGATCGCAGAGACCTCCATCACCATCGAGGGCGTGCGCAGCGTCGTCGATTCGGGCCTGTGCAGGAAGATGGTGTTCAACCCTCAGAACTCGCTGAGCCACCTTGAGACCGTCCGCATCAGCAAGGACATGGCCCGTCAAAGAGCCGGCCGTGCAGGACGTACGGCTCCGGGATCATGCTACCAGCTCTGGTCGACTGCCTCCGCTTCGAGGATGGAGGAATGCCGCCGTCCGGAGATTCTGGAAGCTGACCTCAGCTCGATGGTGCTCGATATCGCCGCCTGGGGCGAGAACCATCCGGAAAGGCTCCAGTGGCTTACGCCGCCTCCTGCAGCCAGCCTCGCCAACGCCGCTGATCTGCTCCGCCTGCTTGGCGCGATCGACGAGGATGGGAAGATCACTCCGCACGGCAAAGAGCTTTCAGCCCTGCCTTGCCACCCGCGCATCGCGCAGATGCTGGTGATGGCCAGGTCGGCCGCCGGATCCACCGACATCGCGGTTTCCTATGACGCCGGCCTTCTGACCGCCCTCGCTGCCGACATTGCGGCCATCCTTGAAGAAAAAGACCCGCTCTCTCAGACTGAGAAGAGCTCAGATATAACGATACGCATTTCAGAGCTTCGCAAGGCACGCAGGCGCGACGGTGGAAAAAGCGACAGCGACCGAAGAGGTAACACAGCGGACCGAAGAGGTAACACAGCGGACCGAAGATGGAGCAGGATTGCTACCATCGCCCAACAGTACAGAGCGTTGGCAGGCGGTGGTGTCGGCAATGCCCTGGCGTCCGGCGGAACTGGCAATGCCTGGAGGGCCGGCGGAACTGGCATAGTTCTGACTGCCGGCGGAGCCCCGGAGGACAATTCTGACCCGGATCCGTTCATGGTCGGGCTTCTGCTCGCAGGAGCTTATCCTGAGAGGATAGGACACGAGATGAAGGACAGTTTCGGGCGCTACCAGCTCTCCTGCGGAGACCTCGCGCAGATAGATCCGGCAGACGACATGTCCGCCCATGAGTGGATAGTCGCATCAAGCATGAATCTATCGCCTTCAGGAGCCGGGAAGGTATTCCTCAGCGCCCCTGTGGACCCTCGTGACCTCCTGCCTATGGCATCGGTCATCGAAAATATTTCCTGGGATTCCAGGGAAGGCCGTGCCGTCGCGAGGAAAGAGTGGAGGATAGGACGCCTCGCTGTGGATTCCCGCCCGATCAGCGAAGGCAACAGAGAGAAGATGATCCAGGTCATCTGCGAGGCCGCCCGCAAGGAAGGCACGAGCATGTTCGACTTCAGCGATGCAGTGGGAAATCTCCAGAGAAGAGTAGCGGCAGTCGGGTCGTGGCACCATGAACTCGGAATTCCGGACCTATCGACCGAGGCGGTGCTCGAAAGGGCCTCAGAATGGGCGCCTCTTTACCTGGGAAAGGCCACATCGAAGGCGGAGATGAAGAAGATAGACATGTGCCAGGTGCTCTGGGGACTGCTTTCATACGAGCAGCAATGTGCCGTCGACGAGCTCGCCCCTACCCATATAAAAGTTCCGTCTGGCAGCCGCATACGTGTAGAATACCGCCAGGGAGCCGAGGCGCCGGTGCTTCGTGTAAGATTGCAGGAATGTTTCGGGCTTATGGAGACACCTCGCATCGACAAAGGCAGCCGTCCGGTGCTGATGGAGCTGCTTTCGCCAGGCTTCAAGCCTGTCCAGCTGACCCAGGACCTGGGCAGTTTCTGGAAAGGGACCTATTTCGAGGTCCGCAAGGAACTCCGCCGCCGCTATCCGAAGCACGCCTGGCCGGAGGACCCTACCGTTCCTCTGCCGCCTCGTCCCCGCTCCACCGATAAATAGCGCAATAGCCTAAGTATCAATCGTTTATAATTTTACTTTCGGTCAATCAGCCGAAAGCAAAATCATAATTAACTGCACTTCAGCACTTTAGATAACAGTCTCACTCTCTCATCAGGTGCAAATACTTCCGGACCAGGTATTCGGGCGCGACCTGCCTCGAGATCAAGGTCGCGGCAATCGTCTGCCTGTCTTCAACCGCCAGGCGCAAGACCGAACGTGGATCAAGCCGGAAAGTCCCACTGATCAGAGTTCCATCAAGCAGTGAGCTTTCGCAAAGTGTACGATAAATCACATCATACCCTGCATCCGAATACGGGTTCTGCTCTTCTCTGATATCATATTCGCTGCCGGTATTCGCATTCATGGCAACAAGCATCGTCTGGTAGTCCTCATAATAGCTTATCGCCTCATCATAATCGATCACATTGTACAACGCGATGACGTAGTCACTAAGCAGACTCCACTCACCATGGTTCAGATGCTTCTTGGCATAGAGCAACATCGCACGGGTGATTGGCAGTCCAAGTTTATGAGATGTGCGGACGCTTGCCAGAAGCTTCTTCAAGGCTGGACTCTGCCTACTAGCAGAATCATATGAGCATTTCTGCACATGTACATCGGCCGAGAACGGTGTACTAGATTGAAAATAGGCTAGAAAGTTCCATCTGTAGCCCTCCGTCTTCTCCGACAGATGCTTCTCAACACCGTTATTACAGACATAGGCGAGCGCGGTACGCTTCTTCTTTTCCCCACTTTTCATCGCCATGCCGTATGACTTCTGCCAGATTCTCCCTGAATTTCCGGTATCATGGTTGGTTTCCCGAGCATGTAAAGAGGTGCAGTACTGAAGGAAAGCTGAAATATTCTGACATGATCCCGACTCGACAATCATATGGAAATGATCATACATCAGACAAACAGCGACGACCCTGACACCATACTTCTGTGCAGCTACACAGATCAAAGTGAAAAAGTTTATAAAATCAACATCCGAATAGAAAACTACTCCTCTGTCCCATGTCCTCTGATAGACATGTCCCATCGCACTTTCCTTGAAATACCTTCTCTTCATAACCCTCGCTATTTCAGACAATGTATGAATCATATCCGAGAGCGAGGTAAAGATTCTTGAAAACATGAAGTAAAGAATTTTCTTTACCACGTACAGTAACCACTTTACCGGAAAGTGGGGAATTTGTAAATAGCTATGTGTTAAGTAGTTACATTTTTACTTTCGGCGGATCGACCGAAAGCAAAATCATAAATCGCTGAAAGCCAGCACATTACATATCCGTAACAGCAGACGTGAACGGTTTCTCGAGAACCTCGCGGCGCCAGTGGAGCTGCATCCAGAGAGAGCGGGCAGCAAGATGGGCGAAGTAGGCAAGCAGAAGAAGATGCATGGCCAGCTGATCGTAGGTACCATGGACCGAGATGCATATCGCCCAGGTGGCGAAGAAGGCGATGACGGCGGCGATTGTCGAATTGCGCAATGACTTGGCGGCGGTCGCGCCGACGTAGATGCCGTCCCAGGTGAAGGCCATCACGCCGATCAGAGGCATAGGCAGCAGCCAGATGAAGAAGCGCCTGCAGCTCTCGACGACAGCGGGATCGGAGGTCATGATCCTGACGATAGGTGTCCCACCGAAGATGTATATCAGCACGAAGAACATTCCCAGTCCCATGCTCCAGATGAAGGTCCATTTCAGGGTCTCCATCACCATCGGCTTGTCACGCATGCCGATATATTTGCCCGTAAGAGCCTCGCCGGCATAGGCGAATCCGTCGGTGAAGTAAGAGAAGAGCATCAGGAGCTTCATCATGATCGCGCCGGTAGCGAGAAGCATGTCCCCGAAGCGGGCCGAGATGATTGTAAAGCCTACATAGATAAGTACCAGACAGATAGACCTGATGAAAAGATCCCTGCTGATTACTATGAACCTCTTGAGATGAGCTCCCTGGAGGGCGCTGGAGATGCTGACTCCGCGGAAGACGTTGCCGTACTTGAAGAAAGCTCTGCAGGCGGCGAAAGTCAGACCCGAATACTGGGCCACGACGGTTCCCAGAGGGATTCCCGCGAAGCCGAAACCATCGAAGCCGATGAAAGGAAGACCCAGGGACAGCACGATGCTGGAAACTATGTTTACCACATTGACTATCAGGTCAGTAGCCATCGAGCTGACCGTATCCTGCATTCCTATGAACCAGCCTTTGAACGAGAACAGGCTCATGGTGGCAGGCGCGGCCCATATCCTTATGAAGAAGTACTGGAGCGCGAGCGCCTTGACCTCTTCAGAGCTGTCGACCACCAGGAAAGCGAGCTTGGTGAACGGCCACTGGAAAAGCAGTATGACAGCGGCGATCATCAGGGAAAGGGACAGTCCGCGGAAAAGAATGCGGGCACACTCGTCAGGCTCCTTTCGGCCATAGGCCTGGGCAGTCATTCCGCCTGTTCCGACACGGAGGAAGCCGAAATTCCAGTACAGAAGGTCGAAGAGCATGGTGCCGATCGAAATTCCGCCGATAAGGGTGGCATTTGAAAGACTGGATGTAAGGTGACCGGCGACGGCTATGTCGACCATTCCCACGAAGGGAACTGTTATATTGGCTAGAATGCTCGGACCTGCGAGCCTGAATATATCCTTGTTGATCTGTCTCATTGTCTGAATTTAGAGTCGTCCTCCAGCATTCCCAGATAGGAATTGTAGCGTTCTACGCTTATGGTACCCTGCTCGACCGCCTCCTTCACGGCACAGCCGGGCTCATGGGTGTGTGTGCACGGGGTGAAGCGGCAGCCTTCCGACGCCTTGAGCATCTCAGGGAAATAGAGCGCAATCTCCTCCTTCTCAAGGGACACCAGTCCGAAGCCTCTCAGGCCTGGGGTGTCGATGATGTAGCCGCCACTGCTGATCTTGTACATCTCATAGAGAGAGGTTGTGTGCATTCCCTGGAGATGGACCTCCGAGATCCTGCCCACCTTCGGATCAAGCGACGGGTCAAGGGCCTTTATGAGGCTGGACTTGCCCACTCCGGACTCTCCCGAGAAGAGGCAGACCTTGCCCTTGCAGTCCTCTCTCAGCTCATCTATGCCCTCGTTCTTCCACACTGAAGTCTCCATGACCCTGTATCCGGCGCTCTCGTATATCCTGTGGAAATCCTCAAGGTACTCTGCGGCCTCCTCTCTGTAGAGGTCGGTCTTGTTGAGCACGATGGTCACAGGGACGCCGTAGACCTCGCATGTGACGAGAATCCTGTCGAGAAAAGGTAGTTTTATCTCAGGGAAATACAGAGACACGACGATGTAGGCCATGTCGATGTTGGCCGCGATGACGTGGGACTGTCTTGAGAGATTGGTTGACTTGCGGATGATATGGTTGCGGCGGTCCCTGATCTCGGAGATCGTCGCCGGATGCAGCGTGTCGACAGCCTCGATGCCTGCATCAGCTTCATACGAGACAAGGTCACCGACTGCGACAGGATTGGTGGACGAGCCTCCCTTGAGGCGTATCTTGCCCTTGAGGACTGCCGGGAAGGGATTCCACTGTGGCAGTTCAGACAGCATGAAGTGGCTGCCCGCGTTCTTGACGACCGTCGCTGTTCCCTTAATCAACATATACTGATGTCTCTACAAACATAGATTTCTGTTACCGATTTCTGTTACCGGGCACAAAGATAAATAATCTTTTCGTAACTTTGTCGCCCTCAATGACAGTCAAGAATGAGTCTATTCTCTTATTTCAGGATCAGCAGACCAGCTGAGACAAAAATACCTGAGCATCAGGTCGATGCCGAGTACAGGAAGCTCCGCGCCCGCACATTCTGGGGCGTGACGGCAGCCTATTGCCTCTTCTACGTCTGCAGGATGGCCCTCAGCGTGGTGAAGCAGCCTGTAATCGACGACGGCATACTCACCCCCGCCCAGATCGGTATCGTAGACTCCGCGCTCCTGTTCGTCTACGCCATAGGCAAATTCACCAACGGCTTCATCGCCGATTACTGCAATATCCGCAGGTTCATGGCAATCGGCCTCGTCGTATCCGCCCTGGTCAACCTTGTGATGGGTGCGCTGGGCCTGCTCGGCAGCTGGGCAGGATGCTCGACCATGGTCATTTTCATCGCCTTCGCACTTTTCTGGGGCATGAACGGATGGTCCCAGTCCATGGGCTCCCCTCCCGGTGTAATCAGCCTTTCCCGCTGGTTCCCGCTCAACAAGCGAGGCACCTTCTACAGCATTTTCTGCGCGACACCATATTTCGGCAAGTTCCTTTCGATGGTCATGATCGGCCACGTCGTCCTCTGGACAAGCTGGGAATTCGGTTTCATGGTAGCAGCCGTCTTCGGCCTCATCGGATCAGTCATCATACTGCTTTTTGTCAGCGACACTCCTGAGAGCAAAGGTCTGCCTTCCATCCAGGAACTCTCTGGCGAAGCCCCTCAGAAAGAAGACTCGATTCCTGTGAGCAAGCTCCACAGAGCTGTGTTCACCAATCCAGGAGTATGGATCATAGCCCTTTCGAGCGCATTCGTCTACATCACCCAGTACGGAATCTCAAACTGGGGCGTATTCTTCCTCCAGAAGGCGAAAGGCTATGACCTTGCCGGTGCTACCTACGTCATAGGCCTCGCAGAAGGTGTGGGAATAGTCGGAACGGTATTCGCCGGATGGCTCTCAGACAAAGTATTCAAGGGAGACAGGCTCAAGCCGGTGATCCTCTGCGGAACAGTATGTCTGGCAACGATGTCGCTCTTCATGCTGACCGGCGGAGGAATGGTACTGAACATACTCTATCTCGGCGTAGCAAGCCTCTCTCTGGCAGCACTTTACTGTATAGTAGCAGGCCTCATGGCTCTTGACATAGTCCCTCGCAAAGCTACCGGCGCCGCCCTCGGAGTAGTCGGAATCTCCAGCTACCTCGCAGCCGGAATCCAGGGCGTCATCAGCGGAATCCTCATCGGAAACGGAGAGTCTGACGGCAGCTATGACTTCCTGCCGGTCGCCCTCTTCTGGATAGGTTCCTGCCTCATCTCATTCATCGTCCCTGCCCTTAACTGGAACGTAATGAAGAAAAAAGTAATAAACGAATAATAGTCAACACATAACATGAAACGGATCTTAACAATCATTCTCTCCCTTGCACTCGCGCTGAGCGCTTCAGCGCAGCAGAATGCACGTACGGCGTTCTTCATGAACGACTACGCCTATTCCTACAGGTTCAACCCTGCATTCATCCCTACCAAGGGCCACGTCGGCCTTCTTGGACTAGGAAACACAGGCGTATCTGCCGAGAGCAACATCGACGGACGTATCTTCTCGACAATCGACCATCCGGCAACTGAATACGAAGAAGATGGCATGATCTACTCCCAGGAAGCCTACACTGAAGTCGTTCTGGACAAGAAGTACATCAAGCCTATGAACAAGCTCAACAGCACTGTCGACATGGACCTTCTTTCAATAGGCTTCAAGCATAACAAGTTCTTCCACTCAATAGACCTCACACTTAGAGCTGACGCAGCTGCCAGAATGCCGGGCAATGCCCTCATGCTTGCCGCTGACGCCCTTGCCCTTGACGAGGACGAGGAGCTTGACTTCACCAGCGACACATTTGAGAAGATCAAGCTGGGAGCCAATGTCTACACCGAGCTCGCCTATGGTCTCGGCTGGCAGATCAATGACAAGCTCAGCGTCGGAGCACGTGCAAAGTTCCTGCTCGGTATGGCTGGTGCGAACCTGCAGTTCAACTCGATCCAGGCCAGGATGGACGGCGACATGATCTATGTCAACGCCAACGGCCACGTAAGAGCCTATATGCCTGGCTCTTACAATGCCCCTGTCAAAGACGGACACTATGACATCGAGAGCATAGAAGATGATGTCGACTTCACCTCAGGAATGCCGTCAGGCTTCGGTGTCGCCCTCGACCTCGGCGCAAGCTACAAGATCATGGATGGTCTCACCGCTTCCCTCTCGGTCAACGACCTTGGATTCATCAGCTGGAAGAATGCAATCTGCGGAGAAATCAACTCTTTCGAAATTGACACTTCTGAGGAATCTGAAGACATTGCATACATCGACGTGGCAGCAAAGAAGCCTATGAGCGGCGTGACCGCAAAGGTCAATGCAGCAGTAGAATATGAAATTCCAGGAGCCAAGGGTCTTTCAGTCGGCCTCCTCGGCACGACCAGGCTCGCAGGTCTCACTTCATGGTCTGAGGGAAGGCTTATCCTCACTTACGAGGCTCCAAAGGTCCTCAGTGTAGCCGTCAGCGGCGCATGCTCTGATTTCGGCGGAGGACTTGGATTCGCGCTCAACCTCAACCTCGGTCCTGTCGGACTCTTCGCAGGATTCGACTCGCTTGTTCCTCTGTTCACTATGGACGGCGGATATCCAGGCAGCACAGTAAACACCAACGGACGACTGGGTCTGTCAGTGATCTTCGGACGCAAGCAGCCTAGGAACTAATTGTTCCAGGCTGCTTTCCGCCCTGTATTTTTTTGCTGTTACCTGCGCTTCTTCGACTTTTACCTGCGCTTCTTTGACTGCTTGGATGCCTTGATGGCAGCCTTGATCTTGGCCTTGCGGGCTTCTGGATTGCCCTTGCCCGGCTCTGACGGGCCTCGGTGGCCTTTGCCCGCAGCTTCGCTATGGCCGGCTGATACCGGCTTAGTCTCGTTGATTCCCGCCTCTACAAGTTCATAGTCAAGGATTCTCTGGTCGAGATTGGTATTCTTGACCTTCACACGTACGGCGTCTCCCAGACGGTAGACCTTTCCGCTGCGTCGGCCGGTGATCTTGTAGTGTTCCTCGTCGAACTCATAGAAGTCGCCCTTGATGTCGCGCAGAGGAACCATGCCCTCGATCTTGGTAGGTTCGACCTCGACGTACATTCCCCACTCGGTGAGGCCTGAGATACGGCCGTCGAACTCCACTCCGAGCTTGTCCTGCATGTATTCCACAAGCTTGTACTTGATGCTGTCGCGCTCTGCGGTGGCAGCGATCACCTCACGCTCAGATGCGTGGCGGCACTGGTCCTCGTAATAGGCCTTGTCCTGGGAAGCAGCATTGTCAAGGTACATGGCCAGGAGGCGGTGTACCATGGTATCGGGATAACGTCTGATAGGCGATGTAAAGTGGGTGTAGTACTTGAAAGCAAGGCCATAGTGGCCGATGTTGTCGGTACTGTAGCAGGCCTTTGCCATGGACCTGAGCGCAAGCATCTCGATTGCCAAGAACTCAGGCTTGTCCTTTGCGGCGCCGAGCAGTTCGTTGAGGGTCTTCGAGACGCTTCCCTCGCCGAAATTGGCCTTGTAGCCGAAGTTGCCTGCGAACTCGCTGAGGCCGTAGAGCTTCTGGCTGTTAGGTTCGTCATGGATACGATAGACGAAGGTCTTCGCGCTCTTGCGGGCCTTTCCGTCCATCTTTCCGCCTGTCGCGATGAACTCGGCGACTGAGCGGTTCGCAAGGAGCATGAACTCCTCGATCAGCCAGTTGGCTTCCCTGGTGATATGCTGGTGCACGTCGACAGGCTTGCCGGTCTCGTCGACTATGACCTTCATCTCAGGTCTCTCGAAGCTGACCGCTCCTTCCTTGAAGCGCCTGTCGCGGAGGATCTTCGCGATTGACCAGAGTGTCAGGATGGCTTTCTTGATATCTTTTGGAATGACACAGCCGGCTGTCACTCCGAACACGTCTGAATCGCCGGTCTTTCCGTCTGTTCCGCCCTTTATCTCCATATCCATGGCAGCCTCACCTGCATCGATCACCTGCTGTGCGGTCTCGTAGGCGAAACGGTAGTCAGAGCAGATGACGGTACGTCCGAACCAGTGGTTGAACACCTTGCCTCGAGGGGTGATCTCGAACACTGCCGAGAATGTCAGCTTGTCCTCGTTAGGCCTGAGGGAACAGAGCTTGTTGGAAAGCTTCTCCGGAAGCATAGGGACTGTCCTGTCCACGAGATAGACAGAAGTACCTCTGGCCTGGGCCTCCTTGTCCACGACCGTACCAGGGGTCACATAGTATGAAACGTCAGCGATATGCACGCCGACCTCATAGTTGCCGTTGTCAAGGGCCTTGAAAGACAAGGCGTCGTCGAAGTCCTTTGCGTCCGCAGGGTCAATGGTGAAAGTCAGGGTGTCCCTGAAATCCTTCCTTCCCTTGAGGTCCTTCGGGGTTATCTTGTCTGATATCGCATCTGCAGCGTTGGCTACCTCAGGCTCGAACCTGTATGGAAGACCGTACTCTGCAAGGATGGCATGCATCTCGGTGTTGTTGTCGCCCATCTCGCCGAGGACGTCCACGACCTGTCCATGAGGGTTTGCCTCACCGCGCGGCCATGAATCCACGACGACGGCCAGCTTCATGCCGCTGTGGCACTTGAGCTCGACCTTGTCGTTGCCCACCGTCTCATAGACGCCACAGGCTGCATATTCGCCCTTTCCAAGAGGTCTGAGCGCGCCTGGGACAGGGTCTGAATATGGTCCGACTATGTCTACTGTGATGTCGTATGGCATGAACTTGCTCTGCATGAGTATCCACGCCTGTCCTCCGACGACATGGAGGACGCCGATGAACGGCTTCTTTGAACGCTCGATGATCTCCTTGACCTCGCCTTCCTTGCTATGGCCATGGCCACCGAGCCTGGTGATGGCAACCTTCACTGTGTCGCCGTTGAGGGCACCGCGCGTCTTTGACGCCTTCACGAATATATCCTCTTCCTCGCCCTCGACTATGATGAACGCGAATCCATCGCGTGTCATCCTGACGGTGCCGATGCAGTCAGGAAGTGCCTTTCTTACACTTTTCTTCTTTTCGTTTTCTCTACCGCCGCTTTTACGTCTTTTTTCGTACATATAAATGAGTTTTGTTATCTTTGCAGGACATTATGTCCCTTGACTTGAAAGCATTTCGCCTTCCATACAAAGGTAAGCACAAACGGACAAGAAAAAAACACTATATAAAACATGGCATCAAAAAAAGTACTTCTGATGATCCTCGACGGTTGGGGCGAGGGCAGACATGACTATTCAAACGCAATCTTCGCTCAAGGAGCTCCGTTCATCGACTCACTCAGAGCAAAATATCCTTACAGCCATCTCCAGGCATGCGGCGAGTTCGTAGGCCTTCCTGAAGGACAGATGGGCAACTCTGAGGTAGGTCACATGAACCTCGGCGCAGGCCGCGTGATCTATCAGGACCTCGTGAAGATCAACATGGCAGCACGTGACCACAAGTTCCTTGAGAATGCTGAGATCAAGGCTGTCTACGACTATGTAAAGCAGAGCGGCAAGAAGCTCCACCTCATGGGTCTCACCTCTACCGGTGGCGTTCACTCTTCACTCGACCATGTCTACGAGTTCCTCAACGTAGCTAAGGAGCAGGGCATCGAGAATGTATTCGTACATGCTTTCATGGACGGTCGTGACACAGACCCACGCAGCGGAAAGGGCTTCCTTGAGGACCTCGAGGCAGCAATGGCAAAGTCAACCGGTAAGATCGCTTCAGTCTGCGGCCGCTTCTACGCCATGGACCGTGACAAGAGATGGGACCGCGTAAAGAAGGCATATGACCTCCTCACAGCAGGCGAAGGCAACAAGTTCACCTCTGCAATCGAGGGTATCCAGGCTTCTTATGACGCAGGTGTAACCGACGAGTTCGTTGAGCCTATGGTCATCACAGACGCAGCCGGCGCTCCTCTCGCAAAGGTCGAGGAAGGCGACGCAGTCATCTTCTACAACTTCCGTAACGACCGTGCACGCGAGATCACCGCAGCACTCACACAGAAGGACATGCCAGAGGCAGGAATGAAGACTCTTCCTCTCTACTTCTGCTGCCTTACTCCATACGATGCAGCATTCACAGGCGTCCACATCCTCTTCGACAAGGAGCTTGTAGACCAGACCCTCGGCGAGGCTGTATCTAAGGCAGGCAAGCGTCAGCTCCGCATCGCTGAGACAGAGAAGTACGCCCACGTGACCTTCTTCTTCAACGGCGGTCTCGAGACTCCATACGAAGGTGAGAACCGTATCCTCGTAGCATCTCCAAAGGTGCCTACATACGACCTTCTCCCTCAGATGAGTGCTCCAGAGGTAGCAGAGAAGCTCATCGAGGCTATCAAGACCGAGGAGAACGACATGATCATCCTCAACTTCGCCAACGGCGACATGATCGGCCACACCGGAGTATACTCAGCAGTCACCAAGGCTATCGAGTGTGTCGACAAGCTCGTCGAGAAGGTAGTCACAGAGGCAGTCGCTCACGACTACGCAGTCCTCATCACAGCTGACCACGGCAACGCTGACTACGAGGTCAACCCTGACGGAACCCCTAACACAGCCCACTCACTCAACCCAGTGCAGTTCATCGTAGTGAACGCCGGCGAGGACGTGAAGTGCGTCAAGGACGGTGCACTCTGCAACGTGGCACCTACCATCCTCAAGATCATGGGTATTCCTCAGCCAGCTAAGATGACCGCCGAGCCGCTCATCTAAGCAGGATACCGTCCGAGTTGCTCAAGCAGGATCCCATCCGAGCTGGCGACCCGATTCCGGCAGTTTTACACTTTTTCGCCCTACCACCTTCAAAATTGCGAGTGGTAGGGCGAAATTTTGTGAACATTATCATAAATTTGCGTGCTAATGTGACATTATCATACATTGATTTGACCATATTTTGAACACACTGGAACAGAACACACTTGACCAAGTCCTCGAAGTCGCGTCCGAAGCCGGACATATCCTGCTTGAGAACGGAGCGGAAATAGCCCGGATCGAGGAAACCATGGAACGCATATCCAAGTACTATGGAGTGACGTCCAGGAACTTCTTCGTGCTGAGCAACGGCATCTTCACCACTGGACATGCCTCTGACGAGGATTCCATGAACCGTGGCAGGCAATACGCCAATGTCGAGTTCATCCCGATCAAAGGCACCCAGATGGACAAGATCGTCGAGGTCAACAGGCTTTCAAGAGATATCGAAGCCGGGAAATACACACTTGAACAGGCTAAGGAAAGGCTCTCTGAAATCAGAAGCATGAAACCTAAGCGCGACTGGGTGCAGATCCTTGGATCGGCTTTCGGAAGCTGGGGCTTCTGCGCCATCTTCGGAGGAAGCGTGATGGACTGCTGCGCATCTTTCGTCGTCGGTCTTCTGCTCTGGATCTTCCTGCTGAAGGTCACATCCAAGCACTTCACCAAGCTGCTGGGCAACATCATAAACGGCGGATTCGTAGCCTTGCTCTGCTTCATCTGCTGGAAGCTGGGATTCGGCCAGAATTTCGGTAACATGATCGTAGGATCCCTCATCCCTCTCATACCTGGAGTCGCATTCACAAACGGAATACGCGATCTTGCGAACGAGGACTATCTCGCAGGTACGACGCGGCTCCTCGACGCTCTTCTGGTCTTCGCCGCCATTGCCATCGGAGCCTGCTTCTTCTTCGTCATAAGCGGCCACATCAACGGAGGATACATCCTGCTCAACGGCGCCGTATCCGACGCCTTTACCAGCGGCATCGTCTTCCAGACCCTCGCGGCATTCATCGGCACAGTAGGTTTTGCAGTCCTGTTCGGCTGCCCTTCAAAGGAATATGTCTGGTGTGGAATCGCAGGAACATTCGCATGGATATCATACCTGGCGCTTGTACGCTATGCATCGTTCTCAGTGTTCGAATCGACCCTGGTATCGTCCTTCCTCACCGCAGTCCTCGCAAGGCGTCTGTCAATCTTCAGAAAGTGCCCGAACACAGTCTATCTCCTCACAGGACTCTTCCCACTGATCCCAGGAGGGGGAATCTTCTGGACCACCTACTACCTCTGCTCACAGCAGTTCCACCAGGCCATGCAGAGCGGCATCACAGCACTCTCGGTGGCATTTGCGATTGTCCTGGGCATAGTCATGGTACTTGGTATCCCAAGACAGTTCAGATTCCCGTACAGAAAGAATTTCTCGCAGAAATCCTGACTGAAGGTACCATGGTCCTAATGGAAAAGTTCGCTCAGGACTCCGAGCGAACGGACGTTGATGGAAGCCTCCGTACAGGCTTCGAGGTAACGGAGTATCTCCTCGCACATTCCGTTGCGCTGATCGCCTGTCAGAGGAAGCAGCATGGACTCGGCCAGAGGCAGGGAGACCATCTTCTCAAGACGGGTGAAGTGGTTCTTCGCGAAAGGCATCAGGGTATTGACCGTAGGTCTGAAGCCAAGCGCTGTCGCAAGTTCCAGCAGAAAACGGATATGATAGTTGCTGAAGTCGCTCTCCAGT
This sequence comes from Candidatus Cryptobacteroides sp., assembly GCA_045599665.1. Lineage (GTDB taxonomy): Bacteria > Bacteroidota > Bacteroidia > Bacteroidales > UBA932 > Cryptobacteroides. The sequence goes on from JAZRWK010000020.1 coordinate 17,889, forward strand.
GAGTCAAGCGTCATAATCGAGCCCAGGCACCAGTCGAAAAGTCCGTCCTCGTTGCCGCCGTCCTTGACGACACGATACAGCACCTCACTCATGAACATCGTCATCGAGTTCTTGTAGATATTGCCCCTGATTCCATTCAGCGGGTACAGGATCCTTATGTCACTGGCCTTCCAGAGATTAGACTTAGGGTTCTCAGTAACCTTCGCCTCGATCACGCTCAAAGGCAGGAAGCCGGCCATCGATGACTTCTTCCCGACACGTACCATGAACCCTTTCCTGCCGTATTCGCGGCTGAGGGTGTGCAGGACGAGTGAATTCTCGCCGAAACGGGTATAGCTGAGGACTATCAGCTCGATGTCAAAGCTCATGGTACCTTGTTCCGGGGGCTATTCCTTGCTGTGGAGATAAGCTGCCATGGCCTTGAGCGCCATTGCTCTGTGCGAGATGACGTTCTTTGCGGCAGGGACCTCGGCCATGGTAAGGCCGGTGGTGTTCGGTACGATGGTACCGTCCTCGGCAGGGATCACGTCCGGGATGAAGACAGGATCATAGCCGAAACCGCCGTCGCCCTTCTTCTCGGTACCTATGCGGCCGCGGACCTCGCCTTCGAACTGCAGGATCTCGGTACCATGGTACAGAGTCACGATAGTGTGGAAACGGGCAGTACGGTCCTCCTTGCCCTGGAGCTCGCGCAGGAGCTTGTCCATGTTCGCCTGGGAGTCATGGCCGTCGCCTCCGGCATAACGTGCCGAATAGACGCCAGGGGCGCCGCCGAGAGCGTCCACCTCAAGGCCGGTGTCGTCGGCAAAGCAGTCGGTGTGGCATCTCGAATAGAGATACTCAGCCTTCTGGGCAGAGTTCTCCTCGAGTGTGGTGCCTGTCTCCGGGATGTCCTCGGTTATACCGAGCATCGCCGGGGTTACGAGTTCATATCCCTCTCCGAGGATTCCAGCAGCCTCTCTGAGCTTGCCCTGGTTGGCAGTTGCGAAAACTATCTTCATAATATTGGAAAGTGTGTAGACAAATTTAGCAATTCTGGCTGAGAATTTGATATATTTGTGTGTTATGAAGATTACACGACATATACTTACCATGACCATTGCTCTCCTTGCGGGAACATCGGTCTTCGCTCAGTCACAGAGCTTCAAGCTCGGACAGTGGACAGAAATCAACAACGCCATACTTAAGGAACTGAACAGGTCATACGTGGATTCGCTTCCGATCGACCGCATCCAGAGAAGCGGCATCGACGCCATGCTCGAGAGCCTCGATCCTTATACGGTATACGTACCGGAGGAGGACAACGAGGATTTCCAGATGCAGATCGGAAAGGTCTATGGTGGCATAGGCGCAGTCATCTACAAGCCTGAGAAGGACGGCTACGTCTATATCAACGAGCCTTATGCGGACGCCCCTGCTGCCAGGAACGGACTTGTCTGCGGCGACCAGATCATAGAGATCGACGGCGTCTCGACCATCGGTCTCGAGACCAAGGAATGCAGCGACAGGATGAAGGGAACTCCTGGAACCAACGTGAAGTTCAAGATAAAGAGAGTACGCGGCGGTGCGATCGAAGAAGTCACCATCAAGCGTGAAAGAATCCATCTTCCAGACGTAGAGTACGCCGGGATGATCAACGATACGACAGGTTACATACTCCAGACAGGATTCACAGAGAACGTATCAAGCGCAGTGCGCGAAGCAGTGCTCGACCTGAAGAAGCAGGGAATGAAGCTTCTCGTCCTCGACCTTCGAGGCAACGGCGGCGGACTCCTCCACGAGGCGGTCAACATCGCTTCCCTTTTCATCCCTAAGGGATCTCTGGTAGTATCCCAGAAGGGCAAGGAGATGGACAAGCCTGTCGAGCACAAGACGACCCTCGACCCTGTCGACACCACTACCCCGATGATCGTGATGGTCAGCGGCGGTACCGCATCCTCATCTGAGATCGTTGCCGGTGCGCTCCAGGACTATGACAGAGCGGTCATCATGGGCAAGAAGACCTACGGCAAGGGCCTCGTACAGAGCATCAAGTCGCTTCCATACAACGGCACCCTCAAGGTGACCACCGCTAAATACTACACTCCTAGCGGACGCTGCGTGCAGGCAATTGACTACGCACACAGGAACGAGGACGGAAGCGTGGGACATATTCCTGACTCACTTACACACGAGTTCAAGACTGCCGGCGGCAGAATCGTACGCGACGGTGGCGGAATCACTCCGGACATCGACGTGGCCGAGAAAGACTACAGCCGTCTTGTATACTCTCTCGTACTCGGAGGCCATATCGAGCCATTCGCTCTTGACTATGTCATCAGACATGAGTCCATCCCTGCAGCAAAGGACTTCCACCTGAGCGACAAGGACTACGAGGACTTCATCGCTTATGCGAAGACCAAGGAGTTCGACTACCGCTCTAATGCCAAGACCCTCTTCGACCAGATGAAGAGAGAGCTTGCAAAGGACGGAATGGAAGAGTCTGTGAAGGCTGAGCTCGAGGCTCTTGACAAGGCTATCGACCTTGATAAGGAGAAGTTCCTCCGTCTCAAGAAGGACGAAATCGTGCCTTTCATCGAGGAGGAGATCGCCGTGAGATACCATTTCCAGGAGGCTGGTGTAGAGATCCGTCTGCGCTACGACAGCCAGCTTGAGGAAGCTCTCAAGCTGTACAAGCCGCTGGAACTTAAATAAATTCCTAATACACATACCTGATGATTGTAATCATTGCCGAGAAGCCATCCGTTGCAAGGGAGCTGGCGAAGATAGTGGGGGCGAATAAGCGCGAGGATGGTTACCTTTCCGGTAACGGTTACTGCGTCACATGGGCGTTCGGACACCTGGTCCAGATAACGACGCCCGCGTCCGAGGTACCATGGAAAAGTGAATTCCTTCCGATTCTTCCGGAAGGTTTCTTTCTCGAGCCCGGACAGACGGTCAAGGACGGAAAACGTATACCGGACGAGGGATATGTCCGTCAGCTGAACATAATCAAAGGTCTTTTTGACAATTGCGAGTATATCATAAACGCAGGCGATGCCGGCCGTGAGGGTGAGCTCATCCAGAGGTATATCTACGCCTATGTCGGCTGCACCAAGCCTGTCAAGAGGCTCTGGATATCGTCCCTTACGGACAAGGCAATCAAGGAAGGTCTGCAGCAGCTCCACGAGAACTCGGAGTTCGACACTCTCTACGCCGCAGGCAAGGCGCGCAGCGAGGCCGACTGGCTGGTAGGAATCAATGCCACCAGGGCACTCTCCATAATCGCAGGCAAGGGCGTACGCTCGCTCGGCCGCGTCCAGACTCCTACCCTCGCGATGGTCTGCAGACGCTATCTGGAGAACAGGAACTTCGTTCCACAGACCTTCTGGAATCTTCGCGTAACATCAGAGAAGGACGCCGTGGCGGCAGAGGCTGGAGCCTCCGACAGAGGATCCGTTTCATTCAAGGCGATGACAAAGGACCGTTTCCTCGACAAGGAGAAGGCGGACGCGGCGCTTGAGAAGGTCCGCAATCTCGGCAGGATGACCGTCACAAAGATGGAAAAGAAGGAGAAGTCCCTCAATCCGCCATACCTTCACGACCTCACCTCTCTCCAGAAAGAGGCCAACAAGAGATACAACTTGTCCGCTCAGGACACCCTCGACACAGCCCAGAGACTCTACGAGAAGAAGGTCCTCACCTACCCTCGTACCGGCTCGAAGTTCGTACCGGAGGACGTGTTCGCGACCCTGCCGGCCCTGATCGCCCAGCAGGAGGTCCATGGCAAGTTCGGCCGCTACGCAGCCTCTTTAGCCGGCGCGAAGCTGAACAGGCACAGCGTCGACGCCACCAAGGTTACGGACCACCATGCACTCCTCCCTACCGAGGTCCTGCCCCAGGGCCTGTCGGACATCGAACAGAAGGTCTACGACCTGGTCCTCGCACGACTCCTCGAAGCGGTCAGCCCTAAATGCGACATGGTCTCGACGAACATCGAGTTCATGGCAGACGACATCATCTTCAGTGCCAAGGGCAACGTCATCGTCCGCCCAGGATGGAAAGCGGTCCTTGGCGACAAGCCTGAGAAGGCCGGAGTGAAAGCGGCCGAGGCCGGAGGAAATGGCGAAACTGACGGCAAAGGCAAAGACAATGGATATGACGACGAGGAGCAGAACCTGCCTCCTTTCACAGTCGGAGAGACCGCCGTCATCACCGATGTAGAGCAGACCGAAGGAAAGACCAAGCCTAAGCCTCTCCACACGGAAGCGACGCTTCTGGAGGCAATGGAACACGCCGGCAAGGAAATAGACGACGAAGACCTCAAAAGTGCCTTGAAGGACGTAGGAATCGGTACTCCGGCGACAAGGGCCGGCGAGATCGAGACAATCCTCAAGAGAGGCTACGTCACCAGGGAAAAGAAGTCGCTTGTACCTACCAGCATGGGTCTTGCGATCTACGAGGCAGTCAAGGACAAATACATCGCCAATGTCGAGATGACCGGCCGCTGGGAGACTTCCCTGTCGAAGATAGTCGACGGCAAGGTCTCGGCACAGGCATTCGATGAATCGATCAGGCGATACGTCCAGGCTCTCACTTCCGAGATCCTGTCGATCACGGACGTTTCTCTGAGAGCCGCGGCCATGGCAGAAGCCGAGCCCGACGCCATAAAGTGCCCGAAGTGCGGCGGCCCGATGTGGCTGAACGAGACCTACGTAAAGTGCAAGGTCTGCGGCCATCCGATCTGGCGCACCGTCGCGGGAAAACTCCTGAGCGAAGCCACCATGAAAAAAGTCATTTCGACCGGCACGACCCAGGTCCTCAAGGGCTTCAAGTCCAAGGCCGGAAAGGAATTCGACGCCGCCCTGAAGCTCGACGAGGAAGGCCGCATAGCCTTCGACTTCGAGAAGACCAACGAGAAGCGCGCCGAAGCCCAGGCCTCCGCCGCTGCAAATGGCGCAGGAGCAGGCGGCAGCGCTGTTGGTGGCAGCACTGCAGCAGGCAGTGCGGTCGGTGGCAGCACGGTCGGTGGCAGCACCGCAGTAGGCAGTGCGACGCCCCGGCGCTCACAGCCTATGAACGTAGACATTGCCCCGGCCGGTTCGGAAGAGGCCCCTCCTCCACCGACAATCGACGATCTGATGGGCTGGATGTAGTTTCGCCCATCCTATTCATCGCTTATCCAGCACGTCAGCTATCCTGCTCGTCAGCTTTCCAGCACGTCATTTCCAGCACGTCAGCTTTCCAGCAATAAAACCTTACACGCCAATAGACATATCTGTGCACCATACCCTAGCTAAACGAAGGAGACCTGGGGCAGGGAACGCCTTCCCAATGCCACAGGCGGCAGAACGGCGCACCAGGTCTCGGGAAATGGGAAGACATCCCCAAAGAAATAGGCGGGCGACCTTTCCCAAAGTTCTTGGGAGCCCGTTCTAAGAGCCCCGCTTTTGTGTCAGAATCCGGGGCTGTCGGAATAGTATCAGAATCCGGGGCTGCCGGCTTACTTGTGGACTACGATATCGTCGATGCTGTTGATGGTGATCTGGATATCGCCCTGGTAAAGGGAGAGAACACCGGTGACGTCGATGGTGGCGCTTCCGTCAAGGACCTCGGCAGGGATTTCCATGTCACTGAACTTGGCGAAGCCGCTGGTCCTGACTGCCACCTCGGTCTTGCCGCAGGTAAAGTACTGGCTGACTGTAGCGGCAGCGGCATTCCTGCGGATCACGTCCTTGTGGTCTGCGACTGTTCCGTAGTTGTAGTCACCTGAGTTTCCGATCTTGACTGAATCGAACGCACCCTCATCAAGTTTCTTCACGAAGAGGCTCTTTGACATCGCCCATGTGGTCACTCCCCATGTGTCGTCAGAGAGGAAGATTCTGTTTGAAGAGGACTTCTTGTCAAGGTTGCTGTCGATATAGGCCAGTGTAAAGATCTTTCCTGAGTACTTGAGACCCTTGATCGTGACGAGCTTTCCAAGCGATGGACAGTCCTTGAGGGTAGCTGACCTGCCAGGGAGTATGCTCTCTGTAAGGACTACAGGCGAGACCTTCTCACCGTCTGCACCACGGAAGATGTGTGTATTGATGATAGGGTCGAGCTCGATATACGAGGTCTCATACTCATTGGTAGGGTCCTCGAGGCCGATCTGGACGAGTCCGTTGCCACCTGAAGGACCGTCCGAATACTCCTTAAGCGTCTTGTAGCCATACATTCCGATTGAGAGTCCGGCGAGGTTGACATAGACCGTCTGGCCTTCCTTGTAGTCGCTGTAGAGGCTGCTCTTGCCTACCTTCACCTCGATTCCACCTGTCTCGTCCTGGATGTAGAAACTCTTATAGAAGTTGCCCGACTGGTCGCTGGAATTGATCTTTCCGGCGATGATCAGGTCGTCAGTAAAGGTCTTAGGTGTTCCGATCTCATACATCGCAGCAAGCTGGGCGATGCTATGGGTCGGAGTCATGGCGACCCTCTCATAGTTTGCAGGCTCGTCATATTTCAGAGTATAGACAGGCTCCCACTCCTCACATGAAGCGAGAAGCACGGCTGCAGCTGCGACGCCGGCGAATGGTTTCATGACCATTGCCTTTCTTTCAAATATGCTGATTAATGATCGTTTCATAGCTTAGAATCTGAAATAAATGTTCAACACATAGCTTAGAATCTGAAATAAATGTTCAACATATAGTTGATTCCGTTGTTGTAGAAATACTTGGAATCGAAGCGGTAGTACCTCTCCTTACCTACTGTATTGTCTACGAGACGGGTCTGCTCGTAACCACCGGTCTTGATTGTCCTGTTGTTGAGGAGGTTCTTTGCGTTGAGCGAGAAACCGAGCTGGTACTTGCGGTCGATGTACCATGACTTTCCGATGTTGAGGTTCACCAGGAAGGCAGGGTCGAATCTCTCCTGTGCTGACATGTACTCGATCTCCGCAGGGGTCTCGGTACGGTCCGGACCGGCAGCGGCGAAGTCTGTCCTGTAGACTGGGTTCATGTCAAGATATGAGTTGGCGAAGTACTCGACATCTCCGTCGATGAACCAGTAGTTATGGTTCCATGCAAGGCCTACACTTGCTGCGAGCTGCGGAGTACTAGGCACATAATGCTTCTGGTGATGGTCGAAGATGGCGTTTCCATCTGCGTCGAGAGCAAAGCTTCCGTCCTGGTTCTTCTTGTATACAGGGTGGCTCTGCCAGTAAGGGACGATCTCATTGAGGATGGTCACCTCAGAGCTGTTGTCCACGGTCTGGGTCATACGAGGGTTTGATGTGTAGATATACTCACCGTATGAGACTGCTCCCTGGATAGCAAGGTCAGGGACAGGGGTAGGAATCTTGAAACCGACCTCGATACCCATGTGGCGCTCGTCGATGCCGCTGAGGGCAAGGTTGGTGAACGCATTCTGGAGGTCGTCATAGTAGCTCATCACATCTGTCTGGTCCTCGATTGTGGTATAGAAACCTGTAGCGCGGAAGTTCCATGTACCGAGAGTGAGCTGGTAGTTGATGTCGGCTGTGAAGTTCTTGATGGTGGTAAGGTCGCTCACGATCGAGTTCCTGGTCCTTGGTGAGAGATACGCCTTGTTGAACTTAGGAGCCTCTGTCATGTAGCCGACATGGCCATAGAATCTCATGCTTCCTCCAAGTCTGTACTCAGCACCGGCCTTCGCACCATAGGTAAGGAAACTGTTCTTGGCTGACTTTCCATATGAAGATATCACTTCTCCTGTCTGCGGGTTGTATGTGGTGAGGAGGTTACCTTCCCTGTCGACGATTTCATTTCCGTTCTCGTCAAGGCCTGCGAAGAGACCCTTTCTCACGAGACCGTCTCTCCAGAAGGTTGAAGAGCCGACTGTCGCAGCCACATTGCCCTTGAAGTTACCATATGAGAGCTGAGCATTTGCCCATGTCTCGACGTTGCGGATCTGGGCGAGGTAGTCATAGCCATACTTGTCACCCTTGACGAGTGTCTTTGCCTTGCCGTTTGCGAAATAGTAGTCAAAATCGTTCTGGAGCTTGCCCTCGGCCGATGCGAACTCGCGCTCCGCGAAGTTGTCGATATCCACGAAGTAGTCTCCTCCGAGAAGGTCAGCGATGACCTTGAAATTCTCTGTCCTGTTGATCTTCGCATCAGCACCGCCGGTGAGCTGGAAGTGGTTGCTAGGACGCCACTTGTATGAAACCGCGAAGTTGAGGTCTCTCTGGTCCACACGCCTTTCTTCCTGGACGTACTTCGAACGGTGGAGTCCGTTGTCACCTATGCTGTTCTGGTTGACATTGTAGAGACGGTCCCAGTTGACATGGATAAGATTCTGGTCATATCCTGTCTTCCATGCGTCGGTCGCCCATGCTGCCTTGAACGGATTCTGACGGTTATAGTCTGTCTCCTCCATGTAGAAGTAGCTAGGGAGGTTGCGGTAGTAGTCAGGCCTTGGGTCTGCGGCATCGTACCAGTCAAGAGCGGTGTAGCCGTTCTTTCCGAAGCGGTAGAGAAGGGTCGCAGCAAGGCTGAATTCCTCGGTAGGAGTGAAATCATACTTGAGGATGGCTATAGGCTCATGGGTCTTTCTCACCCTTGCATTACGTACCTTGCCATCCTGATATCCCCAGTTGGAGTTGTACATATTGTCTCCTACGAGGTCGTAGACCTCCTGGGTAGAAGAGTTCTGTGCACCTCTCTGACCTGGGGTTGCCATGAACGCAGCTCCGATCCTGTGGACGTCGTTGAACTTCTTCTCTGCTGATGCATAGTAAGCAAATGAGCGATAGTAGATTCCGTCGATCCAGTCATTTCCTCCGAGACGGGCTGATGCGCTGAATGCGTATGACCAGCCATTGTCAAGAGGACCTGATGCGTAGGTCATCATGAGACGGAGCCTGTAGAGGGCGCTGTTCGTAAGAACGCTTCCCCTGAGGCCCTTGCGGACATATGATGCGAGTACCGGGATGTTGGTGGTTCCGTTGTATCCGCCGAACGCGAAAGTAGCGACGTCCGAGCCGTCGAACGCATCCTTTGTCCTGGTAGGCTCATTGAGACCGCTCCAGAGAGAGAAAGGTGACGAGCCTGTCATGGCATCGTTCATCTTCACGCCTGCAAGGTACACGTCCTGACTCTCGCTTGAGTAGCCACGGGCGCGGAAACGGACTGAGCTGAAATTGTAGCCCGCGATCTCGTTGAAGACATCATTCTGACCGAAGAGGATGGTAGGATTGTCGCTGTAGCCTGAGTCATCAAGGTCGAACTCCGCGAAGTTCGAGGCATCGAGTTCCTGCGCGATGACGGAAGGAGACATCGAGAGATTGAACATGTTCTTGACATAACCGTCGTTGACGGTCACGTTGACTCTGGTGTCAAGGAATTCCGGAGCCCTGAGGACGAGATCATAGACACCGTCAGCAAGGTTCTCGACAAGGAAGTTACCCTCCTCATCCGAAACAGTCGATGCAATTTCCACTGCACCCTGGAGAAGGGTGACACTGGCCTGCTGGATGGACGATCTGTCGGAGCGGCTGATGACCTTTCCCTTCACGCCACCGGTGTAGTCCTGGGCCGCGAGGCTCAGAGAACACAGGAGGGCGATGACCGCCAATGTTGCATTTCTAAACATATCTTATTTCTTTATTTGCTTAGTACTATGTATGTTGGATAATGGTCACTGTAACCATTGATGAATGTTCCGTTGGAATATGTACGCTTAGGCTGGTCTTTGTACTGACCTTCCTGCTGTACCATGAACGGCTGGTGGAATATACGTGCGTAGTATTTCTTCTTCACGATAGGGATGATTCCAAGAGTTCCGGCAGCAGGCTTTGTGACTGCGGAATTGGCTACGATGATATCGTAGATGTTCCACTGTCCCTGGTATGGAAGAGAGCCGTAGCCGGCCTTGAGCATAGAGACGAACGGAGAGAAGAAATCTCTTTCTCCGACTTCCTCGATCTTCTCCTTGCCGTGCATGTAGACTGCCATGCTGTCGTCGGTAGGATTGTCGTTCATATCACCCATGCAGACGATCTTGATGCCAGGATATTCGTCCATGAGACGGTTTGCCTCGGCATACATGATCTCGCCGCCACGGCTGCGGAGGTCGCCGCCCTTGCCACCTGTCCTTGAAGGAAGATGGGCTACGAAGAAGGCGAACATCTCACCGCCGAGAAGACCTCTTACCATCAGGATGTCACGGGTACGGAAATCGTCCTGTTCCTCCTTTGTCAGAGAGAAGGTGACCTTTGAATTCTCGAAATTGAAAGGAATCGACTTGCTCTCGATGAGAGTGAAGTTCTCAGGTCTGTAGAGCAGAGCCACGTCCACACCACGGCGGTCCGGACCGTCATAATGCACGATCTGGAAGTTCGCTGGTGCAAGTTCAGGCTGGCTGACGAGGTCTTCGAGCACATGTCTGTTCTCGATCTCGCTGACTCCGAGAATGGTATGGAAAGTTCCGTTCTCCTCTGCCATGGCCCTGATCACCCTTGCCATGTTATGCTGCTTCTTCTCATACTTCTCCTCTGTCCACTGGTTTGCGCCGTCAGGAAGATACTCATAGTCATTCTTTCCTTCATCATGGTAGGTGTCGAAAAGGTTCTCGAGGTTGTAGAAGCCGACCACATATGCCTCCTTCTTCCCCTGAGCATTTGCCAGAGGGAAGATTGCCAGAAGCACGAGTACTGATAAAATTAACTTTTTCATCTCTATTTATTATTCCACCACCAGTTGACCTGGGATGGATTCTGATTCTTGATTTTCGTTGCTGTCTCCTCTCCGACCTTGCCATCAAGGTTGACGAAGAGACGGTATCCAAGTTGCTTCTCAAGGTCTGCGATGGACATTGAAAGATCACTGCTCACAGGAAGATCATACTTTCCCGCGGCACTGTACTCCGCATGGTTGAAGAAGAAGGCACAGCCCATGTAATCCGAACCTGACACGCCTACGGTAGACGAGCGCTGGTATCTGAGCAGGGCCTTGTAGTACGCAACCGGAATCGCTACCTTGTTGGAAGATGCGTCCGTGACATATTTCTTCAGGCCTGGCTCCACTACACAGCCGGTCACTACATAGAGAGTATCGCTCTTGTCCGCCCATTTCCTCACACTGCCCTCCAGATGAGCCCACAGCCCGGAATTGAATCCGCTGTTCTGAGGGGTCATGTTAGTGCCATAGAAGGTCTGGGCATTGTTGGCACGTGTTCCCTGCCTGTCCGCCGATGGGATCTGATGGCCTCTGTCATATCTGCCACCGTCATTTCCACGGCCATAGCCGCTTGAGACGTCTGACTGCTGGGAAGCCGGGAGAAGAGGGTCGAACGCCCATGCGTCCGAACGGCCGAAATACGATCCTATGTTCCAGGAATTGAGAGGATATGCCACCCAGAGCGAAACCCTGTCGGCATAGTCCCAGTAGAAAGAATAATTCCTGGTCGGAACCGAGCCTACCGCCATCGAGTGGGTGAAGAACGAATATCCGCTCTTCTGGGTGTCGATTTCAGGAAGTTCCATCCACACGCGTGCGGTTCCCTGAGGGATTTCCTCCTTGTATCCCTTCTGGGTGAAGGTGTACTCGGAACTCTTGTTGCCGGACTGGACGCGGATTGTCGCCAGGCGGTCCTCCTCTTCAAGGTTCTCGGTGTACCTGAGCACAAGGTCACCATTGTCCTTGTCTCCGCCGGTCCTGTTCGTCGACAGCCAGCCGCTCTGACTTCCTGCATAGCTGACAGAGACTGACCAGTCTGCTGTAGCCGTGACTGAAAGATGCTGCGAACCGGCATCCTTAGGGACAGGATTGGTCTTGAAACTGAGGAGCGGGATAGTGCTGGTATCCTCCTTTCCACATGACACGCACAGGAGTGACAGTGCCACGAAAAGCACTGCCACCGTACGGGTCAATATGTTGCGGAATCTGCTCACCAGATATTACTCAGCGTATGAGATTGTGATTGTCTTCACTCTGAGCTGGACACCTCCGGAAGTCTGAGCGTACTTGTTGTCGATAACCCAGGTGTTGCCTTCCTCTGTCGCGCAGAGCTCTGCGTTTCCGACATAGTCAGTTCCCTGGTAGCTATCACACTCGAGGACGACCTTCGCCAGTTTCTTCGAGCCTTCGACTGTGAGAGTATTGTTTGCGTAAAATCTTACGCCCTTAGACGCTGTATAGAACTTAGGAGGGTTGCCTGTGTTGATTCCCTTGCCGAACTTGAGGACGGTACCGTCTGAAAGAGTAAGTTCAGTGACTGTCGCTGCATTAGTCCATCCCTGCTCATTGAAATCGCAGGTGACAGCCTCGCCGACGATCTCAGCAGCGCTTCGGAATGTAACGACAGCGCCGTCAACGCTGACACTCACCTCACCAGCAGGTACGTCAGGAGTCTCACCGCCTTCACCAGGATTCTCACCTGGGTCTTCGCCGCCTTCACCTGGGTTCTCACCGCCTTCACCAGGATTCTCACCGCCTTCATCTGAAAGGACTTCTGAAGAGACATAGATTACCTGAACGAGGTTCTTCGAGGTATTGAGTGTATTGAAGAAGCCTGTAAGACGGATCTTGTCACCCTCCTTGAAATTGTCGAAGACAGAAGATGGAGCGTGAGAGAGTGTACCCTTGTTCTTGGATGCGCCTTCAACTTCGAAGTTGGTATAAGAGCCGTCCTTTATCACTGTAGCCTCGAATGTGATATACTCAGCCTCTGAAGCACTGTATGAATCAAAGCTTGCTGTGATGTCCTTTGCTGAAGGATAAGGGACAGTATTGCCTGAAGATACCTTTGTGGTAGTCGGAGAGGTGATCTCAGGGAGACCGTAGTAAGTTGTCTTTGTTCCCTTGAAGCTAGCCTTGTCGCCTACTGCGACAGAAGGTGAAGAGTTATGGTAGACATAGACGGCCTTTCCATCCTCAAGAGCGACATAACCTCTTGATGTCACTGCCGCAACAAAGATCTCATTTGACTCAACCTCTGATCCGTCTGCAGCATTGAACATCTCTGCTATGGTCATGGTACCTGTCGGCTGGTCACCACCTTCGCCTGGCTGATCGCCACCTTCTCCTGGCTGGTCGCCGCCTTCTCCTGGCTGATCGCCACCTTCACCTGGCTGGTCACCGCCTTCCAGTGAGATACCTGCTGAGAAATCCACGGCAGCGCCTTCTGCCTCGACTGCGGTGAGTACGACGTCATCGAGTCGGTATGCACTTGCGACACTTGCTGTAAAGTAAACATAGATAGACTTGTCATCAGCACCTACAGCGAAAGTATCCGATGTATTGACATTCCACTTGCCGCTTGCATCGCTGCTGCCGATCTGATAGTCAAGTGCAACCCACTTGATTCCATCGTTGCTGACATAGACCTTGAACTCATCCTTGTTGAAGTCGGAGTCTCCAGAACTGAGATATTTCTCAGAACCGAATGTAAGCACATAGTTACGGCCTTCTGCGAGAGCGATCTTCTTCACGATGAAATATGCATTCGAGCCGAAGAAGAGGTTGTTCGAACCAGATCCCTTGTAATTTGAGAAGCTTCCGTCAGAAACGCTGTTCGCACGGGCACTGACTGCCTTGAAACCATAATCGACTGTCGAGATGCCTGATCCTGTCTCGTTCTTCCAACCGTCGAACTGGTCAAGGAATGGCCATGACTTGCCACTTCCGTAGGTAGCCTGGGCTGCCTCCTTGTCGAAGTTATTAGAGTATACTACAGTTCCCTCCGGTGTCTCAGGAGTTTCTGGGTCAAGAGTCGTACCACCTGTCTCTCCATTGAGAGAGTAGATGTAGTTGCCCTGTGTCATCTCGTGTGTTCCATTGAAGTCAACGAGCTGGCCATAGACTACCACATTGTCGCCGACCTTGATCTGGTCTGCTGCGGTGAACTTGACATTTCCGAGGTTGTAGCCACGGTAGATCTCGAGTTGCTTAGCCTCTGTACCGTCGTCTGAGATCCAGTATGTCGCATTGCCGTAGCTGGTGTCGACTTCCTTGATCTTTGAGATGATACCCTTCACATAGACCTTGTCTGTCGAAGCCGCACCGGCTGAGATGACAGCGTCTGCCTTTGCGACGTCATATGGATCCTCTACAGTTCCTGTGCCTGTTCCCTCATCAGGAATCTCAGGGGTCACGGTCTCGAACGGATCTGTTGAGATCCTGAGGTTCTGGATCTCATATGTACCAGCCTTCGTAGCTGAGCTCATATACTTGAATCCAAGACGGATCTTCTTGCCTACATACTCCTGGAGATCAATATCTCCTGACTCGACATAGGTGAAGCTTGTAGGATAGACAGGGATCTCAAGCTTATGGGTAAATTCTTCTTCACCCTCGACCTGGAGCCAGAGAGTGACGTCGTTCTTCACATTCTGGAAATAGTTAGCAGCATGCGAGAAGCACAGATGTGCAGACTGGACGACAGAAAGGTCGATCTCAGGAGAGTATATCCAGCTCTCTGACGCATAGTTGGTAGAATTTGCATAGGCTGTAGCCACAAGGCCGTAAGAAGCATTGTACTTCCAGATTTCAGCAATTGCATCCGGCTTGACGACATCCTTGACTTCCCAGTCACCGAATCCTGTGGTCTTGAAATTGACCTCATAGAAGACTCCTGTAACAGGAGCAGGGCCTGAACCGGCCTGCCTGAGGATGACGTTTCTGGTAACCAGCTTGTCTCCGACGACGAATGAAATAGATGCGGACCTGTCATAGCCGTCGTTAGGGTCTACGCTGATGGTGATCTGCTGGCTCTTTGTAGAACCGGTGCCGCTCACCTTGCTGAGGCCGACCCAGGACTCTGCACAGGTTGCAGTCCAGTCTCTTGTACTGGTGAGGACGAAAGTCTGGTCGCCGCCCGCTTTCTCAAATTCGAGAGTGTTCTGTTCAAAGGTGATAGACGGAGCTCCAAGTGGAGCATCATCTTCCCTTGTACACGCAACGGCAACCATTGCCACTGCAAGAACAGACATGAAAAGATCTTTTAGTTTTCTCATATTCTAGCACTGTTTGTTTTCTCCATATCCCTTACGGCAGTCACTTCACCGAAGGTGGTATCAATAAAAGATTGCTAATATAACGATTTAAATCCAATGGAGGAAAACAAAAAATGGCCAATCTTTACAGACTGGCCATTTTGACTGATGAACTGTATCTTTTAGAAAGAGTACTTAGCTGAGAACATCATGTTCCATGTCGAAGCTGTGCTGTTGAGTACAGACCATGTAGGCTCTGTGAAGGTGTATGCACCCTTAGAGTAGTTGAGGATCTGGTCTGAGCTCATGCTCTTGTAAGCACCCCAGTTGCTGTTAAGCATGTTGCCGATGTTGTTGATGTCGACAGCGAGCTGGAGGGTATGAACCTTCTTGCCGCAGTTGATCATGAAGTCCTGAGCAACCTTTACATTCACTCTGTTCACCCATGGCATTACCATAGCACCTCTCTCGGTGTACTCGCCTCTGTGTGCGCTGAGATACTTGTCACTTGCAAGGAATGCCTTGTAAGCAGCCTTGTTCTCATCTGAAGTGAACGGCATGGCGTCAAGCTGTGAATCGGTAGGAACATAGATAAGGTTCTGTGCGCCGCCGTCACCTGTCTGGTTAGCCATAGTGTAAGAGTATCTTGTATATGAGTAGTTGCCTACATAACCATAGTTGAAGCCCTCGTAGAATGCTGAGAGAGTAGTAGCAAGGTGCTTGCCCTCCCTGATTCTGTAGCTTACATTTGCGATCGCACGGTTAGGAGATACGTATGTACCATGTCCGAGCTCAGCGATCTTGGTACCATTGACATTGTATGTCATGGTGTTGTAAGCAGAGCTGATCTGGTCACCGATACCGTCTGAGAGAGACTTGCTGTCACTTCTGGTATATGCTGCCATGAGGGAGAGACCGAAGTTGAAGTCCTTCTGGAGCTGTGCGGTGATTGAGTAGTAGTAACCGTGGAGGTTGTTGAGATTGTAGATGTAGTAAGGCTGAACGCTCTGGCCGAGGCTGTTCAGCAGACCCTCATTGCTCCATGATGGACGTGAAGCTGGCTCACCTGGAAGAGTTACGGCTGCGCCCTCTTTAAGGCCGAGCTTGTCGACGTATACTGAAGAGAGATCGTAGTTGTAGATACCCTCTACGGTAGCCTTGATGCCACCTGGGAGACGTGCATCAAGTGCGAGTGAAGACTTCCAGGTTGTAGGCATCTTGAGATGCTTGTCAAGCACTGTTGCACCTGTAGGTGCGTAGAGGTCCTGTGCCTTGAATGATCCACCATAGACATCCTTGAGAATTTCAGGAACTGTGGTATGGAACTTAGGAGCTCCGACAGCAGTCTCTGATGCGTTCTTACCGTCAGTAGTGGTGATGTACTGAGCCTGGAGGCAGTTGCTGTTACCTGCTACAGATACAATCCATACGAATGGGATACGTCCGGTGTAGATACCTGAACCGCCGCGGAGAACGAGGTTCCTGTTCTTGAGGATATCCCAGTTGAAACCGATACGTGGAGATACGTTCACACGGTTGAGAGGCATGTCAGATGTCTTGTGGCCATAGAGGGAAGTACCCTCCTGTCCAAGCGCTGTGAACTCCTTGTTCTCGTTACCCTCGATAGTAGGATATATAGGGAGCTCGAAACGGATACCTGCGGTAAGCTTGAAGTAGTCGCTGAATGACACCTCATCCTGCGCATACCATGAAGCCTGCATGTACTGGAAAGAAGGATATACCTGCTGGAGGTCATCTCTGTTTGCGTGGGTGATAGCGAATGCGACAGGAGTTGCGTCATTCTTGAAATCATCCCATGAGTTGTATACATAGTAACCTGCACCACCCTGCATATAACCGTTCTTGGTGTCGTTCCACTCGAACTGTGCACCGGTGATGACGTTGTGGATACCTGTACGGTAGCTTACCTCGTCGGTAGCTACGACTGTCTGCACGTCACGGAGGTTACCGTATGTGAATGGATCCACGCCGAATGAAGTGAGGACAGCTCTTGTCTCGCCACCGAGATCCTTTCCTGAGTAGTCTGTTGTGATGTTCTGGAGGATGTCGACTGTAGGGAAAAGATCTCCTACGAAGCTACGAGGCTCGTTCTGGTGTGACCAGGTGACACGGAGGAGGTTGTTGAGACGACCCTCCATGAAACGTGAGTTGAGCTCGGCTGCAACTGACATGAAGTTCTGCTCCTGGAAGTAGCGTGAGCTCTCGAAGAACTGTGAATACGCAGAGGTACGGCCGTAGCTGCTTCTGTTGTATGGATTAGGAACGAGAGGGTTGACAGATGAAGAAGGACTGTTGGAGTTCTTGTTCATTGTCTGGCTGTAGCGCACGTTGAACTTGTGGTTGTCGTTGATGTTCCAGTCGATACGTGCCATGAGCTTCCAGTCAGGAGTGCTGAGTGAGTAGCCCTGGTAACGGCCTGGGTCATAACCATACTTGTCAGCGAGGAAAGTCTTGACCTCCTCCATGAATGCCTGTGTTGGACGGACTACGCCGGTCTTGCCACCGAATTCCTCATTCTCACTCTCACGTACTCTGAGTGAAGAACCAGGAGTAACATCCTGTGAGTACTCGAAGTTGAGGAAGAAGAAGAGCTTGTTCTTGACGATAGGAGCACCTACGGTGATACCTGTTGTGTTGTCAAGATAGTCTGAACGGTTGACAGTGTTCTCGCCGAGCTTGTAGCCGGTGATCTCATCGCTCTTGTAGTAGTTGTACACTGAAGCGTGGAGCTCGTTGGTACCAGACTTGGTGACAGCGTTGATGGCACCACCTGTGAAACCAGACTGACGTACGTCGAATGGAGTGATGTTGATGCTCATCTGCTCGAGAGCGTCGAGTGAGATAGGGGTACCACCTGCAGGGAGGTTACCACCGATACCGAAGGCATTGTTGAATGCTGCACCGTCGACGGTCACATATGAAGAACGGTAGTTACCACCACCGACTGCAAGACCGTTTGAAGTAACGGAAGCCTGCGGAGTAAGCTTGAGCACGTCGTTCATTGAGCGTGAAGATGTAGGAAGCTGTGACATTGTCTTCTGGCTCACTGCGGTACCTGCACCTGAGCGCTCGATGTTCATGCTAGAAGAAGCACCTTCTGCTACGAATACGACTGCGTCGAGACCCATTGACTCTACCTCGAGAGTGGCGTTCACGTAAACGACCTCAGAAAGAGGAGCATATACGCCTGTATTCTCTACCTTCCTGTAACCGAGCATATCGACTACGACGGTATAAGGACCACCTGCAGTCACTGCATTGATACGATATGCACCATTTGCATCTGTCACGGTGTAATAGTTGGAACCGGTCGGAGTGTAGGTTGCGATGACAGCGGCACCTGCTACCGGACCGTCAGCGTCTACAACCTTACCCGCAATCGAAGAAGTTGTCACCTGTGCATTGGCGACAACACCTGCGAGCACGAAAGTCATGCACGCGAGGAAAAACCTCATAAAGGGATTTCTCATGATTAATTACTGAATATGTTAATACAAAAAAACTTGCTACGTACAACAGGGCGCAAAGGTACGATTTTTTTGGATTATTGAGAAAAAGCCCGTACCTTCGCGCTCGATTTCGTGGAGAGATTTGCCCGCTTGCAACCACGCTAAAAAATGCTAAAATGTTTCTACTCAGGTAGTTATATATGTATTTTTTGACGGCTCCGCGCATATCGCAGGGGCTTTTTTTGTGCCCCGTGACGAAAAATTGACGATTAAAACAATACAAGAACATGTCTGAAAAACAGCTTTCAACCTACCTGTTCACCTCTGAGTCTGTATCAGAGGGACATCCTGACAAGGTAGCAGATCAGATTTCCGATGCAGTCCTCGACGAGTTCCTCCGCCAGGACGCAGAAGCAAAGGTAGCCTGCGAGACATTCTGCTCGACAGGTCTCGTAGTAGTCGGCGGTGAGGTCCGCAGCGACGACGCATATGTAGATATCCAGACCGTAGTACGCCGTGTCATCAACAAGATCGGCTACAACAAGGCAGAATATATGTTCGACGGTAACTCATGCGGAGTGCTTTCAGCCATCCATGAGCAGAGCCGCGACATCAACAGAGGAGTCGTAAGGGAAGATGCCGACAACCAGGGTGCCGGCGACCAGGGCATGATGTTCGGCTATGCCAACAACGACACAGAAGAGTACATGCCGCTTCCTCTGGCCCTCTCCCACCTCACTCTCCGCATCCTTGCCGACATCCGCAAGAACAGCCTCGAGCTGATGCCATACCTCCGTCCTGACGCAAAGTGCCAGTACACCGTAGAGTATGACAGCCAGACCAACAAGCCTGTAAGGATCCACACCATCGTAGTGTCTACCCAGCACGACGAGTTCCTCGCCCACAGCCTCGGCAAGATCGACTACGCAAAGGCAGTCGAGAAATACGGCCAGGAGAAGGTAGACGAGGCCATGCACCAGAGAATCGAGGACGACGTACGCAAGGTCCTCATCCCACGTGTGAAGGAAAGCCTCCCTGAGCAGACAGCAGCCCTCTTCGACGACGACTGCATCCTCTTCGTGAACCCTACCGGCAAGTTCGTGATCGGCGGTCCTCACGGTGACACAGGTCTCACCGGCCGCAAGATCATCGTAGACACCTACGGCGGCAAGGGAGCACACGGTGGCGGAGCCTTCTCAGGCAAGGACCCTTCAAAGGTAGACCGTTCAGCTGCATACGCAGCAAGATATATCGCAAAGAACATGGTAGCAGCCGGCGTTGCCGGTGAGATGCTCGTACAGGTATCCTACGCAATCGGCGTGGCAAAACCTGTCAGCATCTTCGTGGACAGCTACGGCAGCGCATGCGAGGGAGTGAAGGCAGCAGCCCAGGCAGCAGGCATGGGCGTCGACAGCTACATCGCTTCAAAGATCAACGACCTGTTCGACCTCCGTCCTGCGAAGATCATCAGCAAGTTCCAGCTCAAGAACCCGATCTACGAGCCTACCGCATCATACGGTCACATGGGACGTACCCCATACACCGAGACCGTCAAGCTCATCCGCGGCGGCAAGGAGGTTGAAGAGACCATCCAGTTCTTCGGCTGGGAGCTGCTTGACAGCGTCGACACGATAAAGAAAGCCTTCGCTCTCTAGGAGGAAGGCCTTCGGGCGAAGGTACCATGGTACCGTATATTTCCGTCCGTACTTCTAATATCCGCCACGATCCATTTCGCGGCGGATATCTTTTTCCTTGATAGTCTGTCGCTTGTCGAATTCCTTCTTACCCTTCGCCAGGGCGATCAGGAGCTTGGCGTAGCCGTTGTCGGCGATGAAGAGCTTGACAGCCACGATGGTAAGACCCTTGAGCTTCACGCTCTGGCGCAGCTTGAGTAGCTCCTTCTTGTTGAGCAGGAGCTTGCGGTCGCGCATCATGTCGTGCTGTCCCCATGAACCCCAGAAATACTGGGCGACGTTCATTCCCTTGACATAGAGCTGTCCGAGGCTGTCGAAATAGCAGAAGGCGTCCACAAGCGAGGCCTTGCCGGCACGGATCGACTTGATCTCGGTACCGGTCAGCACTATACCGGCGGTATAGGTCTCCAGGAACTCGTAGTCGAACGAGGCCCTGCGGTTGCTGATCTGTGTCTTGCTCTTAGCCTTTGGCATATTGGATGTCGTATGAGTTCGCAAATATACATAAATTCCTTATATTTGAGCCATGGCAAGAGTGAGAACAAGCATCGGAGTACCGCCACCTGCGGAACTGCCGCCAGCAGAAGAAATTGACGTAAAGGCCGTCCTCGAGAGTTATCTCAAGGGCGAGATCGACCTTATCTGCGTACTGGGGCCTACCGCTTCCGGCAAGACCCGCTATGCCGTATCGCTCTGCCGCCGGATAAACGAGCTGCTGCAGGACCATGGTACCATGGACCTTGGCGACCGTGCTGCGGATGCCGCCGGTGCCGAAATCCTGTCCGCGGATTCCCGACAGGTCTACAGGGGGATGGACATCGGAACGGGCAAGGACCTGGTCGAATATCAGGAGATTCCGTACCATCTGATCGACATCGTCGACGCAGGCGTCCGCTACAACATCTATGACTTCCAGCAGGATTTCGAGAAGGCCTATGCCGACATACGCTCCAGAGGAGGAATCCCTGTGCTCTGCGGAGGCTCGGGCCTCTACATCGAGGCTGCGACCTGCGGATACACCCTGCCTCAGATTCCGCCAGACTACCAGTGGCGCGAGGAGATGGAAAAGAAGGACATCGAGACCCTCAGGGCCGAGCTCGCCCAGCTGAAGACCGTGACCGACGAAAGCATACTCGAATCAAAGAGACGCATAGTCAGGGCTATCGAAGTCGCCCTGTATGAAAAGGAGCATCCTGTCCACAGATCTTCATTCCTCCCGAAGAACGTCTATTTCATCGGAACCCTGGTCGACCGCGAGACTCGCATAGCGCGTATCGACAGAAGGCTCGACGAGCGTATCGCCGAAGGCATGGCCGACGAAGTCAAGGCACTGCTGGACAAAGGCATCCCCCAGGAAGACCTCATCTACTACGGACTTGAGTACAAGTTCGTTACGCAATATGTGCTTGGAATACTGACGCTGGAGGAGATGCGCACGCTGCTGGCGAATGCAATCCACCAGTTCGCGAAACGTCAGATGACTTGGTTCAGGGGAATGGAGCGCGACGGAAAGCGCATCCACTGGACAGAGGTCTAAAGCCCGTATCAGCAGGGTGAAGGGCTTTCCACTCATCAGGAGCTAAGCCTCCGGCTCAGCTACATTTCCGCCGTGACCGAACGAACGGCGATTGCCTTCCACTGCTCTCCAGTAGTCACTGTCGAAATCCTCAGGATATACGAACCTGCCTTCGTGGTCGATCCTGAACGAGAGGTAGGTGATCTTCAGGCCCATCTCAAGGAACATCCTTTCATAATATGTCTGAACCTGGAAGAGCGCATCGACTGCGTCCTTGCCGCAGACTGATGCGATGCCGCTCTCGTAGAGTCCTGCCTTTCCCTCTCCATAGAGATCGTCAGTGCAGCCGAGGATCTCGAGGCCGTTGGCCTGCGCCACAGCCTTGCTGTACTGGTGGAGGAACTGGCTGTCGGTCTTGAGGTGAACGATACCGCCTGGCTTGAGGAACTTGCGGTACCTCTCAAGGAAAAGAGGTGATGTGAGACGCTTGTTCTCGCTCTTGAGCTGAGGGTCGGAGAATGTGAGCCAGATCTCCGAGATCTCTCCAGGAGCAAAGAAGGCCTCGATGAACTCGATCCTCGTACGGAGGAAGGCCACGTTGCCCATCTGGTTCTCTGTAGCGTACTTCGCACCCTTCCAGAGCCTTGCGCCCTTGATGTCCACTCCGACATAGTTGAAGTCAGGATTTCTCTTCCCAAGGTCTACGGTGTACTCTCCCCTGCCGCAGCCAAGCTCGACGACGAGGGGTCTGTCCTCCTTGAACATCTCACCGTTCCATCTGCCCTTGATCGCATGAGGCTTCACACCGAAGATACCGTCCTTCACATCCAGAACCTCGACTGATTCCGGCTGGAGAAGACATGAGAACGACTCGTTCTCCTTGAATTTCCTGAGCTTATCGTGACCCATTCCTTATAAGTCTTATGCCAATTCCATTGGCGTGGTTGTTTTCTTCAAAATCTGACGGGAACTTCAGGCTGACCGTCCAGTCACCATATTCCACCGGCACCAGTTCAGCACGGTAGCGATATAGATATACCTTCGAGAAGAAAGTCTTCTGGACCTCGGTCTCTGACGAGAAATTCACCGTCTCCTCGAACTTCGCACCCGAAGGCGAAACCCACTGTATCTGCACGTCCTCCGAAAAAGGAACATAGTGACGTCTGTCAGCCGATGAGGAGATATATACATCTACATCGTAGAGATACTGCGGATCATCCATCTTCAGGATGAAGCTGTATTTTCCCTGATCATTCCTGTTCGAGGCCTTCAGATAGGACTCGTCAGACTCGGGACGGTCACACGAAAGCACCAGCAATGGCAGAAGAGCCACTGCAAGAAGTCTTCCGATCTTAATGGGAAATCTCATCTACTCCTGCTGCTTCTGTGGTTTCGGAGCCTTGTTCTGTCCGCCTTTCTGGCCGTCCCTGCGTCCATCTCTATGGCCGTCCTTCGCATCCCGATGTCCGTCCTTGCGAGGCTCGCGCGGACCGTCCTTCGGACCGCCCTTCTTCTTGTTCTTCTTCTTGCGAGGAGCGTTGTCGAAGCGTGAGATGCTGTCGTCACCGACCGCAGAACGGAACTCCGGACTTGATGGCTCCGGTTCTTCCTTGAGGGATTCAGGCTTGATGCCGTTGCGGTTCATCTTGATTATCTCTCTTACCTCATGGGCGTCAAGAGGATATATGTTGGCAAGTGAATTCTTGTCGTATGAGAAGTACATGACTTCCTGGAGGATGTCGGTCTTGACGAGGTAGGCAAGGCCGTCCTCGAACTCGAGCGGTTCTGTGACCTTAGGGATCCTGGTCTGCGCATCCATATAAGTCGCAACCTCGTAGTCAAGGCAGCACTTGAGCTTTCCGCACTGACCGGCAAGCTTCTGAGGATTGAGCGAAAGGTCCTGGCAGCGCGCCGCCGATGTTGTGATAGATCTGAAGTTGGTGATGTAGTTCGCGCAGCAGAGCTCCCTTCCGCAGACTCCGATGCCTCCGATAAGTCCAGCCTCCTGGCGGGCACCGATCTGCTTCATCTCGATACGGATACGGAACTCCTCCGCAAACACCTTGATCAGCTGACGGAAGTCGACACGACCGTCCGCGATATAGTAGAAGATGGCCTTGGTTCCGTCACCCTGGAACTCCACATCGCCGATCTTCATCTCGAGACCTAGCTCCACGGCAATCTGACGGGCACGGATCATGGTATCCTGCTCGCGGGCAATCGCCATCTGCCAGTTCTCGATGTCGAAAGGTCTGGCCTTCCTGTAGATCTTCTTGAACTCGGTCGTCTTAGGATCGACCCCCTTGCTGGCCATCTGGCGTGCGAGGATCGGGCCCTCGAGGGTCACGATTCCGAGATCATGGCCACTCTGCGCCTCCACTATGACGAGGTCTCCTATCCTGATGCTCTGCTGGGAGTCATTGCGATAGAAGCCCTTCCTGGTGTTCTTGAAACGCACCTCGAAAAGGTCTGAGAACTGCTCCTGCCTTACGCCGTCAAGCCAGTCCGCATCCTTGAGCTTGCAGCATCCCGGACGGTATGCCACAGACAGTTCATTGTCCTGGTTCCTTGAGACCATGCAGCCTCTCGAGCAGTCGTATTGTATATTTTCGTTTTCCATCAGATACTCATATAAAGTCTGTCCACCACGTTGGCGAAGACCATCTTCTGCGACACGTTCCTGTCGATCAGCATGCTTGCCTTGCTGAAGATGTCCAATGCCTTGCGGCTGAATGATTTGCTGCAGCTTCCTGCTATCTCCTTGATCCATGGAGCATCGGAAGCCGACACAGCGGCTATGCTTTCCATTCCCTGCTGCAGCAGGAAGATGTTCCTAAGTGCCTCTGCAGCAAAGTTACAGAAAAGTTTCTGTTTTTCTCTTGATTCCAGCGACGCTATGGCCTCGCCTGTCTCGAGAGAGGCCTTCAGGTCCTTGCGCACAAGGTTGTAGAGAAGGTCACGGAGCAGGTCCTTCATGACCGACACGTCCTCCTTCTCGGACATTTCGCGAATGGCAAGGCCCACGCTTCCACCGGAAAGGGATGCAGCCATGTCTGCGTCTTCCACTGCGGCACCGAACCTGTTCTGAAGCTCGGCTGAGACCTCTTCCTTGGAAAGAGGAAGCACCCTGACACCCTGGCATCTGGAAGAGATAGTCGGGAGGACCGACTCGGGAGAATGCGTGATCAGGATGAAGACCGTATTCTCCGAAGGTTCCTCGATTGCCTTGAGAAGCATGTTCGCCGTCTGGGTGTTCATGCTCTCTGGCAAGTACATGATGATTGCCCTGTAACCGCCTGAGACCGCCGACATCGAAAGTTTCTTCAGGATGTCATGTCCCTCGGCCACAAGTATCTGTCCGCTCTTCTTCTCGAATCCAAGAGCCGACGAGAGCTCACTCTCGAGGAAGTATGGATTTCCCAGCACAAGTTCCCTCCAGTGCGGCGCGAACATGTCGCAGACAAGGTTCTTTGCCTCGCCTGAGACCTTGGTGCCTGTCGTGATCGGGAAGGTGTAGTGGAGATCCGGATAGATCATCTTCGAGAACTGGTTGCAGGACGGGCACTTTCCGCAAGGCTCGCCGTCATGGCGGTCAGTGCAGTTGGCGTACTGCATGAAGGTCTGGGCGAGCAGGAGTGCACCGCAGCCGTCGTTCTCATACATCAGGAGGGCATGGGGGATCCTGCCGCTGTCCACCATGTTGGCCAGGGCCTTCTTGACGAGACCGTTTCCGGGTATGTCTGCGAATCTTCCCATTGTCTGTTCCTGTATTTGTATCTTTGTCTGTCCCGGTATTTGTATCTTCCTGATGGTCCGCTATATCTTTCTACCGGCCGAATACTGAGCAAGCCATACCAGATAGTCCCTGTCCTCGCTTATCGGAAGGACGTCGAGGCTTGAGACAGCCTTGGCGACATACTCGTCAAGCTTTTCCTGGGCGTAGGCTATTCCGTCATATTTTTCCACGAAGGCTACGACTTCCCCGCAAAGCGAAGGGTTGTCCTGGATACGAGGTACCATGGACCTTATCCTTGCGGACTCCTCCTGGGGAGCATTCGCGAATGCGCCGAGCAGAGGGAGGGTGATCTTCTGTTCCAGCAGGTCGTGGCCCACAGGTTTGCCGATCTGGGCAGAAGGGTCGTAGTCGAAGATGTCGTCCTTGATCTGGAAGGCGATGCCGAGGTTGACGGCATATTCCCTTGCGGCGTCGACGTACTCTTTCGGAGCGTCGACTGAAAGAGCCGCCGTGACGGCCGCGGCCTCGAAGAGCGAAGCTGTCTTGTTGTAGATTATCCTGTAGTAGTCTTCTTCCACTGTATCTCCGCTGGAAGCCTTCTGGAGCTGGAGCATCTCGCCTTCGGCAAGGTCGCTCAGAGTCTTCGCGAAGCAGCGGATTCCCTCAATGTCATGGGTCTTCGAGTCAAGTATCCTGTCCATCGCCTTGACGAGCCAGAAATCGCCCAGAAGCACTGCTGCCCTGTCACCGAGAAGCGACATGACGGTCGGACGTCCACGGCGGCTCGGGCTGTTGTCGGCCACGTCGTCATGGAGAAGGGTCGCGTTGTGGAGAAGCTCCGCGGCGGCAGCGAATGAGTAGGAATCCTCTGTAAGGGCTCCTCCCGAGCATGCCTTTGCCATGAGCAGGGCAAGCGACGGCCTCATCATCTTTCCCGGGCGGGAGATGAGTGAGTCGTTTGTCCTGTCAAGCAGGTCTATGTCGCTCGAAAGTGACCTGCGGATGATTTCCCTGACCTTGGCAAGGTCTTTTTCCAGATACTCTGCTGCTCCCATCTTTGTTGCTAGAAGAATATTGCTGCGGAGAGCGAGAAACCGTTGAAATTCCTGCCGTCCTTGAAAGCAGCCTTGATTGTGGATCCTACTGGTGTAAGCTCACCTGACTCGTCGTAGAGCGAGCCGAAGTTGATATAGTACCTTCCTGATATCTGGAACCTGCTGAACTCGATACCTGCACCGAAGCCGACACCGTACTCAAGACGCCTTATGGCAGCCTCGCCGAAGTCCTTGACGGTCTCTGCTGTCATTTCTGCGACAGTAAGCTTGTTGGCCGTATTGACAGCGAATCCGACGAAAGGTTCAGCGAACACATATGGACGGAATGCAAGAAGATCCGGACCCCACTGAAGCTGTACCGGAATCTCTACGAATCCGACCTTGGTCCTGAGATTCGATATGCTCCCCGCAATTGTATTCAGTGTCTGGTCTCCGAGACCTTCAAGAGTAGAACCCTTGACCTGGTATGTGACAGACGGCTGGATAGCAAAGCCTGCTGCAAAAGGATACTGGAAGGTCACTCCGGCATGGTAGAGCGAGTATGAACTGGTCTTGAAGATATCGGCATTGGAATCAGACGAGGTGAAACCTCCGGTCACACCAAGCCTTGTGCTGCCGATATTCTGCGCAGATGCGCTCAATCCGATAAGGAGAGCAGCAACCGCAGCCACTGTTCTGAAAAGTCTCATGCTGAAGGAGATGCTTAGATAAGCTTCGAGAGTCTCTCTACGATGTCTTCCTTTGAAACGAGACCTACAGTCCTGTCAACGAGCTGGCCGTCCTTGAAGTAAAGGAGTGTAGGGATGCTCATGATTCTGTACTGCATTGCTACCTCGTCAGCGTCGTCTACATTGCACTTGACAACCTCGACCTTTCCTGCATATTCGTCTGCGATCTCGTCTACGGTTGGAGAAAGCACGCGGCATGGACCGCACCAGGTTGCCCAGAAGTCTACGAGGACTGGAAGGCCACCTGCTATTATCTCTGAAAAATTAGCGTTTGTTGCAACTTTTGCCATAGTCTTATAAAATTAGAATTCCTGCCACAAATATATGAATTTATGGCAGGAATTCAAAGATATATGCTTAGCCGCTACGGCTTAGACTGCACAGATTACGTCCCATGCGAAAGCTCTCAGACCAAGGTCCTTGAAGGCCTCGTCCTTAGCCTTGAGGTCGGCCATGAGGCCCTCGAGCTTCTCGTCAGGTACGAAGGTGATGAGGGCATGGTTCATGGTTGGCCATGCATGGTTTCCATAGTGAGGGTCTCCGTCGACGCCACCGCGTCCCTGGATGTCCTCCCAGCGGGTGAATCCCCTCTGGCCGTTGGCATCGAGGATCTCGACGATCTCCTCGTTATACGCCTGATTGTATGATACGAATATTGCTTTCATTACTTTGCCAGTTTTTTACGGTTCTGTCTCCTCTCCTGTCTTGTAGCGAAGACGCAATATACTGATGGAATGAGGATGAGGGTAATCAATGTAGAGATTGAAAGACCCCAGCATACTGTCACACCGAGCGATCTCCACATCTCGGATCCTTCACCTGTACCGAGTGCCATAGGAAGCATACCGAGCACTGTGGTGAGGGTTGTCATGAGGATAGGACGGAGACGGCTCTTTGCGGCGGTCACCATAGCATCTACGACGCTCATTCCTCTCTCACGCATAAGGATGGTGTAGTCGATGAGCACGATACCGTTCTTTACTACGATACCAAGGAGGATGATGATACCGATCATCGCCATCACACCGAGAGCCGAGCCGGTAACCCACTGTCCGAGGAGCACTCCGATGAATGCGAACGGAACGGAGAACATGATGACAAACGGACTCATGAACGACTCGAACTGCGAAGCCATCACCATGTATACGAGGATGACGATGAGGAGCATAAGGAGGACGAGGTCCTTGAACATCTTCTGCTGGTCCTCATAGTCGCCGGAGATCTCTGCAGAGACGGTATTTGGCATGTTGGCATCCTTGATGATCGCCTTTGTGGCATCTACTGCCTTGCTGAGCGCATGGCCTTCTGCCACGATACCTGTCACTGTGATGTATCTCTCACGGTTCTTTCTTTCGATTGTAGGAGGAACCTGTGATTCCACGATGTCACCGAGCTCCTTGATACGTACAGGACGTCCCATAGCATTGTAGACAACGATGTTCTCGATATCCTCGACGCTCTGGCGGAACTCCTTGGCATATCTTACGCGGATGTTGTACTCCTCTCCTTCCTCACGGTAGAGAGACATCACTGAACCGCTCATCGCTGCGCTGAACGCTGTAGCTACAGCTGTAGAGTTGAGACCGTTGCGCGCGAGCTTCTCACGATCGAAGTCGACCTGGTACTCAGGAGTATAGTCATCACGGCTGAGAACTACCTGTGTGAAGTTCTCGTCCATCTGCATCTTCTCCTGGATCTCCTTTGCGACGAGGTCGGTCTCATCGAAATCGTAACCATAGATCTCAAGTCTTACTGATGCAGCGCCGCCGATACCGCCCATACCTTCGCTGACAGTAGCCTTCTTTACCTCAGGATACTCCTTGAGGTCTGCGCGGATTATGTCTGATATCTCGGTAGAAGTCCTTTCACGGTCCTCCATGGAACCGATGTTGACTGTCATCGAGATGATGTATGAGCCGTTTGACTGCATGCTTGCGAAAGCATTGTCAGAGCTTGCCTGGCCGTAGCGGTACTGGAGGATCTTGATCTCCGGCATCTCACGGCGGAAGCGCTCAGCGATGTTTGCAGCGAACTCTCCGGTCACGCTCTGCTCAGTGCCGACAGGAAGCTCGATACTGATGTTGAGTCGGTCGGTATCCTGTGTAGGGAAGAACTCTGTCTCCATTCCAGGGACTGTGATGAGGACGACCGCAGCGAAGATGCCGAAGGCACCGAAGATGACGGTCTTCCTGTGGGTCACTGCCCAGCGGATGACGATAGAGTACTTCTCAGAGATCCATGCGAGAGCTGCCTCGATAGGATCGAAGATCATCCTGTGGAGCTTGCCGGTCTTAGGCTTGTTGCTGAGCATCAGCGAGCAGAGCATAGGAACGAGGGTAAGCGCCGCTGTGGTAGAGATGATCATGATGATGCTGACGATCCATCCGAGCTGCTTGAACATGATACCTGCCATACCTGACACCATGGTCAGAGGAAGGAACACGCAGAGCATGGTGAGGGTGGATGCGATTACGGAGATACCCACCTCAGAGGTACCATGGACCGCAGCCTCGACAGGCTTCTCGCCCCTTTCAAGGTGGGTCGAGACGTTCTCGAGGACCACGATCGCATCATCGACGACCATACCGATCGCAATCGAGAGCGCTGACATCGAGATGATGTTGAGGGTGTTGCCCGTAGCAAAGAGATATACGAGCGAACCGAGGAGCGCGATAGGGATCGAAAGGATGATGATGAAGGTAGCCTTCCATCTTCCAAGGAAGACGAACACCACGAGTGCAACCACGAGAAGGGTGATCGCGATGGTCTCCTTGAGGGAGTTGATGGTATTGTAGATCGAATCTGAAGAGTCGACGATGGTGGTGATCTCGATGTCGGAAGGAAGTTCCTCCTGGATCTGGGCGAGCTTCTCCTTCACCGACTTGATTACATTCACTGTGTTGGAACCGGTCTGCTTCTGGATGGCGATCATCGCTGAACGCTCACCGTTGGTATACGACTCCTGTGACTTCTCCTCGAGACCGTCGTATACTGTTGCGACGTCCTTCAGGTAGACAAGCTTGCCGCCTGAAGCGCCCACGACGATGTTGAGGAGCTCGTCAGGGCTCTTGAACTCCTTCTCCACACGGAGGGTATAGGACTCGGTACCTATGTCTATGGTACCTGAAGGAATGTTCCTGTTCTCCGCAGCGATGATCTGCGAGATGGTCTGGACAGTAAGTCCATACGCCTGAAGCTTGCTTGGGTCGCAGTATACCTGGATCTCACGCTTTGGCGCACCGCTGACAGACACCGTACCTACGCCGTTCACACGGCCCAGAGGAGTGGTGAGCTTGTCATCAAGGATCTTGTCAAGTCCCGGGAGGCTCTCGCTTGCGGTAGCTGAGAGCATCATGATAGGCATGTCGTCAGCACTGAACTTGAAAAGGAACGGAGTGGAAGCTCCGTCCGGCAAGGTCTGGCTGACCATGTCCAGCTTGTCTCGGATGTCATTCGACGCGTCGTCGATGTCAGTTCCGTACTCGAACTCAAGGATACAGATAGAGATGTTCTCCCTTGAGCGCGATGTGAGGTTCTTGAGGTTCTCGACACTGTTGAGAGTGTTCTCGAGAACCTTCGTAAGGTTGTTCTCGATATCGGATGCACTTGCTCCCTGGTAATATGACATCACCATCACGACGTTGGCGTCGAAGTCCGGGAACAGTGCGATCGCTGTCTTTGCCAGCGAGAAGAGACCGAAGATGGCGAAGGCCAGGAAAACCAGGGCCGTCGTCACAGGGTTCTTCACCGCACTTCTATATATGCTCATAATAAACCTGTTCTAAATTAATCAGCAATCTGGATCTTGCTTCCGCTGCGGAGGCTGTTGCTACCCTTTGTAGCCACTGTCTCACCCTCTGAAAGGCCCTCGACGATCTCGTAAGTGGTGCCGAAGTGCTTGCCGACCTTCACGATGCGGCTTGTGACTGTGTTGTCGCCGTTGACCACGAACACAGCTCTCTGGCCTGAACCCTGCTGCTTCACGACTGCGTCGTCAGGAACGACTACGCTGTCGCTCACGCCGAAGGTAACCTCTACCTTAACGTACATGCCTGGGCGTACAGCCCTGTCAGCATTGCCTACGATCACCTCTGCGGTGAATGTGTGTGAAGCTGCGTCCATCACTGGATAGATCCTGTTCACGCGGCCCTGGAACTCTCTTCCCGGGATCGCGTCAGCGGTGATCTTCACCACGTCACCCTTCTTGACCTTGGTATAGTCGCTCTCAGAGATGCCTACGAGGATCTTCACCGGAGTGATCTCCTGCACGACATAGAGAGGCATGGTCATACCGAACATGTCACCCTTGTCATAGTTACGCGCTGTCACGACACCTGAGATAGGTGAACGGAGGATTGTGTTCTCAAGAAGGTTGTTGTAGGTCGACTTGCTGACCTTGTAGGCCATCTCGAGAGTCTCGAAGTCAGCCTGTGCTACAGCACCCTCTGCGAGGAGCTGCCTTACACGGCTGAGCTCTGTGGAGTCATTGGCAAGCTTGAGCTTTGTCTGGTCGAGCTGAAGCCTGTCCATCTCGGCAAGGATCTGGCCCTTTGAGACGAAGTCGCCGACCTCGACGTTGAGCTTCTGGATCCTGCCGCCGGTCTGAGGTGCGATGTTGTTGACTGCATTGGCCTGTACGGTCGCAGAATATACTTCTGAATGGATGATTTCCATAGTCTGTGCCTGCGCGGTGTTGATGAGCACTACCTTCTCACCACCCTGGAGATCCTCTGCAGCAGGTGCTGTCTTGGCTGACTTGCCGCTGTTACATCCTGCAGCCACGAGAGCCGCAGAGAGGAAAAGCACTGTTCTGAATGAATTTTTCATATATCTTTCTGTTTTATTATCGTTTTGGTTTATTCTGTGATGCCGAGGTCTACATTGCCCTCATCATCGAGGAAGTCATGACCGATGGTCTTCTCGAGGTTTGACTTTGCGACTACATAGTTGTAGATGGCCTGCGACTTGCCGAGCTCTGCCTGGGTGAGCATGAGCTGCGAGTCGTTGAGGTCTGTGATCGTGCTCTTGCCGACAGCATACGACTTGGCTGAGATGTCGTAGGCCTTCTGCGCGAGATCGACAGCCTCGAGAGCTGAAGAATAGCTCTTCATTGAGGTCTCCATGGTCGTCACGTACTGGCGCACAGCGATCTGGAGCTGTCGTTCAGCGTTGATCCTCTGGAGGTCGAGCTCCTTCTGCTGGACCTGAGCCTGGCGGATAGCATTGTAACGGCGACCGCCTGCGAAGATAGGAATGCTGAGCTGGAGGCCGACGTATGAGTAAGGAGTCCATCTGTACTCAGAGAACTTGAAGTCGTTGGTCATGGCGTTCATGCTGTAAGAGAATGCCACTGCAAGCGAAGGAAGTGTCGCGTACTTCTGGAGCTGGACGGTCTTGGCGATCTGCTCTGCCTGGATGGCGAGCTGGCGGAGCGAGGTGTTGCCTGAGAGGTCTGCCTGACCGGCCTCGTTGATGTCACGGAGCATGGTATCCGCGTAGTCGGTAAGCTTGCCGGCCACGTCGATGTCCATGTCAAGATCAACGCCCATCACTGCCTTGAGCTGCCACAGAGCGAGGACTACCTGGCTTTCCGAGCTGAAGACGTTAGGGATGGCACTTGCCACGTTCGACTTCGCTCTTGTATACTCGAGTTCAGATGCCTTGGACACCTTGAATCTCTTCTCTACCTGACCGAAATTGTCGACTGCGTTGTCATAGACTGACTTGTATACATTGAAAGCCTCCTTTGCGAGAAGGACGCCATAGAATGCCTGCTTAACCTGAGTGACCATGTCAAGACGTGAAGAGCGGGCCTGCTCTACTGCAAGCTCGACAGCGTCACCTGAGATCTGTATGCTCTTCCAGAGCTGGGCGTTGATAAGAGGCATGGATGCTGACACACCGCCGTTGAAGGTGTTCCATCTACCGACCTCGAAGCCGCCGTTGTTCTTGGATGAAGAGCCTGAGTCATCCTTTCCTGGCATCTCGAAACCGTCAGGAAGCTCTACTCCGTCAGGGAGCTCCACATCCTCACCTGCGCCGGCACCGCCGCCGAACGCACCCATGTCAAAGTCCATATACATGACCTGCTTCTTGATGGTCCTCTGGAAGGCACCCGAAGCGTCGATCTGAGGGAAGAGGGATGCGTAGGTTCCCTTCTTTGCATATTCCGCTCTCTTGATTTCCTGGTCTGCTACCTTTACTGCGATGTTCTCGCTCAGAGCGATGCGAAGTGCATCCTCGAGGGTAAGCACCGTAGCTGTCTCTGTGCTCTGCGGCACGCCTGAGACATACTGCGCAGATGCTCCGACCGGAATAAGCAGCACCGTCGCTGCCACCGCGAGCAATTTGTGTCTGATCTTCATAACTGAATCCGTTTGTTTTTCTTACTTTACTGTTTTTTCATAGTTATCATATTCCTCCCAGCCTTTCTCGCTGAGGATGGTATGCCTTACCATATCCGCCATGGAAGCGAATATCGCCTTGGAAGAAACCTTGCGTCCCTCGCAGATGGTATCTCCGCTGATGTACTTCATCACCTCCCTGTGGAGCAGGATGATGTTCACCAGAGTCGCCTGGACATCAAGGTCCTCACGGAACACACCCTCTTCGATACCTCTTGCGATGTACTCTCCCATCCCGTCCTTGAAGAGCCTTGCAGACTTCTTCATATGGGACACGAAGACATCGTGATAGTATCTGTTGATATCCTCTGCGATCTTCTTGTCAAGCATGATGTTCACCTTCGGTGTATGTCTGAAGGTCCTTACGAGAACCTCGACCGTTCCGCAACCGGAGATGTCCGACAGGAAATCTTCCATCATACGGTGAAGATGATCATCCACCATGGTCCCGACAAGATCTTCCTTGCTTTCGTAATACTGGTAGAATGTCTTCTTGGATATGCCGAGGTTGCGGCATATCTCGTCGACGTTCACGTCGCGGACCCCCCTCTTGACGAAGAGAGACCTCGATATCTCCAATATTTTCTCTTTCATGTCCATGGTATGGTCAATTTCGGACTGCAAATATATTGCCACTTCAGCATAGCTGCAATATATAAAACGATAAACTCGGAAACTTTTAAAATTTCCGAGTTTCTTTTTTACCTTATGAGAGGATTCTCATTCCGTCCCCTGGGAATCAGGAACTTTTCCTACTTTCTGAGAGCCGAAGCAGGTATCTTTTTCGTGTACGCATAGACGAGGAATCCGATTCCGAGAAGCACGAACGGAATGCTGAGGAGCTGGCCCATGTTCAATGTCATATTCTGCTCGAAAGCTACCTGGTCGTTCTTGACGAACTCGATGAGGAAGCGCATTCCGAAGCAGCCGATCAGGAAGGTTCCGATGAAGAATCCCCTGAAACACTTGTCTAGCCTGAACTTGTAGACCGCGATCAGGATGAAACCGAGGATCAGGTATGAGAAGGCTTCGTAGAGCTGTGTCGGATGGTGTGGGAGCCTCTCCGGATCTGCGAGGTCATTAGGGTTGATGTTCCTTTCGTAGATGAATCCCCAAGGGAGGTCGGTGACTGCACCGTAGATCTCCGAGTTGAAGAGGTTTCCCATACGGATGAAGAAGGCCGCGAAAGCCACCGCTATTGCAAGATGGTCCATGAGCCATACGAAATCGAAGCCGTTCTTCTTACCATACGTGCGCGCGAACCATATCATCGCGATGATCAGCGCTATCGCTCCGCCATGGCTCGCAAGACCGCCTTTCCATGGCATGAAGATTTCCTTGAATCCTGCCCAGCTGGCAAGGTAGTAGTCCGGCTGGTAGAAGAGGCAGTGTCCGAGACGGGCTCCGACGATCGTTCCGATGAGAAGGGTGTAGAGAAGCGGGTCGAGGAGGGTCTCCTTGATTCCTTCGCGACGGAAGAACCACTGGAAGATGTACCATCCGAGGATGAAACCGCTGATGAAGAGCAGCGAGTACCATCTGATTCCGAAATTGCCGAGATGCACGAGGATCGGATCGGCGTTCCAGTGTATAGCGAGAATGTCAAACATATCTTTCTGTCAATTAGCATTGGCAAAGATACTGAATTTCTGAACTATGACAAAAGAATCAGAGGTCAGGGGGCTGCTCGACGGGTCCGATGCCTTTCTGGAAGATTATGCGGATGTGTCAATCTTACCTATGCTTATTGAACTGCATGATACTGACGCAATCATCAGCTCGGCATGAATGACATCAAACCCGAAAATCACCTTCCACGACAATCATGCTCTTACGCCCTGAAAGATGGTTCATGGTGGAAGGTGAGGAGAAAATGCCTCACCTTCCACAGCGCCATACAACTCACACCTCTGGAAGGCAACATCACGTGGAAGGTGATTTTCGGGAAATTTATTTCTCCGGTGAAATTGCAATTCCTAGGTTAGCAAAACGGGATTTTACTGGTCATCCTGATTCTTCAAGAGCATCCTCACACCTATCGTTGCACCCACTATTAGAATTATGATAGGTATTGGTAAGATTCTATTCTCGTTCCCTATCAATAAAACCATCAATAGTAATATCATGGAAACTGAATATACAATGATTATAGCTTTCTTTTTCATATATACTATTAGTTGGTGAAATTGTAATTTATCAAGGTGAATATAGCAAATCCACACAAACTGTATCTATCTCATGGGCGTAGCCGAACTGTGTCATAGCCGGTAATCAAATGGGAATTAATACTGCGACGCCACTTTGGCTTGAATCGCTGAGGCCAGTATCTTCATTGATTCTTGACCAGTCTCTGATTCCTTATCCTTGAGGATTTGGATGGTTATCATACTGGTTTGGTTTACCATAGTGATATAGACCTGACGCAGTGATAATACCTTACACTTCCCTC
This sequence comes from Candidatus Cryptobacteroides sp., assembly GCA_045599665.1. Lineage (GTDB taxonomy): Bacteria > Bacteroidota > Bacteroidia > Bacteroidales > UBA932 > Cryptobacteroides. The sequence continues at coordinate 53,873 of JAZRWK010000020.1, forward strand.
CGATGGATACAATGCCACATTCTTCTTTTAATGATCTCATTTTATCAATGGCTTTGACCTGCGAAATAGCGTCTTTTGCCAGATTCTCTCGGTGGCGGCTCCTGCCAGAATAGCTTTATCAACGATTTCTATGCGAACCCCGTATTCTTCTGAAACTGAATCCAACACCTCAAGCATCGTTTCATATCCGTATCGATACTGGATGTCATAGGCTGTTTCAAGCCAATTCCCATTGATTCGGTGTCCTATGATTTTGAGCTCATTCATCGTAAAATTGCAATTCCTCAATCAGTAAAGTGTTTATAGCAAATATATTAAGAACGACATAAATACTCATTACTATTTTGCGTATATTTACACCAAATTCAACCGAAAAAGAAATACACTATGCTTTCTTCCATCATCATCGGATTTCTTGCAGGCTATATTGCAAGCAAGCTTCAGAGCGGCGACTCCAAAGGCCTTATCATCAACCTTTTCCTCGGTGTAATCGGCGGATATGTCGGCGGATGGCTCTTTGACCTCGTCGGCATCGAGACCTACACCTGGCTCGGCCAGCTCATCTGCGGCGTCATAGGCGCAGCGATTGTACTCTGGGTATTTGCGAAGATACGCAAATAGTCCCCACTGAAAAGCTAAAGAGGATGACCTTGGAAAAGGCCATCCTCTTTCAGTTATGCAATGTGAGTGATTACTCGCCCTTGATTGCTGCGATTCCTGGGAGCACCTTGCCCTCGATAGCCTCGAGAAGTGCACCACCACCTGTAGAGATGTAAGAAACCTTGTCAGCGAGACCGAACTTGTTTACACAAGCTACAGAGTCACCACCACCGATGAGAGAGAAAGCTCCCTCAGCTGTTGCCTCAGCGATAGCCTCGCCGATAGCGCGTGAACCAGCTGTGAATGCGTCGCACTCAAATACGCCTGCAGGACCGTTCCAAAGGATGGTCTTTGCACCCTTGAGAGCAGCAGCGAACTTAGCCTGAGCCTCAGGAACTGCGTCAACACCCTCGAATCCCTCTGGGACAGCGTTTACTGGAGCGACCTTGATCTCGCCACCCTCCTTGACTGTCATTGAACCGAAGTCAAGAGCGTTTGTGCAGACTGCATCTGGAGCAAGAACGAGCTCAACACCGTTCTTCTTTGCGAGTTCCTCTACACCGAGAGCAACATCGAGTTTGTCCATCTCGACGATAGAGCAACCGATCTCACCACCGTGAGCCTTTGAGAATGTATAGGTCATACCACCGCAGAGGATGATCTTGTCAACCTTGCCGAGAAGGTTCTCGATGATACCGATCTTTGAAGAAACCTTTGAACCACCCATGACAGCGACGAAAGGACGCTGGATGTTGTTGAGGACAGCGTCGACAGCATTTACCTCCTTCTCCATGAGGAGACCGAGCATCTTGTTCTCAGCTGTGAAGTAGTCAGCGATGACAGCGGTAGAAGCGTGCTTGCGGTGAGCTGTACCGAATGCATCCATTACGTAGCAGTCAGCGTAAGAAGCGAGCTTCTTTGCGAACTCCTTCTGAGAAGCCTTCATTGCCTTCTTAGCCTCGTCGTATGCAGGATCCTCCTTGTCGATGCCTACTGGCTTGCCTTCCTCCTCTGGATAGTAGCGGAGGTTCTCGAGAAGAAGCACCTCACCTGGCTGGAGAGCTGCAGCAGCCTCTGCTGCGTCTGCACAGTCTGGAGCGAACTTCACAGGAGCACCGAGAGCAGCGCTGACAGCGTCAACGATCTGGCCGAGGCTGAGCTCTGGCTTCTTCTTTCCCTTTGGCTTGCCCATGTGGCTCATGATGATGAGCGCGCCACCCTTCTCGAGGATGAGCTTGAGTGTAGGGACAGCACCACGGATACGGGTATCGTCGGTGATCTTACCGTCAACGATAGGAACGTTGAAATCGACTCTTACGATGGCCTTCTTGCCAGCGAAGTCATAGCTTGCGATGTTTTGCATATGTATCTATTGTTAAATTTGTTTTCAGTTTACAACCTCCAAATATAATGATATTTAGTCAATATCTTGTTATCTTTGCGGACAAATCAGACTAAAAATGGCAGTAGAGTACCCAGAGGGATGGAAAGACTACGAGCTTGTCGACAGCGGAAACTTCGAGAAGCTTGAGAGATTCGGCAATTACTACATGGCACGCCCCGAGCCAAAGGCGATATGGAACAGGACCATGAGCGAAAGCGAGTGGAACAAGCTGATCCATACCCGTTTCAGTCCCGGTGCCGGATTCGGTAAGGCCGGAAAGGAGGACAGCGGAACATGGGCAAGGCTGAAGAAGATGGACGACCAGTGGTATATAAGGTACCATGGTACCGGCGCCACCGCCGGTGCCCCTGAATCAAAGTCCGCGGCCGACGCCACTTCGGCAAAGTCCGGCCCCGCCTTTACGCTGCGCCTCGGCCTGACATCCTTCAAGCATGTCGGTGTATTCCCTGAGCAGGCCCCGAACTGGAACTACATCTACGCGAACACCAAGGCCCTGGTCGAAAAGGCGAAGGCAGAAGGAAAGCCGACGCCGAAGGTACTCAACCTCTTCGCATACACAGGAGCGGCATCTCTCGCAGCCAAGGCTGCAGGTGCCGACGTCACCCACCTCGACTCTGTAAGGCAGGTGGTGACATGGGCCCGTGGAAACATGGAGAACAGCCGCCTCGACGGCATCCGCTGGATAGTGGAGGACGCTCTCAAGTTCGCCCGCAGGGAAGCAAAGAGAGGCAATGTCTATCAGGGGATCATCCTCGACCCTCCTGCCTACGGACACGGACCTGACGGCGAGAAGTGGAAGCTCGACGAGTGCCTCTTCGACATCCTAGGCTGCGTTTCGCAGATCCTCGCGCCGCAGGACAGCTTCATGGTCCTGAACCTCTACTCAAACGGATACTCGGCAATGCTTGGCGAGACTGTCGTCAAGGAAGCGTTCAGGATCAGACCTGGCTCGAAGGCCGAGATCGAAAGCGGTGAGCTCGCTCTCGCCGACCGCTTCGGCAAGATCCTCCCGCTCAGCATCTACATCCGCCTCAAGCGCTAGCTTTTTCGGCAGCAGTTTTCCACTTTCCCGGGGATAGGTATAGCCATTCCATTGACCTGGCATGGCCATCCCCAATGGACCTGGTGCGCCACCGCGACGCCAGTGCCCGCGGGAGGCCTTTCCCTGCACCAGGTCCCGTCATTTCCCTGACACCTGGTGCGCCATTGCGCCGCCAGTGCCCGTGGGAGGCCTTTCCCCGCACCAGGTCCCGTTCACGCGCCAGGCCCCGCCCCCTTGGGCCGATCCCGTAGCTTCCCCCATAGGCCAGGCCGCAGCCAGCTACAAAACATCAGGGCCATGAAGGTTGGGGCGACCTTTTCCCAAGTTCATGGGAGCCCCGACCTTCATGGCCCTGCTGTATTTCAGTTCGCCAGCTCGGCCTGTGCTGTATGCCAGTATCCTGGCGCGGCCTGTGATGAGTGCCTGGCAGCCTCAAGCGCTAGCTTGCAGACGAAGGCGCTAGCCTTCGTCAACCACAAGCTCGCCTTCCTCTTCCAACTCGTCCTCCATCTCGAGGTCGTCGGCATTCGACGCACCGTAGAGCTTGGCCATTGAGTTGAGGCCCTTCATGAGAGTCTCACCGAGATCCTTGTCGCCATAGTCCTTGAGGACATCCACCAGGTAGTAGAGACAGTTGACGCAGAGGTCAAGCTCATTCCTGGCATAGCCATAGTACTCGAGGTAGAAATTGATCGACGTCATCAGCTCGACCGCATAGTCCTCAGCAAGCGCCCTTGCCTTGTCCTGGGCGCCGAGGGCGTAGTAGTCCTCGATCATGTGGATGACATGGACGTCGTTCTGATAGAAGCCCAGGCAGATGGACTCGAGAGGGAAATTCTCCTTAGGCACGCACTCCTGGGCTCTGTCAAGGACTGCGAGAGCCTCATCGGCACGGCCTTCCTCCATATAGAGTGAAGCAAGGTTCACAAAGAGTTCCCTCTGAGGAACCACACCAAGGAAGGTGTAGAGGTTCTGATAGTCGACGTACCAGTCAGTTCTCTTGAGGGCATCCCACTTGTAGACATTGTCCATCAGGTCGATGATCCTGTCAATGTCGACCTTGCCGATTCCCTTTTTGCTTGAGATAGAGTTCCTGACAGGAACCAGCTTGTGTGAGAGTCCATCGTACATCAGGTAGTCCTTCTGACCGACATTGAGGTCACCGCCCTGGCTGAGCATATTGATAGGTCTGTCCCACTGATATCCATCAAGGAGATCGAGGAAGAACAGTTCAGGCTTCGAGATGAAGTTCTTGTCCTCAGGGATAGAGAACACAATCTCGTCCGGAATCTCGTCCGCGAACTTTTCAGAAAGGATGCCGTACTTGAGGACGTTCTCCTTGTTCACAGGAATGCTGAACTTCCTTGACACGAGGTAGTCCACCTTGGATCCGTCCTCGAGGGTAACCTTGGCCTCAGGATGCTTGAGCACCGCCATGACCTCCGAGAGAGGAAGTACCTGGTTGCGGGTATCATAGATACGCACATAGTCATTGGTACCGTTGAGGTACTGGCTGTCCGGAACTGTCAGAGGAAGCGGCTTCGATTCGTTGATCGCATATCTCATCTGGTGGATATACCAGTCTGTTCCAAGGAGCGAGGTATTGACGATCCTGACATCAGGACGGATACTCTCCACCTCCTGGGCATACCAGAGAGGGAAGGTGTCATTGTCACCGTGGGTGATGAGGATGCCGTCCTTGCCTACGCCTGCGAGATAGTTGTAGGCCATCTCGACCGCGGTAGAACGGTTGCTCCTGTCATGGTCATCCCAGTTCTGCTGAGCCATGAGCGCAGGTACATAGAGGCAGCAGACCGTCGTGATGGCGGCTGCAGTCTTGCCGGCCTTGCCCTTGGTGACGCTGCCAAGCCATTCGTAGATGGCGATGACAGCAAGACCGATCCATATTGAATAGGCATAGAATGAGCCTGCATATGCGTAGTCTCTCTCCCTCACCTGGAAAGGTGGCTGGTTGAGGTAGATCACGATGGCGATACCTGTCATGAAGAAGAGCAGGAAGGTCACCCAGCATCCTCTCTTGTCCTTGTCGAACTGGAAGAAGAGTCCGATCAGACCGAGGAGAAGCGGGAGAAGATAGTAATGGTTCTTGCCCTTGTTCTCGCTGAGGATCGCAGGAGCGTCGCTCTGGTCGCCGAGACGGAGGTTGTCAAGAGGCTTGATACCGCTCTCCCAGTTGCCATAGAACAACTCACCCGGATCCGGGCTGTGTATGTCGTTCTGCCTACCGGCGAAATTCCACATGAAATATCTCCAATACATCCAGTTCATCTGGAAATCGAAGAAGAACGCGAGGTTCTGTCCGAATGTAGGTTTCTTGTACTTCGCGCCGCGCACTGTCTCGCCCTGGCCGTTCATGTATGACTGGTAGAACTGGATGTATCTGTCATCGACACTGCACCACATACGAGGGAAAAGCATCTTGCCTGAAGCAGCATACTTCGCGTCTACCGGTCCTGTGACTTTCTTGTATTTTCCATCCACGACAGTATAGAAGTCCTGCGTGTAGAGATCGTCGTATGGCGCACCGAAATACTGACCGTAGATGAGCGGGTTCGAGCCGTACTGCTCGCGTGAGAGATACTTCGCGAGGGCGAAGGCGTTGTCAGGCTGGTTCTCGTTGGTCGGAGGCATTACATTCGCCCTTATGACGACTATGCTGAACAGGCTGAATCCGACCAGGATGGTAGTAAGGCAAAGAGTCACCGTTGTAATGAGGACCTTGTTCCTTTCATAGGCCCACCATGTTCCCCAGAAGCCAAGCGCCAGGATGGCGAGCATGAAGAAAGCGGCTCCTGAATTCACCGGAAGCCCGAGGGTGTTGACGAAGAAGATGTCCACATATGCCGCGATTTTCGGGAGGTCAGGTACAAGGAAGAACACCAGGACTCCCAGGATGACGACTGAAAGGATTATCATCTTGATGCACTCCCAAAGGGTGTATGTACCGTCTTCTCTTTTCCTGTAGTAGAAAAGGAATACCAGTGCTGGAAGTGCGAGGAGGTTGAGCATATGGATTCCGATGGAAAGGCCCATCAGGAACGAGATGAGTACTATCCACCTGTTCGCATAAGGTTCGTCTGCCACCTCGTACCACTTTGTCATAGCCCAGAACACCAGGGCTGTGAAAAGCGATGACATCGCATATACCTCACCCTCTACGGCTGAGAACCAGAACGTGTCGGAGAAGCAGTATGCAAGGGCACCCACGGCACCGCTGCCGAATATCGCTATCGTCTGCGCTGTCGAGTAGTTGCCATCCTGATCCTTGCGCACAAGCCTCTTTGCGAGGAAGACGATGGTAAGGTAAAGGAAGAAGATCGTCAGGGCCGAGCAGAGGGCGCTCATCGCATTGACGGCCACCGCAGCATGTTCCGCACCGGTGAACATGGTGAAGAAGCGCGCGATCAGCTGGAACACAGGGTTTCCAGGAGGGTGACCTACCTCAAGCTTGTATGATGAAGCGATGAATTCTCCGCAGTCCCAGAAGGATGCGGTAGGCTCGATCGTGGAGAGGTATGTGAACGCCGAGATGACAAACACCACGGCGGCAGTGATCCTGTTCCACAGGTTATATTTCTTTTTGTCCATATTTTGCTGTTCAGTAATCTACAAAGATAGCCGAGAATAGTTATCTTTGCAAAAATCGGGCTTAGAAATGGCTGAAAACGACTGGAAGAAAAGACTCGGCGTAGTTTACTCTACGAACGCCGATTTCAAATACGAAGAGACCACCCAGGAAGAGGTGGAGACACTGGCTCCTGAAAAGCAGAAGCTCATCGTCGCGATCGACAGACGCAACAGGGGCGGCAAGCAGGTGACCCTCGTAAGCGGCTTCGTCGGCAGCGAGGACGACCTCAAGGAGCTCGGCAAGACACTCAAGGTCAAATGCGGAGTCGGCGGCAGCGCCAAGGACGGAGAGATAACCATCCAGGGCGACCTGCGCGACAAGGTCGTGGCCCTGCTCCAGGGCATGGGTTACACCAAGGCCAAGAGAGGCAACTAGAAAATTACCATAGTCATAAAGCAATGGCAGACATCACAGGCATAGCAGACTCGCTCGCCGTCAGAAGCGTCGACGAGGCCTTCCTCAGCGGAAGGCTTCTGATGAGCCCTGATGCAGCGGCGGATCTCGCGGGAGCGCCCCATCTCTGGAGCGACGCCCTGATCAACTGCGGCCTGGTCTCTGCCACGATCATTCTCGCGATCCTCTGCATCTCGCAGCTGATCGAGGTCTTCCCCATCGTCTTCGCCGGCATCTTCCGCACCAAGCCGGTGCTGTCTTTTGAAAGCAACGTCCGCCTCGGAAAGGAAAGGGACATGGTAGCATGGGTCGCATACCTCGCGCTGTGCCTGATATTCGCCAGGTTCGATGTCATCTCACTCCGTTTCATGGAGAAGTTCCCGTTCGGGATCAGCACGCTTTTCGTCATCGGAATCATGCTCGCATACATGATGCTCCGCATGAGCCTCATCAAGGCTTTCGAACCTAAGAGAAGAGGCAAGGAGTATTACATGGCGTCGAACAACCTCTACTTCAACTTCCTCATCCTGCTGGCAGGGGCGATGTGCGCGACTGTGCTTTTTTGCCTGTACAAAGATATGAACGACCTGATTGTCAGGAGGATTCTTCTGTACGAAATAGTGGGTACCGCGGCCCTTCTCGCACTGCGAAAACTCGAAATATTGTCTAATTATTGCAATCTATTCCTAGGTTTTTTGTATCTTTGCGCCCTCGAAATTTTCCCTGCGGGTCTGCTTATCGCGGCATCGCTCCTATTTTAGGCGTTATATGAAGGTTAGTAAGATCATTATTTCACAGGCGGCTCCTATGGACCAGACTCCATATGCTGCCCTTACAGAGAAATACGGAGTCCAGATAGATTTCAAGCCATTTTTCCTCATCGAGCCTCTTTCATCAAGAGAGTTCAGGGCACAGAGACTCAACATTCTCGACTATACAGCAATAGTATTCACTGCAAGACAGACAATCGACGCGTTCTTCCGTCTCTGCGAAGAGCTCAGAGTGACCGTCCCTGAGACAATGAAGTACTTCTGCTCTACCGAGGCAGTCGCACTCTATCTCCAGAAGCACATCGTCTTCCGCAAGAGAAAGATCTTCTTCGGAACCGGCACACCTGAGTCAATCGTAGCTCAGATAGGCGCAAAACATAAGGCAGAGAAGTTCCTCATCACCACGAACGCGGCGAGCAGCAACCTCGCTATCCGCGCAGCCTTCACCGCAGCCAAGCTCGACTACACCGTCGCAGACTTCGTAAAGCCTGTCCCTCAGGACATCAAGGACGTCGACATCAAGTCATACGACCTCGCAGTAGTGTACAACGCTGCAGACATCGTATCCCTCAAGGAGAACTTCGAGGGCTTCGAGCCTGGCAACCTCAGGTTCGTGACCTTCGGAAAACAGATCGTAAAGGCTATGGAAGAAGCCGGCTACCCTATCGAGATCCAGGCACCTACACCTGAGGCTCCGTCAGTAGCCAAGGCGCTCGGCCTCTACCTCGAAGCAAACAAGTAGAATGGGCAATACTCTCACCAAGCAGGAAAGGCTCTACACGAAAGATGCCATCGACACTCTTCTGAGCAAGGGTCGCTTCGGTACGCTCGGTGAGATGAAATATTGCTACAGAACCGGTACCGGCGAACCTGTCAACAGGATCATGGTATCTGTCTCCAAGAAGTTCTTCAAGAGAGCAGTCAAGCGCAATCTCCTCAAGCGTAGGATCAGAGAATCGTACCGTACCCAGAAGGATCTCCTCCAAGGTACCGGCACAGACATCCTCTTCATCTACAACACCCGCGAAGTCCTCAAGTCAGAGACGATACGCGAAAAGGTCGGGGAGATACTCAAGGCTATCAATGCATAGTCCTCTCTGCCCATGGAAAAGTTCAAGGACACTGTAAAGAAAGTTGCCGTCGCACCTTTCGTACTTCTGATTCTCTTCTACAGGAAATGCATCTCGCCGTACACTCCCGCGAGCTGCCGTTTCACTCCGACCTGCTCGGAATACGCCCTCCAGGCCTTCCGTAAGCATGGCCCTTTCAAGGGCATGTACCTGACGGTGAGACGCTTGCTCCGCTGCCACCCATGGGGAGGAAGCGGCTATGATCCGGTACCATAATCCTATCATCCGACATGACGACTATCGACAAAGCTTATTTCGAAGAATACAGCCAGAGACTGACTGAACACCTCCTCAAGGCATGCACCACCGCCGAGCTTCTCGGCGGCACACTCCTCAATTCCGTCGACATAGATGCCAAGTGGGACGAGATGGCGCCTGAATATTTCGGAGACGCAGTCAAGGAATTCAACGCATATCCTGAGTTCGTGCTCGCCGCCGCAGGCTTCCTCGGAATGGGCGTCACACACATGTGGGACAAGGACTGGGCGACCGCATCGGTACAGGGCTACGACTTCTACCACGACGACAGAGGTTTCGACTATATGGACGAGTTCATCGTCCCTTGCATCCTAGAGGCCGACGAAACCGCCACCAAGAGAGTCAACGATGCCATGAAGCTCTGCTCTGCCACCGCCTTGAGTTACCTCCGCCACGAGGCCGTCGAGCCCGGCAGCATCAGCTCATACAAGCTCGTCCTCGCCACCATCGCCGTCATGTTCCGCATCGGCGAAGCCCTCGAGCTCTACCGTCTGGGCTACAAGTTCGAAAGGGTAAATCTTTCTTAGTCAACTAGTTACGAATTCTCCTGTAGGCTGATCCGCCCCACAGGAAAACCTGTAAACAATTGGAAATCAGTACTTTACCTGATTTCCTGTAGTTGGGTGCACAAAAAGAAGCGACGCGGCGTGCAGGCACAGGCGCGGCGCGCGTGAGGCACTGCCGTAGAGGGTGTCGCCGAGGATGGGAGCGCCGAGGCCGGAGGGATGGGCGGCATGGACGCGAAGCTGATGCGAGCGGCCGGTATGCGGGCGGAACTCAACAGCCGAGCAACCGAAGGACTGCGCCTTGGAAAGGCCGAAAAGATCGAACACTGCCTTGGCCTCATCTCCTTCCAGGACACGATATTCCGTGACAGCCCGCTTTCCCTGGACCGGGTCGACCTTCTGACGCGGCTTGTCCTCGTAGTCAGGGGCGAGCGGCAGGTCTATGGTACCATGATCCGCCGCCAGGCGGTCATTCTCAGCCGACGGGCAACCATTTCCTGAGGGCAGGCGACCGTCCACGACGGCCAGATAGGTCTTTTCGACCGTGCGGTCCTCGAACTGGCGCTGGATGATGCCCTGGGCACGGCGCGACCGGGCAAAGACCATGGTACCTGACGTATCCTGGTCCAGCCTGTGGATCTGGAAGATCTCGCCTTCGAAACGGGTCCGCAGCCAGGTCTCGAGAGACTCGAGACCGTCAAGTCCCGGTACTGCCGGCATTCCCGAAGGCTTGTCGACTACTATGATCGCCTCATCTTCGTACAGGACGCGAGGCTCCCCGCAGAGATTCACGGAGTCTTCGATTTCCAGGCCCTGGAGCATGAATTTCAGAATCGGACCGCATTTCCATGAGCACGCAGGATAGAAACGTCCCTGACCTCTTACCGGGCCGTCTGGAGAAATGCCGTACCAGAACTCTCCTATCTCAAGAGGCCTGAGGCCTCTGCGGTATGCTTCCTGAAGAAGTTTGGGAGCCGCGCAGTCGCCTGTCGCAGCAGGTGGAATGAGGTTCTTGTCGGCGTAGATGTCGAGCACGCTCTTCTCCTCTCCCCTGGCATTGAGAAGCCTGTACTGCTCGAAGGTCCAGCGCTGGAGTTTCACCGACTCCATCGCCCGGTGCAGCTTCAGCTGCTCAACCCCAGCGGCAACGCCCTCGCCCTCGTCGCAAGTCCCGGAGGCCGGTCCTTCCTGTGCCTGGGCAATCTGACCTTCCTGTGCCTGGGCGATCTGGCGGTTGATCTCGCTGATCTCGTTTTCTTTCTCGCGGAAGTAGCCGTCGGTGACGTCGTAGACCGGAGGCACGAACGGCAGCACGGTACCATGGACTTCAACCCCTTCGGCCGAAGGGTTTCTTTTGCCCGAATACGCCAGTAGCCAGAGCTCGTCGGAAGCAGCATCGCCTGGGCTGGCGTCAGAACCTGCGTCGCCTTGGCTGGCGTCCGAACCTGCATCCGAAGCCTTGCACCTGAGCAGGCCCAGCATCTTGCCCTCACGGAACAGGCCGTCCAGGACGGGGTCTGCGGCAATCGCTGCAGTCACGTCCTGCATCATTCCGACCATTATGGAGGAAGGTCTGTATCTGAAAGGGTTGTTCATCGAAAGCAAATATACAAAAAAAAGAGAGCGGAACTTTCGTTCTGCTCTCTTGAAGTCGGGGTACTGTGACTCGAACACAGGACCCTCTGGTCCCAAACCAGATGCGCTAGCCAACTGCGCCACACCCCGGATTCCCTAAATGGGATTGCAAATATAAGGTCGTTTTTTGAAATTCCAAAAATATTTTCGAATTATTCACTATATTTGACCATTATGATCATTCAAGCACAGGGAATAGAAAAGAGTTTCGGCACGCTGAAGGTGCTGAAGGGCATTGATTTCTCAGCCCAGAAGGGCGAGGTCGTTTCAATCATGGGCGCATCAGGAGCGGGAAAGTCCACTCTGCTGACCATCCTCGGAACCCTTTCCACCCCTGACGGAGGCTCCCTCGTCATCGACGGGACCGACGTCCTCAAGCTTGACAGCAAAGGTCTCTCGGCCTTCCGCAACCGCAAGATCGGCTTCGTGTTCCAGGCCCACCACCTCCTTCCTGAGTTCACTGCTCTCGAGAACGTGATGATTCCGGCTTTCATCGCCGGCCGCAGCGAGAAAGAGGCCAAGGAAGAGGCTACCCGCCTTCTCGCTCTGATGGGACTCGCTGACAGAGTCTCGCACAAGCCTTCCGAACTCTCCGGCGGCGAGCAGCAGAGAGTGGCGATCGCCAGGGCCCTGATCAACAATCCAGCAGTCCTTTTCGCAGACGAGCCTTCCGGAAACCTTGACAGTGCAACCAAAGCCGAGATCCACGCCCTGTTCTTCGAGCTTCGCGAAAAGCTCGGCCAGACCATAATCATCGTAACCCACGATCCCGAGCTTGCCGCCATGTGTGACAGGACACTCAATATGAAGGACGGTCTCTTCATCGACTAGAAGATGGCCGCAGGGGTATTCAGATTCAAGAGATTCGAAGTACGCAACGAGCGTTCGGCGATGAAGGTGAACACCGACGGAGTTCTCCTCGGCGCCGCCGTGCAGCTGCCTGGGAACAGACAAAGCACGAATTCTGACACATCAGCCACCAGCCAGGCCTCGTCGGGAGGGATCTTCGAGGTCCTCGACGCAGGCACGGGCACAGGTACCATAGCCCTGATGATTGCCCAGAGATTGGCAGATGCCAGAGTGGAGTTCCACGTGACAGGAATAGACATCGATGAAGCATCGGCGCAGGAAGCGGGTGAGAACTTCGAGAACTCGCCATGGTCCCGGAACATGACCGCCGCCCACATTCCGCTCTGCAAGAGCCAAGGTCTTTTCGACCTGATCGTGTCGAACCCTCCCTACTACGACGACTCCCTCCAGAACCCGGACGGTCGCAAGAACACTGCCCGCCACACCGTCGCTGCCGACGAGGAAGGACTGGAAGGCGCCCCGATGTCATGGCGTACGCTGCTCGAATTCGCATCGGTACATCTCAAGGAACATGGTACCATGGCCCTGGTCCTCCCTGCCGACCAGGAGGCTTCACTCCTGAGATACGCCCGTATGTACGGATTCTCGCCGACATTCCTGATCCGCATCCATACGACCGAACGGAAACCGGCCGCCAGGATAGTCGTGCAGCTGGGACGCGGCCACAAGCAGGTCCTCCATAATAAGTCTGAACCCTCTGCTTTCGCAGAAGGTTCAGACACTTACCGTATTAACCAACTAATTATTCAATGTTCAGGAGACTATACAGACGAGTACCGCCTTCTGATGAAAGAATTCTATCTCTGGGCCTGACGGCCGTTCTGCTGAGGAGGGACGCCAGGAGCGTGGAGTCTGTGGATCTGATTCCTCCTGAACTTTTCCTCTGCGACATAAAGTCTTGCGATCTTCTCCTTCGAAAGCACCTTTCCGTACCTTGTCATGAGCGATGCATCGAACTGGTTCCTCGCATCGATCGCCTTGTTGTAGGCCTGAAGCTTAGCCTCGATCTCTGATTCCGAAGCGTTGGAGTCGAGAGCCTTCTCAAGCGCCATATAAGCTTCGCCGACTTTCTGGATGAGCTTCATCTGTTCCTGCTCGGCCTGGTTATGTACCGGCCAGAACACCTGTGCCTCGGCCGGAGTGAGTCCGATCTCTGAGGTATAGAAAGCGATCATCTCTGAACGCATCCTGTCACGCCATGCATTGGCTGCTGGATTCTGGTTCTGCTGCGCAAAGCCGCTGAATGAGGCCAGCATAAGCGTCAGTACAACAGCTGACGCAATCTTAAGAGTTCTATTCATAAATACCGACATATCCTAACTGATTGATTGAGACTCCTGTCTCAATCAGATAATTGACGACATCCTCTTCAGACACCTCTGTATAGAGGCTTTCTGCAAGAGATGGATCATAGATTGAATACGGTTCCGTAATCGGGGTCATCGCATAGGCGTACTCCAGGAACTCCATATCATTCATCTTTACATTACCGGCAGTCTTGCTGAGGATCAGCGTACCGCAGGTAAGGAGGATAGCGAATGAGGCCGCGAGGGCAATGACAGGGCGAACTCTCGTCCAGATTGTAACACGGCTTTCAGCCTCATTTTCCATAGCAGGAATAGCCGAAAGTCTCGTCTGGAGGCTCTCGAAATACCCGCTTGGTACATTATACATTCTGTTCTTGTTATCTGTCATACGTACTATTTGACACCGATTATTGCAAAAGGTTAAAAATTTTCTTTCAGTTCACCTTTGATTTTTTCATATGCGAAATGATACGAGGCCTTAAGTGAGCCGACCGAGGTATCAAGTATCTCCGATATATCCTCATATTTCATGTCGTCGAAGTAGCGCATCATGAAGACCATGCGCTGCTTTGTCGGAAGCTTCGCGATCGCCTTCATCAGCACACGTTCGGCTTCTGTACCATTGAAATACGGGTCCGCATCAATCCTTCTTTCCTCCACTTCCGTGATGTTCTGGAAATTCAGGGCAGCACGCACCTTCTGCTTGCGGAGGAAATTGAGGGACTCATTGACGGAGATTCTCCATATCCAAGTAAAAAGCTGCGACTCTCCTCTGAACGAAGAGAGCGCAGCCCATATCTTGATGAATATTTCCTGTACGAGGTCGTCTGTGTCCTCATGTGATCCGACCATGCGGCGCACATTCCAGTAAAGCCTCTCGCTATAGTTCTTCACTATCTCGTTGAAGGCCTTTTCCTGTTGTCCAGCGGCAAGCAATGATATGATTTCATTATCGGTCACGGGCACAGGCTACCTCAAGAAATATGCCGATTAAAGCATTGCCTTAACCTGGTTGTATACATTCTCAGCAGTGTATCCGAGCTTCTCGTCGAGCACCTTGTAAGGAGCAGAGAAACCGAATGTCTCGAGGCCCCATACCTTTGATGCTGGGTCAGCACCGATAAGGAAGCCCTGGAGATTGACTGGGAGACCTGCGGTCATACCGAATACCTTTGAGCCTGTAGGGATCACAGACTGCTGGTACTCAGCGCTCTGGCAACGGAAGACGCCCTCTGAAGGAACGCTTACGATGCGGCACTTCACGCCGTCCTTGCGGAGGAGCTCAGCACCTGAGATGAGTGTAGAGACCTCAGAACCTGTAGCAACCATCACAACATCAGGATTCTCATCTGAACCTGCAACTACATAACCACCCTTGCGAGCCTGCTCATAGTCGT
>JAZRWK010000021.1:0-68762 GCA_045599665.1 Candidatus Cryptobacteroides sp.
CTCAGACCAGAAAAGTACCTGCTGTACGTTTCCGTGAGGTACGTTTCTTTCCTCATAGAATGCTCTGTCGTGAGCTGGGATCTCGATACCTGACTCCCAACGGGTAGAACCGTAGTAGTTGTTTGTACCAGGATCGTTGAACATACCACCATCAAGGAAAACGTGATAGTAGTGGAATCCCTCATCCATAGGACCGTCGGTTGTTCCTTCCCATACACCGTCACCGATGTGCTTGAGAACGGTACCACCCTGGCCGCCAAGACCGAGGCTTACTCTTACCTGAGCAGCGCCTGGTGCGTTGATACGGAAGCGGGCATAACCCTGAGAATTGACCATAGGATACTC
The DNA here is from genome assembly GCA_045599665.1 of Candidatus Cryptobacteroides sp. GTDB lineage: Bacteria > Bacteroidota > Bacteroidia > Bacteroidales > UBA932 > Cryptobacteroides. Next base: position 346 of record JAZRWK010000021.1, read on the forward strand.
CTGGCCTGGCTGATTGAGCTCAGAAGGCTTGAAGTCTTCCTTGATTTCCTGTGCATTGGCGCCAGCGCAGATCGCCATGGCTGCCACGATTGAGAATAAAGACTTTTTCATCTATCAGAATATTAGTTGTTAATGTTTGTACTCTTTCTGTGCAATGTACTTCAAGTCAAAGATAAACATTAATTTACAATATCCAATAGGTAGATTACTTCTTCAGAGCTGCACCGTCCTTGAAGGCATTGCCCACTGACTCACCGAGAACACGGTATGTGTTACCGATTGAGTCATAGCAGATAAGCTGGATCTTGTCAAGATCAGGATTGCCGTCAGCGTTGAGGTATTCCTCCTGGCAACGGACGTTAACGATCTCAGCGATGACGTTGCATGCTCCGCCTGGCTCCTGCTGGCCGACCTTTGAAAGTACGCGGCACTCAAGAGTCACAGGGAAATCTGTGAATACAGGAGCGTTGACATTCTCTGCCTTCTCGACAGTCCATCCGCATGTTGCGACCTTGTCAGCATCAACTGCTGCAGGTGTGATTCCTACATAGTCTGCCGCTACGAGGTTCTTCTTGTCTGCGAGAGCGACTGTAAACTCACCTGTCACCTCGAGATTGGCTGTCGTGGTGTGCTTTGAAAGACAGATGTTGATCTGTGCAGGGCCGCACTGGCCTACCCAGGCTGCGCTCATCGCATTCGGTCTGCATTCACTGTTATAAGTACCGATGACAGCTACTGGCATTGGCTGCATCCATGGCTTTGCGCCGAAATTCTTATGTGCCATAATCTATTATGTTTAGAAATTAATTATTCTTTTCCTTGACATACGAGTCTATACCCGAAACAATGTACTTGATACCCGAACGCATCAACGCAGTTCCAAGTCCGCAGTAGAAGAATGCGATGAAGAACGGCGATGCGATGCCGGAGGACCTGAGAGTTATGCCCAAGGTCATCATGAAAGCAAGGATGATCCAGCTCTTCAACGGCATCATCTTCCAGAAAAAGACTTTCTTTTCCATACCGCCGACACGGGTTACATTCTTCCACACGATGGATGTGAACATCGCGTTGAATGCAAGGAAGACTGCTACTGCAAGAGCTGCCACCAGATACCATCTGGACGAGCCGTCGATCCAGGTATGGATTCCTATCCTGAGGATATTGATGCCTGCGCATGTCCAGATGAATCCATCAAAGAGCAGAAGCGCGGGACGTGATACTTTGAAAAAATTCATATTCATTAATTAAAGAAGAGCCTTGACCTCTGAGTCAATCTGTTCCGGAGTGACAGTAGGGTCGAAACGCTTCACGACGTTGCCTTTACGGTCAATGAGGAACTTCTCGAAATTCCACTTGATGTCGCCCGAGTTCCTGCTTTTGCCATTGATGCGCGAAGTGGCCGCGATCATAAGGTTCATGAGGAAGTTGCCTCTACCCTGCCTCTTGAGGGCCGCGCCCTTCAGATAAGTATAGAGAGGAGCCTCACCAGGACCGTTGACTTCTATCTTTTTGAAACGTGGGAAAGTCGTATCATACTTCAATGTGCAGAACGAGCTGATCTCATCGTCACTTCCCTTAGCCTGTTCCATGAACTGGTTGCAAGGGAAATCAAGTACGACAAAGTCGTCGTCCTTGTATCTGCGGTAGAGCTTTTCCAGAGCTTCGTACTGAGGAGTCAGGCCACAGGCCGTAGCAGTATTCACGATAAGGAGAACACTCCCCTCGTATTCTTTCATCGATACAGCCTTGTCAGAACCATTCTCACGCAGCGTCACAGTAAGATCATACAGATTCATTGAAATTCTCGTTTACGTTTATGATTTTCAGATATTGAACTGAATCACAGCCAACATCTGCAAATTTACGAAAATTAATTTATATCGCAAACGATATATTTCAGGGATGGTCACTTTCTCATCCTGTTCCAGCCAATATCCCATACTCTATATCAAAAAGATTGGTAAATTTGAGATTGGAAGACAAAACTCTTCATAAATGAACAGAAAAACAACACTTCTATGAAAAAATTCATCAGTCCGATAAAGCATTTCAGAGCGTTGCAGTCTATTACTGCGCTTGTCATAGCATGCATGGCAGCAATCGGATGCCACGAAGGAAAGCAACCTTCAGCAGAATTCTCCACCTATATCAAAGCATACACAGGAGGAGTCATTTCCAGCAACTCCACCATCAGAATCGAGTTCGTATCGAGCATAGGAGCCGGGACAAACGCGGAGGGGCTTCTCTCGTTCACACCCTCACTCCGCGGCGAGAGCCACTGGGTAAGCAACACCACCCTCGAGTTTATTCCTGAGGAAGGTCAGCTTACACCTGGCAAGTTCTACAACGCCAGCCTCAGGATTGACCGCCTGTACGAGATCAAAGACCCGCAGCTCAGGAAATTCAATTTCAGTTTCACCGTCAAGCCGAAGGTCCTCGCCCTTGAAGCCGGCCAGATTGGAATTTCAGCCTCAGACCCGTCGAAGGCCACTGTCCATGGTACCATGATCTTCAGTTCAGACATTCCTCAGGACAAGATCTCCGAAGTCCTGTCTTTCAGCTACGAAGGAAACGGAGGAACGATTGAGGTAAATCCAGTTTCCGGCAACGAATTCGGATTCAGCATCAGCGATCTTGACCGTCAGGACGGCGACCTGAAAATGAAGCTTACAGCCGACGCGACAGCCTATGGATATAAAGACAGGCAGACAGTTACCTGCATCATACCAGGAAAGATCGGATTCCGCCTTCTTTCGGCTGACTGGACAGATTCGGCCGAGCCATACGTCGATGCAGTATTCTCTCAGCCACTTGACAACACACAGTCGCCGGAAGGTCTTTTCACACTGATCAATGTCGGACGAAGCTTTTACCAGAAAGACGGCAACAGAATGCGTATCTACTATGAGAACATCGGCAGAGAAAGCATACAGATGAACATTTCCGGAAACGTCCAGGACATAGACGGTAACCGTCTGGGAGAGGACTGTTCATTCGTATTCAACAGCAACGAGCCTAAACCTGAGGTACACATAAAGCTGAATGGATCTATCCTTCCTGATGCATCCAAGCTCATTCTCCCATTCACCGCACAGAACCTGAATGCAGTCGACATGAGCGTGGTCCGCATCTACGAGAGCAATGTCCTGTCATTCCTCCAGGACAACAACATGGACGGTGACTACCAGATCAGAAGAAGCGGACGAATGGTCTACAGGACCACACTTCGCCTTGACTCCGACCCCGACATCGACCTCAAGAAAAGCAACCTGTTTGCAGTTGACCTTTCCAATGTATTCAAGAAGGAGCCAGGTGCCATCTACAGAGTCAGGCTCAGTTTCAACAAGGAATACTCGCTCTATGGCAAGGGTCATACAGGCATCGGAAGCAATGACTCGCAGATGATCAGCCTCCATGCCAGCGGAATGAGCCAGGAAGACGAAGACATCTGGGATCTTCCTGAGTGCTACTACTATGACAATGACTACGACTGGTCCGTCTACCAATGGAGAGACAGGGACAATCCTTCGACTCCAAGCTATTATATGGACTCGGACCGATTCCCGTTCGTCAATCTGTTCAGTTCCGACCTTGGACTGATCGTCAAGTCAGCAGGAAACGGAAAGATATGGGTAGCAGCCAATGACATCATGACCACGAAACCAGTCAAAGGCACCGAGATCACTGTCTACAATTTCCAGCTCCAGAGCATAGGCTCGGCCAGGACGGATTCTGACGGACTTGCTGAGATAACTGTCGAGGGAAAACCTTTCATCGTAGCGGCAAGGCATGGTTCAAGTTCAGCTTATCTCAAGGTCGCAGACGGCTACGAGAAGTCGCTGAGCCGATTTGACACCGGAGGTCAGAAAGTGACCAAGGGTCTGAAAGGATATGTCTACGGAGAGCGAGGAGTATGGAGGCCAGGAGACACAATGCATCTCACCCTCATCGTCGAGGGCCAGGACGGAAAACTTCCTGAAAGCCATCCTGTGACGATGGAGCTCTACTCCCCTCTCGGGCAGTTCTATGACAAGCAGCTAAATTCAAATGGAGTAAACGGTTTCTACACATTTGACGTCAAGACACTCGAGGACGACCCGACAGGAACATGGAATGCCTATTTCAAAGTCGGCGGAGCCACTTTCCACAAGTCGCTTAACGTCGAGACCGTCAAGCCTAACCGTCTCAAGGTCAATCTCAATCTGAAGGAGAACACTCTCGAGGCAAGGACCCCGGCACATCTCTCGATCGAATCCAGCTGGCTGACAGGTCCTGCGGCAGCCGGCATGCGTGCCGTAGTCGGGATCACACTTGCGAACGGATCAAGCTCAATCAAGGGAAATGACGGATACATATTCCATGATCCTTTGTCATCATATTCCCCTGAAGAGTTCACAGCCCTGGACAAGACTCTTGACAGGAACGGAAAGACCGAGGCCAGCATAAATATGCCTATGGTCGCAAATGCTCCGGGAATGCTCAAGGCCAACATCACGACCCAGGTATTTGAGCCAGGCGGAGATGCCAGCATTGTTTCGACCACTATACCTTTCTCTCCATACAAGGCCTATGTCGGAATCAAAGTGCCGAAGACAGAGAAGGACAACTGGCTTGAGACCGACAAGGACCACTGGTTCAGTGTCGTCGTAGCCGACAAGGACGGCAACAAGGTAAAAGGCCACAGACTTGAGTACAAGATATACAAGATTGACTGGAGCTGGTGGTGGGAAAGCCGTGGAGAGTCTCTTGACTCATATGTCAACAGTCGTTATGTCAAGCTTGTTGAAAGTGGCAATCTGACGGCCCAGGACGGCAGCACATCGTTCCGCTTCAATGTCAGCTATCCTGACTGGGGCCGTTTCCTCATATACGTCAAGGATCTTGACGGAGGCCATGCGACAGGCGACATGGTCACTATCGACTGGCCTGCATGGCGCGGACGCTCCGACAAGTCTGACCCTACTGCCCTGACTATGCTGACCTTCTCCACTGACAAGCCTGAATACAAGGTCGGAGAAACTGCTACAGTCTATATTCCGGCATCGAAGAACGGCCGTGCGCTCGTCTCTGTCGAGAACGGTTCAAGCGTCCTGAGCCAGGAATGGGTCAACACCTCTGACGTGGAGACGAAGTACAGCTTCCCTGTAAAGGCAGAGATGGCTCCGAATTTCTATATCCACATCACACTTCTGCAGCCGCACAGGCAGACTGCGAACGACCTCCCTATCAGGATGTACGGAGTCCAGTCCATACTCGTCAGCGATGAAGCATCTCACCTCAAGCCTGTCCTCACCGTACCTGAAGTGATACATCCACAGGAAGAGTTCAGTGTAAAAGTCAAGGAAGAGAAAGGCAGAGCGATGACATACACCATAGCCATTGTGGACGAAGGTCTGCTGGACATCACATCTTTCAAGACACCTGACCCATGGAAAGCGATGTACGCGAAAGAAGCCCTGGGCGTACGCACATGGGATCTCTATGACGACGTGACGGGTGCGTTCGGAGGCAAGTTCCCATCTCTGCTGAGTGTCGGTGGAGACGAAGGAATCTCTAAGGAGAAGGTCCGTGAGAACCGTTTCAACCCTGTAGTCCAGTTCTATGGTCCGTTCACACTCAAGAGCGGAAGCGCTTCGCACAAGTTCAAGCTCCCAATGTATGTGGGATCTGTAAGAGTGATGGTAGTGGCCGGAAACGGACACGCATACGGCAATACCGAGAAGGCTGTGCCTGTACGTTCGCCGCTCATGGTTCTTCCTACACTCCCAAGAGTACTTGGATGCGAAGAGGATGTAGTACTCCCTGTGAATGTCTTCGCCATGGAAGACGACATCAGGGATGTGAAAGTCAGGCTAAGCATTGACGGTCCTCTTTCTGCAGCAGGTCCGGCCGAGCAGTCAATCCAGTTCAGCAAGACCGGCGACCAGCTTGTGAGATTCAACCTCAAAGCCGCAGCGAAGGAAGGAACAGCCAAAGTTACCGTGACAGCAGAGAGCAACGGTCATAAAGCCATGGAGACCGTCAGCATCGATGTCAGGAATCCAAATCCAGTCATCACTTCAGTCAACAGGAAAGCAATTGCAGCGGGAGAGACCGCATCCTTCGAGTGGAATCCATCAGAGACGTTAGATGCGCAGCTCGAGATCGCCTCATTCCCTACCATCGACATCAACGGAGCGTTCTCATATGTTTCCAACTACAGCTATTACTGCACAGAACAGCTTGCTTCGCGAGGAATGTCACTGGTCTATACCATGGACCTTCTCAACGCCGAGAACGTCTCAAAGGCCAAGGAAATGGTTCCTGCGATACTCCAGCAGCTGTACTCAAGACAGCTTGCGGACGGTGGATTCGCGTACTGGTCGGGTTCTTCCAGCGCCAACGAATGGGCGACATCCATGGCTGGCCAGTTCATGCTTGAAGCAAAGGACAAGGGCTTCAAGGTCGATGCAGGAGTGATCAACGCATGGAAGAATTTCCAGAAGAAAAGCGTCACAAACTATAAGAAGAGCAACTCTGCTGCCCTGAATGATCTCCAGCAGGCCTACCGTCTCTACACCCTGGCACTTGCTGGAGCTGCAGAGGAAGGTGCCATGAACAGGCTCAAGGGAACTGAGGGCCTCAGCGTCCAGGCGGCGTGGAGACTGGCTGCGGCATATTGCCTCCGCGGCAAGACCGGCATCGCAGGCGAGATGGTCCAGGGTCTTGAGACAAACGTCGGCCAGTACCATGACGACATGACCTTCGGTTCTTCGCTCAGGGACAAGGCCATGATCCTCGAGACCATGGTTCTTGCAGGCGACATCGCCGGGGCATGTTCCATCGCCCAGGAAGTAGCGGACGGTATCTCGGAAGAGAATTACTCAACCCAGACCGTAGCTTTCAGCAGCGTCGCAATAGGTAGACTGGCAAAGAAGATGAACACAGATGCTCTCAAGGCAGCAGTCGACGGAAAGGCAGTACAGAGTGCTCAGCCAGTCTACTCATCTACTCTTGACGCAAGAAGCGGCAAAGTAAGCGTCAGGAATGACAGCAACGGCATCATATACGCCGGAGCCATCACCACATCACAGGCCGGATACAGGACTGAGGTCAGCCCTGCAGCCAGCGGCATCAAGGTATCTGTTGAGTTCCGTGACCCGGCTGGAGCAACGATCCAGTTCCCTGTGACAGTCGCCCAAGGAAAAGACTTCTATGAGAAAGTCGAGGTGGTCAATCAGACTGCCGGTGCCATCAGCAACCTGGCACTGGTCCAGATGATTCCTTCCGGATGGGAGATTTTCAACGAAAGGCTTTTCGGAGGTTCCGTCAAGTCTGAGTCGGAGTACTCCTACAAGGACATTCGTGACGACAGGGTCAACTGGTTCTTTGACCTGCCTGCCGGAGCAAAGAAGACTTTCTGGATCAGGCTCCAGGCGACATACGAAGGATCTTTCACCCTACCTGCAGCATCCTGCGAGGCGATGTATGACAACGACATCGCAGGAAACAGCGCTTCAGGAAAGGCAGTCGTGACAAGATAAAAGGCGGTCCGTCATGCATAGAGCAGGACAATGGATGAAGCAGCACAGAGCGCAGACGGCAGTTCTGACACTCTGTGCTGCCCTTTTCCTGACCTGGCTGTTCTGCATACCACGAGACCTGTTCAAAGGAACAAGCTACTCCTCTGTCGTACTCTCCCGTGACGGAGAACTCCTCGGGGCAAGGATTGCTGCCGACCAGCAGTGGCGTTTTCCCCCAGGAAACAAGGTCCCCGAGAAATACGAGGAGGCTGTGATAGAATTTGAGGACAGGCATTTCCGATGGCATCCGGGGGTCGACCCTGGAGCTCTCCTACGCGCTGCATGGCAGAACATAAGCGGCAAGCGCATCGTCAGCGGAGGAAGTACCATCACCATGCAGGTCATAAGGATGTCCCGCCACAAGGAAAGGACTTTCAGCCAGAAGGTGATAGAAGCCTTCATGGCAACCAGGTTGGAACTCACTCACAGCAAGAAGAAGATACTTGCCATGTACGCGACACATGCCCCCTTCGGAGGCAATGTCGTGGGACTTGAGGCAGCCGCATGGAGATATTACGGAAGGAGTGCTGAAGATCTGTCCTGGGGCGAAGCCGCGACACTTGCCGTGCTGCCTAACTCCCCTTCCAGCATCCATGTCGGGAAGAACCGTGACAAGCTGCTGGACAAGAGGAACAGACTGCTTTCACGTCTGTACGAAAAGGGCCTCATGGATGAGAATGACTACGAGCTTGCATGTGAGGAGCCTCTTCCGGAAGAGCCCCTTCCCCTCCCTTCATACGCATCACATTTTGTCGAGAAATGCTGCGCGGACCATCCGGGTGAAAGAACAGTCGTAACCATAGACCTGGAGCTTCAGAAATCACTGGAATCCATTACCGACAGATGGAGCCACGAGTTCAGCAACACAGGAATTGCCGACATGGCCGCGGTTGTCATCGATGTCAGAAGCGGAGAAATTGCAGCATATGTCGGGAATGCAGACATAGAAGCAAGGAATCGTCCTGGAGCAAAGGTCGATGCCGCACGCGCGCCAAGAAGTACCGGAAGCATACTGAAACCGTTCCTTTACTGCGCAATGCTCCAGGATGGTGACATTCTTCCCCGCACGCTGCTTCAGGACACGCCTGTCAACATCAACGGATTCTCTCCACAGAATTTCGACCTGCAGTATTCCGGAGCCGTTCCTGCCGCCGAAGCGCTGGCACGGTCTCTCAACATCCCGTCAGTACATATGCTGAAGGACTACGGAGTACCGAAGTTCCACGACATCCTGAAGAAACTCGGCATGAGCTCGTTCACGAGGGCATCCGGAGACTACGGTCTCTCGTTGATTCTTGGAGGAGGAGAAGGAAGGCTGGCTGAGATCACAAGGGCCTATGCCGACATGGCCGAATTCTATCTGAACGGAAAGGACGGCAGGAACAGAGACTTTCCATTATATGACCGCACTGCCATCTGGTACACCTTCGATGCACTCAAAGAAGTCAACAGACCTGACGAGATGGACTGGAGGATGATATCCTCTGTAAGGAAGATCGCGTGGAAGACCGGTACAAGCTACGGATTCAGGGACGCATGGGCAGTAGGAGTCACACCTGAATATGCCGTAGGCGTCTGGGCCGGCAATGCGCAGGGGCAAGGCGCTCCCGGTCTCACAGGTGCGAGGACTGCCGGTCCTGTGATGTTCGACATATTCAACGTCCTGCCGGCATCAGGATGGTTTGAGGATCCATATTATGGGGAATACACGATGGCGGAGGTCTGTCATGAATCCGGACGGCTGAAAGGTCTGCACTGCGAAGTATGTGACACAATTCCTCTTCCGCTCAATGCAATGAGGTCAGAGCCATGTAGCTACCATAGGATCGTCAACCTTACCGACGACGGAAAGTACAGGGTAGAATCCCCTATGCCTGGATCTAAAGCAGTAACCATGTTCCTGCTTCCACCATCGATGGAATGGTACTACCGTCAGAGGCACTCCGACTATGTCCCGCTCCCGCCTGTCAAGCCCGGGACCGTCCTTTCGGGTTCATATGTACCGATGGAATTCATATATCCCGAGAACGGCAGCGACCTGACTATACCGAGACAGATGGACGGATCAGTCCATGGTATAGTATTCAACCTTGCCCACAGCTCGCCGGAGACAGAAGTTTTCTGGCACCTTGATTCAGATTTCGTCGGTTCTACAAGATACCTGCATCTGATGACCATGGTGCCAGAAAAGGGGCGTCATACCCTGACTGTCGTCGATTCAGACGGAAACAGTCTGAGCATTTGGTTTACAATAACTTAGTCTACCATTTTGAAATAAAGACAAAAATAATATATCTTTGCAGCGCAGATCAGGAATCTGCAGAACAATAAACTTCAGGGTCGGGTGTAATTCCCAACCGGCGGTATAGTCCGCGAGCCCTCTGTGGCGTTCTTCCACAAGGGTTGAGCCGTTGAAACTACGGCACCGACGGTAAAGTCCGGATGGAAGAAGTGTAAATATTATGTCATTCAAATCATTACCAGCAATCGCGGTAGTGATGTTCGGGCTGAACATGCCCGTCATCGCCGCACGTGCAGGCGAAGCGCCTGCAACACGCCCCGACGGGGCTTCATCGTCCGCACAGGACACCACATCTCACATCGTCCTCGACGAAATCACCATCTCAGCCAGGATAGCCGACAGGAATTCTTCTCCTCTGAGGCTTACTGACATCACCCAGGACAAGATCCTGACATCAGCTGCGGGCAAGACCTTCCCTGAACTCATCCACAATGTGCCAGGAGTCTATGCTACAGCAGAGACAGGTAGCTTCGGAGACGCCAAGATCAACATCCGTGGCTTCAAGCAGGAGAACATCTCTGTCCTTCTCAACGGAGTTCCTATCTCAGGTCTGACTTCCGGCAGCATGTACTGGAACAACTGGATGGGCATGGCTGACGCCGCTTCATCGATCCAGGTCCAGAAAGGCATAGGCAACTCAATGCTCTCAGACAATTCAGTCGGAGGTACCATAGACATAATCACTACCCAGCCGTCGAAGGACGCCCATGCGTCAGCAAGCTACTACCACACAGGCTACGGCACCAACGGAATGAGCATCAGCGTCGATTCCGGAGTCAGGAAAGGATGGGCAGTCAGCCTCATGGGCTCCCATAACTGGGGCAGCAGCTATGCGGACATGACAAATCTCAGCACATGGTCATACCAGCTGGCGGTTACAAAACGCTGGAACGAGCGCCATTCCCTCAACCTCACTGCCCTTGGTTCGCCTGAGAAGCACGAGCAGCGCTCTCAGCGCCTCACCTATGACGAGGTCGAGAAGTACGGCAGGAACTACAGCAAGAACTGGGGATGGTACACCGACGAGAACGGGAAGCGCACAGCCAGGACACTTTCAAGGAACAACTACTTCAAGCCATACTTCACTCTCACCCACTCTTATCACACTGATGACATCAGAGTGAGTACAACCGCATATCTCGCACTGGCCAACGGAGGCGGCTACTATACCGAGAGCAAGGGCAAGCGAATAGCTTCATTCATCGGAGAGGACGGACAGATCGACTGGGATGCAGCAGTTGCGCTCAACAAGGCCAACGGAGGTGCAGCAGTCAACATCATGTCCGACTATCAGGCAGGCCACACCCAGGCCGGACTCAAGTCAAGCGTCACCAAGGACCTCAGCGACAGGCTCCAGATCGAGGGTGGCATCCACTACCAGCTCTACAGCACATGGGAAAGAGAGCAGATCACAGACCTCCTCGGTGCTGACTACTGGTACGAGGACTATAGCAAGTCCCTCGCCGGACAGGCAGGAAGAGAAAGCATCAAGCATGTCGGCGACTTTGTCAGGACCGACAGCGGAAGGGACCAGCACTACGGTACCATCTACGCAATGGGAACATGGAAGAGTGCGGCCGACATACTTACCCTCGGCGTCTCTGCCAGCGGAACCGTCCTCAGGAAATGGGACGCCTACAACTATGTAGGCGACGACGTCAGGAGCCGCTGGACCGGAAGGCCTGGCGCAAGCATCAAGACCGGCTGGCTGCATAAGTTCAACCCTGCGACAAGCCTCTACGCAAACGCAGCTGTCTATTCAAGGGCACCATATTCAAACGTATTCTTCTCAAGCGGAAGCAACGAGGTCGCAAAGGACATCACCAACGAGAAGAATTATCTCGCCGAGGCTGGTTTCAGACGCAGCGGACAGAGATACAGCTTCGAGCTGACCGCATACTACGCCTACTGGCAGGACAAGACACTTATGAGCGCCTCCTACAAGACGGTCGACATCGATCCTTACAAGTATATGGTAAAGGGACTTGACGCTCAGCATTTCGGAATCGAGGCCGAGGCAAGCTACAGACCAGCCACATGGATCAATCTTGACGCATTCGCATCGCTTGGACAGTGGAAGTGGAAGAATGACGTCGATGCGACTATCTATGATCCTGACACGATGATGGAGATGGGTCAGGTGAAGGTCTATGCAGACGGTCTCCATGTCGGAGACGCTCCTCAGACCCAGCTTGGCGCAGCTGCTACTGCCAGGTTCCTCAAGGGTTTCTCCGCGAAGGTTGAATACAGTTGGAACGACAGAATCTGGGCTGACTTCGACCCGGTCACCAGAACCGACCCTCAGGACAGAGCTGACTCATACAGGATTCCTTCCTACTCGCTTCTTGGCGCCAGCATCAGCTGGAGCGGAAGGATCTTCGGAAGCGCTGTGACGATCTACTGCAACGGCGGCAACCTTCTGGACGCTTTCTACATCGAAAGGAGCAAGGATGGCGCAAAGCATGACCGCGACACATTCACCGGCTACTGGGGCAACGGCCGCAACGTCAGCTTCGGCCTCCGCCTCACGCTCTAGCACATGCCGGATGCAAAACGACTGTGAGACTGACGACCTCAGATGGAGTCAAAAGAATCGGAGATTTTGCCAGATAGCAAAATCTCCGATTTCTTTTCGACCCCGCCTCCATCACGCCTTGCTGTCGCAAGCCGCGGATGTCGGCACCCGCTTCCGCGCCGCGGGTGGCACGTCCATCTGAGGCCGTCAGCCATCACATGTCCCGTTCCGCATCCAGCACGTATGACACAACCCGATCCGGGTCATGCGGCAGATGAGGATCGGCTGTCTTCTCCGGGACCCATGGCCACCCTCGGCCGTGTCAGAGGGAGGGGCCCACAAGCGTAGCGCAGTGGGAGGGATGGAGCGCGAAGCGCGGAAGGTCTCCGGAGGAGAGCAGTCGGCCCTCATCGATGGACGTATGACTTGAATTGCGGATGTGTCTACAGCTCAACCCATGCGCCGCCCTGGCTGCTGCTCTTGACGCACGCCTCGATGAACTTCACGCCATGGAGACCGTCATCGACAGATGGGAAGTCAAGATCCCACTTGCCGTCATTCGAGAAGCCGTTCAACTTGTTCTGGACTGCATCAGCAAATACCTTGTAGATATTCGCGAAGGCCATTGTAAGACCTTCCGGATGGCCAGAAGGGATACGGTTCAGTTCAAGCGCATGACCAGAAGTATGGGCTGCCCTTGTATAGATCTGGGTAGGCTGCCCCTTGAGGGTGACCTTGAGGAAATCAGGATGCTCCTGCTCCCACTCCATAGAACCGAGAGTTCCGAAGATACGGATCACGAAGCCATTGTAATGACCTGCAGCCACCTGCGAGCAAGAGAATGTACCATGGGCACCGTTCTCGAACTGTACGAGCATGTTCGCATTGAGGTCGAGTTCGTGAGAGAAATTGTCAAGCAACGCTGCGACCTTGCATACGTGAGAACCTGTCATATATGCCACAGTCTCTTCGATATGGGTTCCGATGTCGCCGACGCAGTTCGAGATTCCGCTGACTGCAGGATTCATTCTCCATACAGAAAGCTTGTTGGTGCTCTCCTCCCCAGCTCCGAGCTCATCGATAAGCCAGTCCTGGAGGTATTCGCCCTTGACGTCGATGACCTTTCCGATGACTCCGTTTGCAATCATCTCCTTAGCCTGCTTGACCATATTGTAGCCGGTGTAGGTATAAGTGATGCAGAAAAGGACGTCATTCTTCTTTGCAAGCTCCTTGAGCTCAGCAGCCTGCTCTGATGAGAAGCAGAGAGGCTTTTCGATGGCGATGTTGAAGCCCTTCTCGATGAAAGCCTTAGCGACGTCATAATGAGTGCTGTTAGGAGTACAGATCACTACGAAATCAAGCCTTCCTTCAGTCTTTGCAGACTCTGCTTCAGCCATTGCCTTGTAGTCAGCATAGATTCTGTCGTCAGCGATGCCGTAGTGCTTGCCGCACGCCTTGTTGGCATCAGGATTGGATGAGCTGAAACAGCCTGCCACAAGTTCAGCCTGCTCATTGATAGCAATGGCCTTTCTATGCACGCCACCGATGAATGCATTGAGTGTACCGCCAACCTGGCCGTAGAGCAATTTCCTCTGTTTCATATCTTTAGTTCTTGATTGCGTCGTCAAACTTGATAGCTGATGGTGCGAAATCGATCTTCTTCACGAACTCGCATGCCTCTCTTGCGCCATACTCGCGGTCCATACCTGAATCCTCCCATTCTACTGAGAGCGGGCCTGTGTAGTTGTATGCGTTAAGTACACGGATGATCTCCTCGAAGTTTACGTCACCATGGCCAAGAGACCTGAAGTTCCAGCCTCTTCGGAGGTCACCGAACTCGATGTGCGAGCCGAGGATACCGTTGCGGCCGTTGAGTGTCACAGCGCAGTCCTTCATATGGACGTGGTATACTCTGTCGATGAAGTCCTCGAGGAAGATATGAGGACATACGCCCTGCCACTGGAGGTGGCTTGGGTCGAAGTTAAGACCGAATTCAGGACGGTCAGCGAACTTCTCGAGAAGACGCTTTGTAGTATAGTAGTCGTACGCGATCTCGGCAGGATGTACCTCGAGGCAGTACTTGATACCGTTCTCCTTGTATACGTCGAGGATCGGACACCAGAGGTCGTAGATCTCCTGGAAACCCTTCTCAACCATCTCAGCTGTTGTCTGAGGGAATGAGTAGAGATACTTCCAGATAGTAGAACCAACGAAACCGGTCACACAGTAAGCACCGAGCTTACGTGCAGCGATTGCAGAAGCCTTCATTGTCTTGATAGCCCATGCACGGATCTCATCAGGCTTTCCTGCGAGCTCAGCCGGTGCAAAGTTGTCAAGACGTGGATCGCCGTAGTCTCCGACGCACTGGCTAGGGACGTGCGAGCAGAGAGCTTTCACTACAAGACCATACTTGTCGAAGACAGCCTTGATCGAAGCGACATAATCGTCGTCCTCCGCTGCCTTGATGGCATCCAGATGATTTCCCCAGATTGCGAGTTCGATACCGTCGTATCCCATGTCCTTGGCTTTAGCGCAAAGCGTATCAAGATCCATGTCTGCCCACTGGCAGCTCATAAGTGTTACTAGTCGTGACATATTGTTAAAGTATTAGTGTTCAATACTCAAATATATGGAATAAAATCTAAGTTTTTGCATATGAACGACAGAAATATTAACTTTAAGCCACTAAAAGAAAAGCTATTATGGACAGAAAACTCCTTTTCTCGGCTATTGCAGCCCTTTCGTTGATGGCAACGGCTCAGGCCCAGGACCATGGTACCATGATCCAAGGTGACGTATATTCCTTCACCGTCCGCAGCAAGGAAAGCATCGAGCCGATGAAACCGATCTGGGCGTTCGTCGGATATGACGAGCCTAACTATACATATATGAAAGACGGATCGAAGCTCCTGACCGAGCTTTCGCAGCTCAGCCCGGTGCCGGTCAACGTCCGCTGCCACAACCTGCTGACATCCGGCGACGGAACAGCTAGCCTGAAATGGGGCTCGACGAATGCCTATACAGAAGATAAGAAAGGACGTCCCGTCTACGACTGGACCATCACAGACCGCATCTTCGACACCTACGTCAGCCGTGGAATGAAGCCGCTGGTGGAGATAGGATTCATGCCTGAAGCCCTCTCGATCAACCCTCAGCCGTACAAGCATGAGTGGTCCCCTGCAGTGAAGAACTCGACTATATATACCGGATGGACCTACGCACCGAAGGACTATGACAAGTGGCGCGAGCTCGTATACCAGTGGGCTAAGCACTGCATTGAAAGATATGGAGAAGAGGAAGTCAGCAGCTGGTACTGGGAAGTCTGGAACGAGCCTGACATCGCATACTGGAGTGGCTCGCACGAGGATTTCTGCAAGCTTTACGACTATGCTGCCGACGGTCTGAAGAAGGCCCTCCCTACCGCTAAGATCGGAGGCCCGGAGACGACTGACCCTGCCGGAAACAGGGCGATGGACTACCTTAAGAGATTCCTTGACCACTGCCGCGATGGAGTCAACTACGCGACAGGCAAGAAAGGCGCTCCGCTGGATTTCATCACCTTCCACGCAAAGGGAAGCCCGCAGGTACTTGAAGACCATGTCCGTATGAACATCGGAAGACAGCTCCGCAACATCGACCTCGGTTTCGAGGCCGTGGCTTCATATCCTGAATTCAAGGACCTCCCTATCATCATCGGAGAGTCAGACCCAGAGGGCTGCGCAGCATGCTCAGTCGACTACCACCCATCGAATGACTACCGAAACGGAACCATGTACTCCAGCTACTCGGCAAACACCTATGCCCGCACATACGAACTTGCCCGCAAACACGGTGTCAATGTCGCAGGAGCAGTCGCATGGGCATTCGAATTCGAGGATCAGAAATGGTTCGCAGGATTCCGTGATCTCGCTACCAACGGCGTCGACAAGCCTGTGCTGAATGTATTCAGGATGTTCGGTCTGATGCAGGGAGGAGACCTTGTCAAGGTCGATGCATCACGTCCTATGAGCGCAGATGAGATTGTAGCGTCAAGCGTCCGCGAGAATCCTGACGTAAGCGCAATCGCCAGCTCGGACGGAGAAAGCGTGTCAATCATGGTCTGGAACTACCATGACGACGACCTGAAGGCGGTACCTGCCCAGGTCAGCGTGACATTCGAAGGACTTGATTCAGACAAGGTGCTCGTCAGCCAGTACCGCATAGACGAAAGGTTCAGCAACTCATTCGAGACATGGAAGGCGCTCGGTTCTCCGCAGAACCCTACAGAGGAACAGTACCGTATACTCGAGCAGAGCGGTCAGCTCCAGCTCTACACTTCCCCAGCCTGGACAGAGGTCAGGGATGGAAAGGTGAATCTGTCATTCTCACTTCCACGTCAGGGTGTCGCACTTGTCAAGATAACAAAGTAGAAATGAAGCTCTCAGCACTGCACGACCCGATGGGAAGTGCCATTCTGGAATACCAGAAGACAGGCAAGGCCGCCAAGCTGCGCGTCCTGTCCAGCCAGTTTGAGGAAGACGAGATACCCGTCGAGCACCTTTTCAGGGGCGAGGAACAGATGCCGGAGCTGGAAAGGGCTGCACTCTCCATGGCCCGCGGCCGCGTACTGGACATAGGAGCCGGTGCAGGCTGTCATTCCATCATCCTCCAGGAGCGCGGACTTGAGGTCACAGCCGTCGACATCTCCCCTCTCAGCTGCGAGGCGATGAAGATACGCGGCCTGCGCGACGTACGATGCATGGACATACTGGCCGACGAGGGCGAAGGACCATGGTACCACAGCTTCGACACCATCCTTATGCTGATGAACGGCACGGGCATCGCCGGCAAGACCGACGGCCTCAAGACAATGCTTAAAAAAGTATCGGAACTGCTTACACCAGACGGGCACATCCTCATCGATTCCAGCGATCTCCAGTATCTTTATCTCAACGAGGACGGATCGTTCGACATAGACCTCTGCGGTGCATATTACGGCGAAGTCGACTACCGGATGGTCTACCGCAACGTCAAGGGAAAGCCTTTCGACTGGCTCTATGCCGACTATTCTCTGCTCGCGACGACCTGCGAGAGGTGCGGTCTGAAAAGCGAGATAGTCGCAGAGGGTGACCACTACGACTATCTTGCAAGAATCTATAGATAAGAGACTGTCTATCTTCGGACATAGTTTCTGAAGGCACGCGGAAGCTTGTCTTCAGGAGTATCCCCGAAGTATTCCTCCATCAGAGCATTGAAGCCTTGCATGTCGTCCGACAGCAGCAGATAACACAGCAGCCTTTCCTTCGCTGCAGCCGTCGCATTCGGGCTGTTGGCTATAACAGCGCTTAGATTGTAGACAGCGCTGTTCTCTGACACCATCGCATCCGCGCTTCTGAGGGCCATCTCAGCGTCATCGCCATTCCCGGCATCGACCTCTGCTTTTCTTGAATCCGCCATCCGGATGGCCGCATCGGCTGTCTTCACATTCAGCGGGCTCCTTCTCAGGACCATGGCATGTTTTACAGCAAGATCATAGCTTCCGTTCTCGATCTCCAGACGGATCAGCTGACGAAGTGCGCCAAAGCTGGTTCCATGAGGAGTCGCCATCCCCATCTGATATGTCTGATGTATAGCCTCATTTGTTCCTCCGGTAAGTTCCGATATCTGACTTCTAAGAGAATATGCGCTCCAGCTCATGTCACCTATGTCTCCGAGACTCTCGGGGCCGGTCACCGGATAATCGAAGAGCCTTTCGCCAAGCTGTCCCTTGGCATTGAGGGCAAGCAGCGAATAAGGCACATAGGACATGTCGCTGCGGCATAGTTCAGGTGTGGCGATTGCCAGAAGCACATCCCAGTCATGGACTCGGGAGCAGTACTCCACTGCGTACCATTTCTCGTTGTCCCGGATTTTCTTATCCGTAGCTATGAAATACGCAGAACCTACGACCAGGGCGACTGCGACGGCAGCTTGCCATGGTCCAGTCTCCGCGTTCCCGAGGAACCTGATCTTCCTGTAAGGGATGAAGAGTGAAACGAGGGCAAGCAGGAATGCGGCCATCAGGATCACGACGCCGGTGTGCGGAGTATCGGCATGGGCGATTGTGTACCATGTGAGGGCAGCGGCAAGACCACCTAGAATCTGACGGAAGGATGTGAAGCGGAAGATGACACATGTCATCTGATAGACTTTCATGACTATCAGGGCGGTGACAAGGGCTCCCAGGCTTGCAATTCTGTAGAACTGGACGAGGAAGTCACTGATCAGGGTCGTGACGGGCCATGGGTCAGAGAAGAGCTGACGGAAATAGTCCGGAGTCATCAGGAAGATGCCTCTCTGTTCCTGCATCAGAAGCGTATAGCGAAGCACAGGCAGTGTGACATACCACACGATGGCAATGATCGCCACAGGGACGACCAGCCTGACTGCCAGTGAAATGTATCTGTTCTTGCCTGCCATGATCTGATGTTTCTAAAAAAGTGAGCTTGCTTGCTTTTCAATATTGCGGACTTCTCCGCGGACGAATTCGGGTATATTGTATGACTTGAGTCTCAAGGTATTATGTGCAGGATCTTTCTGTGGAAGGAGGAAAGGCTTGGAGAACTTTCCGTCTTCTCCCAGATGAGAAATATATAGTCTGGTATAGCGGCCGTCTATCCTGCGGCTGCTGAATACAACCCACTTTCCGTTGCTCGACCAGCTGTGGTAGCTGTCGGTCTCGTCGCTGTTGAGTTCATCCAGAGGACGGACCGACCCGTCTTCCATGTCCAGCATCCATAGGTCCGCTTCCTTGTGCCAGATCGGGAAAGTGCCATAGGCAGAGGCCGTGAACATAAGATTCTTACCCTTGATGCGAGGGAATGAGACTGAAAGGCTGTCGATGTCGAGTACGGTCTGTGGTTCTCCCATGAAACTGCCGTTCTCGAAATCCAGCGACACCAGCTTATATCTGAGTTCCTCACGTGTAAAAGGAAGATTTCCTGGGTTGTCCGATACGCAATAGTATAGTTTCTTTCCATCCTCGGACCATGTCGGGAAAGTCACCAGACTCTCATCGGACTTGATCACAGCCGTGACCTGATCCGTCTCGAGATCCATCAGTATCATGTCAGCCACCCTGTCATAGACCTCGATCTGTTGATGAGCAGCTGTATAGAAGCTCTGGTTTGTCGAATTTGAAGTGAAGACCACATAGCGGCCGTCCGGACTCCATGCCGGATACGTACCCTGCATTCCAGGGCCAGTCTCTGCGAGATTTATCTTCCTGACAGAAGGTGAGCCTTGCGACGAGCCGTCCACGAACACTGTACCTCCATTGCGCCCCCTGGCATGGAAAAGCATCCTGTCTGGATTCCCAGACTGGAAAGTATGGCAGTTGACGCAGCCTTTATCGTTGACCTTGTTGGTCACGATCGCGGATTCCCTGTAGCTTCCCAGTTCTCTCTGGTAAAGACCCATGTCGTGCCAGCTTTCATAGGCCGGCTCGATCAGACGGTATGCGACATACGGGTCGATAGGATCATGGCTGACATAGACCGGGAACTCCTTGTAGGTCTCACCGGACCTCGCTCCCTTGTTCCATGCAGATACCTTATACCATATCACGTCTCCTTCCTTGCGGCTTTCCACCTTAGACCTCCGGCCGTCTGCCATGGAAAAACGGAGTTCAGCCATATTCTCCGGGACAGTGACGCCTATGTAGTCAGGAAAAATCTCCGGGAAGACATCGACCTGACGCATATTCCCAGGTCTGCAGGAGAGAGCAAGGAATGTCAGAAGAGCCGCTGTTATGCCTTTAAAGTATCGCATGATACAAATATATGCATTTTTCAAAAATCGCAGCAATAACCTTCTTTCGGTAGCGATTTTATTTTTATATTTGCTGATAATCGGGATTAAGCCCCGATGCATACACGTAAAGAAAAGACACTAGAACCTGACCGATATGACAGACAATATCAATGCTCTGGATATAATCATCATTGTATCCGCAGTTGTCTTCCTCGTTTGCTGGATAGCATGGATAATCCGACTCATAATCGTCGGAAGCAAGCTCAAGAAGAGAAATGCGATGCTCTACAAGAGGTACGAGGAACTCCGCATGGAGAGAAAGAAAGCTGACATGTATGAGAGTCTTCTCGACTCATATCATCTCAATGCAGAAGACGTAGCCGGCATCCACGACCATAGACGTGTATTCAGGAATCTCGAGAACCAGATCAAGCAGACCAAGATCTATAAGAACGCCAAGGTAAGCGCCGCTGACCTTGCTGAGCTGGTAGGCCTCGAAAAGAGCAGTTTCGACATAATGTTCAAGGAGGCATCCCCTACCGACACTCTTAGCGATTTCATGGATTCGATCAGGCTCAACGAGGCGATCGAGATGTTCAAGAACGACCTGAACGACGGCGAGCTTGACGCCTGGATCGCTCAGATCGCGACAGATTGCGGTTTCGCTAACCGACGTGCCTTGAACAATGCCTGCAAGCGCATCATCGGCATCGGAATCATCGAGCTGCTCCACCAGCTCAAGAAGATCAGATAATCACAACGGAAGTCAGATAATCTGCGAAGGTCAGAAGACCAGACTCTGAAGCGCGTAGGTCGCGATTCCAGCGACATAGCCTACAAGCGCTATCCAGCTTATGTTCCTGAGGTACCAGCCGAATGAGACATTCTGAAGTCCCATCGCTACCACACCGGCCGCTGAACCGATGATCAGAAGCGAGCCACCAGTACCTGCACAATAAGCGAGAAGCTGCCAGAAGATTCCGTCCTGGGCAAGAGATGCCATAGCTGGATCAGCGGCAACCATGGCCACGTCCGCTACAGGATACATCTTCATCGACGCAGCCACAAGCGGAACGTTGTCAACGACACTGGAGAGGATTCCTATAAGACCTGTCTGAAGATAGTCGCTCTTCACATTCTCCGAAAGCATCTTTCCGAAGTCTGTCAGCACACCGGTCTCTGAAAGGACGCTGACTGACATGAGGATTCCAAGGAAGAAAAGGATTGTCTCCATGTCGATCTTTCCAAGCACGGACTGCACGCTGGCAGAGCTCTTCTTCACGAAGAAGTGAAGGATGTCTGTGAATACCCAGAGGACTGCGAGCACGATCAGGATTCCCATGAAAGGAGGAAGTCCTGTAAGGCTATGGAAAAGAGGCACGCAGCAAAGACCGCCGACTCCGATTGCGAACACCTCGGCGCGGTCACGCCTTGACACTTCACCATGGACCTTGATCGGCTTGAAGTTGGTGACAGGCTCAAGCGTGCCCTGAAGCTTATGCTGAAGGATGAGCCCCGGCACGACGAAGCTGACGACAGCAGGAAGGAAGACATGCGAGATGACTCCGACGGCCGACAGCATGCCGCCGTTCCAGAGCATGATGGTCGTGACGTCTCCGATCGGAGAGAAGGCGCCTCCCGCATTCGCAGAGATCACGATCATGGCAGTGTAGATCAGGGCATCCTTGTGATTGTCTACGAGCTTGCCCAGGATCATCATCATCACGATGGTGGTTGTAAGGTTGTCGAGAATTGCACTCATGACCGCTGTCATCAAGGCCATTCTCCAGAACAGGCTTCGCTTTGAAGTCGTCATGAGAAGCTTACGGACGAAGTTGAAACCTCCGTAAGTATCGACGAGCTCGACGATGGTCATAGCGCCCATTAGAAAGAAAATCGTAGTGCCTGCTTCGCCCAGGCTTGATTCGAGCACATGTGAGAGGTGTCCGTCTGCCCCTCCGCCCAATGCGAATACGGTCCAAGACAGGACGCACATAAGAAGTGAGATTGCTGCCTTGTCAACTTTCGTGAAGCTTTCAACGGCAATCAACAGATATCCTATCAAGAATATCAGAACAATGGTGGTAGTCATATTTCACACTAACTAAGAAACAGGCGGCAAAGATATCCCGTTTTTTGATATTTTTATTTATTTTTGAGAAAAATAACCTCACACATGAAAAAGATCCTTCTTACACTCGCCATCGCTGCGATTTCAGTCTCAATGATGGCTCAGAGACCTGCCGGTGGCGCAGCGCCTCAGCGCAGAGCAGGCGGTTTCTTCGGCCCTAGAGTTGACACAGTCAAGATATGGCCAAACGGAGCTCCTAACGCATTCAAGACCGAACCTGGTGCAAAATATACCGAGGCATACATGGAAGTATATCCTGCAAGAGAGCCTAACGGATACTGCGTAATCGCTTGTCCAGGTGGTGGATACGCTGTCCTTTCCGACACCCACGAAGGCCGCGACTTCAAGGAGTGGTTCAATGCCCACGGCTACACATTCTGCCTCCTTGAGTACAGACTCCCAAGAGGTCACCATGACGTTCCGCTCAGCGACGTACAGGAAGCAATCAGAATCATGAAGGGCCGCAAGGACCTCGGCATCGAGCATGTCGGCGTAATGGGCTGCTCAGCAGGTGGTCACCTCGCATCTACAGCTGCGACACACTTCACAAGCGACGAGAACCGTCCTGAGTTCCAGATTCTTTTCTACCCTGTGACAACCATGGACCTTTCAATCACCCACAGAGGCTCATACGACGGTCTCCTCGGCGAGAACCCCTCACAGGAGATCGTAGACCTCTACTCTAACGACAAGCACGTCACTCCGCAGACCCCACCTGCACTCATCCTCCTTTCTTCAGACGACTACCTCGTACCTGTTGCCAACAGCCTCAGATACTACGAGGCCCTTGTAGCAAACAAGGTCAGCGCCTCAATGCACATCTGGCCTACCGGCGGTCACGGCTGGGGCTGGTCTGAGAGAAACTTCAAGCGCGAGTTCGTCGGCGAGCTTGAGAGATGGCTCAACGACACAGTACGCAAGTAATTGATATTCAATATATTGACAAAATCCCTGTAGGCACGGCAGCCCCACAGGGATTTTTGTATATAGCTGATAGTCAGAACTATAAGCCCAAAGCTTTTTTGGCTGAGTCTGAAAGGAAAGGCTTGATCTCGGAGAACGGGACGGTGAATGAAGGCATGCCCATCGCATATGGTGCGATCTCATACTGCTGATAGATGAAGTTGAGGCCGTCCTCGGTTGGATATGGTTCATAGGATGGGAGCGGGATTATGCCGTCTTCAATGAAGAGATAGTCGACCACCTCATCCTCGGATATATCCTCTCCAGTCTCGTCGAAATATCTCATGATACCCTTACGAAGTATAGGCTGGATCTCCTCAAGCATGGACGGATCGAGGAATCCTGTGATCCTGCTGCCGTCCTCCTTGCTGTATGTAAGGTAGCCTGCACCGCCGATTCCGCCATGGGCACCTCCCATATAGACATAGTCCTCAGAAAGGTATACCCAATACTTCTCGGCATCGAGGATGCGGGACAGAGTGCTCATGCACTCCCACTGGAAATCATAATCCTCCTCGAAGTCGAATTCAAGCGCAAACTCCCTTCCCGCGCCAGACGCGATCCTATCATGATAGTCTGCCTCGGCAAGTTTGTTGAGAGAGACGAATACCTCTGAACCGAGCTTATCGACAAGTGTCTGTATGTCAAGATCAGGAGAGACGCCCTCGATCTGTCCGATCACAGACTCATCATATCCGAACTTACTGTAATTCTCCAGTACGATCTCCACAAGGTCACGGCGGACATTGGCATTGACCTCATCCGCAGCCACAGGAAGCTCGACGTCGACATTGAACATCAGCAACGCCGTCGAATCCGAATACGCTGCTATCTCTGTCTCGCTCGAGACCTTCTGCTTCGGTTCACAGCCTGCGAGCAAGAACAGCATCGCCGCTGCGGCAAATATATATTTCTTCATATTCAGATGGATTATGTTCATGGTTACTTCTTCGAGCTTCTGGCCGCTGCTCTTGCCGCCTTCTTTTCTGCAACCGCCCTTGCAGCGGCTTCCTGGGCAGATTTTGTCTTGATGACTATGACGCCACCTGCGCCTCTGGAACCATAGATGGAAGTGGAAGAATCCTTCAGCACGTTCACACTGGCAACGTCATTGGGGTTGATCGACGCGATGTCACTTACGACAGCACCGTCAACAACGAAGAGCGGCTGGGTGCTGGCGTTGAAGGAGTTCTCGCCTCTGATAGTGATGGTCGGGGTTCCGCCAGGGCCGGCATAGCCTATCTGCACGCCTGGGACACGCCCCCTGAGGTATTCGAATATCGTATTGTACGACCCAAGGTCCTCGTCCTTGATATCCACGCGGCTTATGGAGCCGGCGTTTTTCTTTGAATCTATCCTCTGATAGCCGTCAGATACAATCTCATTTCGGCCATTT
The DNA here is from genome assembly GCA_045599665.1 of Candidatus Cryptobacteroides sp. Classification (GTDB taxonomy): domain Bacteria; phylum Bacteroidota; class Bacteroidia; order Bacteroidales; family UBA932; genus Cryptobacteroides. The sequence continues at coordinate 24,988 of JAZRWK010000021.1, forward strand.
CCAGACATCTGGGCCACCACGTCACGTCCGGACATCGCGTCTGCTGCAGAACGTGAGGTTCCGCAGGAGGCAGCGAGAGACGCTATGAGCGCAAAAATAAGAACCTTTCTCATGTTCACTTTCAGTTTCTTATGATGTAAATTTAAGAAATGTCAGGATATTTCGCCATCTTTGTAGAGTAATCTTGACAAAATGGACAGAAAAATCGTTCTCATCACAGGTGCGACCAGCGGAATCGGAGAAGCTTGCGCACGAAAGTTCGCCCAGGGCGGCTATGACATCATCATCACAGGACGCCGCGGCGAGCTCCTCGAGAGCCTCAAGGCTGAACTCGGGAAGAATGGCGTATCGGTACTTGCCTTACCGTTCGACGTACGCGACAGAGAGGCTACCAAGGCAGCCATAGACAGCATTCCTCAGGAGTGGCAGAACATCGATGTACTGATCAACAACGCAGGCCTGGCCCGTGGACTTGAGCCAGAGTACGAAGGAGACTTCGACGATTGGGACCAGATGATCGATACCAATATCAAAGGACTTCTCAACATGACCAGATACATCGTGCCAGGCATGATATCAAGGAACCATGGTCATATAATCAACATCGGCAGCGTCGCAGGTGATGCAGCATATGCCGGAGGAAACGTATACTGCGCGACGAAGGCGGCGGTCAAGACCATTTCGGACGGACTGAGGATCGACGTCGCTCCATCGGCGGTACGCGTGACCAATCTCAAGCCGGGCCTCGTCGAGACTAATTTCTCGAATGTACGTTTCCATGGTGATGATTCACGTGCAGACAAGGTCTACCAGGGCATCAAGCCTCTCACAGGCGATGACATCGCCGACGTAGCGTTCTACGCAGCATCGGCGCCTGCCCATGTCCAGATCGCTGAAGTCCTCATCCTGGCGACACACCAGGGCAGCGGAAGCGTAGTATACAGGGAACAGTAACCATCAGCCGAAGGCAACGGAGGCATACAGGCAGACAGCAGAATCAACAAAAAGAATATGAGCAAAGTAAAGATAATCACCGATCTCGGAGACATCGTCGTGAAGCTCTACGACGAGACTCCCCTCCACCGCGACAACTTCATCAAGCTCGCTAAGGAAGGTTTCTATGACGGCACACTCTTCCACAGAGTGATCAAGGATTTCATGATCCAGGGCGGAGACCCTGAGAGCAAGGGCGCTGCAAAGGGCAAGCAGCTCGGCAGCGGAGACGCAGGCTACACCCTTCCTGCAGAGTTCAAGACAGGCCTCTTCCACAAAAGAGGTGCGCTTGCAGCAGCACGCCAGGGCGACAACGTCAACCCAGAACGCAGAAGCAGCGGCTGCCAGTTCTACATCGTATGGGGTCAGACCTATAAGGAAGGCCAGATAGGCCAGCTTGAGAAACAGATGAAGATGCAGGCTATGCAGTCTGTATTCAACCAGCTCTGCTCAGACCGCAGGGACCTCATCATGGCAATGAGGCGAAACCGCGACAATGCCGCTCTCCAGAAGCTCCAGGACGAGCTCAATGAGCTTACACAGCAGATTGTGAAGGACCAGAACCTCGGTCAGCTCTCACCTGAGCAGAAGGAGGCCTACACCACACTTGGAGGCACTCCTTTTCTCGATGACCAGTATACCGTCTTCGGAGAAGTCGAGCAGGGTCTTGAAATCGTTGCGAAGATCCAGGAAGTCACTACAGACCGTTCTGACCGTCCTCTCAAGGACATCAGCATGAAGATGGAAGTGATCGACTAGTGAACGCCATACAGGAACTCAGCCGCCAGGCCTCCCTGCTCCGTATGGAGTATGAAGCCGAGAAGGATTCCTTTCTGAAGCAGACCCAGGAAATGGGTGTGCTCAGGAAGGTAAGGCGTGGTATGTGCTGGTACCCTGTGAATGTCGGGCAGAGCTACTACAATTCACTCAACCAGCAGGTGGTGGAACTGCACCGCACTCAGGACAAGGACGTCGAGCACGGTTTCGAATACGGCAAGCCAGTGATGTTCTTCACATGGAAGAGCACCGAGACCGAAGTCAAGTTCATGAAATACGTGGCGACCGTAAGCTATGTGGACGATGACCGCATGGTAGTCGCGCTGCCTCAGGGACGAGGTTTCGCCGAGATAGCCACCGCTGAGAATCTGGGGGTACAGCTGTACTTCGACGAGACTTCCTACCGTCTGATGTTCGAGTCTCTCAACAAGGTAATCAATGCCGACAAGGGTCGCCTCAAGGAGCTGCGCGAGCTGATCTACGGAAAGACCCCCTTCGGCAAGCTGAACCTGACTCCTGTTCATTTCCCAGGACTGAATTCCACACAGGAGCAGGCCGTCAACGAAGTGCTCCGTGCCAAGGATGTCATGGTAGTACATGGACCTCCGGGCACCGGCAAGACCACTACTCTGGTCGAAGCTATCTACGAGACCTTGCGTCGCGAATGCCAGGTCATGGTATGTGCGCAGAGCAACATGGCGGTGGACTGGATAAGTGAGAAGCTGGTAGACTCCGGGCTGAGCGTACTTCGTATCGGCAACCCTACCCGCGTCAACGACAAGATGCTGTCGTTCACATACGAGCATCTTTTCTCAGACCACCCGGACTATCCCCAGCTCTGGAACATACGCAAGGCCATCCGCGACCTTCAGAGCCAGAAAGGCAAGGGCGAAAGCACCAGGCAGAAGATCAATTCCCTGAAGGACAGAGCAACCGACCTTGAACTCAGGATCAAGGAACAGCTTTTCGCACAGAGCCGTGTCATAGCATGTACCTTGACCGGCAGCGCAAACAAGGTGCTGAGCGGAATGAAGTTCTCCACTCTGTTCATCGACGAAGCCGCTCAGGCTCTCGAAGCAGCATGCTGGATCGCGATACGCAAGGCCGACCGTGTCATTCTGGCCGGGGACCATCAGCAGCTTCCTCCGACCATCAAGTGCTACGAAGCCGCGCGTCAAGGTCTTGACCGTACCATGATGGAGAGGATAGTGGACAATCATCCTGAGAGCGTCTCGCTTCTTCAGGTCCAGTACCGCATGAATGAGAACATCATGCGCTTCTCATCAGATTATTTCTACAACGGCAAGGTACAGAGCGCACAGAATGTAAAGGACCGTGTCATCATTGATGCCGACATCGACAGTCCGGTCGTATGGATCAACACGGCAGGCATGGACTGCAATGAAGAGTTCATCCAGGAGTCATTCGGAAGAATCAACAAGAGCGAGGCTGCCCTCTGCATCCAGCAGCTCAAGGACTATTACACGAAAGTAGGCCACAGACGCATTCTGGAAGAGCATGTCGACGTCGGTCTCATCAGTCCGTACAAGGCTCAGGTACAGTACCTTAGGCAAAGGATCAAGTCCGACTCCTTCTTCAAGCCATACCGTCACCTTATCACAGTGAACACAGTAGACGGCTTCCAGGGCCAGGAAAGAGATGTGATCATCATATCCCTTGTCCGGGCCAACGAGAACGGAGAGATCGGTTTCCTGCGCGACCTAAGACGAATGAACGTAGCCATGACCAGAGCCCGCATGAAGCTCATGGTCATGGGAGATGCGTCAACTCTGACTCGCCATCCTTTCTACAGGAAGCTCTACGAATCCATCAATTCTGGTCAGCAGACTCATCAGGAATAGCCAGAGTCTCGTCAGGCATCTGCTTGATGTAGAGGTCTCTCTGAGGGAACGGAATCTCTATGCCGTTCTCATTGAGCGCGTTGTAGATGATCTCCTTGGCCTTGGCAGCATAGGTGAAGTGAGAATCCACAGTGGTGTACTGCTGGACGATAAGGTCTACGCTGTTGTCGCCGAAGCCCTGGAACCTGACCACGATGCCGTTCTTAGGATCAACGATGTCACGTCCATACTTATCCTTGACCTGAAGGACCTTCAGGGCTTCGGTCAGGATCTGCCTTACCTTCTCGACATCAGTTCCATACTTGACTCCAACCGGAATCTTGAGAAGCTCATATGCATGGTTCCTTGTAAGGTTCTTGAAATTCTTGCTGAACAGAGTGCTGTTAGGGATGGCGATGATCGCTCCGTCAGTAGAAAGTATCTGAGTACTCTGGTAGCTCATGCTGTCTACGGATCCACGGATGTCGTCACACTCGATGACGTCCCCTACCCTGAGTCTTCCGGACATAAGCTGGATGCCGTAGAAGAAATTGTTGAGCACGTCCTTCAAGGCGAAACCGACACCGGTAGCAAGACCGGTCGATACTATGGTGATGGCGGATGTCGGAATCCTGAGCATTATGAATGAGATGATCACATACAGACCCCATCCGATAAGGCTCGTAAGATTGTCTGAAAGGGTGAAGTTGACGTTCGTGTCCTTGAAGATGACTCCATCATCCATCTTCTGCAGTTCATGCTTTGTCTTGAACAGTCTGTAGAACGCCTTGAAAGCATAGATGAGATATCTGAACACATAGAAGATAGAGATGATCGTCACAATACGCGAGAGTGAGATGTGCTGGAGTTTCTCGAGGTTGATCAGCGGGCCGTTGAACAGGTCCAGACAAGCTTTGGAAAGATCGAACACACCACCTGCCATATAGATGCACAGAGGAATAGACCAGAGTATGGCCATAGGCACGATAGTCATCTTGAGAAGGTCGTAGCCCCATGATATCTCGATGAAAGCACCCTTGTGCTTGAGCGGAATGCTAGGGTTGTTCTGGCGGTACTTTCTCTTCCTTTCGGCAAGAGTGTCATCGTAGTATTTTGAAAGAAGGAAGTATACAGCAGCGATCGACTGCAGCACAGTCAGCTGGAACATCCACCAGATCACGAACAGGAGAGCCATCATAACGTATCCTATGCATGCTGCCACCGTAGCGACAAAGAACACCAGAAACGAAGCCCAGATATATATCTTGTCACTGGATGGGACTCCGCGGTGTACCTTCGTGTTGACCACAAGCTGCCAGATGCAGAAGGTCAGGAGGACCGGAGGGAAAATGATGTTGAGCATCGAGTTCGGAACGAAGATGATGCGGAGCGAGATTATCACTACACCCATCAGGATGACAGGAGTATATGCCTTGAGCGCAAGCGCACTTTCATCCTTCCTCAGACGGATAAGGATGGAGAGGAAGATCGCAGCCATGAGCCATGCGAGCTCTGCGAGAAGAGGAGCTGCCATCTGTATGAAGTTGTTCGACTTGGCAAGCACGCTGATCGCCATGATGGTAAGGGCGAAGAGGACGACTCCGAAGAAAAGGATGAAGGTGCCCTTGTGGTCCTGGAAATACGAGCTCTGAAGGGCTTTGACTTTCCTCAGGAGCACTCTGACGGCGATGTTGCTGATCAGGAACGAGAGTATGATGTAGAAAAGCGCTATCGCGCCGAAACCCACGACCATCGGGCCCCTCCACTCACTGATTATGTCTTCCTTCTCGGATTTGGTGCTGTACTTGTCGGTGCAGCTGCAGACAGCCTGTTCCCAGTTGTTCCTGAAATCGCGAAGGACATCCCAGAACGGTGTCTGCCCATCCACGAAAATCTTCTTCTGGACAAGCTTGTAGCGGTCCTGGGCGTAGTTGTAAGCGTCCCTTATATGCCTGTCGGTCTCGACATAGTAGTTGTTGTCCTCATCGATCCTGATTAGGTCATCCCAATAGAGAGCCTCGATCAGTTCAGCATAGTAGACACAGCTGTCACGCAGGGCCTGTCCGATTGAGTCAAGCATGAAAGGCTTTGCCTCTGCCTCCTCAAGGATGGATGGGACTGCCACGAAGGATGTGTCGTCCTCTGCAGAAAGAGAATCGATCAAAGCCATCACTGCCGGAGCTTCAGGAAGCGCTTCCTTGGCGACAGGAGGAAGGTTCTTAAGCGTACGGATGAGCTTGTCATACCTGTCGATCTCGATCTCAAGACGGCTCACGATGTCGTTGTAAGGCATGCGTGAGGCATTGAAGCTGAGATACTGGTCAGTCACTTTGTTAAGCGCGTAGGTCAGGTCGAAGGTATAGTCCTGCTGCTGTGAATACAGCATGATCGACAGCTCGTTACAGTTCTCGATCAGCCTGATGAGCTCTCTGTGCTGCTGCGCCTCGTTCCTCGTCTGACCTTCCTGGGTCTCAGAAAGTTCATTATAGGCATCGCGAAGTTCGAAGAAAAGCACGTCAAGCGTCTTCTGGATATTCTTCTCCTTGAATACCGCATATGAAGGGATTGCCGCGACAAGGATCGCGACCATGCTTATCAGGAATAATTTTCTGTTCTTTCTCATATCTCGAAAACTGTTCTATCTGTTTACTGTAAGTGAATCCATCTCCGCAGAAAGCGATCTGTAGAGAGAATCCAGGAGCGGAAGCCTGTCTTCGCTGATAGGCTCGGAAGCAGGAGATTCCATGGTGAGAGGATTGATCGGGGTTCCGTTCTTCCACACGCGGAAATCAAGATGCGGACCAGTAGCCGTACCGGTTGCACCCACATAGCCAATCACCTGTCCCTGACGGACATGGTCACCGACCTTCAGGCCTGTGGCATACTTTGAAAGGTGCATGTATGAAGTCGTATATACCGAATTGTGACGGATCTTGACGGTATTGCCTCCGCCTCCAGCCCAGCCCTTGCTGATGACCGTACCATCTCCGATCGACATGACCGGCGTACCGGTTGGGGCTGCGTAGTCGACTGCTGTATGCGCCCTGACATCCCCATGGACAGGATGCCTTCTATGGTAAGAGAATCCTGAACTGATGCGGGAGAACTGCAGCGGAGCCTTGAGGAACGCCTTGCGCAGGCTCTCGCCCTTCTCGTTCCAGTATGTATTTCCTCCATCATGGTTGTCAAGCATTATGGCAGGTAGCTCGGTCTCTCCCCTGTTGAACTTCGCGAAATAGATCGAGTCGATCGCTATGACTTCCCCGTCACAGACTTTCTCTGAATAGATCACCCTGAAACGGTCCTCGTCCTGGAGTCCGAAGAAATCGACGGTCCAGGCATAGACATCTGACAGGTTGAGGATGAGCAGGGTCGATGCTCCAGCCGCCTTCATGTCGTTCCAGAGGGACGAGGTGATGGTAATGTCGGCAAAGCGTCTGAAGATCTCGACCGGTTTTGAATATCGCCAAGCTGCAAGCGAATCCGCGCACTGGAAGACAGTCTGTTCGACCTTGTTGTTCGCATAGACGAAATACCTCAGCTGGCCGTTCGCGGTCGTATCATAGTAGGCCCACCACTGGTCGCCAGGCCTCATCTTACGGGTATTGAACAACGAATCCGGTACCATGGTACCCAGTTCATGGGCACGTTCCGCGCTCATGCCAAGTTCGGTCATGAGTCCGGTAAAAAGCTGTCCGTTCCTGAGTTCACCATCAACTACACGGAACGAATCCGTGCAGAAGCCAAGTGGATAGACAGTATCCTTGACGGTCTCTACCTCAGTACGGGAATGCCTTCCTCCTCGGCACGAAGGCAGGCACATGAGCGTCACGAGTGATATTGCAAGCAGTATTCTTTTCATTTTTTGTTAGCCCTTTCCAGGTTGTAGCTGTTAAGCAGTATCTTGTTCTTCAGAAGCTGCGGATAGTCAGGATGAGCCTCGATGAATGCCTCGAATTCATGGTACGCGTCCGCAGATCTGTGCCCTGAAAGCAGTGCACGGCACCATGCGGCCGGGAAGAAGATGTCCCCTGTGGCCTTGACTTCGAGAAGCTCTTCGAGGGAAGGACGTATATATTTCACTGACGCCTCATCACGCAGGAAGTGGTTAAGCAGAGCCAGAGCGGACTCAGCCCACGGCTCGACAGCTCTGTTCTGAGGTTCCAGAAGTTCAGCGAACACCGCATCCAGAGCCTCCTGCTCTGGAACCGCAGCACGGCTGATGAAATCGAACTGACGGAGAAGATCCGGATTGTAGTTCCTCTTAGGATCCGACCCGTCTATCCTAGAACGCTGGCGCGCAAGTATCTCATGGGCCTTTTCAGGCATCCTGACTGCAAGCTGATAAGAAAGAGTCAGATAGTCGCTGGTACTGAGCAGTGCGTTGTCCTCCCTGTCCCAAAGACCGTAAAGATACGAGACTGTCGCCTCAGATGTCCCATTGGCAGCAAGGCTTCTGATAAGTTGCTGACGCACCGACGTAAGAGCATGGTTCTTAGAAAGCTCAACCATTCTCTCTTCACATCCAGGATCATCGATATCTCTGAGTATCAGAGGAAGCTCGCCTATGATAGTCGATGCGATCTGGGCATTGGTCTCACGATCCAGCAGTTGCATAAGCGAATTGAGATATTCTGTTCCATCTCTGTTCTCCGGATTCTGCACATAGTTCTCATATACCTGGATAAGGATGAACTCACGGTAAGTCTCACCCACATCGCTGTTAAGGGAACGAATACATTCCATCGCCTCTTCCGGGGACATCTTCAGAAGACCATAGGTCCTTGAATGAGGTTCCTTCACCACTGGGATTCCTTTGCCATAGACCCATGTCTTGCTGAACTCCTTCAGATCCAACTTGGAATGTCTGTCAAGAATCTCGATCAGATCGTCCCAGGTAGCATTGTCGAAGGCGAACTCACGGAGATATTCACGGATACCTTCCTGGAAGTTCTCCCTCCCCATGTAATCCACCATGGACCTCATCACTATCGGAGCCTTGTCGTAGATTATATTGCCGTAGATAAGGCCGGCGTCGGCAAGGTTGTCGAGGTTCTGGCGTATAGGTGTCGAGCCGGAGGTCCTGTCGTCTGCGTACGACGGTATGTAGTAGCCCTGGAGCCATGCAAGATCATGGTTGATCTCCGGGAACAAAGGTTCGGACATCTCGGCCGCGAAGTAGTTGGCATAGACCTCCTTGGTCCATACATCGTTGAACCAGCGCATGGTCACCATGTCTCCAAACCACATATGGGCCGTCTCGTGGGAAAGAAGCTGGATACGGTTCTCCCTCTCGTTCACGGTAGGATTCGCGCTCAGGAAAATCGTACTCTCCTTGTAGAGGACAGCTCCCGGGTGCTCCATGCCTCCGAACTGGAATCCAGGAACAACCACGAAATCATATTTGCTGAAAGGCATAGGGATGCCTGTATAGTCCTCAAGATACTCCAGCGCCGACTCTAGTTCCTTGAAGATCTGAGGGAACTGAGCTATCTTCTCCGGGTCAGTCTCGCGGTAATAAGCTGTCATAGGCTTGCCGTCAACAGTCTGGGTGACAGTATTCCACTTGCCCGCCACAAAAGAGAAAAGATAGGTCGGAAGAAGCTCTGTCTCAGCGAATTCCACTACTTTCAAAGCTTGATTTCCAGAGTCCTTATCCCCACCCAGGACTGCGGAATTGGAAACAGCGACCCAGTCCTCAGGAATGCTGAGCGAAAGACGGAACTTCGCCTTCATGTCAGGCTGGTCGAAACATGGGAAGACAGAATGGGCGTGGGCCGGGACGAAAAGAGTATAGAGATATTCGTCATTCCTGTTCAGGGACCTGTCGTCGGATACAAAAGACAGGCTTACGGTGTTGCTTCCTATTGATAATGCAGAAGATGGGATGACGATATGCTCGTTGACGAACTTCGCCTTGACCGCCTTGCCGTTCACCTGGACATCCGAGAACCTGTCGGAAGTGAAGTCCAGGATAAGGTCCTGCTTTTTCGACATCGTAAAGTTCAGAGTCTCCTTACCTGTGATTTCCGCCGTCCTGTTCTGAGGTATCTCGAACGACAGGCTGTATCCAATATCAGAAATGACTGCCTTGCGTTCCACTGCAAGGTCAAGGGATATACCATCTGTGGCAAGTTCCTCAGTATGCTGAGTGCACGCTAGAGCGACGAAAGCCAAGGTTGAAAGCAATATATTGCGAAGATTCATATCGAGCGGTTACCATAGAGTGTATTATACAAAAATAATAAATTATTGCATAAATTTGCACGATTGCAGACAACTATGGAGATAGAACCAATAGCAATATTCCACGGTCCCCTGAGTTCCAAGTTCGGCATACCTCGCCAGAGCGGCATTGTAGATGAGCTGGACGGGACCATCGTATTCAACAAGGAATACGACTGCGAAGCTGCGCTCAGAGGTCTGGACGGTTTCGACCGCATCTGGCTGATCTGGGGGTTCTCCGAGAACAGGAAAAGGGAATGGCAGCCGACCGTACGCCCTCCAAGGCTCGGCGGCAACAGGACCATGGGCGTTTTCGCGACCCGCTCCCCTTACCGTCCCAACCCGCTCGGACTTTCCACGGTAAGGATTGCTTCGGTCCATGGTACCATGATCCATGTGAAAGGTGCTGACCTGATGGACGGCACTCCGATCTACGACATCAAGCCATATCTCGCCTACGCCGATGCCTTCCCCGAGGCAAGGGGCGGTTTCGTCGACCAGAACGAATGGCACGGGCTGGACGTTGACTTCCCTGCAGAGCTCAGGGAACTGACGGACAGCCTATGCGGCAAGGGCGCGTCGGAAGCTGTCTGTGCGCTTCTCGCTCAAGATCCCCGCCCGCGCTACCAGGATGACCCGGAAAAGGTCTACGGGATGACCTACGGCAAGGCTGACGTACATTTCACAGTAGAAGGCAACTTATTGAAAGTAACTAAGATAGACAAGATATAATGAAAAGATATTCCGCATTTGTGCTGATCATATGCACACTGTTCCTCCTTTCCCAGAAGAAGGCCGATGCCCAGTTCATGATCGGTGCAGGCTATGACAGGATGACCTATGTACTCGACGAGGGTACTGAAGGAAATCCATTCGACGGATTCAGCGCCGAGATCGGTTATACAGCAAAGTTTGCAAAGGGTGTGCTTGGAATCAATTTCGGTGTAGGATACGAGTTCAACACACGCAGCGACGATTCATTCTCAGTCGGAGATTTCCAGGCAGACGTGTCATCCCAGGAACAGTATGTCAGCGTGCCGCTCAGATTCGTGATCGACATTCCGGTATCAAAGGCAGGAATAGTACTCTACGGAGGAGGCTATGCATCCTACGGCCTCAGCGGCCTCAAGACCTATGAGTTCACATTCGGTGAAGAGGGTTCCGGCAATGTCACATACGACTATCTCAATTCCAGGGTCGATTCAGACGAAATCGTTCCCGAGCCTGTCCTCGACGCAATCAACAGAAGGTTAGGAGAAAGCAAGTATTCCAAGCTGGAATACGGAGTGCAGGCAGGAGGTGGCCTGAGACTCGGCAACAACGTCCTTCTCCACGGTCTCTACAGCTATGGCCTCGGCAACAGAAACGCCAAGGACAAGGACACAAAGCTTACACGCCGTGGCTTCAGCGCAAGGATTTCCTTCCTGTTCTAGAATTCCCCAGGGTCAAGATCCCCTGCTGTCATAATACATCCAGCAGTTGGGAGAATTTCTCAATACGTATGATCGCCGGGTGCTCGAAATCATCGATGTGCTCGTGGGCCCATGTGATGTGGTACGGGATGAATATTCCCTTTCCACCAAGGTCGACGACTGGCTTGATATCTGATTTCAGGGAGTTCCCGACCATCGTGAGATCCTCTATCGCGATGCCCAGCTCGGAGCAGAGTCCCAGATACTCCTTCCCAGTCTTGTTGGATACGATCTCCACCCTGTCGAAGTACTTCTCAAGACCCGATCTCTGCAGTTTCTTTTCCTGGTCGAGAAGGTCTCCTTTCGTAAGTACTATCATATAATATCTCCCACTTTCATGGAGCTTCCTGAGTGTCTCCTCCACCCCTTCAAGAGGAGTGGCAGGATTGTGCAGAAGTCCGTATCCGGCATCCAGGATTCCCGATATCTGCCCGCCTGTGACATTGCCGCCGGTCAGTTTGAGAGTTGTCTCGAAAAGGCTGAGTGTAAATGCTTTAGCCCCATAGCCAAGCAACTCCATGTTCTTGTCTTCTACTGCATAGAGGGCGTCTGACAGTTCTTCCAGGGTACCATAGTCACTGAGCAGTTCCGCCCATTTCCTTTCCGCGCCCCTGAACAGAGGCTCGTTCTCCCAAAGGGTGTCGTCCGCATCGAAGGCGACGACTCTCTTTCCCGGTACCATGATCATGTTTTCCATCTTTATCCGAACAAAATTAACTATTTCGCAAAGGCGGTGCAAGTTTTTCACTTTTTTGGATTATATTTGTTATACAGGTTGATAACACAAAACACTAAATCATATGGCAAACAACGCAAGCGAAGCTAAAGGCTTCTACAAACTGTCATGGCTCCAGAGAATCGGTTTCGGTTCAGGTGACATGGCTCAGAACCTCATCTACCAGACAGTCAGCATCTGGCTCCTCTTCTTCTACACAAACGTATTCGGACTTGACCCAGGCGCAGCAGCCGTCATGTTCCTCGTCGTACGTCTCGTGGACGTCATCTGGGACCCTATTGTAGGTACCCTCGTCGACAAGAAGAATCCTAAGTGGGGTAAATACCGCTCATGGCTCATCCTCGGTGGTATTCCGCTCACAGCCCTTGCAATCCTCTGCTTCTGGAACGGATTCTCTGGTTCGCTCATCTATGCTTATATCACATACGTAGGTATGTCGATGTGCTACACTCTGGTCAACGTCCCTTACGGTGCGATCAACTCATCGCTCACCCGTGACACCGACGAGATCACCATCCTCACATCAGTACGTATGTTCATGGCTAACTCAGGTGCGCTCATCGTGAAGTCACTTCCGCTCGTAATCGCAATCTTCGCTCCTAAGGTACTCAACCCTGCAACAGGCAAGATGGAGGCTGCATACAACACTCCTGACGCTGCCGGCGCATGGTTCATCACCATGGCTATCTTCTGTATCGCAGGCTTCGCTCTCCTCATCTTCTGCTTCAGCCAGTGCAAGGAGCGCGTCGTAATGGACGAGAAGGAATCAGCTAACGTGAAGGTCAGCGACCTCTGGATGGAGTTCTTCCGCAACAGACCTCTCCGCGTCCTCGCATTCTTCTTCATCACCGCATTCTCAATGCTTTCAGTCAGCAACGCTGCTGATGCATACTTCATGACATACAACGTAGGTGCTACTCCGCTCCTCACCACTCTCTTCATGTGGCTCGGAACAATCCCTGCACTCATCTTCATGCCTCTCGTCCCTGCAATCAAGAAGGCAATCGGCAAGAAGAACATGCTCTACGCTTCTCTCGGAATCGCAATCCTCGGAATGGCAATGATGTACGTATTCGTTCAGCTCAACATGCCTCAGTCAGTGAAGTTCACCCTCCTCTGCATCGCACAGTTCGTAAAGAGCGCAGGTGTCCTCATCGCCACAGGTTACATGTGGGCTCTCGTTCCTGAGGTCATCACCTATGGTGAGTACACCACAGGCAAGCGTATCGCTGGTATCGTCAACGCACTCACAGGTATCTTCTTCAAGGCAGGCATGGCTCTCGGCGGCGTAGTGCCAGGATTCGTACTCGCTATCGTAGGTTTCCAGGCTGCAAGCGCTTCACAGACACCAGCCGCTCTCCAGGGTATCCTCTGGCTCGTATGTGTGATCCCTGCACTCCTTCTCCTCCTCGCTATGTACATCATCAGCAAGTATGAGCTCACAGACGAGAAGATGGACGAGATCAACAAGGAGATCGAAGCAAGAAACGCATAATAACTGAAACAAACAATAACTAGAATATGGCAAAGAAAGTCGTAAAGAGATATCTCTTACCTGCTGACTATATGGCAGACCCATCCGTTCACGTTTTCAACGGAAAGATCTACATCTACCCATCTCACGACTGGGAGGATGACTCAAACGTCGAGGACGACAGCGGTGACCAGTACATCATGAAGGACTACCACGTCCTTTCAATCGACGGCGACCCAATGACAGGAACCGTCACTGACCATGGCAAGGTCATCGGTCTCGAGGACATCGCATGGCACGGACGTCAGCTCTGGGACTGCGACGTACAGGAGAAAGACGGCAAGTACTACATGTTCTTCCCTATGAAGGACAAGAACGAGGTGTTCCGTCACGGTGTCGCTATCGCAGACCGTCCTGAAGGACCGTTCATCCCTCAGCCAGAGCCAGTGATCGGCAGCTACTCTATCGACATGGCAATCCTCAAGGACGATGGTGAGTACTATATGTACTTCGGCGGTCTCTGGGGCGGTCAGCTCCAGTCATACAGAGACAACATCGGTATCGAGGATCCTGCGAAGAACAACACACCAGACAGCCCTAATCTCCCTCACGGAGACCAGCCTGCACTTCCTAGCCGCGTAGTGAAACTTTCTCCAGACATGCTCCAGTTCGGTGAAGAGCCAAAGCCTGTAGTAGTCGTCGACGAGAACGGCGAGCCTCTCAAGGCAGATGATCCACACCGCTTCTTCGAGGCCAGCTGGACATTCAAGAAGGACGGCAAGTACTACTTCACATACTCTACCGGTGACAGCCACCTCCTCTGCTATGCAGTCGGTGACAATGTATACGGTCCATTCACCTACAAGGGAGTCATCCTTACTCCAGTAGTCGGTTGGACAACTCACCACGCTATCATCGAGTTCGAGGGCAAGTGGTATCTCTTCCACCATGACAGCGTTCCTTCAGGAGGCAAGTCATGGCTCCGTAGCCTCAAGGTATGCGAGCTCACTTTCGACGAGAACGGAGACATCGAGACAATCGAGGGTATCGACGAATAGTCTTCCCTGCTGACCATAATAAAGCGAGGCACGAGCGTGTCTCGCTTTATTCGTATAAGCCATCATGTCAATTTGGAGCAAATTGATTGTCTTTTGGATAACATTTAATGCATTCATGCAACATCTGGCACATCATTGGCATCTACAGAATGTAAATTGTTCAACAATCGCTTAAATTTTATTGTCCAAGACAAATTTATTCTACCTTATATGAAAAAATTAATGATACTCGCGGCTTCAGCGCTGCTCGCCGCAATAACATTCACCTCATGTGAGAAGGAAGACAACGGAAATGCTCCGGTACTTCCATCTGTGGAGACAATCAAGATCAAGATGCCCGCGATGGTTGCCACAAAGGCAGATGTTGATCCTGCTTTCAACTATAACGCCTATATCGAGCAGATGCTTGAGAACTGGAACAAGATCTACGAGACAATCATCAACATCCCTGTACACGGCTTTGAGCTCGCATCTAACGTGACTCCTGTCAAGGACGGAAAGACATGGACATGGTCAGTAATCGTGACCGAAGGTCTCGCTTCATACGAGGTCAGCATCAATGGCACCGTAATACGCAAGGACCACGTAGACTGGGAAATCAAAGTCTCTGGCGCTAGCTTCTGGAACAAATGGAACAAGACTGACTACGCATGGATCACCGGCACATCCGCACTCGACGGAAGCAAGGGTTCATGGAGAGTCATGGCGGGTCCTTCAACCGATGTCGTCCTCGTGAATGTCGACTGGCTCGCTCAGGACCACAACGTCCAGTCAGTCAAGGTCAGCTACGAGCTTGACCAGCTCTTCCACGGAATTCTCTCCGCATTCAACGGCAGCTACATCGAATACTCAGCCACAGCCACCAGCGAAGACTATACAGATACCATCGTCGCCCACTACAACCAGAAGGGTCTCGGTTACATTGACACGATTGTGGAATGGAACGACCAGACCTGCGCTTTCAGAATCAAGAGCGAGGCCGACTTCGGGGACCTTGAATGGCATTGTTAGAGGATTCCCTATGTTACACAATAATTAGCAAACAAAAAGAGGGCGACTTCGCCCTCTTTTTGTTTGCCGACGTTTGTCACAATTATTTGCCGACGCTTGTCACAGTTATTTGCCGACGCTTCTCACCATTATTTGCCGATACTTGTCACAGTTATTTGCCGACGTTTGTCACAATTATTTGCCGACGCTTGTCACATTCATTTTGCAAAACGGTGTGCTTGGAAAACCCTGTTCTGTGAGCTGGAAGGCATATTGTCACGCACTCATGCCACCGTCGGGCCTATGTGTGCACACGAAACACGTCCCTAGGGCTTGAGAGCGAGGTCGGTACGCACTCCGATTTGCAAAAAGTCGACTGAAAAAAGCAGTGAGTTGAAAGAATAAGTCAGCCAGAAGAAAAAAATCAGTTGAAAGAATAAGTCAGTCGGAAGAATAAGAGGCCGACCAAAGTGGTCGACCTCCTTGTAATATAGAATCCGGTTGTGGATTGATATCCGATTACTGGATGTTCTTGAGAAGCTGTGCCTTCCAAGCAGCATATGCCTCCTGGTAGAGATCGCACTGAGCAGGCTCGATGACCTCGAGCTTCTGGAGTGTACCGAATGCTTCCTTGTTGTCCTTGTAGATACCTGCGCCGATACCTGCACCCTTAGCAGCACCAGCTGCACCATCTGTGTCGTAGAGCTCGATTGTAGCGCCTGTGACACCTGCGAGAGTCTGGCGGAAGATAGGGCTGAGGAACATGTTTGCCTGACCTGCGTGGATCTTCTTCACGTCCATACCCATCTGCTCCATCACCTCGATACCGTACTTGAATGAGAATACGATACCCTCCTGAGCTGCACGTACCATGTGCTTCCAGCTGTGACGGTTGAAGCTGAGGCCTGCGATCTGGCAGCCAAGCTCCTTGTTGCAGAGCATACGCTCAGCACCGTTACCGAATGGAAGGACTGTCACACCCTCGCTTCCGATAGGAATCTCAGCAGCGATGTCGTTCATCTGGGCGTATGAAACGCCCTCTGGAACTACGTTGCGACGTACCCATGAGTTGAGGATACCTGTACCGTTTACACAGAGAAGGACACCGAGACGGGTCTGGTCTGCTGTATGGTTGACGTGTGCGAATGTGTTGACTCTTGACTGTGGATCGTAGTTCACGTTGCCGAGGACACCGTAAACAACACCTGATGTACCGGCTGTAGAAGCGATCTCACCTGGCTCGAATACGTTGAGTGAGAGAGCGTTGTTAGGCTGGTCACCACCTCTGTATGTCACAGGGATGCCTGCTGGGATACCGAGTTCCTCAGCGACAGCTGCGGTTACGCGGCCCTGGTCAGAGAATGTAGGCTTGATCTCAGGGATGAGTGAGCTGTCGAAGCCGAAGTAGTTCATCACGTCCTTTGAAACCTCATTGTTCTTGAAATCCCAGAAGATACCCTCAGAAAGGCCACCTACTGTAGTGCAGATCTCACCGGTAAGCTTCATTGCGATATAGTCGCCTGGAAGCATGATCTTGTAGATCTTAGAGTAGAGCTCTGGCTCGTTCTCCTTCACCCATGCGAGCTTTGCTGCTGTGAAGTTACCAGGAGAGTTGAGCATGTTCTCAAGACACTTGTTCTGTCCGATTGAATCGAATGCTGCTGAACCGTAAGGAACGGCTCTTGAGTCGCACCAGATGATTGAAGGACGAAGTGGATTGAGATCCTTGTCCACACATACGAGACCGTGCATCTGGTAAGAGATACCGATTGCAGCGATATCGTTTCTGCCTGCCTTTGCAAGCACTTCAGCTGTTGCGAGCCTGAGGTTCTCCCACCACATGGTAGGTTCCTGCTCAGCCCAACCGGTCTTTACAGAAATAATAGGAGCTTCCTGTTTTGGATAGAATACTGAACCTACGATCTTTCCGTTTTCAGCATCTACGAGGCTAGCCTTCACAGAAGAGCTGCCGACATCATATCCGAGTAATAACATATCTGATTAAGGTTTTTGATTGTTTACGTGTGATGTATCAGTTTTACTCAACAAATATAAGTAAAGCATTGTTATAGTGCAAGATTACTTGAAGAGCTTCTGTGCGAAAGAGTGCACTGACTTTCTCCATACCTGCCACTCATGGTCTCCAGGGAATGTCTCGAAGATAACATCAAGATTGTTCTTCTTCATGGTTTCCACTGCTGCAGTTGTAGGGCCGACTCTAGGATCGTCGGCACCTACTGAGATGTAGAACACGTCAAGCGCCTTGTTGAAGTCAGCACTCTTTGAAAGAAGACCTGGCATCTGGCTCTCGAGATCAACGCCGTCTGCTGTCTGGGCGATACCGCCGAAGATACCGGCGCTGAATACACCCACGTTAGCGAAGGTCTCAAGATGTGTAAGGCCGTTGTAGAAGCTCTGTCCGCCACCCATTGAAAGGCCACAGAGTGCTCTGTGCTTAGCATCTGGGATTACCCTGAAAGTGCTCTCTACGTATGGGATGACGCTCTCGATGATCTCTCTTCCGAACGGAGCCATGCCCTCACGGCTGTAACCGCCGGCTGTAGGAAGTGTTCCATTTGCCATGACGATGATCATCTCCTTTGCATCGCCTGCGGCGATAAGGTTGTCCATGATGTCACGTGTATGGCCCTGGGTGCCCCAGCCTGTCTGGTCCTCACCGCCACCATGCTGGAGGTACATTACAGGATACTTCTTCTTTCCCTTCTCGTAAGAAGCAGGTGTGTAGACACAGAGAGGTCTCCATGCCTTGCACTCCTTTGACCAGTAGGTCATATAGCGGATCGATCCGTGAGGAACGTCCTTAGTGTCATAGAAGTCGCATCCTGGTTCAGGGATGTCCACTGCGCTGTAGTCACGGCTGCAGCCGAAGTAAGTGTGGCTTGCAGGATCGGATGTCGAAACGCCGTCAACGATGAGAGCATAGTAGTGGAAACCTGGGATGAGAGAATCGGTCTCCCCTCTCCAGTAACCGTCGATGTCCTTCTTGAGGTCATACTTCTTCGACATTATGTCGATCTGCACGCGCTTTGCAGCCGGAGCATTGACTCTGAATGCGATCCTGCCATCCTCAAGAAGCCTTGGATAGCCGTTTGCATTGATGTTCGAAGCCATGCCCACGCCCGGGAGCGGAGCAGCAGCTGGACGCACACCGGCAGCCCTAGGAGCCGAAGCAGCCTTCTTTGCCTTTGCTGCGATAGCGAAATCCACCATCTTCGCGAGGTTCTCGTCGCTGTACATACCCATTCCGTGGCCACCACCGAGTACCTCGGTGTAGATACATTCAGCCTCGCCTTTCTTGAGAGCGTTCGCGAACTTCTGGCCCTGGCATACAGGTACGACGTTGTCCACGGTACCATGGAAAACTGCGATAGGAACCTTGTTGTAAGGTGCGTATGTGATCGGGCTGAGAAGTGCGTATGGTGAAGGATCGTCTGCAAGTTTGACGCCGCCGAGAAGGACCTCCTCCGGAGATGGCTGCATCTTCATGCCTTCACCGCAGTCCATGTTCATAAGGTCGATCGGGCCTGACCAGTCCATGGCAACGTCTACGTCGCTGCTCATATCGGTATACTTGCCGAGCGAACCTTCAAGGTCCATGGTCACATCACCTACAGTGAATGTCTTGATTCCTGTAGTGACGGCAGCGAGTGATGAAAGGTGTCCACCTGATGAGAATCCGCTGATACCGATGAAAGAGGTATCGAAATGATACTTGGCAGCCTCGCCTCTTACGAAACGGATGACAGCCTTGATGTCATGGATCTGCGCAGGGAACTGAGCGTCTCCGCTTGAACGATGGTTAGGAGTAACGACGGCACAGCCAGCGTCGAGGAGTGCTGCGCAGATAGTATTGAGGTCTGCGGCGCCCTTTGAGTTGTTGCTGAACCATGCGCTTCCGTAGATATGGATGAAGACAGGATAGCTTGCCTTCTTCTCCTTAGGAAGATAGATATCGAGTGTATGGTAAGCCTCTCCATCTCCGACATAGTTGATGTCAGAGAACTTCTCAGAGTACTCCATCCTGTTCTGTGGAAGCTGGAAGCCGCCGAAGCCGCCAGCAGGCATTCCGCCCGGCTGGGCGGACATCGTAGCGCATGCAAGCAAGGCAGCTACAATCATTGAAATCTTTTTCATGTTCAGTAGTTAATTTGATTCTAGGTGATATAGTCCAGTTCAGTATCAATAGACTTCCTGGTGGAAGTAATCGAAGTCTGCATAACCGCCGGTCTGCATTGTAGGATAGCAGAAGAGGGCTGGTCTGTAGCCTGTGAAGAAGTCAAGAGTGAAGGAGATCTTGAGAGAGTAGTCAGTAGTCTCCCAGTTCTCTCCGTCGTATGACCAGCTTGCGGTCACTGTATCAGCTTCTCTGAGGCTTCCCTCTGCCGGAGTGAAGACGAAGTCAAGCTTGAGCCATACCTTCTCGCTCTTGAGAGGCTCGCTGTAGACAACGTCGTTGGTCTCGAAGCGCTCCATCATAGGACGCTTGCCAGGCTCACGCTTCTGGCCAGGGACCATTCTTGTACCGCGCTTGTTCTCACGGATGGTAAGAGACTTGGTACCGTCCTCTGCAACCTCGACACCGACACTGCAGTTGTTGCTTTGGAATGCACAGAGACCTGCTCTGTCACCAGCCTGAAGGCCTGATGCATCAAGAAGTACCTCGCTGATGCACTGAGGGCCGACTGATCTCTGGGTGAGAGTATTTCTTGCCTCGACTACGCTCTGTGCCACAGATGCAGCATGGAGACGCATCCAGCCCGGTCTCTCTGTAAGTGACCATGCCTCGTCCATAGGCTTGTGGTTCCACTGCCATACGAGAGCGAGCTTGTCGCTGTCGAATTCATCATTTGCCCATACATAGTCCTCACCTTCAGCAGTAAGGTTGACTGTGACCTCCTTCATAGGAACGGTGTTGTCACCCATGATAGGCCAGTCCTCTACCCAGGTCACTGGCTGGATGGTAGGGATACGTCCCACAGCACCATGGTCCTGGAACATGATTGCGTACCAGTCGCCGTACTGGGTATCCACGATGGCACCCTGGGCAACGCCGTCGTTACGTCCGTCGAACTTGCCCTGAAGCACGATCTTGCTCTCGTATGGTCCGGTAAGGCTCTTGCTTCTCCAGCAGGTCTCGGTACGGCAGCCTGGATCGCGTGGCCAGTCGATGAGGAGGATGTAGTAGTAGTCACCGATGTGATAGATATGAGCACCTTCACCCTTGAGGTTGTAGCCCTGTGCAGGGTATTCGATGAGGAGCTGGTCTACTCCGCCTGCCTTCACGTCTGAGAGATCCGGCTCAAGCTCGGTCACATAGATGTTCGTGTTGCCATAGACAACATATACTCTTCCGTCATTGTCGAAGAGGAGAGATGCGTCGTGGAACTTCCTAGGAAGCTCGTTCCTTACCCACTTGCCGTTCTCGATGTCGTCTGTCCTGAAGACATATGACTTCTCGCCCTGCTCGTTGCAGATGAAAAGAGCATAGTAGACACCGTCAACATAGCGGAGTGTAGTAGCCCACTGGCCCTTTCCGTATGCGTTCTTGCCGTTGCGGAGGTTATAGAAATCGTCGTCCTCGATGAAATCGTAGATGTAATTTACGATCTGCCAGTGTACGAGGTCCTTTGACTTCATGATAGGAGCACCCGGGCAGAAATACATCGTGGTGCTGATCATATAGTAGGTGTCCCCTACTCTGATGTAGTCATTGTCCGGAATGTCAGTGTAGGTCAATGGATTGACCATGGTCTGAGGCACAGGAGCACTGTTGCACGAAGAGAATGACACTGCTGCCACAATGAATGCGGCAGCAGCTATAGCAGTTTTTCTAAGAGAAAACATAACTAGAATTTTTTGTAGATCTTGAGTACACCTGCTGAATAAGCGTCTGTAGTCAGAGTGACAGCGTTGTCAGCGACCTTTGGAGATGCGGACTTGAGTGCGACTCTGTTCTTGTCCTCCATTGAGTTGGCAGCCATGAGGTCGCCAGGAGCATAGAACTCGTATGAAGCAGACTCGATGCCTGCCCAGTCACCATTGATCTTGATGCTGATTGGCTTCTCAGTAGCGTTGACGAGCTTGACGATCACGTGGGTACCGTCTGCAGAAAGTGTGGTGGTGACGCTGAGGTCCTTCACATCACCCTGATAGTCAAGTCTGTATGGAGTGTAGTTGTCATACCAGAGTTTTGTCACCTGGTAGTTAGGAGCTACGAATATATCCTTGTAGTCGAAGTTGATGAATGCGTTGTTCCAGTCAGGCATGTCAGTCCTTCTGATGAAGAGAGCGGCTGCGCCCATGCCGACTACAGGAGTGTTCTCACACATGTTGAGGAAGCCACCTGCGAAGAGACCTGTACGCCAGTCGATTGACTGGAGGTTCCACTCAGAGATGAAGAGCTTCACGTGTGGGTTAGGTGACTTCGAGATCCAGTCAGCATAACGGTTGTACTGCTCGCCAAGACGTGCAGGACCGGTTGCATAGCCACCCTGCTGCTCGTAGTGATGGAGGCTGATGAAGTCGAAATAGTTAGAAGAACGCTTGATGAAGCCTTCGTCGTCAGGGAAGCCGCCGCAGGCGATGATCTTGATGCTAGGATCGATCTCTCTCATTGCCTTAGAGTAGTCTCTCACGCACTTCTCGTATTTCTCGATACCCATCTCCCACATCTCGTTGTCGATCTCCCAGTACTTCACGTTGTATGGTTCTGGATGACCGTTGGCAGCTCTCTTCGCACCCCACTCGCCAGTTGCAGGCTCGTTGCAGTAGCGGAGCCACTCGAGTGCCTCCTGCATGATAGCATCATATTCCTCTTCAGGACGCTCGAATGCGATGCTGACAACCATCACAGGCTCAGTGTTGATCTCACGGCAGAAGCGCATGAACTCATCGATACCGAAGCAGTTCTGGTCGTAGTCCATCCACATCCAGTGTGGCCATCTCTCACGCGCCTCCTGAGGGCCTACACCCCATTTCCAGTGGTACTGAGCTACATAACCGCCACCTGGCCAGCGGAGAAGTGTAGGATGGAGATCCTTGACAGCCTTGAAGATGTCAGGACGGAAACCGCCGAGGTCAAGACCTGTCTTTGTGCTCATGGTAGCCATATCCACCTGAAGATCGCCGCCTTCAGCCTCGATAGCGAAATCTGCATCTCCATTATATGAAGGAGAAGAAAGCTCGAACTCATACTTTGTCCAGTCCTTGCCTGGCTTTCCGAGCACCTGACGTGCTACATAGCCGTTCTTGCCCTTCATCGCCACGCTGAGGGTAGCCTTTGAGTCACCCTTTGCATAGACAGAACCGATGTACTTCTCACCGGCCTTGATGCTCTGAGGACCCTGAGCGACACCGCTCACGCCTGAAGGAGAAGAGATCTTCTGTGAGTAACGCATGTTGACTGCATCGTCCTTCATCAGCTCGAAGCTGCCGTTTCCGAAGCTGGTCCACTGCGGAGCAACCTGAGGGATAAGGACATCCTTTGGCATTCCCTCGAAATAGACCTTCTTGCCGTCGGTAGAGGTAATCTTGATGTTCTTGTAGTAAGCCTCTGTATAGTTCACCCAGAGTACTACATCGTTCTTGGCAGCACCTGCGATTGAATATGAGAGGACCTGCTTGCCATCCCAGTAAGCCTTCGCGCTCTTGCCCTTCACGACGATGCGGAGGTGATGCCACATACCGCCGGAGTTGATCTGGGTCTTGTTGGCATGATATGACTTCATAGGCTCGAGGACGTTCATGACTCTGGTACGGCCGCGCATGGTCACTTCCTTCTCTACCATGGTAGCGAAAGAGAAGTCTGCCTGGTTCTGTGCCTTCTGGAGCTCTTCCATAGCCTTTGCTCTCTCAGCAGCCTCTGCCATCGCAGCGGTCTGGAGAGGAGAGAAAGTCTGAGACTCGTAATATGGATCATGGATCCTGAAATAGACAGGAGAGCCGTCTGCATTGTTCCTGAAAGCGATACGGATATCATGGAGACCACCTGACCATGATCTTCTGGCAAGCTTATATGCTCTCCAGTCGATGTCCATGTTGATCTCATACGAATCGGTGTCGAGTGAAGCCACGTTGATAGGCTGCTCGTAACGGGTCGGAGAGTGGAGGACGTTGTCGTCGTCGGCATACCAGCCGTCAAAGTAGCCGTCACGTGGTGCGATACCAGGATAGTGTTCCGGCTCGAAAGAGCGTTCATAGATCATCTCCTGCCATACGCCGTTGTTGGCTGAGAAATAGATGTGCTCGAAGAGCTGTCCATAGATGGTCTCATCGATGATTCCGGCTGTCTTTGTCGAATTCACGTTGATAGACACATCCTGTGCGCTCAAAGAGAGCGCTGAAGCAAGTGCAAGGCACGATGCAATGATGGTTTTACGGTTCATTATGTCTTGTTTTTGAATTATTACAGGGTTATTTGCAGGAGTGTGCAATTCTCCTAATTAGTAAAGTTACGTAAAGTTTAAGATTTTCAAAACATTATCAACCATGATTCCATAATCGCAGGGACAAAAAAAGCCGGGCCCGAGAAACTCGGACCCGACTGTCGTTATTGTCAACCTTTCAGATTACTTAGCCCAGCCAAGTACATCGTGGAGGTTAGGGTTAGCATTCTTCACGTCGAGTGGGAATGGGAAGTACTCATTCTTGCCGACTACGAAGTCATTGTAGGTAAGCTGGCAAGGAACAGTGAAGAGCTTGTGATAAGTCTTGTAGCCAGGCTTGCCCTTGATGAAGTACTCATCCTTTACAGTTGTAGCTGTAGCATGGATCTTAGATTTGTTGAATACATCGTCGAGGTTTACGAGACCCTTCTTTGCCCAACGGACAAGGTCAAGGAAACGGCAAGACTCGAACCACATCTCATACTGCTTCTCCTCAGCGACTGCAGCCCATGTGAGCTTGTCACTGACCTTACCTGAACCAGAGCGTCTCTGGACATCCTGGAGTGCCTTGAGACCGTCAGCCTCTTCAGAAGAACCGATACATGCCTCTGCATAGAGAAGGAGTGCCTCAGCATAACGTGCAACCTTGAAGTTTGTACCGTTCTGAGCATATCCGAGATAAGGGATATGGTCGCTTGGATACTCCTTGCCACCGGTAAGGATTGCTGGAGGGTTGGTGTAGACCATGTGCTTCCACTCGAAGTATGGACCATGGCTGAATACACCGTCAGCTGACTTGATACCACGGTTAGGGTCACCAAGTTTCTGCTCACGGGTCAATGGCTCATCAGACCTGACTGTCTTGTCCCAGTCGATGATTGGTTCACCATCCTTATCCTTCTCGACCTCTTCACTGCCATCTGCGTTGACCTTGGTCTTATAGACGAAATATCCATATTTCTTATCCTTTCCGTTGATCACGTCAGAACCAGACCACTCCATCTCGTAAAGCCACTCCTCTTCTGTAAGGAAGCAAGCCCTACGGCGTGGTGAGTCACCATCGTGAGCGAGGAACTTCTCTGCGAAGTCATTCTGGATAGCGCCACCATTCCAACCCTGGAAACCGTTGTGGACATTAGGATTAGACGCAAGATGGTCTGATCTCCAGCAGAATACATTGGCAACCATCCAACGTGTACGCTGGTAAGCGCCATAGCCCTTCATGTAGTCCTGGTCTGCACACTCATTTGGCTCGAAGATCTTCTCTACGCCACCATCACCAGCGACGTGGAAGTTTGTCCAGTAGTCCTCAGAAGGAACGAGAGCGTAGTCACCTGACTGGATGAGATCCTTGAGATACTTACGTGCTGTTGCAGGATCGTCGTTGAACATTGCAGCCTTACCTGCTACGAACTGTGCGAAACCAACTGACATACGTGCTGTAGCGTTCTTGTCACCGGTACCGTTACGCTTAGGAAGAGCACCTGACTTGATAGCGATATCACACTGATCAATTACCCAGTCGAGAACCTGCTTCTGGCTCTCTGCGTTTACAGGAAGCTCATCAGCGTCGTAAAGTCTGTCGAGGATAGGAGGACAGTTCCAGATAAGAGCTGCCATCATATGGAGGTAAGCACGCATTACGCGAGCCTCAGCAACGACCTGCTTTGTATAATCAGTGGTGTGCTTTGGTGCCTCATTGTATCTGTTCTCATCTGTGAAGTTAGAGATCACGAGGTTAGCATGGTAGATAGCGTAGTAGTAACGCTGGTAAGCAGACTTGAGGGTACCGTTTGCATCATCGTAACGGAACTCACAGAAGTTACGGAAAGGCTCATGGTCAGCAGCGTGGCCACCTGCAGCGAGGATATCATCTGAAGAATAGTTCAGCATTACCTGCTCCGGGTTGTCGATACCTTCTGTACCACCTACATTTGAAATGTAGTTCGCATACATGTCAGTAATGGCAGCCTGAGCATCATCATCGCTGGCATAGAAATTCTCGTATGCAACGACACCCTTCTGAGGGATTTCAAGCTTCGACTGGCAGCTGACTGCCACGAGAGCGAATCCTAAAAGTATAGGGAGAAGTATTTTTTTCATATCTGACAATTATTAGAATGTAAGGTTTACACCAAGGATGAGCTTCTGCATGGTAGGATATGAACCCCAGTCGAGGCCTGCACCTGAACCACTGTTGATAGAAGCAGTCTCTGGATCGAGTCCAGGATACTTTGTGAATGTGAAGAAGTCATCAAGTGACACGTAGAGACGGAGGTCGCTGATCTTTGCCTTCTTGGTAAGCTTTGAAGGAACGGTGTAACCGAACTGCATCTGCTTGATTCTGAAGTAGTCACCCTTGAATACATTTGCTGTTGATGAGTAGAACTTGTAGTCACCAAGAGTCTCCTTAGGTGCAGGATACTCACCGTTTGCGTACTTCTCAGCATAGACCTTGAGGTGGTTCTTGAAACCTGTACGGTGGAGGACTGGCATGATCACGTTGCCTGCAACGCCATTACCGAAGATGAGGAGGTCGAATCCTTTGTATGCCATGTTGATGTTGAGACCGAAGGTTACCTTAGGGGTTGTTCTACCGAGCATGATCATATCGGCCTGGTCGATGGTACCATCGTCAGAGTAGTCGATGATGTGACCGATGACCTTGTGTCCGTCAACAGTCTCAGCTGTAGGGCCAGCGTAGTCATAACCGCGCATGTACCATACTGGGTAACCATCCTCGAAGACAGTCTGTACCTGGTAGTTAGAAGAAGAAGCGCTGGTCTGGATTGTACGTGAAGTTCCCTCAGGGAGCTCAAGAACCTGGTTCTTAAGTGTTGAGAAGTTACCGGTCACGCCATAGCTGAAGTCACCGATGTTGTCCTTCCAGCCAAGTTCGATCTCAAGACCCTGGTTGAGTACCTGACCACCATTGATGGTAACGCTGCTTACACCAAGCTCAGGAGGTACTGGCTTGCTGAAGAGGAGGTCCTTGGTCCTCTTGTCGAAGAAGTCGACACCGAGGGTAAGACGGTTGTTGAGGAAGCGAGCGTCAAGACCAAGGTCGATCTGCTCTGAAACCTCCCATGTGAGGTTAGGGTTAGGAACGCCGTTTGGAGAAGATGAAGTGATGGCACCTGAATTCTCGACGTCGTACTGATAGTAGCTGTTACCCTTTGAGATTGTAGTAGCGTATGGATATCCGCTGAGGACGTTCACGTTACCGTTCTGACCCCATGAAGCACGGAGCTTGAGGAAGTTGAATACGCTTGGGTTTACATTGTCCTTGAAGAACTTCTCGTTAGATACTGTCCAACCAGCTGAAACTGATGGGAAGTAACCCCAGCGGTTCTTCTTAGAAAGCTTAGAAGAGTCGAATGCGTCAGCACGGAAGTTTGCCTGGATGCTGTAGCGGTTGTCGTAAGTATAGATGAGACGACCGAAGTAAGCAAGAGAAGCTGACATGCTAGGAGCATTGCTGAACGACTTGGCAGCGTCACCCTTTACATAGTTGAGGTACTGGAAGTTAGGCTCATATGAAGAAAGGATGTCAGCACCTGATGCAGAAGCGGATATGTTGTCACTGTGGTTCTCACGGAATGACATACCGACCATTGCTGTGATGCTGTGCTTGCCGAAGTTCTTCATATAGTTAGCGAAGTTCTCCCACTGATAGTACCAGCTTGTGTTGGCACCTGCTGAGATTGAGTAAGTGGTCTGAGATCCACGCTCACCAATATAGTAAGGTGTATTGAAGCTATGGTTAGAGCCGTATGCAAGACGGTAGCCAAGACGTGAGGTCACTGTGAGACCCTTGATAGGCATGAAGTTAGCGAAGAGGGTTCCGTTGATGTTGAAACCGCCGCTGTTACCATTTGCAGAAGCATCTCTTTTTGCAAGAGGTGAACCCTCAGCATCTGAGTACTTTGTGTTGGCATACCAACCGTTCTCATCACGGAAGAGTGTGTAAGGAACATCGCATGTACCAGCCTGGAGCTGATCATAGATCTGCTTTACAGCAGAAGACATCTCCTCTGGCTTTGTCCAGTATACAGGAGTTGTAGGGTCCATGAGGAGCATTGACTCGAATGAAGAAGAGTAGCCTCTCTGTGACACTGACTTGGTAGCATACTTCTCGATAGAGTTGTTAGTACCGACCTGGAGCCACTTGAAGATGTTGTAGTCAGCGTTCACCTGTGCGGTGAGACGGTTGTAGACGTCCTGCTGTCCCTTTACGATACCGTCGTCCTTCACATAGTTGAGTGATGCGAAGAAATGGCCGTTCCTGTTACCACCTGAGAAGCTGAGTGAGTGCTGCTGGCTCCATGTAGGCTCTGTGAAAGCAGAGATCCAGTCAGTATCGATCACGCCATTCTCATACATTGGGTGCTCATAGTCATAGTCCTTGAGGTTGTTGTCAACATACTCGTCGTTATACTCGAGACGGAGGTAGTCAAGCATCTCGTCGCGATTCATCATAGGACGACCACGGAAAGACTGGAGAGTAGCCTTTGCTGAGTAGGTAACTGAGGTCTTGCCGTCAGAACCGCTCTTTGTTGTCACGAGAACGACACCGTTACCAGCCTGAGCACCGTAGATAGCTGCAGATGCAGCATCCTTGAGGACCTCGATAGACTCGATCATAGAAGGATCGAGGTACTGGATGCTTGAAACCTGGAGACCATCGACGATGAGGAGAGGTCCGATAGAGCCTGAGTTAGAAGAGTAACCGCGGACACGGATTGAAGCGCCCTCACCAGGAGCAGCGTTTGTGATGATGTGCACACCTGAAACCTTACCCTGGAGTGCGTGGGCAGCATCAGCGGTAGACTGGTTCTTGAGAGCATCCTCACGGAGAGAAGCGACAGCACCAGTAAGGTCTGACTTCTTCTGGACACCGTAACCGATGACGACTGTCTCCTCGAGGAACTCAGAATCCTCTGCGAGAACCACGTTGAATACAGACTGGTTTCCTACTGGAATTGTCTGTGTAGTGTAACCGATGCAGGATACAGAGATGGTAGAATTTGCCGGTACATTCAGGACGAACTTACCGTCTACGTCTGTAATAGCACCATTGGTAGTATTGCCGACAACAAATACAGATGCTCCGATGACAGGAACACCTGCGCCGTCAACAACAGTACCGTTAATCGCTCTGTTCTGAGCAGAAACGCCCAGCGCAGTCATGGCAAAGATCATAACGATCGCAGCCAGTTTAGCAGATAGTTGTTTAAACATAGAATATTAATTAATAGTTAATAGTGTGTTTCAGCCTTAACTGAATAGGTTGTCTTATTAATCACGTGTACTTCTATGTACGGATAGGTAGTGGATTTTCGGCTTTCACCTCAAATCGAATAAACAAATATATTGATAGATTTGAAATAAATCCAACTCAACTCAAATTTTAAGCTGAAATGTAAAAAAAATGAAAGATTTTTAAAAGAATGAACTGAATTTGATATTTCACATCAAAAGAATAAAACCTTCAATCCAACACATTGAATTCCACCGAAAACAGGCATCGAAACTATTGATTTCAGAGCAATCGGACTGCAAATTCAAAAAATAATTCATAAATTGCGTCTCTTTACAACATCAACACACGTAAGATATCTTAAGAATACAAATGAGAACATTTCTTAGATTATCAATTCTGACCTTCTGCGCCGCATTGGCCATATCTACAAAGGCCGCAGCAGTTCCATACCACTTCTTTACCAGATACGACAGCGACTCCGGTCTTCCAAACAACACAATCATCAGCTGCCTTTCTGACAGCAGGGGTTTCCTCTGGGTAGGAACAAAAGATGGACTTTACAGATTCGACGGGCATGACTTCATGGTCCCTGACCAGATGCTTGGCAACGAGTTCAACGAAGGAATGATCGGGGCAATCTGCGAAGACATGGATGGGACGATATGGTTTTCGACAACAAAAGGAATCGGATATTACGTACCTGACACTGGTGAGGCCAAGACTATCGAAGGCCTGAACGGAGTGATGTGCTACCATATGTCCGCAGACCAGTACGGAAACATCTGGTTCCTGCAGACCGACATCTGGACAAAAGGCATAGATGACAGCGTTATATACAAGTATTCCAAGACAGATGGATCGATTTCCAGATACCCTATCTCCAGCGGACACATCAAAGCGAGGGAAATTGCCATCGATTCCGGCCAGAAGGTGTGGTTCAACGCGGAGGAGAGCCCATACCTCTATATATATAACCCTGATCTGGACAGATTCGACCAGGTAAGCTTCAACATAAACGGCAAGCCGAACGAGGAGACTGTGACACATATAGCCACGGCGTCCGATGGCGGCATCCTGGCCTCGACATCAAAGGGCAACGTCCTGATGGTCAATACAATAACCAGAAACGCTCGGTTGATATACAAAGTCGAGCCCGAATCATCTGAAATCAGGACACTCATGGAAAGGGTCAAAGGTGAATACTGGATAGGAACAGCATTCGGCATCTATGTCAGCGTAGACGGACAGACAGTCCACCTTGATCATCTGGCGACAGATCCTCACTCCCTGTCCGGAGGTGACATCTGGTGTATGTCAAAAGACCTTAAAGGAAACGTATGGATAGGAACTTTCTACAATGGTCTCAACTTGTGGCAGAACAGTTCAAATCTGTTCAGCGTCCTGTACGAGAATCCTTCAAAGAATTCCATCCATGGAGTTTTCATCAGAGCCCTCTGCCCGGACGGGAACGACAATCTCTGGATAGGAACCGAGGATGGTGGACTGAACTGTATAGACCTTGTCTCGAAAAACGTCAGGACCTTTGACGTGACCAATGAGCATGGTGCTCCGATCAACATCCAGGGCCTCGCGATCAATGGAGACGATGTCTGGATAGCAAGTTACGAGAACGGCATCTATGTCCTTGACAGGAACAGCGGAAAAGTAAGAAAGCACTATACATATCCGATGGAAAATGCGACTATAAGGATCCTTCCACACGGAGAAGTGATAGTCGGTTCCAGAAGAGGACTCTTTTCTTACGACGAAAACACTGACAGATTCAGATTCCTTGAAGAATTCGGCAACGGCTTCGTACACAGTCTGCTGACAGACAGCTACACAGGCCTATGGGTCGGAACATATGGTCAGGGTCTATGGTACGGCAGCAGCAATGGAACTGCACCGGTGAGGATAAGCATCGACAAACCGGAATACGCCCTTACAAATGACTTCATCACATCACTGTATGAAGACAGCCACCGCAGGCTCTGGGTGACGACAGAAGGAGCCGGTCTGTTCATGGCTCCGCTTGACAGCATCAAGACCGGTCATTTCAAGTTCCGCAACATAAAGAAGGGAGCGTCGTCAGAAAGTCTGTCTTCCAACGTGACATGTGCTGTAGCAGAGGACGAGCAGGGCAACATCTGGGTATCCACATCAAGAGGTATCGTACAGATCGCCCCAGAAGAGATGGAGATAAAGGAAGTGTTCATCAAGAACAGCGGAATCCTTGGAGAACAGTACTCTTATGGAGCTACATATACAGCCCGCAACGGTGACATATTCTTCGGAACCAACCAGGGCCTGTTCGGATTCTCCCCTACCCGAATCAACACCATGATGAAGACCTGTCCTATCTTCATCACAGAGATCAGAGCTGACAAAGAAGACAGAAGCACATATCTGAGGACTCCGGGGAAATCCACGATCAACTCGGACGTCATCATCGTCAAGCACAAGGACATCGGCTCGCTCAACATCAGATTCAGTGCCGCAGACATCTCGCTTCCTCAGTCTGTTGTGTATTCATACACGCTCTCAAAGAGAGGCAAGACCTACAAGGGAATATCTACGGCAAACCATGTAAGCTTCGTAGACATAACACCAGGCCGTTATAAGTTCAGCATAAGCAGAATGGGCGAGGAAAAGATGGAGAACGCCAGGACCATCAGCATTACCATCACTCCTCCGATCTACAGGTCTCTCATCGCATATGTATTATATGTCATTCTGCTCTCAGGAATAGCTGTCGTGCTGGTAAGCCTGCTGCTCAAGAGAAGGAACGCCACACGCAGCAGACAGCTTGAGAAACTGGAAGACAAGAAGCAGCAGGAAATATACAAAGCCAAGCTCAACTTCTTCACAAACATCACTCATGAAATACGTACTCCATTGACACTCATCAAGATGCCATTGGACAAGATAGTATCGAAGGGTGACTATACCATCACAGCTAAAAAGGATCTGCTCACTATGCAGGAAAACACCAACCGCCTCCTGACATTGACAAATCAGATACTTGACATGAGAAAGATGGACATGAACGAGACCCAGCTCAGATATGTCAAGAGAGACATCACCAAGCTGATCAAGAAGACATATTCATTCTTTGAGCAGAATGCTGCGGACCAGCACCTGAAGATGTCTATTTCCATGCCTGACACACCTGTCGAGATGCCTTGTGCAGAAGATGTCGTTTCAACTGTCATGAGCAACCTCCTGTCCAATGCCATCAAGTATGGCAAGGACACAATCGAGGTCCTGTTTGAGCAGACTAAGGACAAAGTAATGATAAGGGTCAACAGCAACGGTAAGAGAATCTCTGTCGAAGACTCCGAGAAGATCTTCGAGATGTTCTATCAGATCGACAACGGAGAGAATGGAATCCAGAGAAGCAACGGCACCGGACTTGGTCTCCCATACGCCAGATCCATGGCAAAACTTCACAATGGAGAGCTCTATCTTGACACTGAATACCCTGGATGGAACTCATTCGTATTTGAACTTCCTATGAACCAGGACTCACATATCGAGGTAGAGAAGAAGAACATTGCCGAAGACGGCGTATCAAAGGAGGAGAAAGACAGCAACTTCCACTTCATCCTGATCGTGGAGGACGATCCAGACATGAGAAATTATATCAGCAATGAGCTGTCAGACGAATACAACACCGTCACCGCCGCCAATGGAGAAGACGCCCTGAAGGTAATCCAAAGCCAGAGAATCGACCTCGTAATCAGCGACATCATGATGCCTGTCATGGATGGTTGTCAGCTCTGTAACGAGATCAAGAGCAGCACGGACTACAGCCATATCCCTGTGATTCTCCTTACTGCAGCAGTCGGTATCGAGACACGTATGGAGACTCTTCAGGTAGGTGCGGACGGATATATCGAGAAGCCATTCTCGATGGAGCTTCTCCGAGCCAACGTATCCAACCTGTTCAAGAACAGAGAGATCGCCTACCACCAGTTCGTCAACTCCCCTCTTACTCACTACAACAGTGTGACAGTAAGCAATGTTGACCAGAAGTACATGGATAAGCTCCACGAAGTGATAATCAATAACCTGTCTGACCACAACCTCAACGTAGACACTCTTGCCGACATGCTCAGCACCAGCAAGTCTACCCTCTACAGGAAGGTGAAGGGCAACACAGGCTTGAACATCAATGAATACATACGCGTCTGCCGTCTCAAACAGGCCGCAGAGATGCTTGCATCGCAGAAGTACAGGGTAAATGAGGTAGCCGACCTCGTCGGATTCTCTTCTCCTTCATACTTCGCGACCAGCTTCCAGAAGCAGTTCAACATTTCACCTTCGAACTTCGTCAAGCAGCTGCGCGGAGAGGATTAGCCCGCAGGTTGCCATGGACAAAAAACAGGCCCGGGAAAACTCCCGGGCCTGAATCGTATATCAAGCTTTGATTACTACTTGCTGACGTTCTTGAAGATAGAACCGAAGATCACATAGTTACAGTTACCTGCGATGGTACCTTCGTTCTGTCCCCAGAAGAATGGCCAGTTGTCATAGTTCTCGAAGTGGTCTGGATGTCTGAAGAGGAGACCAGGAGCAACGTTTCCTGGGATAGCAGAGAAGTCAGCTCTGTTGTTTCCGTAGAATACATTCTTTGGACGTGTCGCACCTACTACAGCTACGAGTGAGTAGTTATGGTATGGATGTGCACCGTAGAGGTAGTTAGGAGCCTTGTAGATATGGCGCTCCTCGATGATATCAGGGAAGTACTTGTAGGCGTAGCATACAGTTGTACCGAATGTAACGACATCACCTGAGCCTGCCCAGTTACCGAGTCCGATCGGAACTCCGTAAGGGTTGTTCTGCTCAAGCTCCTCGATGTACTCCTTATACTTGACGATATATGGACGGAGCTTCTGTACGTACTCATCACCCATGTATGGAACAGCGTCAAGAGCTGTAGGGAGAGAACGGTTTACACCGATCTCAAGAGTCTGCCATACATCATTGAGGAACTGCTCCTTGTACTGAGCGTCGCCTGTAGAGAGGTAGAGCTGGAGTGTTGCACCGACATTGTTGCCAGCCATTCTGCTGTTGCCGTTTCCACCGAACTGGTTAGGACGTGAAGGTCTGCTTGCAAGGATAGCAGTAGCTTCCTCCATGAGTCTCTTGGACTGGATGAGAGCACGCTCTGCAAGGTCATCGTTGTAACCCTTCATCACACGGCTTGCAGCTGCGAACATGTTCGCTGCATTGATGTCAGTGTTAGGATTACGGGTTGTGAAAGCCCACATGTCATCCTTTCTACCGCTTGACTTGCCGTCTGCTGCAACCTCGTATGGACCGAGTGCAGGATTGTATGGGAGACCGTCTGTGATTGACGCAGCGTCACCGAGGTGATGATAGTTGTCAAGGACAGCGTTTGAAAGTGTCTGTGACATATGACCGATGATCTCTGCCTGAGCGATGAGATTGAGGAGACCATGCTCGATGTACTGGAGGATGTCCGGCTTACCGTCTGGTCTGTGGAGGTCTACATATCTCTGTTCCTCATCGACGAAAGTCTCGTCTCTCATAGGATGGAAGAGGTCCCATGTCCTGATAAGAGCCTGGACAACATTGATGTTTGAACCGGTCTCGATATCGAAGTCACCAGCGTCGAAGTAACCACCGACGTTAAGGCCTGGGATGAGCTCGAGATCAGCGTAAGGAACGTCCTTGACACCCTGTGAGTGGAGGTCGAAGTGGTCTGTGTTCTCAGGAGCCTGGAGATAACCCTCCTTGAAAGGCTCACCATGCCATACGCGGTATGCCTCATTTACGAACATATGGTTCATGTGGATAGGAACCCATACGTCAGTTGTAGCGTCAGTGATCTTGTTGTATACGCTGTCGTCGATGAGGAAGTTGTTGGTCTTGGTAGAACCATACTGGATGTAGTAGATACCAGGAGTCTTGACTGAAGAGAAGTCGAACTGTACGTAGTTGTACTTGTAGTAACGGCCCCATGTCTTGGTCTTGCCGGTGTAAGCGACCTCTGTAGTACCGTCGTTCTTCACTCTGATGAGAGAAGCCTTTGACTGTACCTTGTCAACCTTGTCAAGCTCGATGATAGAGACCTTAGGCTGTGAGGTTGTATAACCGACCTGTGAGAAACCGATGTTAGGCTGTCTTACCCAACCCTTGATCTGGTTTGGCTCGAGATACCATGTCATGACCTTGCCGGTCTTGCCTGCAGGAAGGATGGTTCTTGCGACGAACCAACCGTTCTGTGCAAGGATACGGCCGTCATAGATGCTGATGTCAGAGTCAACTGAAGAAATCTTCACGAGACGCTCTGGATCGTCCGGTGCGAGGACAAAGCTTCTACCGGTCTCGAGTGGAAGCGGATCGATGAACCTGCCGGTTCCTCTGTCATCTGATGTATTATAGCCCTTGTACTGCTTTACCTTCTGGTCATTAGGCTTGGTCACAGTAGCACTTGTAGCATACTTAGGGAAACGGTCAAGTCTTCCATCTACGATGAAAGCCTTGTTCCAGTACTCTGCTGGGAGGAACTCGAGGTTGAAACCAGCCTTGCCCTCAAGGAATGAAGGAACCGGCTTGTCAAGATATACTGAGATCTCGATACCCTTACCCTTGGCAGCGACAACGATCTTCGAATCGAAATCATAGTCCTCATATCTGAGACCGATCTCGACAGTGTTGTTTGCTTTGTTGACGACCCTGCTAGGGGTAGCAGGAACGAGGTCCCACTGTTCTGGAGCAGTAGAGAGGCGGATTGCACCACCCTGTGCAGTTCTTACACCATGATGGATGAGCTCGATACCAGAGTTCTTCTCATCATTGAAACCGCCTGTGAAGAGGTTGCTGTAAGCCAGCACGTTCACACCCTGAGTCTCAAAATACTCAAGGTCATTGATCTTGAGGTCCTGCGCAAGTGCATTCATAGAGAATGCTGCAGAAAGCGCGAGAGCCGAAAGAATCACTTTTGTCTTGCTGTACATATTAATTTATTAAGTTTAAAAATCAGTTCTTTTTCAAAGAATTGCAGTGGGAACAGTTTGGAACATAGAAGATGGTATTGTTCTCACAATACATGATCATCCTATCGTGGTCTGCATCATATTCAAGGTCCAACGGCTGCTCGTCAAGCCATAGAGTCCTCCCATGTTCAGTGTATGAAAGTTCTCTGGGACTCCACACAGACCCGTCAAACGAAAAGTACATGGCCGGACGGCCGTCAGAATCAGTGCCAGCAATTGCCATGGTCTTATAACCGGCAGCTACGGCTTTGATCACAAGCGGTTTGTAGTAACCTTCATACTCGACGTTAAAGTCTATGGAAGTCCACGAAGCACCATCGTCCTTGGAGACGAGGATGCCGCTTTCTCCGGCAATGCCGCAGACCAGGTTCTCATAGGAAGAGAACTTCAAAGACAATTCATTCTGCGCCATGCAGCAGAAGCCGATGGCACAGAATGAAAAGACTATTGCGATTACTCTCCTCATCTAAGGCTAGAGGCCTTTAGAAACGATTGTGAAGTTGTCGAACTTAGCTGTAAGAGGTGCAGCCTGTGGTAAAGCCATGTTTGGAGCACCACCTCTGCCCTGAGCTACCATGACACCCTGAGCAGCAACCATACCTGTCTGGACATCCTTGAGAGTAGCGTTTGCAGTACCTACATTGACGAACTTCTTGCCGTCAACTGAGTATGCAGCAGTATAGGTGTCACCTGACTTGGTAAGCCTGAGCCATACAGTCTGGTTTGCACCGATGACATCAGCCATGCTGAGAGTCACAGAGCCCTTCTGGTTGCCCTTCTCCTCGGTAACGAGCTGAAGCTGGCCGGCAGCAGGGCCCTCAGTCTGAGGTCTTCTCATATTGAAGGTAGCAGCGTAGACGAACTTCACGAAGTTGTCGTCGTCCTGGTAAGCAACGAGACCTGCGTTCTGTGCAGGAGCTGCAGGAACATTAGAGCATACAAGCTTCACGGTTGTTGTCCAATCAGTGTTAGCAGACTGGAGAACGACGTTTGGAAGATTGTTGTTAGCAGCTGTGAGGTCACCTGTTGAAGTAGTGATGTTGAGTGAACCGCCAGAAACCTTGAGGTCTGACTTGTTCTCTCTTACGACATTCCACTGGCTAGCGAGACCTGCCTTGTCGAATGAATCAGAAACAGCCTTTGTGCCGAATGCGATGAGGTATTCTGCGCTGTCACCTGTCACGTCGTCAAGAACCTTGACCACAGCAGTTCCAGGAACTGCCTCAGCCTGTTCTACGACTACGCGTACATCTGATGAAGAAGCCTTTGCAGCAACTACAGGAGCCTTGCCTGCCTTGCGGATGAAGCTGTACTGTGTAGCACCGGTGAGCTTCACTGGCTTGCCGTCTACAGTAAGGCTTGCGAGAGAGAGGTCTGGCATAACCTTCACTGCGAATGTATCAGACTCGGTTCTGCCGTTGATTGTAACCTCGCAGGTGATGGTAGCGACACCCATTGACTTAGCAGTCATGAGACCCTTTGAATCGATAGCGATGACAGAGTCGTTGTTGCTGGTCCACTTGACCTGTGCCTTGCTGAGATCATAGAAAGTATCGTCAGTCATAGAAGCAGTAGCCTTAGCCTGAGCTGTCTGGCCGATCTTGAATACGCTCTGGCCACAGTCAGCGACTACGACCTTGATCACAGACTCGAACTTACCGCTCATGTTAGCTGTAACGGTGCCCCTGATGTCCTTAGATGAAGAACCGATCTCGAATACATAACGACCTGGGTCGAATACGAGAGCGTCCTTCTCCATATCCCAGAACCAGAGGTTGTCGCAGTCGATATCCATAGAGACAGTCTTGGTCTGTCCCTTAGGGATAGTTACTCTCTGGAAAGCCTTGAGCCTCTTGATAGGACGGTCGAGCGATGCAGGTGCGTCAGGTGTAGAAACATAGACCTGAACGACCTCGTCACCGTCACGCTTACCGGTGTTCTTCACGTCAACGCTTACAGTGATCCTGTCGTTAGGAGTGATCGCTGTCTTGCTGATCTTGAAGTTGCTGTACTGGAATGTTGTGTATGAAAGACCATAACCGAACTCGTAAGATACCGGCTTGTCGAAATACCAGAGTGTACGACCGTTGGTTGTAGCGCTCTTGCGGAGTGTATAGTCGGTGATTGCAGGAAGATCCTTCACGCTCTTGTACCATGTACCGTTGAGCTTACCACCTGGGTTCACGTCGCCGAATACGACACGTGCGATACCGTCACCCTGAGCCTGGCCGTTATAACCTACCCAGAGGATACCAGGGATGTTAGCAAGGTTCTTGAACTCCTCAACCTCTACGCAGCCGAGAGTCTGCATCACTACGATAGTCTTGCTGTTGACAGCAGCCACTGACTTGATGAGGTCGAGCTGGTTACCAGGAAGATCGAGGGTAAGACGGTCAGCCTCCTCTGTAGCGGTGTTCTCGTCTGTACCTACGAATACGATAGCGACGTCAGCGTTCTTCGCTGTGTTGATGACCTCAGGATCGATAGGACCGTCCTCAGCTGCCTTGTAGACAAGGTAGATTGTCTGAGGCTCGTTGAAACCGAGCTTGAGTGCAGGAACCTTCATAGGCATGCTGGAGCCATAGACGCCACCTACTCTGGCACCTGAAGACTTTGTAGCCTCGATACGGCCGATGAGGTTTCCGTCAGGACCACCTGTCCTGACCTCAACGATACCACCCTCTGTAGGGATGTTGAGACCTACGGTGATGTTCTCGATATTGGTGATGTCGATGTTCTCATAAGCAGTCCATGTACCGTCGTCGATAGAACGTACCTGCTCCTCAGAACCCATACCTGAACCTACAGTGATGCCAGGAGCTGATGATGAGTACTGAGTAGCGTCATATCTCTGTACTGAACCGTCTGTCTTCTCGATCTCGAAGTAAGCGATGTAGAGAAGGTTAGACTTGCTCTTTGCATTTGCACCATTGGCAAGGCTGAGCTTCACTGGATAGTTGTGGTCAGCGATGTACTTCTGGAATGCAGCGTATGGAGAGATCTTTGAATCCTCTTCCGGACGACCTGAATAAGGTCCGAGCTCAACGTCGTCAGCCTGAGGGCCGATGAGAGCAATGCTCTTCACTGTGTTGCCGTCGAGAGGGAGGATAGATGCCACGTTCTTGAGAAGGACTGGAGTCTTTGCAGAAAGCTCAGCAGCGAGAGCGCGGTTAGCTGGAGAGCTGACCATGCTTGCAGGATACTTTGTGTAAGGAACCATCTGCTCAGGATCGAACTCACCTGTACGGAATCTTACAGTGAACATATTGACGAGTGCCCTGTCGATGTCAGCCTCAGTGATGAGACCCTTGTTGAGAGCCTCGATAGCATATCTCTGATAGATGCTTCCGCAATCTGAATCGACACCTGCCTTAAGACCGTACATGGTTGCTTCTGGATAGTCAACGGCATAGTAGTGACCTGACTGGATGTCATCGATTGCAGCACAGTCACCTGTGATGTAACCGTTCATACCATAGGTTCTTCTTGCAATCGAATCAAGATAGAATACGCTGGCCGATGTAGGAACATGGTTGACCGCATTGTAAGATGACATGATTGAAGGAAGGTTGTCGTTCTCGATGAGCTCCTTGTAAGGATAGAGATAGAACTCACGCATGTCACGGCTGTCCATGTTTGAACTGCCGACATGGCGGTCGAACTCAGAGTTGTTCGCGAAGTAATGCTTTGCAGTAGGAACTGCCTTCATGTACTTCTCATCAGGTCCCATGAGACCACGTACGAAGCCACCTGCCATGATGCTTACGAGGTATGGATCCTCACCGTAAGACTCTCCGGTACGGCCCCATCTTGGGTCACGGATAGGTTCAACGACTGGAGACCAGAAAGTAAGACCCTTGGTTCCTGTCTGGAAGATTGCACGTGCCTCGTCTGCGATCGCACCTGCCATTCTCTGTACGAGTGATGGATCCCAGGTTGAACCGAGTGCGACACTGTTAGGGTAAGAAGTAGGACCGAGGATGCCTACTGAAGGGTTAGCGCCTGAAAGGACTCCGTGGAGAGCTTCGCTCCAGACATTGTAGCTCTTGATTCCAAGTCTTGGAACCGCTGCCATGTTGTTACCGATGAGGCTCTGCTTCTCTTCGATTGTAAATCTTGAAACGAGATCCACAGCTCTTTCCTCAAAAGTGTAGTTTGTGTTAAGATAGATCGGCTTTGTCTCCTCCTGTGCGAAGGCGTTGAAAGCCATTACAGACATTGCTGCACCTACCATGAACACTTTGATGGTTTGTTTAACAGAATGCATAATTGTTGTTATTATTGTGTAGTGTTTTTATTAACCAGTCTGCTCGGCGTATAACTATATACACTTAAAATTTACTAAAGATACTTCAATTATTTTACTTTATAGTACAAAAAGTAAAAATAGCGCCATTTGCCTAATTCTTTAAAGTCTTTGACCGAATATTGTTATTTAAAACCACTGCCATTAGTTTATATTTGCATTACACAAAAGTGCCCTGCAGGGCCATGGAACACGGAACTCAACCATTTTAATATTATGAATAGCATTACTAAAAAATTCATGCTGTCAGCTTGCGTTCTCGCATCTCTCAGCACCCTCTCTTTCGCAGCAAAGAAGGAGAAGAAGGTGTGGAACGAGACACTTGACAAGTATTTCACACAGATCGAGGCTACTGAAGTCGCACCAGACGCTGAAGGTTTCATCAGACGTTGGAATCTTCTTGAACCAATCAGCAAACCAAACAGAGGAAACACTGTTTTCGTTGACTCTTATGTAAGAGACGCTTTCGCAAAGCAGTATTTCGAGGGCCAGATGACCATGATGCCTGAAGACGGCCAGAAAGTAAAGGTCGTAGAGGAAGTTGAGGTCGTAGAGAAAGGCGCTCCTACTGACATGAGAAGGATGATGGGTCCAGCAAAGATCGAGCAGGTGAAGACTACTCTCGCTTGGCACGCTCTTGACTCTAAGCTCTTCAATGTAAAGATCTATCGTTTCGCTGAGGGTTATGGCAGAAATCACTACAGCCTTATCTGCTGGGGTGTTACTGTCATCAACTGCGAAGAGGACATGACAGTAAGACTTGCTGTAGGTTCTAACGCAGCATCACAGTGGTGGGTGAACGGTGAGGATGTTCTTCTCCTCTCTAACGACCGCCGTATGGTTCAGGACGACTGCGTCTCTAAGCGCATCACCCTTCACAAAGGTAAGAATATCGTAAGAGGTGCCCTCATCAACGGCCCTGGTATGAGCGACTTCTGCGTTCGTTTCCTTGACGAGGCAGGCAAGCCAGTAAAGAACATTACAGTTAGCT
Organism: Candidatus Cryptobacteroides sp.; assembly: GCA_045599665.1. Classification (GTDB taxonomy): domain Bacteria; phylum Bacteroidota; class Bacteroidia; order Bacteroidales; family UBA932; genus Cryptobacteroides. The sequence goes on from JAZRWK010000021.1 coordinate 66,544, forward strand.
ATAAATAAGATTGACCATGAACAAGAAAATAATTCTTAGTGCTTCTGCACTCCTTATGATGTCAATGGCAGCAAGTGCCCAGATCGGCAAGCCATACATCCACGACCCATCTACCATCGTTGTGTGTGATGGCAAGTACTACACCTACGGAACAGGTGGTGGCGGTCTTGTTTCAGAGGATGGTTGGACATGGACCTCACTTCCACGCGAGGCTCGTCCAGGTGGCGGTGCTGCTCCAGACGCAATGAAGATCGGCGACAAGTACCTCATCGCATACTCTACCACTGGTGGTGGTCTCGGTGGCGGTCATGCTGGTTCAGTTGTAACAATGTGGAACAAGACTCTTGATCCTAATTCTCCAGACTTCAAGTATACAGAGCCGGTTCAGGTTGCATTCTCAGAGTTCAACGAGGACTGCGACGCTATCGATGCAGGTCTCCTCATGGGTCCTGACGGTCGTCTCTGGCTTACATACGGTACATACTTCGGATTCATCCGCCAGGTCGAGCTCGATCCTAAGACTGGTTTCAGAAAGGAAGGCAATGTCGCTAAGGACGTAGCAATCGATTGTGAGGCTTCTACAATGATGTATCGTGACGGTTGGTATTACCTCCTCGGAACACACGGAACATGCTGCGACGGTGTAAACTCTACATATAACATCGTAGTAGGTCGTTCAAGAAACCCTCAGGGTCCTTTCTATGACAATGTAGGAAGAGATATGATCAAGGGTGGTGGCAAGATGGTCGTTGCTGCTGAAGACAGAGCAATGGGTGCTGGTCACTTCGGAAGATTCATCGAGGAAGACGGCGTTGAGAAGATGTCTTTCCACTGGGAGGCAGACCTCGACCAGAGCGGTAGAAGCGTTCTCGCTATCCGTCCAATCGTATGGAAGGATGGTTGGCCAGTAGCAGGTCAGATGGTAGAGGCTGGTACATATGAGATCGAGTCTGTACGTCGTGGCTATGCTCTTGAGCTCTCAGTAGACTTCCAGAGAATGAATGTAGCCAGAAGAGGTGGTTTCGGTGCTCCTGCTACAGATGAGCCAGAGATCTCTATCCCTAACCAGACTCTTGAGGAAGTTATCGGTTCATGGCCAAAGGGCAACATCGATGTACGTGCAAACGACTACATGTCACGTCCTAGCCAGAAGTGGGTTCTTACCCCATGCCCAGAGCTTGGCGCCACAATCGCCGGCCCATACTACAAGATTACTATTGCAGGTACAAACAGAGCTCTTGCAGCTTCTGCAGAGGCTGAGGTCATCACAGTCCCTGAGTTCACAGGTGCAGATGAGCAGCTCTGGCGTATCGACCAGCTTACCGACGGCACATTCAGAATCATGCCTAAGGCAATCCCTGGTTGCAACGAGAAATACGCACTCGTATCTCTTGGCGACAGTTCACCAACACTCGCAAAGTTTGATATGAGCAGTGACAATTCCAAGTGGAATTTGATCAAGCGTAAATAGTTAGTGTATAATGTTGGTTATGAAAAGCCGGTCGACGAGAGTCGCCCGGCTTTTTTATATAAAGGGTGACACCCCCCTTGCCCCCCTTGTCCCCCTTGCCCCCCTTGTCCCCCTTGTCCCCCTCGTCCCCCTTGTCCCCCCCCTGCGGCCTTTTCGCCTTTCCGTATTTGCTCTCGCAAACACCCGGCCCGGCCGGCCCGCTGATGCGGGCGTGATAGTCACCCGGCCCACCTACCGCAAATAAGCCACAAAACGGTGTAGGCGGACAGTTCTGGCGCCCACCTAGCGCAGATTGGCTTGAAAATGACGTAGGTGGGAGACTGTGATGTCATGCAGGAGACTGTGATGTCAGTGAGAGACTGCGATGTCAGTGAGAGACTGTGATGTCATGCAAGAGACTGTGATGTCAGTGAGAGACATCAGATGGAGCCCGTGCCTGCACGGAGTGGAGGGTAACAAGCGGATAATCAGACGGATACAAAAAGTCCCATCGATCATGCGGTCGATGGGACTTTTGATATTCCACTAACTCTCAGTGAGTTAGGCTGCACAGCAGGCTGCCGTCCGTATGCGACATCGGCTGTGCAGCTTGACTTGAATCAGAGACTACTTGACCTCGAAGTTGATTGCCTTGAGGTCTGCGTCTGCTGATGAGGTACCGTAAAGGATCTGGTACTTGCCTGGACGTACTGCGAGACCGTCTACAGACTCCTTGTAGTAAGAGAATGAGTCAGGTCTGAGTGACACC
>JAZRWK010000022.1:0-23223 GCA_045599665.1 Candidatus Cryptobacteroides sp.
CGTTACCAGCCGTGAGCAGGTTATCATCAACACCTGGTATGGTGGTGAGATGAAGAAGGGTATGTTCTCTATGATGAACTACTACCTGCCACTCCAGGGCATCGCTTCAATGCACTGCTCTGCTAACTGGAACATGGATGGAGAGGAGACTGCTATCTTCTTCGGTCTCTCTGGTACCGGTAGGACCACTCTTTCTACCGATCCTAAGCGTCGCCTGATCGGTGATGACGAGCACGGCTGGGATGACAACGGCGTATTCAACTTCGAGGGCGGCTGCTATGCTAAGGTTATCGGCCTCTCTAAGGAGAACGAGCCAGACATCTACAACGCTATCGTTCGCAACGCACTCCTTGAGAACGTAACCGTTGACGCTAACGGCAAGATCGACTTCAACGACAAGAGCGTTACTGAGAACACCCGCGTTTCTTACCCTATCAACCACATCAACAACATCCAGCCAGGTTCATCTGCACCTGCAGCAAAGGACGTTATCTTCCTTTCAGCTGATGCATTCGGAGTACTTCCTCCAGTATCTATCCTCACTCCTGAGCAGACTCAGTACTACTTCCTCTCAGGTTTCACCGCTAAGCTTGCAGGTACAGAGCGCGGTATCACCGAGCCTACTCCTACCTTCTCAGCTTGCTTCGGCCAGGCATTCCTCGAGCTTCACCCAACAAAGTACGCTCAGGAGCTTGTCAAGAAGATGAAGAAGAGCGGTGCTAAGGCATACCTCGTAAACACAGGTTGGAACGGTACAGGTAAGCGTATCTCTATCCGCGACACCCGTGGTATCATCGACGCAATCCTTGACGGTTCTATCGACAAGGCTCCTACCAAGGTGATCCCTCACTTCAACTTCACAGTTCCTACAGTGCTCAACGGTGTTGACACCAACATCCTTGACCCACGTGACACCTACGCTGATGCTTCAGAGTGGGAGACAAAGGCACTCGACCTCGCTTCACGTTTCATCAAGAACTTCAAGAAGTACGAAGGCAACAAGGCTGGTAAGGCTCTCGTAAAGGCTGGTCCTCAGATCTAATCAAGAGACTTCCTCAATATGAAAAGGTCGACCCGAGCGGGGTCGGCCTTTTTTATTATATTTGCACATAACCAATAATCACTACACATGAAACTCAAGCATATTCTTGCAGCCACTGCATTCATAAGCGGAATGCTGGCATTCAACGAAGCTTCTGCCCAGATTGCCAGATGGGGCGATCAGGGGAACGGGACATACATCAATCCAGTCCTGAATGGTGACTACTCTGACCCGGATGCGATAAGAGTCGGTGACAAGTATTACATGGTAGCATCGGATTTCCACTTCATCGGAATGCAGGTGCTGGAATCCGACGACCTCGTCAACTGGAGATACGTGACCCAGATCTACGACAGGTTCGACTATCCCGGCTGGGACGACAACAGCATGTATGCAAGAGGTTCATGGGCTCCGTCGATACGCTATCACGACGGACGTTTCTACGTCTTCTTCTGCACCCCGTCAGAAGGTCTGTTCATGTCCAGCGCCCCTGCGGCTGAAGGTCCATGGGAGAAGCTCACCCTTGTACACGAGGGTACAGGAAGAGGCTGGGAGGACCCGTGTCCTTTCTGGGACGAAGACGGTAATGCCTACCTCGGACGCAGCCAGGTCGGAGCAGGCCCTATCATCATACACAGGATGTCCCCAGATGGCAAAAAGCTTCTGGACGAAGGAAAGACCGTATATGAAGGACCGGTGGCAGAAGGAACCAAAATCCATAAGATGAACGGCTACTACTATCTCTCGATCCCTGAGGGAGGAGTAGAGAAAGGTAATCAGGTGATTCTCCGCTCTGCCAGCATCTATGGACCATACGACAAGAAGGTAGTACTTGAGACAGGATCGACTGACATAAACGGTCCTCATCAGGGCGCACTGGTTGACACACCTGAAGGAGACTGGTACTTCCTCCATTTCCAGCACACACCTGTTCTCGGAAGAGTGATGCATCTCCAGCCTGTGCACTGGTCAGAAGGATGGCCTGTGATCGGAGTAGACATAGACCGTAACGGAATCGGCGAACCTGTATATTGCTGGAAGATGCCGTCATCGACCGGAGCATTGGGTGCGAAGACCCCTTTCAAACCGGCGACATCTGATGATTTCTCATCGTCGAAGCTCGCTGTCCAGTGGCAGTTCAACCACAATCCAGTGAATTCAGCATGGAGTCTGACCGAAAAGCCAGGCAAGCTTTCATTGCACGCACTCAAGAGCGAATCTTTCCTCAAGGCACATAACACACTGACACAGAAGTTCCTGGGAGAGACAGGCGAAATCTCTGTTATGCTTGATGCATCATCAATGGCAGAAGGTCAGAAGGCAGGTCTGGCACTGATGGGCAAAGGCAACAGACTGCTCGGCATCAAGGTCGTAGATGGGAAGAAGATTCTGTTCATCGAAGAAGCAGACGGCAGTTCTGCTTTTGAGGAAAGCTATAAGGGTAAGACTGTCAAGCTCCGCGTCACATATGACTTCTCCAAGGAATGCTGCCAGTTCAGCTACAGCGTGGACGGCAGGTCATACAAGGAGATCGGAGGCACATTCCTTACTCTCTACACAAACTGGAAGGGCGCCCGTCCTGCACTTTTCAGCTACAACACATTGAAGGACGGCGGAGTTGCCGTCTTCGACGATTTCAATTACACATTTGACTAAGTCTCTTCAGGCCCTTGACTATCCTGTCAAGACCCTCTGATACAAGAGCTCTAGGTGCGGCAAGGTTGATTCTCATGAATCCATCCTTGCCGTACATCGTTCCGGCATTGATCCAGACTTTCTCATTCATGAGGAGGGAGCCCTCCACATCCTCTGTCTTCATCCCACCCAGGGCAGAGCAGTCGAACCATGCAAGATAGGTACCCTCCAGAGAGCAGACAGGGAAATCAGGAAGTTCCTTGCCGAATACCTCGAGCAGTAGCTGATAGTTGCCCCAGATATACTCGTTCAGCTGGCTGAGCCACTGCGCACCTTCTTCAGAGTACGCTGCCACCAGGGCGACATGGCCGAAAGGATTGACGTCGCAGATCTCGTTGATGTTGATGGCCTTGTTGATTTTCTCCCTCCACAGTGGATTGTCCGAGATGATATTGGCTATCTGGAGACCGGCGGTATTGAAAGCCTTGCTGGAAGAGTTCATGGTCACACAGATGTGCTGATACTCATCGCCGAGCGAAGCGAAAGGAATGAACTTATGGCCAGGCATTACGATCTCGCAGTGGATCTCGTCGCTGGCGACTATCACATTGTGCCTGATGCATATATCCCCTATCCTTCTGAGCTCGTCCTCGGTCCAAACTCGTCCCGAAGGGTTGTGAGGATTGCAGAAGAGGAAGAGTCCGCAGTCAGGGTCCGAGCATATCTGCTCAAAAAGTTCGAAGTCTATGGTATGAGACCCGTCCTTGTAGACAAGCGGGCACTCGGCCAGGACGCAGTCATTGTTCCTGATCGAGCTGAAGAAGCAGTTGTAGGCAGGAGTAAGTGCCACGACCTTGCTGCCAGGCTTGCAGAATGCCTTGATGACGGCAGACATCGCAGGTACGACGCCTGTAGTATAGAGAATCCATGATGGATCGATCGACCAGCCATGGCGCTTCGAGAACCAGTCCACGATTGTGTCATAGTAGATATCAGGCACAATGTTGTAGCCATAGACCGGATGCATGGCTCGTTCCTGGACTGCCTTGCTGATGCAAGGAGCCACTTCGAAGTCCATGTCCGCTACCCACATAGGAATGACGTCTGATGTGTCTATGGTACCTTCGTACGGAGGTCTTTCATCCCACTTGACGCAGGCGGTCCCGCGCCTTGAGGCCATCTTGTCGAAATCGAATCTCATATCCAGGATCTACTTGTTCTTCACTTCAATCACGCAGTCACCAGGAGCTTTCATGTTCTTGTCGATGATGATCTCGCCGACAGAGTCCACTGTGATATGTCCCGAGCGAGGATTCTTTATCGAATGTACATGGCCCTTGATGGTCGCTGTAACTGTAGAATACTCGAGTGCGAGGTCTGCATCATCTGCAAAAGTGCAGTCCTCGAGCACAAGGTTCTCGCAGTAGCAAAGAGGCTGCGAGCCGCCGATATGGCATCGCACGAGCTTGAGGTTGCGCGAGTGCCATCCGAGGAACTCGCCGTTGATCTTCGAGTCATAAACGGTCACATTGTCCGTCTCCCAGAATGCGTCCTTTGTATTCAGTATGGAATCGTGGATCTCCACGTTCTTCGTCCATTGGAAGGAATAGTTGCCGTCAAGCTTGAAGTTTCTGATCTTCACATCACTGCAGTGCATAAGGATATAGTCTGCACGGTCGGCCACGACATCTTCCATCTCGATGTTCCTGCAGCTCCAGAGGGTCTCTGATGCAGTTGGGATCATGACGTTCTTCAGCTTGAGCCCGTCCATTTCCCTGAACATCTTCGGAGCATCGACTATGGTGTCCTGCATGTCAAGGTCGCGCGAGTACCAGAGAGCGGCGCGGGCGCCTCCGGTGAAGAGGCAGTCCTTGATTGTGAAGCGGTCGCAGCACCAGAAAGGGTACTTGCCCTCGAACTGGCAGCGGACGGCCGTAATGTCGGAGGTCTCCTTGAGGGCCGACTCACCAGCGTGGATCTTCACGCCCTCGAGATAGAGTCCGTGCTCATTGTAAAGAGGCCTCTCGCCTCCGAATTCCTGGTTGATTATCTTCTTTATCATAATGTTGTTTTTTGTTCTACAAAGCGTTTTCCCAGCCATCTGTCGCCGCTCACCCTGGCAAGGAAGAGAAGGCCGCGTACGTTCAGTTCAACGCACATTGCGATCCAGTAGCCTACCAGGCCCATCTTAGGGACAAGCAGCAGCGCAAGGCCTATACGTACTATCCACATACTTGTGAAGTTGATGGCCGAAGGCATAAGGGTATCTCCGGCACCTACGCATGAACCGTAGGCTACCATGGACACACCATAGAATGTCTCGGCAAAGGCTTCGATCCTGAGGCATTTCGCGCCAAGGGCGATGACGTCAGGATCGTTGCTGAGCATATCCATGAGCTGCGGGGCGAATATGTACATCAATATGCCAAGGAAAGTCATGATCATAGCTCCCAGAGAAATATTTATCCTGGCGAACTTCCTGGCAAGGTCCTTTCTTGCAGCTCCGAGGCATTGCCCGACAAGAGTGGTCGCAGATTCCTCGAAGCCATAGCCTGGCATATAGCAGAAGCTTTCCGCTGTAATCGCAAGGGAATTTGCCGCCACGGCGATCGGGCCCAGAGGGGCCACTATGACAGTCGCGACTATGAATGCGCCCCTCATGACTACATTCTGCAGCCAGAGCGGGCCGGTGATTCCGAAAGCGTCCCTGATGCTCCTCGACGTCGGGATGAAAGAGCCTTTCTCCCCTGTGATCCTGAGTTCAGATGATCGTGTGACCGTATAGGAGATCGACACGACCGCCATTATACATTCTGCAAGGCCGGTTCCCATCGCGGCACCTGGCACTCCCCATCCGAGCATATATATGAACAGGTAGTTGAACGCCACGTCAAGGACTGCCATCGTGATATAAAGCATTGACGGCACCTTCATGTTTCCGCTGGCCTGCAGACAGGCATTCGAGCAGAATCCCAGAGTCATGAAAGGCATGAACATCGAATAGATTCGGAAATATGCCGACGCGTCGCTGCAGATGACGGGATCGCCACCGAGCCAGGTCGGGAGTCCCCCCGAGATCATGGTACCTAGAATCGAGAAGATGACTCCGAATACAAGGGATGCAGTGAATCCCTGACGCATAAGGGAGCGGGCACCCTTGAAGTCCTTGGCACCGCAGCGATGGGCAACCTGGACCGAGAATCCGGAGCATACAGCCATGGCGAAACCAGCCATGATCCAGGTGCTCGTCGAGACAAGACCGATTGAGGCTGAAGGATTTGCGCCCAGATTACCGACCATGGAGGCATCGATGTACTGAAGCATCACTGATGCCAGCTGGGCCAGAATAGCAGGAATGGCAAGCAAAGCAGTAAGGCGGAGCTGCTGCCCCATCCTCATCGGTTGATTGTTGCGTATCAGTCCGAGTAGATTGTCCTTGCTTTCCGCCATTAAATTCTATAGCATCATTAATGGTGAAGGGCTTCGCCTCGGAAGTGTCCTGAGGTTCACCGTACCCTTCTCCACCCCGAGCTCCGCAAGCGCCTTTTCCGCACATCTGTACGCAAGTTCAGGGGTATTGTTGTTCTCACTCAAGTGGCAGAGGAACAGATTCTTCAGGCCTGGATGCCAGAAGCGCTTGATCGCCTGCGCACACTCGTCATTGCTGAGATGGCCGTTGCCCTGGCAGATCCTCATCTTGAGGTCGTGGGTATATGGGCCGGATATCAGCATATCCATATCATAATTCGATTCGACGACGACCGTGTCTGCCTGCTGCGCGAAGGAGATCGCTTCCTCGGTCATACGTCCTATGTCTGTCATGATCACGAACTTGTGTCCGTCTATCATTATCGCATATCCGACTGTCTGCGTCGCATCGTGAGGGACCACGAAATAACGTACCATGAACCCGTCGATGTCGTTCCACTTCCCTCCCTCGAGAGGGCGCGCGCAGCTGCGGACATGGTCCGAGGCCATGGTCCTGGCGGCCAGCAGAGTCGGAGTGGCATAGACAGCCTTCATTATCCTCTTGCAGTATGAGCCGAGATTGCGGATGTGGTCCATGTGGTCATGGGTCACAAGTATCGAGCTGAACGAGTCGTAGTCAAGACCTACGTTCAGGAAATACTTCTTCATATATCTAAGGCTCACGCCGGCATCGATGAGGATTCCCTTCTCGTCGTTGCCAAGGAAATAGCAGTTTCCGGCACTGCCGCTGGAAAGGCTGATAAATCTTATCATCTGTTCAGGTTGTTCAGAATAGGTTCGACAGTTTCCCTGAGGTCGGTACCAGGGACATAATGGACAGCGTTGATCCCAAGGGAGGCCGCAGCATCGACATTGGCCTGGGAATCATCCACAAAAAGGATCTCTTGAGCAGGAAGCCCTATCCTTCGGAGGGCTTCGCGATAGATTTCGGGATCCGGTTTGAGAAGTTTCATCTCACATGAGAGGAACTCTGTCCTGAAGACATCTTTCCACTCGAGGCCGTTCTCCTTGTATATCTCGTGGAAACGGCGCATTGCGATAGGATTGTTGTTAGAGAGCGCATAGATGTCATATCTCTCTGCAAGCTCATAGAGGAAAGGCACCTTCGCAGGGTCCATACCTGTAAGGAGCGCACCCATGCACCTGTCGACATCCATAGGATCCGACCCCGGCCTGGAATCCTTGACAACCAGGCTTCTGAACTCATCCACACTGATCTTTCCCTCCTCGAGATCTGAATATATGCCTTTCTGATGGCACGGATCCAGGAGCTCGTCAATCTTATAGAATCCGAGGATCTCGATGAAAGCCTTCCTGCAGGCCTTTACATCAAGGTCTATAAGCACTCCTCCAAGATCCAGAACTATCGCTTTAATCATTCTCTTCTTCACAATATTTGCTGATGACACTGTAGGCCTCAGCTACGCCCAGCTCACCTGCAAGAGAAAGGTCGATACATCCTTTCTCCTTGTCTTTCAGATAGATGAGCACAAGGCCACGGTTATAGTACGCATCACCCATCTTAGGATAGAGCTCGATTGCCTTCGAATAGCTGTCGATAGACTCGACAAGCTGAGAAGAAAGGCAATAGAGATTTCCCAGGTCGTAATGTATATACGGGATGTCCCCGACGATACTGCTTGCCGCTACCAGGTCTTCGATCGCCTCCGAGTAGTCGTAGGTACGGGTAACCTGGTCGCCGACGCGGGCACGGGTGTTGCCCTGGTCGTCCATGGTAAGTGTCTGGACATTGTTCTCGATGGATGACATGAATTCAATCATCTCAGCCCTGAGCACGGCGCGGTTCATCAGGTAGAACGCCTTGTAATACTGTTCATACCTGTCCGTCTCCTCTGCCTCCACAGCCTTGTCGTAATACGCCAGAGCAGAATTGTACTGCTTTCCTGAAACCTCGTAGAGTCCCTTCAGGAAGTCATGTCTTGCCTTGGATATCCTGAGGTCGTCAGAGCCATAGAGTATTGATTCGACGACAGCATTCTGGGCTGCCGCGGTCGTGTCGGCATTGGTCACTGTGACAGGAACAGGCATCTCTGTCTTGAACTTGTCCAGCAGGGAATTCTCATATCTGGTCCTGAGTGCATAGTTGACATTGTCCCTCTGCTTTGATATGACAAACTTGTGCAGAGGCTTAAGACGGATGTCTATGTCCCTGTGCTGAAGGAGCTCGTCGTCGAAGTCCTTCTTGGCGAAATCCGCGTCGAGGGCAAGGAGTGAGCTGTATTTCTTGGTAGTGTCCGCAAACGAGCCTTGGGCGTTGCTGTTGGCCTCGCGATATTCCTTGACCTTCTGCTGAGCTATGTCATAGTCCCTCTTGGAAGCCCTGGTCATGCCAAGCTTGTTCTCGACGAAAGACCTGTTCTGATAGGCCTTCGCGAAATCAGGATAGAGCTCGATGGCCATGTCATAGTCCTCAAGAGCGTCGCGCCAGCGCTCCATCTCCACAAAGAAAGACGCCCTGTTGTAGTAGGCAAGCACATTCCTCGGGTTGATGTTTATGACTCGGTCCATATCTGCAAGCGCATCCTCGTAGTTTCCGACCTGGGCACTGATAAGGCTTCGGTTATAAAGTGTCAGAGCGTTGCCTGGATCGTCTCTCAGGACACGGTTGAGGTCAGCCATCGCAGAGTTGAAGTCCTTTTCCTCATAGTACATGATCGCCCTGTTGAAGTATGCCAGGGTGTTGGTGGAATCAATCTCAATCGCCTTGTCCATGTCGGCGATAGCGCTGGAGAAGTTGTTCTGGCTGGCATAGAGACGTCCGCGGCGGACATATCCCTCCGGTTCGAAACGGTCGATCTCGATGGCTTTGTTGTAGTCATTGAGAGCTTTGGTCGTATCGCCGAGGAAAAGATAGCTGGCGCCTCGGTTAAGGTACGCCGAAGGATCCTTCGGCTGCCTTCTGATATACTTGTTGAAGTCTGTGACAGCCTTGTCGAACTGCTGCGCGAGGAAGTAGGTCACACCACGGCTGAAGTAGATTCCCTCATAGCCTGGACGGAGCGACTCAGCCTTGTCGAAGTCCGCGAAAGCCTTGTCGTAGTTACCTGCACGGCTTTCCGTGATGGCACGGTAGTGATAGCCGTAGGTAAAGACAGGATTCAGGCGGATCGAAGTGTTGAAGTCTTTCTGCGCACCTCTCACATCGCCGAGGTTGTACTTCGCGATTCCTCTGTAGAAGAATGTCCAGTAGTCTGTCGTGTCAAGCTGGGCAAGGATGTTGAAGTTCTCGATAGAGCTTGCATAGCGTCCCTCAGCAAGATGCTGTCTGCCCCTGAAATAGAACACGTCCTTGTCATACTGGGCGTACGACGGCAGACATGCCAGTACAGCCAGCAGGAACGGAAGAATTATTTTCAGGGACTTTTTCACGCTATTATGCTTTATAATACAAATATACCACTTTTTCAAATACTATACCATAGGGAAGATTCGACTTTTTTCGCTATCTTTGAAAGATATTATTTTCCCATAATGCGCTTCAGAATGAAACTCATATCCGCTTTTGCAGCATTTGCCGTCATGGTGTCGGTCACCGGCGGCGGAACCTGCCATGCCCAGGCGAAAAGGGTCGTGGTCGGAAGCGAGATCACCCATGGGCTCATCACAGAGGAAGCGCTTGAGAGACAGGTCGGTTTCCTTGCAGATTCAGTATGTAACGGGCGAGGATCTGGAACAGTGGGCAACTCCGAGGCCGCGATGTGGATAATGAGAGAGTTCAACAGACTGGGCATAGTCCCTATGGGAGAAAGCTATTCCCACGGTTTCCAGGCGAGCAACGGAGTTGCAGCGAGGAACATAGTCGGAATGCTGCCGTCGATCTCGAAGACTTCTTCTGCATACAAGAAGTATATGATAGTTACCGCCCATTATGACGGATACGGCGAGCTCGAGGGGAACATGTACCCGGGAGCGGACAGCAACGCCAGCGGAGTGGTCGCCATGCTCGGTGCCGGAAAGATGGTCGGCGCAATGATGAGCTACGGAAAGACCTACCGCCAGAACATAATCTTCGTCGCCCTCGACGCGAAGAACATCAACATGGACGGAGTCAAGGCTTTCTGGGACGAGCTGACCACAGGCAAGATCAAAGATCCGGAAAATGGCAAGGTGATAACCAAGAACGATATCTCTATCATGGTCAACATAGACCAGATCGGCAGCACACTCAGTCCTCTGAAGTCAGGAGACAGCAACTATCTGATATTCCTTGCCGACAAGGATGCCGAGTTCCACAGAGGCTCGCTCAAATATGCCAACTCGAGGTATTCACTTGGCCTTGACCTCGGCTTCGACTACTACGGAAGCTCATCGTTCACCGACATGTTCTACCGCAGGGTGAGCGAACAGAAGATATTCCTGGACAACAGAGTCCCGGCGGTGATGTTCACCTCGGGCATAACTATGAACAACAACAAGACCAGAGACACGGCGGACACTCTGGACTATACCGTCCTCAAGAAAAGGATCTGGGCGATCTTCCACTGGATCGAGAGGACAATGTAACGCGATTTTGACGAAATGAAAGAATTCTGGAAAATACTCAGGAGATATGTCTCCCCATATGGGAAATACCTGTGGGGATCGGTTGCCATGAACCTTCTCTCGGCAATCCTCAACATCTTCTCCTTCTCACTGATAGTACCTATGCTGGACATCCTGTTCAGGATCAACAGGAAGGTCTACGAGTTCATACCTCTCGACAGCGTCAGCGGCCTGATGGAGAAAGGCAGCGCCATCGCCAACAACTGCAACTGGATGCTTGCCGAATATATCAAGGTCCATGGCGAATCAAGGACCCTGCTCATGCTGGTCATCTTCCTCTGTGTCATGACCTTGTTCAAGACTGCCTGCTACTTCGGCTCTGCCGCGGTCATGGTCCCTATCAGGACAGGAGTGGTCAAGGACCTCAGGATGCAGATCTACGACAAGATACTCGCTCTGCCTCTGGGCTATTTCTCGCAGGAGAGGAAGGGTGACCTGATCGCCAGGATGAGCGGTGACGTCAACGAGATCGAGTACTCGATCATCAGCGTCCTCGAGATGCTGATCAAGAATCCTATCCTCATCGTCTGCTATTTCGCGGCGCTGATGGTGATAAGCTGGGAGCTCACCCTGTTCACCATCCTGGTAGTTCCGTTCCTGGGATGGGTCATGGGAAGCATAGGACGTACCCTTAAGAAGAAATCCCTCGCTGCACAGGAGCTCTGGAGCGACACTATGTCCCAGGTCGAGGAGACTCTGGGAGGCCTCAGGGTAATCAAGGCTTTCATCGCCGAGGCAGCAATGGGACGCAGGTTCGACAAGATAACCGAGGCGCTCAGGAACAAGACCGGACGCGTATCGACCAGACAGGCGCTCGCGCACCCTGTCAGCGAGTTCCTCGGAACCGTGCTGATCGGAATCGTGCTCTGGTTCGGCGGCACACTGATCATCAGGGAGAGCGCTCCCCTCTCCGCTTCAAGCTTCATCTACTACCTTGTCATCCTCTACAGCATCCTGAATCCGCTCAAGGACTTCTCAAAGGCAGGATACAGCATCCCTAAGGGAATGGCGTCGATGGAGAGAATCGACAAGATCCTTCTCGCAGAGAACACGATCAAGGAAGCAGCTGAGCCTGAGGAAATCAGCTCGTTCGAGAAGGGCATCGAGTTCGACCATGTCGGCTTCCGCTACGAAGAAGGAGGCAAGACCATACTCAACGACGTCAGCGTCGAGATCGCCAAAGGCAGCAACATCGCCATCGTAGGCGAATCCGGAGCGGGCAAATCGACTCTCGCGGACCTCATCCCAAGATTCTACGATGTGACTGAAGGTGCGATCAGGATCGACGGCATAGACATCAGGGAGCTCTCGATGAAGAGCCTCCGCGGACTGATCGGATATGTCAACCAGGAGCCTATTCTCTTCAATGACACGATCTTCAACAACATCGCCTTCGGTGTGAAGGACGCTACCATGGAACAGGTCATCGAGGCAGCGAAGATCGCAAACGCCCATGAGTTCATCATGGAGAAGGAAGACGGATACAACACCAATATCGGAGACCGGGGAATGCGCCTTTCGGGAGGACAGAGACAGAGGTTATCCATCGCGAGGGCAATCCTCAAGAACCCTCCTATCCTCATTCTCGACGAGGCAACGGCATCTCTTGACACAGAGTCGGAAAGACTCGTCCAGGAAGCCCTCGACAGGCTCATGTCCACCAGGACGACCATCGCCATCGCCCACAGGCTCTCGACAATCAAGAATTCCGACCAGATACTCGTGATGCAGGAAGGCCGAATCGTAGAACGCGGCAAGCACACCGAACTCGTCGAACTTGGCGGATATTACAAGAAACTTGAAGACATGCAAAGTCTATAGAAGATGAAGATACTCAACCAGGGAAGCTTATTTTTCAAGTGCCTGCTGCTCGTCTACATCGCGGCAGTGGCCTATCTGTGCTTCGGACATTTCGACAACCTCCCTCAGGTCAGCAGATACATATTCGGTATCCCGACTGACAAGATCGTGCATTTCCTGATGTTCATGCCTTTCCCTGTACTTGTGTTCCTCGCCGTAGACAGGTTCACCACAAAGCCATGGCACTCAGTCCTGATGATGTGCGGAATCTTCCTGCTCGGCTGTGTCCTCGCTGGCGCGACCGAATATGGGCAGAGCCTTCTCTCATACAGAAGCTGCGACCCTAAGGACTTCAGGGCAGATGCCATCGCACTGTCAATCAGCTCTTTATTCGTATTCATCATCGACATTCTGAAACAGGACACAGATGAAGCTTAAAGCATTTGCCATATCACTCATACTACTTGTCTTCTCCCTCTCGGGCAACGCCCAGACAAAGCTTGTGAGGAGTTTCACGAAGGCATGTGACTCCCTTTCCGTGCTTATCAAGGAAAGGACAAGCGTAGATGCCAAGCTCAAGCTCAGGACCATCACCCAGAGAGGCACGTCGCTGGACTTCTACTTCACGACCAGCCTATGCGACATACCATGGACCAAGAACGATGTCAAGTGGTTCAGGGAGGCCCTCCATGACCAGTTCCCGTCTGACAGCCCGGCTCCGAACGTCGGAAGCATATTCGGCAACGGAATAAACATCAACGACCTGACCACCCATGCGCTTCATTTCGACGGCACTGTCCATGAGTCGCTCCACAAGGCGGCCGACCACAGAGGCAGGACCATGGTACACCGCATCGGAGGCCAGGAGTTCGGGAAAGGCCTGTCAGGAAGGCATCTTGCCGTATGGCAGAGCCACGGCAGATACTATGAGACGAAGACCAGCAGATGGGAATGGCAGAGAGCCCAGAACTTCATGACCGTCGAGGACATGTATACCCAGAGCTACGTACTCCCCTTCCTCATACCTATGCTGGAGAATGCCGGAGCATACGTACTCAGCCCTAGGGAAAGAGACACTCAGACCAACGAGGCTGTAGTAGATAACGACCCGTCGTTTGCGCAGCCAAGGCCCGACCGTCTCAGGAAGGCAGGCACATACCGCGAGAGCGGGAAATGGAGCAACGCCGGAATCGGATTCGCGGACATAAAGGAATTCTACATCCATGACGACAATCCTTTCACTATGGGAACCGCCCGTCAGGCCAAGGTCCAGACAGGCACGGACGACGAAGCACAGGCGACATGGACCCCGGACATTCCGGAAAGAGGCCGCTACGCCGTCTATATTTCATATAAGTCACTGTCCAACAGCACTGAACATGCCCACTACACAGTAAGGCATCTCGGAGGTTCGACCGAGTTCTCGGTCAATCAGAAGATGGGTGGCGGGACCTGGATCTATCTCGGAACCTTTGAATTCGAGAAGGGATGCGCCGGCGTGACCCTTGACAACAAGGCACCGGAAGGTACTACCAATACGGCAGGAACGGTCATCACGGCCGATGCAGTCCGCTTCGGTGGCGGAATGGGCAAGATAGCAAGAGGTGACGACGACACCCCTGAAGAGGAATGGACAGTTTCAGGCATGCCTGCATATATGGAAGGAGCCCTGTACAATATGCAGTGGGCCGGAGTCGACACTACCATAACAAGGAAACACCCTGACGACTATACCAACGATTTCGCGGACCGCGGCCCTTGGGCGGCGATGATGTCCGGAGGTTCGAGGGTAAATCCTAAGATGGAAGGCAAAGGCATTCCATTCGACCTGTCCCTGGCGTTCCACTCAGACGCCGGTACATTTCCGAACGACTCCATCGTAGGTACACTCTCTATCTACACCCTCAAGGAAGACGGAAGCAGGAAGTACCCTTCTGGAGAAGACAGGATGGTCTGCCGCGACCTCTGCAACTACGTCCAAAGCCAGATCGTGAATGACATCAGGGAAAGGTACGAACCGCAGTGGGCGCGCAGGGAGATCTGGGACCGTTCCTACAGCGAGGCCAGGACCAGCAAGGTTCCGGGAATGATCCTCGAACTTCTATCGCACCAGAATTTCGCGGACATGAAGTACGGCCTCGACCCGGCCTTCCGCTTCGATGTCTCACGTGCAGTCTACAAGGGAGTCCTCAAGTTCCTCAGTGACAGATACGGATGTCCTTACGAGGTCCAGCCGCTGCCTGTCCATAACTTCTCAGCAATACTCAAGGACGGAGGAGCAACCCTCAGATGGACTCCTACAAACGACCCTATCGAGCCGACGGCAGTCTCAAGAGGATTCATACTCTACACCAGGATCGACGACGGCGCTTTCGACGACGGCCAGATAATCGACGCCGTCGAGGCAGGAGGATTCTACAGGAGTGATGTTGCCATGGAACCGGGCCACATATACAGCTTCCGCATCGCGGCGTTCAACGACGGAGGTATCAGCTTCCCGTCCGAGACCCTCAGCGCAGGAATTCCGGAAAGCCGGTCTTCCGACAAGAAAGTATTGGTAGTCAACAACTTCTATAGAGTGGCGGCACCTGCATGGTTCGACACTCCGACCTATGCAGGCTTCGACACGAAGCTTGACGGCGGCGTGCCATATATGTACGACATCAGCTACATCGGACAGCAGTACCAGTTCCGCCGTGAGCTTGAATGGGTCGACGACGACAACCCTGGTTTCGGAGGTTCGTACTCCGACGAGGCTGGACTCAAGATGGCTGGAAACACATTCGACTATCCTTATGTCCATGGCAAAGCCATCCTGGAGAACGGCTATGCATTCAGCTCGATGGGTTCAGACGCGTTCGCTGCCGACGCCTCACTTGCCTCAGGCTTCTGGACAATCGACCTCATCTGCGGAAAGCAGGTGACAACATCTATGGGACGCGGTGCTGTTGAGGACAGATACCAGGTATTCCCTGAAAAGTTGCAGGACGCTCTAAGGAAGTACACTTCAGGAGGCGGAAATGTGCTGATTTCCGGTTCGAACATCGGAACTGACGTGTGGGACCAGATATACCCTGCAGTACACAAGGATGCGTCGTATGTCTCTAAGACCAAACGGTTCGTGGAAGATGTGCTTGGATACAGATGGCTGACCAACTATGCCAGCCGCAGCGGTATGCTCTGGGTAATGAGAAGCAAGATGATCGACACGGATCCTGTCACAGTACGGTTCGGATTCCATAATGAGCCAAACGAGAAGGTATACTGCGTCGAGACCCCTGACGGCCTCATCCCAGCCGCGAAGAAGTCATCCACATTCCTCCGCTACACCGACACGAACATCTCTGCGGCCGTCTGCGCCGACATGGATACTTACAGGACTATCAGCTTCGGTTTCCCTCTCGAGGTTCTCATGGACAGCGAAGACATCGAAAGACTGATTGGACTGTCACTCAACTGGTTCAACACAAAATAACACGCTGATGTCCAGAAGGTTCCTCTTGTTTCTGATTCTCCCGCTTTTCTGTACGGCAGTTGCCGCACAGGAGACAGATGTCAGTCCAAGGACAAGGGAAGCCTCAGGAGCAAAGAGGCTGTTGATCGCCGCTGACAGCCTGCTCTACAGATATCAGCACAGGGACACCTACGACCCGTTCTACATGGAGAGGAACCTCAACCGATGGGCATTCTGCACGCGAAGCAACCTGAGCAACAATGTACTCTATACAAGCGGACGCGAAGGAGAGGACAGGTTCTACACCCTCCTCAAGACTAACGAAAAATTCACTCAAAGCTTCACCGTCGGGTATCGCAGCCTCTACCTGTCAGTCGGGATAAGCCCCGGCATCTTCTACGGCCGCAACAACGACAACATCGAGTTCTCCCTTGCCTCGAACGGCAACAGGCTAGGAGGAGAGATCATGTACCAGAGCGCCGACGAATACAAAGGCAAGGCAATTCTTGGAGACCAGACCTTCAGCATCCCGGCCAGTGCCACCAACACTAAGACAATAGACGGAAACGCCTATTATGTCCTGAATTACAAGAAGTTCTCGATATCCGCAGCGACAAACCAAGGCTATACCCAGAAGAAGAGCGCCGGAAGCCTCATCTTCTCCGCTGCGATGAAAGTTGGCAGTTCGCACATTTCAGGCATCAAGGAGATCGGCAGTCCGGACATCGACCTGAGCTACGGCAGTTTCGCGCTCGGCGCCGGGTATGGCTACAACCTCGTATTCAGGAACATGCTGATGGTCCATGGTTCCCTGCGTGCTTCCCTGATCGTCTACAACGGCGGAGGAGTGCTCAGCGGCGAGGATAAAGTAAAAATTCCGATGAGTTTCCCAGACTTCATAATAAACGGTAACTTTGCGATCGTCTACCCGTTCCGTAACTACTTCACCGGGTTGGCGGTCACGATAAGGGACGATACCTGCGGCAACACAGATGACATGTTCATCGACAACTTCAGGTACAAGGCGAATGTCTTCTTCGGAGTCCGTTTCGGGCAATAAGTCCAGCTCCGACCAATAAAACGAATATTAACTAACTATTTTAAGGAAATATGAAAAAGTCAATCATGTCAGCCGCAGCGATGCTGCTTGCGATGTCTGCTTTCGCACAAACATTCCAGAGTGCATTCGACAAGGCTTATGACCCAGGTGCAAAGATGGTGAAGGCCAATGCCTCACTTGTCTACAATGCCAACATCACACCTGTATGGAAGGACGCACAGAGTTTCGTCTACAGGACAACTGACGCGGACGGTGCAAAGTATTATTCAGTAGACCTGGCTGCGAAGTCGAAGACTTCCCTGACCGAGGCTCAGTACAATGAGGCCACAAAGGCTCCGGAAAACGGACAGCGCCCTTACAGATGGCGCGGTAGCGGTCCTTTCGTCTCCCCAGACGGAAAGCTTGAGGCCATCATCAGGGACAACAACATATGGATACGTGAGGCAGGCAAGGAAGGCTCCGAGAAGCAGCTTACTGTCGAGGGAACCGACCAGGACAGATACACCATGGCTTTCTGGTCACCAGATTCAAAGAAGCTCGCCGCATACAAGAGCCAGGTCATCAAGGAGCGCCAGATACTTCTTCGCGATTCCCGTCCTGCAGACCAGGTACAGCCTAAGTACAACTGGCTCGACTACGCTAAGCCAGGCGACGTAATGCCACAGACCACCCCTGAGCTCTACAATGTGGAGAAGATGGCACGTGTGGACTTCGATACTCGTCCATACTCAAACCAGTACAATCTCCGTCCAGGCCAGTGGTCACCTGACTCTAAGTACTTCACATTCGAGTACAACCAGCGCGGACACCAGCTCTATCAGCTCGTAGGAGTTGACGGAGAGACCGGTGAGAACAGGATCATCGCAGAGGAGAAGACCAACACCTTCGTATACTACAACGAGCTCTACCGCTACTACTTCAAGGACGGCAAGAGAGTTCTCTGGATGTCTGAGAGAGACGATTGGAGACACCTCTACATGGTTGATGCATACACAGGCAGCATGAAGCAGCTCACCAAGGGCGAGTGGAACGTACGCGAGATCCACTATGTCAACGAGGAAGAGGGCTACATCCTCATGAACGCCAACGCATACGGCACCAACAAGGGTGAGGACCCATACAACAAGCACCTTCTCCGCCTCGACATCAACAGCGGCAGGATCGTGGACCTCACACCGGAGAACGCAAACCACACAGTTACATTCAGCTCTGACTACAAGTACTTCGTGGACAACTACTCACGTCCTGACATGCCTTGGACAACAGTCGCCCGTTCATCGGCTGACGGTTCAAAGGTGATGGACATCCAGAAGGCCGACATCAGCAAACTCCTCGCAGAAGGCTTCACAATGCCTGAGGTATTCAGCGCAAAGGGACGTGACGGCAAGACCGACATCTGGGGTACCATCTTCTATCCTTACAACTTCGACAAGAACAAGAAGTACCCTGTCATCGAGTACATCTATGCAGGTCCTCACGATTCACACGTTGTAAAGGATTTCGCAGTCTATACCAGAAACGCTATGCTCCAGGAGCTCGGATTCATCGTCGTAACCATCGACGGCATGGGTACCGACAACAGGTCAAAGAGCTTCCAGGACGTCGCTTACAAGAACCTCAAGGACGCAGGTTTCCCTGACCGCATCCTCTGGATGCAGGCAGCGGCTAAGAAGCACAAGTACATGGACATCAGCAACGTAGGCATCTACGGTTACTCAGCCGGTGGCCAGAACACCCTTTCTGGACTTCTCTTCTTCCCTGAGTTCTACAAGGTCGGTGTCGCACTCTGCGGCTGCCACGACAACAGGATGGACAAGATCTGGTGGAACGAGCAGTGGATGGGATGGCCTATCGACCAGTCATACAGCGACAACTCAAATGTCGACAACGCATGGAGGCTCGAGGGCAAGCTTCTCCTCATCAACGGAGAACTTGATGACAATGTAGATCCTGCATCTACCCTCCAGGTCGTTGCTGAGCTCGTAAAGCATGACAAGTACTTCGAGCAGATGTACCTCCCAGGCCATACCCACAACCTCGGAAGCGACTACATCAGCAAGCGTATCTTCGAGTTCTTCTGGAAGAACATCATCGCACAGTAACAACAAAAAACACGCAATACAATGAAAAGGTCTGTCATTACCTCCATCGCCCTCGGAATTCTTCTGTCACTGGCAGGAGCAAGGGCAGATGCCGCGATCAAGCTGAAGGAAATCAGAACCGCAGCGGACGATGTCATCGAGCTGTGGATGCGCAGCGACACGCTGGACCTCAATGAGGTCAACATCAGCGACATCAACGGCTGGAAGGTAAACGGCAGGCCTGTCATTGCGGTCAACCGCAGCGCTGATCCGTTCGAGAAGGAGTGTAACCACTATGTCTATCTCACGGTGCCTACCCTGAAGAGCGGAAAGTCATATTCCATCGAGACCCCGTATGGCAAGTTTGACTTCAGCTTCGACGAGGAGCAGACCTTCTGCGAGTCGATCAAGACCAACCAGGTGGCCTACAGTGCCCTCTCCACCAGGAGATTCGCAAACTTCGCGATCTATCTTGGAGATGGCGGCGCAAGGAGAATCGAGGGTGTTCTGCCTTCATACAAGGTCGTAAGGACCGCCGACGGGAAGCAGATAGCCGAGGGAAAACTCAAGGAAATCGGTGAGGACGCTTCGTCAGGTGACTATGTCTACAGGATCGACCTTTCCGCAGTCCCGGAAGGAGGCCCATACAAAGTAGTGGTCGAGGGCTACGGATCCTCATATCCCTTCGGTGTCGGAGGAGAATTCTCCCAGAGGCTTTCCTATGTAAGCTTCCGCTCGCTCCTCAACCAGAGATGCGGCATCCAGCTTACCGAGCCATACGTCGAGCACAGCTACCGCCAGAACAGATGTCACGAGCTCATCTACCAGACGCATTACCGCATCAACGAGGCATCGCTGCCTGTCAAGGGAGATGAGCCGACATTCAAGGCTTGGGGAGGTTACCATGATGCCGGAGATGCCGACAGGCGTACCTACCATATGATCGTGCCCTCGGTCCTTCTGACGACCTACGAGGCGTTCAAGGACCTGTTCCGCGACAACCAGTTCAACATTCCGGACATCTTCGACGAGGATTTCAACATACTCGGAAAGGGCAACGGCGTCCCGGACATACTTGACGAAGCTGAATGGGGTACCATGTTCTGGAAATACTTCCAGGAGGAAGACGGACAGATCCCATGGGGTACAGAGACCATGGGCTACTCCCCTTTCACGACCTACGACCGAGAGGACCATCTTTTCGGAACCGAGGTATGCGACCCTCGCACTTCGGCATGGGCGTCGGGCCTTTTCTACCACTTCGCAAGGATCATAAGTCCATATGACAAGGCCAAGGCAGACGAATACGCAGACCGTGCCGAACTCGCCTACAAGGCTTCAGTCAAGTCATATTCGGAATCGGGACGCCAGATGCCGGAATGTTTCCAGATGTACTATAACGTCGAGAAATATCTGATGACCGGGGACGAGAACTGCCACGGATATGTAAAGGACCATGCTACCGATGCGATGGCCATTGCCTCGACCTACAGCATGGGCACCGAAGCATTTGCCGGCCGCGCCTGGCTGGTTTCGTATTTCTTCTCGTACGTCCTTGCTCCGGAGTCCGTCACTGACGCGGCGACCGTCCAGGTATTCAAGGATGCCGTCAAAGCTGCGGCAGACAGGCAGATCGACCTTCTCGACGTCAACGCCTACCCTACCGGAGCTCCTATGAACCTCAACTGGTGGGGCAGCAATGTCGCCCAGGGCCAGTATTCATACCCTATCCTCATGATGTGGAGACTGACCGGCGAGCCTCAGTACATCGACGTCGTCAGTCAGATGATGGACTATGCGCTCGGCCTTAACCCTCTTGGAAAGTGCTATATGACACAGCTTGGATTCAACAGGTCTGAATATCCGCACGACAGAGAGTCTGCCTATACTATCGAGATGGGCTGGGGCCCAAGACCAGGCATCCTCATCTTCGGAGCCGGCAACTATGCCCCTGGCTATGCTGCCTACCCAGAGATCAGAAGAGGCTCCACCCCCAGAGAAAGGGCTTATGTGGAGATTGTGGACAACTATATGAACAACGAGTTCACTATCTATCAGAGCCTCTGCTTCCCTGCCGCGATCTACCCGATCCTCTCAGGCGGACTGACTAAGGGAGATCATACGAAGGATCCGTATCGGTAAGGGCTAGAATCCTACTCCGGTATGAAGTCCGAAGTACCTCGTTCCGAACAGAGGACCGGAGAAGACGTGGATGTTCTTATATAGTCTCAACCGTACACCAGCCTCGATAGCGGTATTTAACAAATGAGACTCTCTGCTGAGGACCAAGGTGGAAATAACAACGGGCATAGGCATTTGCTGACATTGAGTACAGATCGGTTGCAGAGGCATCGTACCAGTTGGAATGATGTCCTCCTTGGAGAACACCTCGCCTGTACCCTGTGCCCATGATGAGAGGCACAGGAAGATGGATAATGCAATCAGTAAAATCTGTTTCATACCAAGTCTATCTGTTGAAGGTAAGCGTGACTTGATTAGGGACTAAGTCATTAAAATTGTTGATGACGTCAGTATAAATCGTACCTTCAAATTCGACCATATAACATACCGGGAAATACTCCCCTTTAGTCCTCTGGTTGGCAACCTCATCAATCTCCTTCCAGTAAGTGTTGATGACATGGATTTCTTCATCACCGAACACTTCCGGGCAAGTGATTTCATATCTGAGCATGTCCTGAGGCTCGCAGAATTTTTCACTGATTAAGAAGCAATTGAAAATGTAATCCTTACCGTCATCCGTTCTCTCGTATTGGAGTTTTGGCTGACATATATCATAGCTGATGAGTCCGTTCTTTTCGTCATCGGGAAGTATTCCGTGGTATTCTTTATTGTCATACCTGTCGCTTTGCTTTCCAAGGATGATATCAAGTCTGGAGTTGCTGACAATACCAGATACGGCTTCTTCTGAAGGTTTGTCAGAAGGCGTCCAGTCAGATAGAGCCATGCCAGGCTGCACGAGATTGTTACCGTCAGAGTCAACGATGACGAAAGACATGTTGTACTGCATAACTGCAGATCCTTCTGCAGTTCCTTCAAGGGTGCATGAATTGACAATGAGGGTAATAATTGCCAATAAGGAAAAAAGAATATGGTGTCTCATAGTCGTGAAATTAGTTATTAATATTATAAGCAATTAGTTGCGAATAAAAAAATCTCCACAATATCCAAATGAAAAAAGCACCAAAATACTGCAAAAAGAGTGAACTTGATATTATAACTTTTCAAATTCATAACATACTTCACCTTCGACAATCCATAAGTCAATAATATCAGAATCCCAACCTCCTCATTTGGAAATATTTAAGATTATCGCTATGTTTGATAAGAACCACACACATTAACACTTATGGATACTTCGAACCTTCTCCCGCAGACACTTTCTCCTACGGCCTATCAGATCGGTCAGAGGGGTCTCATGCTGCGCAAGGACGTCATGTTCTACGACGACAAGGGACGCGTGATCCAGAAGTGCTCAGCTAACATCTTCGGCAAGGTGGACAGGGAGTATCTGGCCTACGACTTCGCAGGGAACGTCACAAAACGCAAGGTGGAGCATGGGAAGCCTGGCACGACGTCGACATTCACCGAGACGCTGACGTTCACGTTCGACGCTATGGGCCGTCCCCTGAAGACGACGCACAAGGCTGGCACGGCAACGTCAAGGACGGTGATGAACCGTATTTATGACTCAGTTGGCAGACTGTCATCACTCAGCAGGATAAACCCGCCTGTGGCAGCCCTTACACAGACATATTCCTACAATATCCGCTCTTGGCTGACAGCCATCGGAGGCACGCTCTTCCGTGAAGAGATCGACTACTGCACAGGAAACGATCCGAGATGGGACGGAAAGATATCGGGAATCAGGTGGAAGAATCCTTCGGAGACGGCATGGCGTTCCTTCCGCTACGGCTACGACAGCCTCTCGAGGCTCGTCAGTGCGGACTATTCAGGAGCAGAAACAGACATGATCTGCAGCGAGGAGTATGACTACGATCTCAACAGCAACCTCCTCCACAGGACGTCTTCCGCTCCGGGAATGTTCTTGCCTACACTTGAGGAGCGTAATTACGAAGGC